>JAEESO010000010.1 GCA_016286385.1 Bacteroidales bacterium | reverse complement strand
GTAGACTTTTTCAAACGAGTTCTCGAGGGAAAGGAAAAGGATTTCTGGGCGAATGAGAGCGAAGGAGTTTTATATATTGCCAAGGAGGCATGGGCAAGAAAGCATAGATCTGATGTGGAGCATTTTCCTCACTCATCGAAAGATGCTCTGTATCTTTAGTTTAGCTCATCAGATGGACCAAAAAAGCCTGGATTTCCTGTAACCCCTCCAGGAACCGGAGCTTCGAGATTCGGAGTTCATGGTCTACTACAGAAAAGGTCAGCACGTGCTGACCTTCTTCGCTTTTGTCTTAGATAAAAAGCGTCTAATTTCTCAGGGCGTGGCCGGAGGTTTTTAGGGCTTCGGTGTCCAGGACGCCGTCGGAGAGGACTTCCTTACCGTTGATAAAGACGCGCTTGATGCCGAAGGAACGCTCCTGGTCAGGAGTGGCAGAGGCCATTTCGGCCTCGTCAAAAACTGTAAGGTCTGCATAATAGCCGGGCTTTACGTAGCCGCGGTCGGGGATACTGAAGCGGTCTGCAACGGCGCCGGTCATCTTGCGGATGGTATTGGGCATGGTATCACCCTTTCCAAGCAGGGAGAAATGGATGAACTTGGGGAAGCAGTCGTAGATTGCAGGGTTCTGGATGCCGTTTTCCTCCACCCAGGCATCTGTCATATAAAGGACATTATCCATCTTGGACTGCCACTCGATGATCTCAGGAGTGGAGTAGGGGCCCATATTTGCACGGCCCTTGAAACCCGACATCTCTGCCAGTTCCAGGTATGTGTAGAAGCAGGATTTCCCCCATTCCCTGGCAATCTGGGCAATGGTCTTGCCCTCGTACTGCTCCAGTCCGGGACCCAGATATGCTATCTGGATATCCTTCCAGCCAAAGCCCAGCATCTTGAGGATGAGGTTGTTGCATACTGTTGCAAGGCGAATCCTGTTCCCAGGCTTGCGGCGCTCTTCAGGAGACAGCTCCTGGAACCAGCTTGGCAGGAACACTGTCATTACGGAAACGCCAAGGGTTTCATGATAGATGTCAAACCACGCATCTACGCCTTCCTTGCGGAGATTATCAAGAATGCTGTGAAGCTCATCCTTGGTTTTGAACGTGCTTGTGCCCACAAAAATGGCGTGGGAATACTGCAGCTTTAGGTGGGTGCCCTTAGAAATCTCTACAAGCTCGTCAAGTGCGCGCAGGTTGTGCGCCCTGCCAAACATTGGATAGTCCATTGTTATGGCCGACAGGGCCCTGGCGTGGACGGTGAGCGGACGGTTGTACTTTTCTGCCAACATTGCAACTTCCTTGGTTTCTGCAACGCTGGTGTACCTGCCGGGCTCATACATCATGCCCAGGGAAAGACCGCAGGCACCCTCCTTGAGACCCTGTTCCATGATGCCGAGCATGCGTTCCTTCTCTTGAGGGTTGAGTTCACGGCTTTCCCAGCCGGCAACGCCTGTGCGGGCCGTGCAATGGCCCACCAGAACTGCAATGTTGCAGGGATTCTTGCCGTCTATGCCTTCCAGGAAGGATTTGACGCTGGGATATACATCTTTGGTTGTGGAATCATAATGGAAGAGGCCGCCTCCTATCTTGTCAAGATAAGGGGTGTCCTTCTCAAAGCCCACGGCCGACAGACCGCAGTTGCCGGTTATAAAAGATGTGATTCCCTGGCGGATAAAGGGCTCAAAGTACTTGAGGGGCTCTTTTTTGATGCAGAACCAGTCGTTGTGGGAATGGGCGTCAAAGAAGCCCGAGGAGACGCTGAGTCCCCCGAGGTCTATGACCTTATTGGCCTTTTCTTCAATTGAAGGGGCGACGGCGGCAATACGCTCATCTTCAACCAGGATATCTCCGGTGAAAGGGGCGTTTGCGGCCCCGTCATAGATCTTTGCGTTTTTGAGTAGGATTCGCATGGTATAGGTATAGGAAATAGTTTGAACAAAGTTAATAATTTTTTGGTATCTTTGTATTCACATCAAGATACAATTCAAGATACAATGGATAAATTAATAGCACTTAACCCAAACGAGGTAGTAGCCTACCTTCAGAAACGGCCCGCAGAGTTCACCAGGGCCGATTTACTCAGATTCATCACGGAAAAGGGCATCCGTATGGTTGACTTCATGTATCCCGCTGAGGACGGCAGGGTGAAAACCCTGAATTTCACCGTCAACAGCCTTGCATACGCAGAGACCATCCTTACGGAAGGAGAGCGCGTGGACGGCTCCAGCCTTTTCCCTTCATTCATAGAGGCCGGAAACAGTGACCTTTACGTAATCCCCCGCTACCGCACGGCGTTTGTGGATCCCTTCAACGAAATCCCCACCCTGTGCATGCTCTGCGACTTCTACGACAAAAGCGGAGAGCCCTTCGACTGCGGCCCTCACGCCACCCTCATGAGGGCCGAAAAAGCATTCGAGGCATCTACAGGGATGCAGTTTGAGGCAATGGGAGAACTGGAATACTACGTAATCACGGAAGAAGACAAGCTTTTCCCCGCCACGGACCAGAAGGGTTACCATGAATCAGAGCCCTTTGCAAAACTGAACGATTTCCGCAGGGAATGCATGGACCACGTTGCAAAAACCGGCGGCCAGATAAAGTACGGCCACTCCGAGGTAGGAAACTTTACCCTAGACGGCAAAGTCTACGAGCAAAACGAGATAGAGTTCCTCCCCTGCCCCCTTGACACAGCCGCAGACCAGCTTCTCCTTGCAAAATGGGTTATCCGTAACCTTGCATACCGCTACGGTCTGGATGTGAGCTTTGCCCCCAAGATAACGGTTGGAAAGGCAGGAAGCGGAATGCACATCCATATGCGCCTTATGAGAGACGGAAAGAACGCCACTCTGGGGAAAGACGGAAAACTCTCCGAGGAAGCCCTCCGCGCCATTGCCGGTCTCATGACCCTGGCTCCGTCCATCACTGCCTTCGGCAACAAGAATCCCACTTCATATTTCCGTCTTGTTCCCCACCAGGAGGCTCCCACAAACGTATGCTGGGGAGACTGCAACCGCAGCGCCCTTGTCCGCGTACCCCTTGGATGGAGCTCAGGAAAGGATATGTGCTCCAAAGCAAATCCCGTGGAGAAGCCAGCATCGCTTGACACCACCGCCAAGCAAACCTTCGAGATGCGCTCCCCGGACTGCAGCGCGGACATCTACCAGCTTATGGCAGGCCTCTGCGTGGCCGCCCGTATCGGCCTTGAGATGCCCGCAGATAAGGCACTCAAGATTGCAAAGGACACTTACGTCGATATGGATATCCATAAATCTGAGAACGCCGCAAAGCTTGCAACCCTTGCACAGCTTCCCACCTGCTGCGCGGAATCTGCGGAAAGCCTGGAGAAAGTGAGAGACATCTACCAGCAGGCCGATGTCTTCCGCCCCAGGATGATTGACGGCATCCTGAAGAGCCTAAGAGCCCTCGGAGACTCTTCACTCCACTCCCAGGCGCGTAAGAATCCAGGACTTATGAAGCAGCTTGTAGAGCAATATTTCTATTGCGGATAGGACTTTTCAATCCTAAATAGCACAAAAATTCACCGGCCCGTTGCACTCACTGCGACGGGCCGGTTACTTAACCTAAACTTAAACTATGAAAAACTTCATCGCAAAAATAGCATATTGTGCGCATATATGCAATACTTTGCAGAATATTTTTTCAAAAAAAACGCTGTTCTGTCAGGACAAATATACAAGGACTTTTTATCCCTATTTAGCAGTGACGCATCTTTGCGAATTTGAGTATCAGCAATTTATCTCCATATTGATCGAAATGGACGCGTGCCTTGAGGTCAGGGACCTGACCTAGAATCTCAAGGATTTTACCCTTTCCAAAACGGTTGTGCTCTATGCTGTCCCCCGCCTTGAAGGAGGTCATGGGGTCCGGGACGAAGTTGGCGTCTATGACCGGCGGCTTCACCATGGACGCCCGGTCCTGGCCGGGCGTGACGGAAGGACGGGCCGATGGAGTGGCTGAAGGCCTGACGGGCGTGGAGGACGGTTTTGATGCGGGACGTGAGCCATAGACGGTAACCGGACGGCGCTCCCCGAAGGAGCCGCGGCGCCAGGACACTCCCACGGAGCCGAAGTCATCGTCGTCGTCACGGCGCCCCGCCTCCATGTCTTCACGCGTGAGCGGATGATCCAGATATTGGGGCGCTATCTCACGAAGGAAACGGCTGGGGGAATTAAATTCGGTCTTTCCATTTCTATATCTCTGCGAAGCATATGATATCGTTAATGCCTTTTTAGCTCGCGTCATAGCCACATAAAACAAACGCCTTTCTTCCTCCAAATCCATTATGCCATCTCTTCCTTTTGAAGGAAAAATATTCTCCTCCAAACCAGCAATATATACATTTGTAAACTCTAGTCCTTTGGCAGTATGGATTGTCATTAACTTAACTGTGTTATTCGACACATTTTCCATCCTGCCAGTCTTTTCTTCGTTATCAACAGTTGAGAGAAGAGCCATCTCCTCAAGATAATCCGTCAAATAATATATTGGCTGATCTCCTTCCGGATTTTCACTAAGCCTCTCAGCAATATATCTATCTTGTTTTGAAGCAATATCACTTAATTCTTCCTCAACATTTTTAATTCTATCGCTATCCCCATTTCTAGAGTCATCTGTATTATAAAAAGCATACAAGCCAGATTCTTTAATTATACCTTCTGCCAGATCCACGGCTGAAACAGTATGTGTTTGACTTGAATACTTCCGTATCATATCACAAAATGCCCTAATTTTAATGATAGCAGCATTACGCAAGCCAAAAACTTCAAGACCATTCAAATATGCAGCATCATATAGAGAACAACCGTTTGCCTGTGAAGCTTTCTCTAAGGCTGCGATGGAGGTATCTCCTATGCCTCTCGTTGGCTTATTAATTATTCTTTTAAACGATTCTCCATCTGACGGATTGACTAGTAACTTCAAGTATGCCAAAACATCTTTCACTTCCTGTCTATCAAAGAAAGACGTACCATACAATGTATACGGAATATTTCTATTCCTGAGTTTTTCTTCGAGAACTCTTGATTGCGAATTTGTACGATACAAAATCGCAAAATCCTGGTATTCACATTTATTCTCTCTAATTCTATCAAGTATTGAATAGGAAATCAACTCAGCTTCATTATCCCCACTATAAGAATGCACAAGATGTATTAGTTCACCCTTATCGCCCATAGAAACACATTCCTTGGGTATCCTATTTTCGTTTCTGGCTATAAGTGTATTTGCAGCATTTACAATATTTTGAGTAGAACGATAATTACATTGCAAACGGAATAAAACAGTCCCAGGGAAATCATCTCGGAAATTTAAAATGTTCTGAATCTGGGCCCCTCGGAAACCATATATTGATTGTGAGTCATCACCAACCACGCATATGTTCTTGTGTCCCCAAGACAGCTTTTTAATAATTAAGTACTGTGCATAGTTGGTATCTTGATATTCGTCAACTAAAACATGATCGAACCTACTTGCAATCTCTTGGAGAGCCTCTTTAGTATCGCGGAAAAGAATATTTGTGTACAACAATATATCGTCAAAATCCATAACGTTGGACCTATGACAATACTCACAATAATACTTATAAACTAAGTATATATTGTCTTTTTTCCTTTTAGCATCAAGAGCTCTGAAGCCGCCTTCACCTCTTTCGTAATGTGTTGGTGTAACAAGAGCATTTTTTGCCCTTGATATTTGTGCTAAGACATCTTTAGGCTTATAGTCCTTGGGATCAATCTTTATACGACCGTTTGTATCATTCTCAATCTGCGACATACAAGTTTTGATTGCACTGATCGAGTCAGATGTATCATAAATGGTAAAATCAGGCATAAACCCAATTTTATCGGCGTAGTCTCTCAGGAACCTTATGAACACGGAGTGGAAGGTACCCATCCATATGCGGCGGGCCTTCCTTTCGCCTACCATGAGGCCTATCCTGTCCTTCATTTCCCCGGCGGCCTTCTTGGTAAAAGTAAGGGCCAGGATGCGCTCAGGAAGCACCCCGTTTTCAATAAGATATGCAATCCGGGAAGTTAAAACCCTGGTTTTTCCAGATCCTGCTCCCGCCACTATGAGCATTGGCCCGCTTTCGCACTCCACAGCCCTTTTCTGCTCATCGTTCAAATCCTTCAAAATCTCGCTCATACAGCCCAATTTTATTACGCGAAATTAGCAATTTTTTCGTAACTTCGCACAGTATTTTTGTAAATGCACAAAACCTTATCAATAATGTCAAACAATCTCGCTTTGAAAAAGGGTCTGAACGTACCTCTTGACGGTGCGGCAGCCCCGGAAGTCATAAGGCGGGTTACCCCTGACGTAGTTGCCGTAAAACCTACCGATTTCAAAGGATTCCTCCCCAGGCTCCTGGTGAAGGAAGGAGATGCGGTGCTTGCCGGTTCCCCCGTTATGGCTCACAAACAAAACCCCGAGATCCTGCTCACTTCGCCCGTAAGCGGCACCGTGCAGCAGATCGTAAGGGGTGAAAAGAGAAAATTGCTTGCAGTTCTGGTGAAGGCTTCAGGAAAGCAGGAGGCCGTGGACTTTGGCGCCAAGGCTCCCGCCACGGACGCAGATGTCCGCGCCCTGCTCCTCAAGAGCGGCCTCTGGGGATCTCTCATCCAGCGCCCCTACGGCGTGATGGCAGACCCTTCCCTTACTCCCAAGGCAATCTTCATTTCATCATTCAGCACAGCTCCCCTTGCCCCCAATGAGGACTTTGTCCTGGGAGATGCCCTTGGAGATATCCAGGCCGGTGCAGACGCCCTTGGCAAGATAGCGCCCGTGCACGTTTCAATCCGCAGGGAAAATTCGGCCTCCACGCCTTTCCACAAGCTTGAGAACGTCACCCTCCATGAGGTGAGCGGTCCCCATCCCGCAGGTAACGTAGGTGTCCAGATAAGCCACATCTCCCCCATCATGAAGGGTGAGACCGTGTGGACGGTATCCCTTCTGCACCTTGCAGCTATCGGCCACCTTATCAATACCGGAAAGCTGGATCTCACCCGCAAGGTGGCTGTTACCGGCCCTGCCGCAACCCACAACGCATACGTCCAATGCCTTCCCGGCACTCCCGTGAGTGAGATCACCCACGTAATGCCGGAAGTCCGTGTAATCGGCGGAGACGCCCTTACCGGTGAAACCCTTGGCAAAGACGGTTACCTTGGCTTCTTCCAGAACCAGCTCACCCTCCTTCATGAAGGCTATGAGCGCGAATGGTTTGGCTGGGCAAAGCCCTTCCGTCCCAAGGTGCACTCAAGTTCATGGTGCTACTTCTCATGGCTCACCCCCTCAAAGAAGTACCAGATGGACACCAACCTCCACGGCGGTCCCCGCGCCTTTGTGGAAACCAAGTGCTTTGAGGATGTCACCCCCATGGACATCTTCCCCATCTACCTCATCAAGGCCTGCCTTGCAGGTGACATTGAGAAGATGGAGCAGTTCGGTATCTACGAAGTACTTCCGGAAGACCTTGCCCTGTGCGACTACGTAGACCCTTCCAAGAACGAGATCCAGGCCATTATCCAGAAGGGTATTGACCTCATGATCAAAGAAATGGCATAAGCTATGGCAGATCAGAATAAACCTGGCCTTTTTGAAAAAGGCGGCAAGCTGTACTGGCTTCACTCTTCCATCGACGCTTTTGACACCTTCCTCCGCGTTCCCGGCACCGTGACCTTCAAGGGTGCCCACGTGAGGGACGGCATTGACCTTAAGCGCGTGATGATCATGGTGGTCATCGCCCTTGTTCCCGCAGCCCTGTTCGGCATGTACAACGTAGGTCTCCAGACCTCCACGCTCTACGGCCTTGACTGGGGCTGGTTCCACATGTTCTGGTATGGTCTCCTCAGGATGCTCCCTCTGTTTGTGGTATCCTATGTGGTTGGCCTTGGTATTGAATTCGCTTCATCCCAGATAAGGGAAGAGGAAGTGAACGAGGGATACCTGGTAACGGGTTTCCTCATTCCTCTCATCGTTCCCGTGGACGTTCCGCTCTGGATGCTGGCCCTGGCCGTTGCCTTCTCCGTCATCTTTGTCAAGGAGGTATTCGGCGGCACCGGCATGAATATCTGGAATCCGGCCCTTGTAGCCCGCGCATTCCTGTTCTTCTCCTATCCTTCCAGCATGTCCGGCTCAAGCGTGTGGGTATCCAAGACATGGGTCCCCGCCCTCAAGGACGTGGATGCAATATCGGCCGCAACTCCCCTTGCAATTGCCCACGACGGCGGCGTAGAGGCCCTGAGTTCCCAGTATTCCTTCATGGATATGTTCTGGGGCTTCATCCCCGGCTCCACCGGTGAGACTTCCGTGGTTGCGATCCTCCTTGGCGCATTCATCCTGGTATGGACGGGAGTAGCTTCCTGGAAGATCATGGTAAGCTCCATCGCCGGCGGCCTCCTTGTTGGCTGGCTTGGCCAGATTGCCGGAGCAACCACCCTCCCCTGCTACTATCAGCTGGTCATGGGCGGTTTCCTCTTCGGTTCCGTATTCATGGCAACAGATCCCGTCACCGCTGCTCAGACAGAGGTTGGCAAGTGGATCTATGGTTTCCTGGTTGGTGCCCTTGCCGTCGTGGTCCGTCTGTGGAACCCCGGCTACATGGAGGGCATGATGCTGGCCATCCTGTTCATGAACACCATGGCGCCCATCATTGACCACTGCGTTGTATCGGCCCACACAAGCCGCAGAATCAAAGCAAAAGCATAGGAGGAGAGCCGTATGAATACTAATAATAATGTATACACCGTAGTCTACACCACCGTAATAGTAGTGGTAGTAGCCGCAATCCTCGCCTTCGTATCCCAGAGCCTCAAGGCAAAGCAGGACGCCAATGAAAAGGCTGAGACCATTTCCCAGATGCTCACCAGCGCAGGTTACGGCACCAAGGCGGAACTTGACCTCCTTGGGAACAGCGCAAAGCTGGACAAGTACGCAGAGGAAATCGAGGAAGCCTTCATCATCAACCTTGACGGAGAAAAAGTCGGGGAGCTTGAAGGAATCACTGTTTACGGTCCCAAGGATCTCAAGCGCCAGAACTACAACATCAAGGGCGGCGCCAACAAAACCGGTGAGCCGGAGATCCCCGTTTTCATCTTCAAGAACGGCCGCACGGTGGTTCCCATCTACGGAGCCGGCCTGTGGGGCCCCATCTGGGGATACATCTCCTTCAACTCAGACCTTACCACCATCGGCGGCGCATACTTCGACCATGAATCAGAGACCGCCGGCCTTGGTGCCAAGATCAAGGACGACCCTTCCTTCCAGGCAGAATTCATAGGTGAAAAGGCCGATTTCTCTTCAGCCAATGTCTTTGACATCGTGAAGGGCGGCGCGCCCATGGACGCAGAAGGACAGTCCATTGTTGACAATAAGATTGATGCAATTACCGGCGCCACAATGACCTCCCAGGGCCTTGACGCCGCAATTGACACCTGGCTCGCAGCCTACGCAAAGTACTTCCTCGGAGAAAAGCCCGCCTGTGACAAACCCTGCTGCGGCGGTGAGTCCCATGATGAGCCCTGCGACGGAAACTGTGAACATCACCATAATGAAGAAGTGGAGGAATAAGAGATGGATGCAAAACTGAAAGAAACCATACTGAACCCTATCTTCAAGGGTAATCCCATTACCGTACTGGTTCTGGGTATCTGCTCTTCCCTGGCGGTCACCGTCACACTGAAGGGCGCGCTGGTCATGGCCCTGTCCGTCATAGTTGTCTGCGGCATCTCCAGCCTTATCCTGTCACTGCTCAGAAAGACCATCCCCGGCCGCGTGCGTATCATCGTACAGCTTGTGGTGGTGGCCATGATGGTTATCCTGGTGGACCAGATCCTCAAGAGCTTCGAAGCCACCTACGCCATCGACAAGCAGCTGTCCGTCTATATCGGCCTTATCATTACAAACTGTATCGTGATGGGCCGCATTGAGGCTTTCGCCCTTGGTAACAAGCCCTGGCCCAGCTTCCTTGACGGTATTGCAAACGGCGCCGGTTACGGCCTTATCCTTATTATAGTAGCCTTCTTCCGCGAGCTTCTTGGAAGTGGAACCCTCTTCGGGTTTGACATCCTGAACCGCTTCGGCTATGTTCCCAACAACCTGGTTATCCTGCCGCCCTTCGCCCTCATCCTCCTGGGATGCATCGTGTGGGTGCAGCGCTCCATCCAGAAAGACCTTCAGGAAAAATAAAAGTACAGACCTATGGAATACCTTAGCTTATTTGTAAAGTCCATCTTTGTGGACAACATGATTTTCGCTTACTTCCTGGGAATGTGCTCTTTCCTGGCAGTATCCAAAAATGTCAAGACAGCAGCAGGCCTTGGCCTTGCAGTTATCTTCGTGCTTCTGGTGACCCTCCCCATCAACTATCTCCTGAACTCCTACGTCCTCCAGCCCGGCGCCCTCAAGTGGATCAGCCCTGAACTGGCCGGCGTAGACCTAAGCTTCCTGAGCTTCATCGTGTTCATTGCAGTCATTGCCGCAATTGTCCAGATAGTGGAGATGGTGGTGGAGAAATTCTCTCCGGAACTCTACTCTTCACTTGGTATCTTCCTGCCCCTTATCGCAGTGAACTGCGCCATCCTTGGCGGTTCGCTCTTCATGCAGCAGAAAGACTTCCTGAACATTGGAGAGGCAACCGTCTACTCACTGGGTTCAGGCCTGGGCTGGTTCCTTGCAATCGTGTCCCTGGCCGCCATCCGTGAGAAGATGAGCTACTCCAACGTTCCCGCAGCCCTCAAGGGCCTTGGCATCACATTCATTACCGTGGGTCTTATGGGCATAGCCTTCATGACCTTCATGGGCATTTCACTGTAGGAGGACCGCAATATGACAAGTACTATCATTGCTTCAATAGGAGTCATCGTAGTTGTGACACTTATCCTGGTTGCGCTCCTTCTCTGGATCAAGACCGCCCTCACCCCTTCCGGTACCGTAAAGATCAATATCAATAACGGCACCAAGGAGCTTGAGGTCACTCCCGGAGGTGATGTCATGCACACCCTGGCCGATCACGGAATCTTCCTCCCTTCAGCCTGCGGCGGCAAGGCCAACTGCGGCCAGTGCAAGCTCCAGGTTCTTACCGGCGGCGGCACCATCCTTCCCACTGAAACGGGTTTCTTCTCCCGCAAGCAGATCAAGGAAGGCTGGCGTCTTGGCTGCCAGGTGAAGGTAAAGGACAACATTGAGATTGCCGTTCCGGAAAGCGCCCTCTCCGTCAAGAAACTTGAATGCGAGGTCATATCCAACGACAACGTTGCCACCTTCATCAAGGAATTCACCGTCCGTCTCCCCGAAGGAGAGCACATAGACTTCAAGTCCGGTGAATACATCCAGATTGACATCCCTGAATATGAGGCCGATTTCTCAGATATGGGTGTGGCCGATATCTATAAGGGAGACTGGGAAAAGTACGGCATCACTTCCCTGAAGTTCAAGAACACCGTTCCCACCATCAGGGCATACTCCATGGCCAGCTATCCCGCAGAGAAGGACCTTATCAAACTGAACGTGCGTATTGCAACTCCTCCGTTTGACAGGACCCAGCCCAAGGGCGTATTCAAGTTTGTCCCCGGCGTTCCTCCGGGAATAGCCTCCACCTACGTGTTCTCACGTAAGCCAGGAGACAAGGTATGGATCAGCGGCCCTTACGGAGAATTCCTCCTCCCCAAGGACGATCCTGACTCCCAGGAATACGTATTTGTGGGCGGCGGCGCCGGTATGGCACCTCTCCGCAGCCACATCATGCACCTTTTCAAGACCCTCAAGACCAAGAAGGAAGTTCACTTCTTCTACGGCGCCCGCGCCCTTGTGGAAGCCTTCTACCTGGAAGATTTTGCAGAAATCGAGAAAGATTTCCCCAACTTCCACTTCCATCTTGCCCTTGACCGTCCGGATCCCGCAGCAGACGCTGCAGGCGTGAAGTACACCGCCGGCTTCGTTCACAATGTGATGAACGAGACCTACCTCAAGGACCACGAGGCCCCGGAGGACATCAAGTACTTCATGTGCGGTCCGCCCATGATGACAAAGTGCGTATGTGACCTCCTTGACAGCCTTGGAGTTGCCCCGGAGAGCATCCTCTTTGATAACTTCGGAGGTTAATCTTCCAGTACGGATTAAGCCGGCCCCCTCAAAGGGCCGGCTTTTTTATCACAAAAAACAGAATCTTTTTTTGTGATTTTCCCCTTGAAACGTAAAAATCTTGCGTTTCATCACGTGAAACAACACTTTTTTTCAATGGATGCTTGGAAGGCGGCGGATTGAGAGATAGTTTTGCTTCCGGACTTTTAAAATTGAGGCCGGATGTCTTTCCTAATTACCGTCATCAGAAATCTATTTGCACGCCGCCCGTCTGCGGCTATATTGGCTGCGCTCTTGCAGTATCCGGCCTTTTTTTGCTGCACGCCCTTACCCGCCCCGGCAAAAAGAATAGCGGCGGGAGAATATATAGATGTATTCTTCTTTGATACACTGTCGCCCCAGTACCTTGACTCATACCAGCGTCTGAAGGCCAGCGACGTCCTCTACGCCATGTCATCCGCCGGGCCCAAACGCGTGGTGGCCCTCTCCGTAGGTTCAAAGGACGCAATGACCTGGGCCGATATCCGTACCTACGCAGACCTATGCAAGTACCGTTTCTCCCTGAAAGAGGATTCTCCTCAGAGGCCGCTTATGGCCGGAGAAGCCGTCCTGGACGGCGGAATCTCACGCGTAGCGGACCTTCAGATGAGGACATCCCTTGCAAATGTGGTCCTTGGAAGCATTGCCTGCGACTTCTCAGATACACCTTATACCGGCCAGGGCTTTAACAATAAACTCATATATATGCAGTATGCGGGCGTGGAGGCAAGACCATTCGGCCCGGGGAGCGGACTTCCTCTTTCAACTGTAAACCAGGGATGGCTGGACAGCGCTGCTGTAATGTCGTTCCCAAGGCCAGACATGCTCCTCCAGAGCGGCCTTGGCAATATCTGGAGGCAGAGGGTAAGGGAAGACAGGGAGTTCTGGTGCTACGGGAATGACGTGGATTCATCGGCCCTTGGAAGGCCCGTGACAAGGATTGTCCTTGACGGATACGTAGGAGAGCACCACTGCTATTATCCCATAGAACTGCCACGGCTCAGGGCCGGGGAAACAATGAGACTGGACGTCACTCTGAAAAGGATTGGAACGCCGGACCCGGACATCCCCGCCGGCGGAGACATGATAACGCTTGAAACACACATTGTTCCCTGGGATATCCGGGAATCAAGAGAGGAGATATTCTGATGGGAAGAGGGGTTAGATGGTTAATAATTTTGCTCGTGGCCGCATGTACGCGTGTGGAGAAGCCACCCTGCGAGGTTTCCATAACCCTCCTCGCACCCTTACCCCACACGCGTTCAGGCGACCCTGAAGAGTCACTTATCACAGACTACAACCTCTACGTATACAACGCCTTCGGTCTTCTGGAGAAGAAAATCTATGTGCCCAGGAGGGACTTCTCCGGAGAGGCAATGTCGGTATCGGCCCGGCTTCTGAAGGATGCCCCGTATGTAGTACTTGCGGCTGCAAATCTTGGGTATGAACTGAATTTCGGGACAATTGAAGAAGCCCTTTCCTACCGGTACCACATGGCCTACCCTGACGAATTCTCCCAGGGAATCCCAATGGCCGCCATGATGGATTACGCCGTTGCCGGAAATGACGCAATAATTGAAGTGCCGTTGGAGAGGCTCATGTCCAGGGTAGACCTCAGGGTGGACCGCCGCGCCCTCAATGAGGACGTATCAATACGCATTACCTCCGTACAGGTCTGTGACAGCGCTTCCTCAGTGCTCCTCTTTGGAGAAAGCCGTGTGGAATCCTGGGGCCAGATTTTCACGGAAGGATACTCAAAAACGGGCCCTGAGGTGTACAACCTCAACCATGACACCCTTGACGGCATAAGCGGGGTACTGCCTCTGTACCTGCTTGAAAGCGGCCCTGACGGCCTTGTGGAGCCATATATTGAGATTAAGGCCGATTACCACTCCTCCACCTGCCACACGCGCCCTGGAGAATCATTGATATACCGCTTTTACATAACGGAAGATGAGGGTGCGGAGCGTAACGCCCTTTACCCCATAATACTTAAACCAAGCGGCACGGGACTGGATTGCCCGGACGGCTGGCGGCTTGAAAAGGGAGCGCTTGTTACAGCATTTTAGAAAGGCAGGCCTTCAGGGAATCTGTCCAGTAAGGGATGCTGAGACCAAAGGTCTCTTTGATTTTGGTCTTATCCAGCACTGAGTATGCGGGCCGATGCACCTTTGACGGGAATTCCGATGAGTGGCAGGGCTGGATGTCACAGGAAGTGTGCCCGGAGTACTCTGCGATGGCCTTTGCAAAGTCATACCATGAGCACACACCCTCATTGCTGTAATTGAATATTTGAGATGCCCGGTCGGGGCCGGGCATGACGTCCCCACCGTCATTGCCGGCCTGACCGGCAATCTCAACGATAGCCCCGGCAAGGTCTCCGGCGTAGGTGGGGGTGCCAACCTGGTCAAAGACCACCTTGAGGGAAGGCTTTGTGGCTGTAAGTTGCAGCATGGTTTTCACAAAGTTCTTTCCGTACTCACTGTACAGCCAAGCAGTGCGGATAATGACGTAACGGACGCCGGAGCGCAGGATTGCCTCCTCCCCGTGGAGTTTTGTAAGGCCATAGACGCCTGTGGGAGTGCCTTTCTGGTCTTCACGGCAGGGGGTGTTATACGGCTCCTTCCCAAAGACATAGTCCGTAGAAATGTGGATAAGGAGTCCGCCGGCATCCTTCATAGCAACGGCAAGGTTTTCCACGGCTTTTGCATTGAGGCGCTCTGCAAGATCATAATTGTCCTCCGCAGCCTCTACGTTTGTGTATGCTGCGCAGTTTATTATAGTGTCTATGCCCTCATTTGCGACAAGAGCCCTTATGGCCTGAAGGTCCGTAATGTCCAGATAAGTGGTATCCGGAGCCTCAACAATGTCTGCGAATATGGCATCCTGGCCTTTCAGGATGGCCCTGAGGCTCATTCCAAGCTGGCCGCAGCCTCCTGTTACAAGTACCCTCATTTTGCGTAATAATCTACGGAATAGTCAAAAAGATCAGTGGCAGCGGAAAGAAGCGGATGATGCCTGTCTTTCTCTGACAGAAGGACGGAAGCCTCCGGAATGCCCCAGTCTATGCCAAGGGAAGGATCATTCCAGGCTATTGCGCCTTCCTGGTCCGGGGCGTAGGGGTTGTCACATTTATACTGGAATACGGCTTCCGGGCTAAGTACGGCAAAACCGTGGGCGAACCCGCGGGGCACGAAGAACTGCCGGTGATTCTCTCCGGAGAGGATGCAGGCCACGTGCTGGCCGAACCACGGAGAACCGCGGCGGATATCCACAGCAACATCCAGGACGGTGCCGCTCACAACACGGACCAGCTTACTTTGGGAATGCATCCCCTTCTGGTAATGAAGGCCGCGGACAACGCCGTAGGAACTTTTGCTTTCATTGTCCTGAACAAAGTGCACGGGCCTTACCGCAGCGTCAAAATCCCTCTGGCTCCAGCTTTCAAAGAAATACCCCCTGGAGTCTCCAAACACCCTGGGTTCAATGATTACCACTCCTGGAATATCTGTCCTTATTACTTCTATCATATATTTCTCTCAGAGAATGCAAATATACCAATATTTTTGCGATTTATATTATCTTTGCGTAGTTAAAGGAATATACCGTGACACTAAGGAATTATTTGATAGTCGCACTGGACACTTCTCTCACTGCGCCCGGAATAGTTTTCAAAACTCTCATCCCCTATATCGCCAAATCCGGAAGGATTACTCTTCTTACTGAGGAACATGACCCTTCCATGCCGCTTGACAACATCCGCCTTATCAAGCTTCACAATGCTGCCGAAAACTGGCGCTGGGCCAAAAGAAAATGGAGATGGCTGGGCTTCAATCCCAGAGACCGCCGCTGGGCACGCAGAACCTACAAAGAGAATCGTGAAGTATTTTCAGAGCACTATGACGCCATTGTAGTACTTACATCCAACGGTTATTATTCTGCACTTAACCTTGGAAAACTCCTGAAGGAGAAACTGCGCTGCCCCTATATCATATACAGCGTAGACGGCATGCCCTCCCCTATCCCCTGGCTTGGGAAGGACGCAGACCTCCACCCAAAAATCGGCCGTGGCCTGAACAGGCTTTGCTCATGCTCAGACCTTTTCATCCTGTCCAATCCCATGATGCTGGAATATGAGAAAGGCATCGTGACAGATTTCAAGGGAGCATGGGATTATCTCTACACACCTTACAGGGAATTACCTGAGGGTTTCTCTATAATTCCCCATGATGGATTCAACATCCTCTATGCCGGCAGCCTTTACGGACTCAGGAAGATAGACGGGATGGCCGATGCCTTCCGCCGTTTCCTGTCAATAAGGCCGGACGCCAGGCTCATAATAGTTGGAGATGTCTGGAAACAGCATAAGGAATATGCCCCGGATCTTGTGGATGAAGGCAAGATAATATTCAAGGAGGCCACACTCCAGATAAATGACTATTACGCCAAGGCCGATTGCCTCATAGATATTGCGGCCGATATCCCTGATGATGTATTCCTCTCCAGCAAAGTAATATGCTACCTGCCTTACAGCCTTCCCATAGTTGCCATATCCGGGGAAAACTCCCCCGTATCAAAGATTATGGGCGGTCTGGACTCAATCATGCAGTGCAGCAACAATCCTGAAGAAATCCTCAATGCCCTTGTAAAGGCCCAGGAAATAAAGGACTTCAGTGACAGAAAGGCCCTTCTCACGGAATTCAGCGCCAAGTACCTGTGTCGGCGTTTCCTGACCCAGATTGAGACACAGCTTGGTTAAACCTCCCCAAAACGCCCGCACAGATATGCCCAGGACACCTGTGGATGGTTGTCTCCGTCCGGGGAATGAGGCTCCAGCGGGTTATATGGCGTCATGTTAATGAAGTATTTGTGACGTGTACGGGCATACAGATACCCCCGGCGCTTGAGGAAATACGTATAGACGCTGTCATCGCTGGGGCAGTTAGCCATTACCTCCTTGTCAATAAGGTCAAGGCTGTCCCCAAAATAATCGGCCCTGGTAAGTGAAGCACACCCGCAGTGGAAATCCGTGTGGAAAAGATGCACGTGGTTGCCGCTCACCGGCCTCTCGGGGTATTTCCTGTGCACTGAGATGAAATCTTCCAGCATGCCGGGAGGGTACAGCCAGTCGTCGTCAATTGACACTACGCAAACGCCCGGATGCTTCCTCAGCGTAGGGATAAGCTTCTTGTACACCTTCAGGTCCTCCATCCGGTTCACCTCCACGGGATGGGAATCTATGTACTCCTGGACATGGGCTGGAATCTCCAGGTCATACGCCACGTTAAGCACCACAAGGTCAGGCTTGTAAGACTGGCCGAAAATTGTATCCAGTACGGCAGGAATATTGCCGATACGGGCCTTCCATGTAGTGAGAGTCACAATGAGCCGATATTCCACCGGTGTTCTCCGGGGACGGAAGTGCCTTGGTGAAGTATATCCCGGGATGGTAGCGTGCCAGGCCCTCATCTGGCGGAGGGCCTCATCCCTGCCGTATCCCGTTCCTCCGGGATGGACAACCCTGATTCGGTCGTCAACCAGCACAAGAAGGCCCATGATGCGCGCAAAATGACTGAGTGCAAGGTCTACTCCCCAGCCCAGTTTATTTAGCGTCAGGTCTATTGGGCATACTTTCTCCATGAGGTCAATCCTTATCATGTGGAACCAGCCTTCCTGGAAAGAAGCGCTTCTCATCCTGCCGGTAAAATGGCAGCGGCTCTGGGGCAGAGAACGCCCTTTCCAGGCCGTAGAAGGCTGATAAAGGCCCACGTTACGCGTTCCGGCAACGTCCATCATCGCCGCCACAAGTTTTTTGGTATTATCGGCCGATATCTCTATGTCGCTTGTCACTATCATCACCCATCCGTACCCGCCTTCCTTACCGCGGCGGAAGGCCTCGTTCATGAGGCCGGAGTAGTAGATGTTGTCCAGCGGCACGGCAAGAGGATGAGAGCAGCGGGGGCTGCTTCCGCTGTCAAGGATGAGGGTATCGAAGTGCGGAGACAGGCGGTTTGCCCACTCCACGGCGTGGACATTATCGTTATAGTTGAAAACGCAGCAGAGTACTCTGGTGTTCATACTTTACTTCTTTAGGAGGTACCTGATGACGGCATTGGGGCTGCGTCTGTAATTGTATATGGGCCTGGACTGGTCTCCACCGAAGGAGATCCTCCGGTGAACCGGCGACGGAAATCTCTTGGGGCAATCCCTGTATTTGCCTCTCAGATACTCAAGGGAATCCCAGAAACGCTGCCCCACGGTGCCGCCGGAATAATGCCGGCACTTGACGGGGAGGATTTTTGAAGGGACGCCTTTGAGCCAGGCCGATGCACAGAAATCCTCTGCGTACATGTCAAAGGACAGGTGCTCGTCAAAGCGGAGGTCCTTTTCACGGAGAAGACTGGAATGAGCTATGACGCACTGGCAGTCAAAGGTATCAGCCTCACCGCCCTTCCACGTCCCGCGCACATCCTTGTGCCAGGAACCGTCCTTGCGCCGCTGCTCAATATGGCCGGAGATGTGGATGAAATCGGCCCTGGGACAAACCTCCATAACAGCGCCTACAGGCCCGTAGATGCTACTCCTGTCCAGCCCTTCAAGAAGAGGGCCGATATCCTGGAGCGGCATCCAGTCCTCATGGCAGAAAACCACCCAACCGTCTTCCTGAATGGAATCCATGAAGCGGTTGTAGCGGACTGGGATTCCCAGGTTCTCATCCCGGTTGTCAAGAGTCACTATGGAAAGGGAGCGGCAGAAAGGGTTATCCACGATGCATTTCCGATACATGGCATAGTCCCTCACTACGGACACCATATAAACCTTTTCACTCATACTATATCTTCAAAACGCGGAGGTATTGCAACAATTATCCTGAGGCCGAACATTGCCGGTTTGTTCCAGGCATAAGGCGGGCGCACAAGGGTTTGGCAGATGCGTGCGAAACGGACCCAGGGCTCGAACTTACGTGCGGGCAGCTCAGTCACAAGGCGGATGGCGCGTGAACGCTTTTTCATATGTTTCCCCCAGCCCTGTTTCAGGCGGTCCTTGTCATTGAAACGGTCTTCAAGACGCTTCTGGTCAAAGTACCCGAAGTGGAAGAGGTAAAGGTCCTTGGCAATGTGGAAGTTCTTCCCCTTGATACGATGGAAGCCGCTGCCCCAGGTGAGGGGTTCCGCCATTATCGATGGCTTGGTGTAACGCGTCCCTATCTGTGCGTAATGCCTCTGCTGAAGGAACGGGATCTCATCCGTGATATCTCCCTCCACGCCAATTTTCTGGCCAAAGTCAAGGCCCAGGGCCGATACGGAGCCTTTGACCTTGATGCCGCTGAGGTACTCCACAAGCGTCTTCCCCAGTTTAGGGTCCACCACTATGAATTCATCGGCATCAACCCCTATCACAAGATCGTAGCCTCCGGAAAGGAGCTCCGCCGCCTTCCATGAGAGGAACTGCAGGCGGCCTTTTTCCGCCTCCACCACTTTCTTGCCTATTTTGGGAACCTTGAAAGCGTTGGTTCCGCGGCAGAAGTCCCCTATCTCCTGGTCCACCCCGTCATAGTAGATATAAAGATGATCCTTGCCTCCAAGTTCACGGGAATAGTACTGGACCCACTTACGGAGGTAGAAGTCGTCGTTACGGACCATGGTTATGGCTGCAATCTTTTTCATAGGTATTTTGCTGTAAATGTTTTTCCCTGTTTCTTAAGGTCTTCCGGGGTGCCTTCAAACACCACTTCCCCTCCCCTGTCGCCGGCGTCCGGGCCAAGGTCTATCACCCAGTCGGCCGCCCTTATCACATCCAGGTTATGCTCCACCACAAGCACGGTGTGGCCTTTCTGGAGAAGGGCGTCGAATGATTTCAGGAGCTTCTGGACATCATGGAAATGAAGGCCGGTTGTGGGCTCGTCAAAGATGAAAAGGATCTTGTCCCTGGAGCCTTCGCTGATGGAGAGGAAATACGCCAGTTTGATGCGCTGGCTCTCACCTCCGGAAAGCGTACTGGAAGGCTGCCCCAGTTTGATGTATCCAAGGCCAACGTCCACAAGAGGCTGAAGTTTTGCAGCGATTGCCGTGGCCTCGGGCTCCTTCTGGGCGCCGAAGAAGGCTATGGCCTCGTCTACGCTCAGGTCAAGGATGTCGCTCACGTTCAGGCCCTTGTAGTTAACCTCCAGGATTTCCGGCTTGAAACGCTTGCCGCCGCAGGACTCGCACACCATGGTAACATCGGCCATGAACTGCATCCCAATCTTCACAAAGCCGTCGCCCTGGCATTCAGGGCACCGGCCGCCCTCCTGGTTGAAGGAGAAATATGAAGGCGTGAAGCCGTTTATGCGGGCGTACTGCTGCTGGGACAGGAGCTTACGGATGTCGTCGTAGACTTTGAGGTAGGTGACGGCGTTTGAGCGGGAACTCTTGCCGATGGGGTTCTGGTCCACGTACTCCACGCGCGTTATGCGGCTGAGGTCCCCTTCCAGGCCCTTGAACGTGCCCGGGACATCCCCTGTCTCATTGAGACGGCGGTGCATGGCCGGGTAAAGGATGTCCCCAACCAGGGAACTCTTTCCGCTGCCGGAAACCCCGCTCACAACGGTAAAGACGTTGAGTGGAATCCTAACATCTATGTCCTTGAGGTTGTTCTGCATGGCCCCCTTGATGGTGATGGAGTACCTCCAGGGGTTCTTTTCTCTCTCATATTGCCGCCTCTGGCCAAAGAGGTACTGGAGGGTAAGAGATGGCCGATCGGGGTCGGCCATGACGGCCTTGGCGTCATGCCTGACGGTTTTACCGTCATTCCCGACGTGATCGGGAATCTTCCCGGCAAAGACCACCTCACCGCCATTGACGCCGGCACGGGGGCCAAGATCTATGAGGTAATCGGCCGCCTTAATGATCTCAGGGTCATGCTCCACCACAACAACGGTGTTCCCGATATCCCTGAGGCGCCGAAGGACCGCAATGAGTCTGTCGGTGTCGCGTGGATGAAGGCCGATTGAAGGCTCATCCAGAATGTACATGGAGCCCACCAGGGAGCTTCCGAGTGCCGTTACAAGGTTCACCCTCTGGCTTTCGCCGCCGGAGAGCGTATTCATGGTGCGGCTGAGGGTGAGGTACCCAAGGCCAACGTCCTCAATGCACTGCAGGCGGTAGCGGATCTCCTCAATAGTCTTGCCGGCTATTGCCTGCTCCGTTTTCGTCAGAGATTGCCGGTCGGAGCCGGCAATGACGTCAAACCACTTCAGGAGTTCCTCAACGGTCATGGAAAGTAGGTCGTGGATGGTCTTTCCCGCTATTTTCACGTACAGGGCCTCCTTTCGGAGACGGCTGCCGCCGCACGCAGAGCAGGTGGTCCTGCCGCTGTATCGGCTTAACATATACTTGTACTGGATCTTGTAGCGGTTACTCTCCACCCACTCAAAGAACTGGTCTATGCCGCAGTATGCGTCAGGGTCCTCGTAGTCACCGCGATATGTCCAGATAATGCGCTTCTGCTCCTCCGTGAGCTTGCAGTACGGTTCAAAGATGGAAATGCCAAGTCTTTCGGCATTCTTTATGAGCTGATCCTTGAACCAACTCATCTTCTCCCCTCTCCAGCAGGCTATGGCTCCGTCGTAGATGCTCTTTGTCTTGTCCGGCACCACAAGGTCCTCGCTTATGCCGATTATCTTCCCGAGGCCCCCGCACACCGGGCATGCCCCCAGCGGGCTGTTGAAGCTGAAAAGGTACTCGTCCGGCCTCCGGAACGTGATCCCGTCCAGCTCAAACCTGGCGCAGAACTTAATCATTTCTCCACACCACAGCGCCATATCACCGTTGCCTTTATCGAAGGCTGTTTGGACGGAGGCATGAAGGCGGGCGCGTAGGTCATCGTCAAGGGTGCCTGTAGTTTTGACACGGTCTACAAGGAGCATCAGGCCGGCGGGGTATGCGCCGTCCATACGGAGGACGTCCTCAATCTGGAGAATAGAGGAATCGGCAGGATTGAAAAGGCGGCCGAAACCCTCTTCCTTGAGGGCAAGGAGATACTCAACTTTGTCCTGACGGGAGTTCCAGCCTATATCGGAGAGAATATATACCGCCCTGGGAGTGCCGTCACTTAGAAAATCCAGCACATCCTTCACGGAGTGGGCCTTCACTTCACCGCCGCTGACGGGCGAATATGTGCGGCCGATACGGGCAAACAGGAGCCTCAGGAAATCATATATTTCCGTTGTGGTGGCAACGGTGGAGCGGGGGTTCTTGATGTTTACCTTCTGCTCAATGGCAATTGCCGGTGGGATGCCCTCTATGATGTCTACATCAGGCTTTGACATACGGCCAAGGAACTGGCGGGCGTAGGAGGAAAGGCTCTCGGCAAAGCGGCGCTGGCCCTCCGCGAAGAGAGTATCAAAGGCAAGGGAACTCTTTCCGCTGCCGGAAACGCCGGTTATAACCACAAGTTTTCCGCGGGGTATTTCCACGGTAATTCCCTTGAGGTTATTCTCACGGGCGTTCTTGATTATTATGCTGCTTTCCTTTGTCAAAGTTTACAAAGATACTAAATTATTCTTTGTCTTTTGAGGTATTATTGTTAGTTTTGTAGATGATTATGGATACCACAAGGATTTACAGAGTAGCAGATCTACCTTTCAAAGTGAGTTGCAGCGGAGAAGTATTCCTCCCAGACCATTTAGTTAACATGAAGCCCTTCGTTTCCGCGCTGCTGCCCGGAGAAGAAGCCCTTTTTTCCGTCGATATAGTAAGGAAAGCCCTTGACAAACCTTTCGGAGAACTCCTTTACAAGACAGATGACGGTCCGCTTTTCCCTGAAATCAGCCTTTACAGGAATGCCGATGGCTCCATCGCATCCCGCACATGTCCCCTTCCGGGGCGTCCTGAGGCTATGGAACTCACAATGAGCCCTGATTTCAAAAAGGCCAGCCTCATACTTACAGGCAATGACGATGCCTTTGCATTCAACAATGCCCTCATGCTTCTTTTCACCTTTGCATCGGCCCCAATGGGAGCGCTTGAAATGCACTCTTCCGTGGTGGTAAACGGCGGCAAGGGATATCTTTTCCTTGGAAAGAGCGGCACCGGAAAAAGCACTCACAGCAGCCTTTGGCTAAAGCATATCCCCGGCTCCTGGCTCCTCAACGACGACAACCCCGTCCTGAGGCTCATGCCCGGTGGAGAAGTCCGCGTCTTTGGCTCGCCCTGGAGCGGCAAAACCCCATGCTACAAGGCCCTGAGCGTCCCCGCCGGCGCGGTTGTGCGCCTTAGCCAGGCCCCCTATAACAAGATTGAGCGCCTGACCGGAGTTAAGGCATATGCATCCCTGATGGCATCGGCCTCATCATTCAGGCCATTCTCAGAACTGGCAAACCACTGGCACAACACCCTTGAGGCAATGACAGGTATAGTCCCCTGCTACCACCTTGAGTGCCTGCCGGATGAAGCCGCCGCCCAGCTTTGTTACAATACGGTAGTAAATGGATAAGAAGATAGTCCCAAATACCCTTATCCTGGAGGAGGCCGGACAGCTTCTCAATGAAGGCCGCACCGTGCGGTTCACCCCGCTTGGAAGCAGCATGCTCCCCTTCATCCGAGGAGGCCGTGACAGCGTGGTCCTTGCAAAGAAAGACACCGTGGAGGTTGGAGACATAGTGCTGGTGAGGCTCCCCGGAAGGTATGTGCTACACCGCGTCATAGCCCTTGACGGAGAGAAAGTCACCCTGATGGGAGACGGAAACATTGTCGGCACGGAGGAATGCACTTTGGCCGATGTCATGGGCACGGCAATAGAGATCGGCCGCGGAAAGCGCTCTGTCAAACCCGGCAAAGGACGCATTTGGAGGGCACTGAAGCCCTTTAGAAGATATATTTTGGCAATTTATAGAAGGATAATATGAAAATCAAGGAAGGATTCATTCTTAGGAAAATCTGCGGAGAGTACGTAGTGGTTGGAGAAGGCCTTGCACAGGTGAACTTCAACAAGATGCTCTCCCTCAATGCATCGGCAGCATACCTCTGGGAGCAGTTCCAGGGGAAGGAATTCACCGTTGAAGATATGACTGCAGCCCTCATGGACCGCTATGAGGTGGAAAAGGAGCGCGCCTATGAAGACGCCGCAGCCCTTGCAGGAAAATGGGTTGAAGAAGGAGTAGTGGAGGCATAATGAAGGTCCTGCGCACCCTGATAGGCATGGCGCGTCCCGTAGCCGGGCGCGTAGCCGTCACCGTGGTTGTGGGAGTGGTAAGAATTGCCGCTTCCCTGGCTTTCGTGGCATCCAGCAAGCAGCTGGTAGACATAGCCACCGGAGACTCTGCAATGCCCCTCAGGACCGGTATCGGCATATTCCTTGGCATCCTGGCACTTCAGCTGGGCGTAATCCTGTTTGGTAACTGGTGGGAAAGCTACACCCAGGTGAAGTCCCAGAACATCATGCGCCGCAGTATCTTTGAGACCGTGATGAAAAGCCGCTGGGACGGCCGGGAGCGTTTCCTCTCCGGAGATGCCGTAAACCGCCTGGAAGAGGATACAAGGGTGGTTTCAGAGTTGGTTGTGGCGCGTATCCCGTCCATTATCCTCACCCTTGTCCAGCTTCTTGCCGCGTCCATATACCTTATGTATCTGGCGCCAAACCTGCTGTGGGTAATCCTTATCCTCACATTTGCAATGGTTTTTGGCTCCAAGCTCTTTTTCAGGAAACTCCGTGAGCTTATGGCCGCCATCCGTAAGCGTGAAAGCGAGATCCAGCAGCTCATGCAGGAGAGCCTCCAGAACAGGGTTCTTATGCTCACGCTCACAAGCGTAGAGAGGGTTGTGGACAAGATGGGATGGCTGCAGGGAGATGTGGAGGACATAACCCGTAAACGCCTCAACTACAACGCCGTAGCCCGCGGGCTCATGTTCTTTGGTTTCCAGGCCGGCCACGCCGCAACACTCCTCTGGGGTGTTGTGGGCATAATGCACGGAACCATCACCTACGGTATGATGACTGCATTCATGCAGCTGGTTGGTCAGGTACAGCGCCCCGTGGCGGAGCTTGGACACCAGGTCCCCGCCATCATCCAGGCCATCACTTCCGTAGACCGCGTGATGGAACTGCTGGAGTTGGAGCAGGAACCGGCTTCTGAGCCTATTGTTTTGGCCGATGCCCCTTCAATTGAGGTTTCCGGCGTCACCTACACTTATCCGGGCACCCCGGAGCCCGTGCTGTCAGATTTCTCCTGCAGTTTCCCTGCCGGGCAGCTCTCCGTTATAGCGGGCCCCACGGGAATCGGCAAAAGTACTCTCATAAGGCTTATCCTTGGGCTTCTCAGGCCTTCTTCCGGCTCCGTCATGGTTGACGGCCATCCCGCATCGGCAGCCCTGAGGGGCAATTTCCAGTACATTCCGCAGGGAAATTCCCTCCTTAGCGGCACCATACGCTCAAACCTTCTTCTGGCGGCCCCGGATGCCACGGAGGAAGAGATGAAAACCGCACTTGAAGATGCCCAGGCGCCATTTGTCTTCGATCTCCCCGAAGGCCTTGACACCCCTTGCGGGGAGGATGGCAGCGGCCTATCTGAGGGCCAGTGCCAGAGAATAGCCATAGCACGTGCTCTATTAAGGCCCGGCGGCATCCTCCTTCTGGACGAGTCAACATCGGCCCTGGACTCCGGTACGGAAGCCCGCCTGATGGAATGCCTGGAGGCAAAGTATAAGGGCCGCAAGACCGTCATCTTTGTTTCTCACCGTGAGCGCGTCCTCAGCCACGCCGACAACGTGGTCACCATAAGCTAAAACTTACCTAAACATATGAAAACTAAGAAAGTATTAGGCATTGCCGGCGGCATCCTTGCCGTAGCTGTCCTTGGAGGTTGTATATACCTCAACACCCTCATGCCCATTATCACGGGCTATGCGGCAAAGAATCTTGCATCGGCCGTGTTTGTATCTGGCCGTAATCAGGCCGATGTAGAGCCACTGGACCTCCATTTCTCCTTCATAAAATTCAACAGGAACAAGGTGGACATGGAGAAAAAGACCGTCACCAGCCGCTTCCTTTGGTACAAATCAACGGCCGCCTACAGGGAAGGCTACGGCGTTACACTCCTTAGGGGAAAAGGCAAGAAGGAATTCCTTAATCAGGACTATCCCCTCCCCGCAGACTCATATCCGGATTATCTTGAGAAGGCCGATGACAACCTCACCGCGCGTCTGGAGCCAATTGCCAGGGCTCTCGTGGATGAGCGTTCCTACAACGGCCATCCCTTTGCCTTCGTTGCCCTGTATGATGGAAAGATCATTGCAGAGCGCTACGACAAAGGAATTGACGCAGGCACCCAACTTCTCAGCTGGAGCATGGGAAAAAGCTTCACAAACGCCCTTGTGGGCATAATGGCAGGAGACGGGCTGGTGGACATCAACGCCCCCATGGACATTCCTGAGTGGCAAAATGATGCCAGGGCAGCCATAACCCTCAACAACCTTCTCCAGATGCAGAGCGGCCTTGGGTGGAACGAGAATTACGGCAACAGGTCTGACGTTAACCTCATGCTTCACCGTGAGGCCGATATGGGCCTCTATGCCCTCTCAAAGCCCCTGGAGCATGAGCCTGGCACCTTCTGGTACTATTCCAGCGGCAGCACCAACATTGTGATGCGTTATCTTTGCGGCAAGTTTGATTCCGACCAGGCCTTCCTTAATTATATGCGTGAGCGCCTGTTTTCTCCCCTTGCCATTGCAAATCCTCACTTTGAGCCGGACATGAGCGGTACTCCGGTGGGCTCTTCCTACCTTTATGTCACCGCCAGGGACTATGCCCGCTTTGGCCAGATGTTCTTGGACGACGGCTGCGTGGGAGAGGAGCGTATCCTTCCCGAAGGTTGGGTTGAGTATACCACCACTCCCGCCCAGGCAAGTGAAGGCAGGTACGGAGCCTTCTTCTGGCTCAACCGCTGCGGGGTCTGCCCCGACGTCCCGGAGGACATGTTCTCATGCAACGGCCATGACGGCCAGCAGATCTACATCGTCCCCTCCAAGGACCTTGTGGTGGTGATTCTTGGCTACTCTCCCAAGCCGGACAGGGTGATTGATTTCAACGGGCTCCTCCGCGACATCATCTCCTGCCTCCCAGAAAAATAATTGCAAAAATTTTAATTAATTGTTTGCAGATTCAAAAAAAGGTGTTACCTTTGCAATCCCGAAAGGGAAGTTCACTGAAAACTTGGTGCGGTAGTTCAGTCGGTTTAGAATACCGGCCTGTCACGCCGGGGGTCGCGAGTTCGAGCCTCGTCCGCACCGCCAAAAAGGGTCTAGCCTATGGTTAGACCCTTTTTTGGTATTATTACCGCGGAACATAGGCAAAATGTGCTATCTTTGCATAGATATACAATATGGAACAGTATCAGCACATTAACCTATCGGACTATACCTACAGCGGAGAAGGCGGGCAGGGTGTAGCCTACACTCACAAGAGTGAGAAACGCCTTGCAAAGCTGTTTAACCCCGGTTTTGACGCCACTTTCGCCATCAAGGAGTTTGAGATGGCAAAGGCCGCCTTCGAGATGGGCATTCCCACCCCTCAGCCTCTTAGGCTCATAACTGACGGAGAGCGTGTAGGAACGGAATATGAGCTCATTGAGAACAAGCGCTCATTCTGCCGCATCATCTCAGAGCAGCCTGACAGGATGGAGGAAATCTCCCTTCGCTTTGCCAATGCCTGCAAGGCCATCCACGCAATGAAGGCCGATACAACCCGCATCCCTTCAATGAAAGCCCGTATGCAGGCTTTCTACGCCAAGGAAGGAGTTGCGCCGGCATTTCTTGTGGACAAAGTCATGCCCATCCTAGAAACTATCCCCGACACTCCCACCTGCCTCCACGGAGATATGCAGATTGGTAATATCATCACGGATGAAGACCGTACCCTCTGGATTGATATCGGCCAGTTTGCATATGGCGCTCCGGAATGGGATATGAGCCTTTGCTGGAGAATCACCCAAATACAGGACTCCCAAAGGACGATGCATCTTTTCCACCTTACGCCTGAGCAGATGCAGAAGCACTGGTCAATCCTTGCCCCCGCCTACTACGGCGTTCCGCAGGAGGAAATGGGCATGGTAATCCGGAGGCTCCTGCCATATTCCGTAATCAAAGCCGCATATATGTACCACCTCACCTATCATCTGCCCATTGCGGAGGATATGGCCCGGAGGATGTGCGCAGCCCTGTAAGATTATGAAAAAAACCATATATCGTCTATTAATCGGCCTGGCGGTCATTGCAGCTCTTCCAGGCTGCTCCGGCGGCAGCAGGAAAACGCTTGACCTGAAGACGGAGGAAGACCTCCACGGCCTTACCATCACAACATCGGCCGGAAACTACTACGACGAAAAATACTCCGCCTATGATGACATTGACATCTTCCGCGTCAGCTTTGAAGCGGACGGCATCCAGGCCGTAAGGCAGGGTATGGCCGATGTTTTCGTGAGCGACGAAGTGGCCCTTACCCCGGAGGATATGGACAGGCTTCATATGAAGATGGCTTTCCGCGGGGAAGAGTCCTTTGACGTAGCCTTTGCCGTAAGGAAAGGGGATCTGGCCCTTCAGGAGGCCCTGAACAGCTTCATCGCCGCGGGCAAGGCCGATGGCACCATCCCGGATGTCATCTCCCACTGGACCAAGGGCACTCCGGCGCCGGAGATGCCCGCCCCTTCAGAAGTTACTCTCACGGGGAAACCTCTGAGGTGTGTCACCGCCGTTAATCTGGCCCCGGTCAGCTTTGTTGGCGAAGGCGGGCAGTGGATGGGTATGGATGCCGATATCCTGAGGCGCTTTGCCGTACTCGGCGGCCGTGAGTTCCAGATGCAGTTCCAGGAACTTGGATCGGCCGTAATAGCCCTCTCTACCGGCCAGTGCGACGTAGTGAGCGCCTGCCTCTATGTGACGGAAGAGAGGCAGAAATCCGTAGACTTCACCATCCCGTATTATGAGTGCCACCCCGGATACTTCGTGTATGACGGCGGGAAATCCTCAAGCATGGGCTTTGGAGAGCGTCTGAAGATGAATCTTGTCACTGAAGGAAGGTGGAAACTCATTGCGGACGGCCTCCTTGAGACCCTCAAGATAACCTTCTTTTCAATCCTTCTTGGAACCCTCCTTGGAGCCGGAGTGTGCGCTATGCTCCGTAGCCGCAGAAAATGGGTCCGTGAGATAGCCGGCCTCTATGGAGCCTTCATCCAGGGCATCCCTACGCTGGTCCTCCTTCTCATAATGTTCTACGTCATCCTTGCAAATGCAGGCCTAAACGGTTCCGTGGTAGCCATTATCACCTTTGCCATGTGCTTTGCGTGGTCGGCAGGAAGCATATTTGATACTTCCATCTCGTCTGTTCCCAAGGGGCAGACGGAAGCCGGCCTCAGCCTTGGCTTCACCCCGCTCAGGACCTTCACCGGAATAGTCCTGCCGCAGGCCGTGAAGAAGGGACTTCCGCTTTTTGCCGGAGAGTGCGTGGCTCTTCTCAAGAGCACCTCAATAGTTGGCTACATAGCCATTCAGGACCTTACCCGCGCCAGCGACCTTATCCGCAGCCGCACCTTCGACGCCCTTATTCCGCTGCTGGTTGTGACGGTCCTCTACTTTGTCCTTGCCTGGCTCATCCGGGTAGTGTTGAACCTTTTCCTCAAGAAGAAGTAATATGATAAGCATAAAACATTTAAGCAAGACCTTCAAGAATCCCGACGGCTCTTCAATTACCGTTCTGAAGGATGTAAACTGCGATATTCAAAAGGGAGAGGTCATAAGTATCATAGGCCCTTCCGGGACTGGTAAAAGTACGCTTCTCCGTGCAATCAATATGCTTGAGCCGCCCACATCCGGGGAAATCTGGGTGGACGGCGAGAACATCATGGCAAAGGGGTACAGGTTGGACAAGATGCGTAAGAAAATGGGTATGGTCTTCCAGAGCTTCAACCTCTTTGACCATATGACGGTGCTGGAAAATATCACCTACGCACCCGTGCGCCTTCTGAAGATGTCGGAAGAAAATGCCCGTGAGGAGGCTATGGATCTCCTCAGGAAGGTGGGCCTGGCCCAGAAGGCCGATGTTTTCCCGGATTCCCTCTCCGGCGGCCAGAAGCAGCGTGTGGCCATTGCCCGCGCCCTTGCAATGCACCCGGACGTTATCCTCTTCGATGAACCAACATCGGCCCTTGATCCCACGATGGTGGGAGAGGTCCTCAGCGTTATGCGCCAACTGGCGAAGGACGGGATGACTATGCTCATAGTGACCCACGAGATGCGTTTTGCCCGCGACGTGAGCACCCGCATCTTCTTTATGAACGAGGGCATAATCTATGAGGACGGCACCCCCGAACAGATCTTCGAGCACCCTGTTCACAGCGCCACCAAGGCCTTTGTGAACCGCATCCAGAAACTGGTCTACGAGATAGATTCCGAGGACTTTGACTACCTCCAGATCCGCACAGGCCTCAATCAGTTCTTCCTCAAGTACAACCTCTCCGGCAAGGCAGAGAATGCATACTCCATCATAAGCGAGATGCTCTTTGAGCACCTTGGCGGCATCTGCCCCCTCACATTCCGCATAACCTTCACGGAACTCACCGGAGAAACCGCCCTGGATTTCATGATAGAAGGGGTATCGGCCTCTCCCATCAAGGATCCTTCCGTCCTTGACGGTATCCGAAAGATTTCCCAGGCGGTTGTGGAAGAACCCACTGCCCGAGGCTTCAGGATTAAGATACTGATTTAAGCCCCCTTTTTACTTGGTGCGCCAGGTAAGGTTTGCTTCCTTCAAGATGCCCCGGTAGTAGGCTTCTACGTCCTTCCAGTGATAGTAGGGGTAGCAGTCTGTCTTGAGCGGAATTGAGGTTTCGTTCTCATTCATCAGGAACTTTACAAGGATGTCCTTGCTTTTTGGCTTGCGGTAGAATATCCACTGGATGTTGGCTCCCATAGGAATGAGACGGAAGATTGAAAAATGCTGGTGTAGAGTCTCTAAATCGTCTGTTGCGCCCGTGGATTCCTGAAATCCCAGAACGTAGCTGAAAGGCAGCACCACGTCGTCATGGCCAAAACGAAGTCGGATTCCGCAGCCGCCGGAAGAAATCATTTCACTGGCATTGTCAAGGAAATTCTGGAGTAGCGGATAAACCCTGAGATAACTCTTCCTTGCCCCAGGCATAAGACCCTCCCACAGGCACCAGCTGGCATTATAGGCCCTGAAAGCATCTATCATTCCCTCATCCCCAAAGACATCAATGAAACTTAGCCCAAGTTCAGGAAGGCAATACATATCGGCAGCAACGTTGTAGAGGTCATCGGCAAATTGATATGGGTCTATGAATTCCTTGGCCCTATCCGGGTCAATGAACATCGCCTTCATCTGGGGTTTGCCACTAAGCATCCTGCGTTTGAACTTCTTGAGCTTACTGTAGAGGGCATCGTCAGTGTCATTATCCGGCACCTCTATGGACCTGTTGGCCCTTACATAAAACTGAGCTTCATCATCGGCTGCCATGGAGATGTCAAATGAAGGATTCAGTTCCTTTAGTTCCTCGCAGAAGAACTCCATACTGTGCATGACACGCCTTGAATTTGAGGAATTTGCAGTTACCTTGAGGGGCTTTGTCATCAGTTCAGGATAGTTGTCAAACATCCTCTTTGCAATGGCCTTGTGCTGCCTTGCCCCAAGCGGGGTAAGGGAACCGGCACGGCCCTTTGCATCGGCCGCCGCAAGGATGATCCTCCGGTGAACATCCTCACCATAAGGGGTGAGAAGTCCCGTCCTGTGGGCGGAATCCAACTGTGCCATAAGCCTTTTGTACTGCTTGTCCCCGGTCATATAACGTGCCCCGTGACGGCCGTAGTGGCTTATGTAGAAGGGCTCATATCCCTTGGGAGCCGGTGTGATGTGACCGGTAGGCGTGGGATAATTGACATAATTACCGGCAGTGAGTTCAATGTGGGAGAGAAGTTCCTCCCTGGATGTCTGTGCGCCGGCGCTCCAGATCAGGAGCAACAGGCTCAATAGAATGAGACTTATACGTTTCATATGCTGTTACTTATCAATTACAAGTGATGCCCTCATTGCTACCAGAACGGAATCCAGGGCGGGAAGGTTTTCCTTACGAATGGGTTCTGACGGCGGAGATTCCAGTTTGAGGGGATTGATGGGAGAGCCGTTTCTCCACACGCGGAAGTCAAGGTGCGGGCCGGTGGCGGTGCCGGTCATGCCCACATAGCCTATGACCTGGCCCTGGGATACTCTCTGGCCTGCTTTTACGGCCATTTTTGAGAGGTGGAGATAGGCTGTTGTGTAAACTGAATTGTGGCGGATCTTCACCATATTGCCGGCGCCGCCCTTCCCCCAGCCGGCACTGAGGACGGTTCCGTCTCCGATGCTCCTCACAGGCGTCCCCGTGGGCGCGGCATAGTCCACCCCCGTATGGGCCCTCACCGTTCCATGAACGGGATGGAGCCTGTGGAGGGAATAGCCGGAAGATATGCGGGTGAACTTGAGAGGAGCCTTCAGGAAGGCTTTCCGCATGCTCTCACCCTTTTCGTTCCAATACGTGTTGCCGCCGTCTCCCTGGTCAAAATATACGGCCGGAAGGCAGGTTTCGCCGCGGTGGAACTCTGCGTAACTCACTTTTTCTATGCCGATAGATTCGCCCTCGCACATCCGCTCACTGTAAAGGATACGGAAGCGGTCCCCTTTCTGGAGCCCGAAGAAATCCACCGTCCAGGCATAGATATCGGCAATGCTTACAATCAGGTCTGGCGTAGCCCCCGCGGCAATCATGTCGTTCCAGAGGGAGGAGTTGATGGTTACATCGGCCGTTTTGGTGACAACTTCCACCGGCCTTTCATACGTCCAAACCGGAATGCTGTCACGGAGGCTGAAGATGGTCTCCCTCACCTGACTGTTACTGTACACAACGTACTGCAGGGCCGATGAATCCCTGTAATAAGCCCTGTAAGCATTGCCGGCGCGGAGTTTCCTGACGTCAAAGATGCTGTCCGGGACTCCCGCAAGGGCATGCGCCTGCTGAGCCGAAGCCCCAAGCCGGGTGAGCCACGCCGTGAAATTGTCCCCGCTTTTGATGGTACCGGAAACAACGGTGAAAGAGTCTGTGCAGAAGCCAAGGGGATAAACGGTGTCTTTGACGGTCACCTCCGGCTCCGTAGCCGCCCCTCCCCTGTTTCTTCCGGGAAGGCAGGAAAGGGCCGATAATACTACAAATATTGTAAGAAGTATAGTGGAAAGTCTAAGTTTCATACCTCAAAGATACGAATAAATACCGTTCCAACCTTTGACAAGTTGAGGAAATTGCGTAAATTTCGGGATAATATGATTGAGACACTGAAAAATACCCGTAATCTCCCTGACAGCGCCCTCCAGGAGCTGCTGGAGAGCCCCAGCGCCGCCCTGGCGCAGGAGCTTAAGGACACGGCGCGGGAAGTGTGTCTCAAGGTAAAGGGGCCGGAGGTGCTCATCCGTGCGCTCATCGAATGGAGCAATGTGTGCCGCAATGACTGCCTCTACTGCGGTATAAGGCGCTCCAGGGCCGATGTCCCCCGCTACTCCCTGTCCCCGGAAGAGATTCTTCAGTGCTGTGGAGCCGCCTGGCGGGACGGAGTCCCCACCTTCGTGCTTCAGGGCGGGGAGAACCCAGCCGCAGCGGAAGGGCTTGTACCCATTGTGCGCACCATCCGGGAGCGCTTTCCATCGGCCGCCATAACCCTGTCCCTTGGAGAGCTGCCGTTTGAACTCTATGCCGCCCTGAAGGAAGCTGGCGCAAACAGGTACCTCCTCCGTCACGAGACCGCAAATCCAGAACATTACGCCAGGCTCCACCCCGCCGGAATGCGGCTTGAAACCCGCCTGGCGTGCATCCGTGAACTCAAGCGCCTTGGCTATGAAACCGGCATGGGGATGATGGTGGGAAGCCCCGGGCAAACCACACGGAATCTTATAGAAGACCTCCGCCTTATGCAGGAGATAGGCCCGCACATGATTGGGATCGGCCCATTCATCCCTCAGGACGGCACTCCATTTGAGAACTGCCCGGCCGGAAGTGCGGAGACAACCCTCAGGCTCATAGCCATCATGCGGCTTATGTTCCCGGATGCCAATATACCAGCCACAACGGCCCTGGCTACGCTCCTTCCCGGCGGAAAGCAGGCCGGAATCCAGGCGGGAGCAAATGTAATAATGAACGTTTATACGCCCCTTAAGGAGCGCAAAAAATATGACCTTTATAAAGGAAAGACAGATGTATAATCCTTCATCTCCATACGCCAAGGAATTCATAGACCATGAGGAGATCATGGAAAGCCTCCAGGAGGCTGAAAAGGAAAGCCGTAACCCTGAAAGGGTGGCCGCCATCCTTGAGAAAGCGACCCTTCTCAAAGGCCTTACCCACCGTGAGGCTGCAATCCTCATGGACTGCGATGACCCCGCCCTGGAAGAGAAGATCTATGCCCTTGCAGCAAATATCAAGCAGCGCTTTTACGGCAACCGCATAGTCCTCTTTGCCCCGCTGTACCTTTCAAACTACTGCGTAAACGGCTGCGTATACTGCCCTTACCACTATAAGAACAAGACCATTCCCCGCCGGAAACTCTCCCAGGAGGAGATTGCTGCTGAGGTCCGGGCGCTCATCCGCACCGGCCACAAGAGGCTTGCCGTGGAAGCTGGGGAAGACCCCGTGAACAACCCCCTTGAGTATATCCTGGAGTCCATCAAGACCATCTATTCAGTGAACGAAGGCGGCAATTCCATCCGCCGCGTGAACGTGAATATTGCCGCAACGGACGTTGAGAGTTACCGTAAACTCAAGGCTGCAGGAATCGGCACATATATCCTCTTCCAGGAAACCTACAACAGGGAGCAGTACCTGAAACTGCACCCCACGGGCCCCAAGAGCAATTACGAGTGGCACACGGAGGCTATGGACCGCGCCCAGGAAGGCGGCTGCGACGACGTAGGGATAGGCGTTCTCTTCGGCCTTTCCAGCTACCGCTATGAACTGGTGGGCCTTCTCATGCACGCAGAGCACCTTGAAGCACGTTTTGGCGTTGGTCCCCACACCATAAGCGTTCCCCGTATCTGCCCCGCAGAGGATATTTCCGTTCAGGATTTCAAGGACGCGCTTCCGGACAGCATTTTCCGGAAACTTGTGGCGGTTCTCCGCGTTGCGGTCCCCTACACCGGAATGATAATCTCCACGCGTGAGAGCGCCCGCATGAGGGAGCAGCTCCTCCACTGCGGCATTTCGCAGATAAGCGGCGGTTCCAGAACAAGCGTTGGCGGCTACACCACTGTTGAGCGCCACGACGAAACCGCCCAGTTTGACATTGCCGATACCCGTCCGCTGGACAGCGTCGTCCGTTGGCTCCTGGAGAATGACCACATCCCCTCCTTCTGCACCGCCTGCTACCGCGAAGGCCGCACCGGAGACCGCTTCATGAGCCTTTGCAAGAGCGGGAAAATCGGCCTTTGCTGCACGCCAAACGCCCTTATGACGCTTAAGGAGTACCTGATGGACTACGCTTCCCCTGAAACCCGCGCCGCCGGCGAGGCCCTCATAGAGAAGTCTTTGGCCGATATCCCCCTTGAGCGCACCCGTGAGATAACCGTCTGCCACCTCAAGGAGATTGAGGAAGGCGCAAGGGATTTTAGATTCTAAGGTATGGAACGCATCCACATAGCGGTCATCGGTCCTGTAAACAGCGGAAAATCCACGCTTGTCAATGCTCTTTGCGGGCAGGAGGTTTCCATTGTAAGCCCTGTTGCCGGCACCACCACTGACCCTGTAAGAAAAGCCGTGGAATTGCCGGGAATCGGCGCATGCATCATAATAGACACCCCCGGTCTGGAGGACAGCACCACCCTCGGCCCTGAACGCATGCGCCGCACCCTCTCCGCTCTTGATGAGGCCGATATTGCCGTAGCGCTGGCGCCATTTCCTAAGATTGATGCCAATATACCTGTAGTCAACTACACACCTGGAGAATCCATAGAATCCCTTCTGGAACGCATCAGGGAGGCTCTTCCCAAAGAGGAGGAAAGGTTCCTTACCGGAAACCTTGTAAAAACCGGAGACAAGGTGCTTCTTGTGATGCCCCAGGACTCAGAGGCACCAAAAGGCAGGATAATCCTCCCGCAGGTGCAGGTCCTTAGGGAACTTCTGGACCGCGGATGCATCCCCGTGTGCTGCACGCCGGAGAGCCTCCCTGAAGCCCTCAACACCGCTCCGGACCTTGTGATTACGGACTCCCAGGTGTTTGCTGCCGTTAATGCTGCAATCCCGGAGAGCACTCCACTCACCTCTTTTTCCGTCCTCCTTGCCGGCGCCAAAGGAGACATAAAGACCTATGTGGAAGGAGCCAGAGCCATTGAAAGCCTCAAAGACGGAGACCGCGTCCTTATCGCCGAGGCCTGCACCCACGTCCCGGACTCCGAGGATATCGGCCGCCAAAAAATCCCCGCCCTCCTCAGGAAGAGAGCCCGGGTAGAGGTTCAGATTGCCGCCGGGAATGACTTCCCTGAGAATCTGGATGGCTATTCCCTCATAATCCACTGCGGGGCATGCGTTGCCGGACGTCAATTGGTGCAGTCCCGCATAAAAAAGGCACTCCGCCAGGGAGTGCCAATCACTAACTACGGTATAGCCATTGCGGCCTTGCAGGGTATCCTGGGAAGGATTTCCTTGCCTTAGGCGTCAAACTCCGCCACAATCTTCTTTATGTCGGAGGGGTTGAGCCTTCCGTAGACTTTCTCGCCAATTGTTGCCACCGGGGCAAGGCCGCAGGCACCCACGCAGCGGAGGCAGTCCAGGGAGAACTTGCCGTCAGGGGTGGTCTCTCCTACCTCAATTCCAAGCACTCTCTTGAATTCCTCCAGAACCTTGTCTGACCCGCGGACATAGCAGGCAGTTCCAAGGCACACTGAAACGGGATATTTTCCCTTTGGCACCATTGAGAAGAAAGAATAGAACGTCACCACCCCGTACACCTTTGAAGCGGGGATACCAAGTTCACGGGCAATCACCCTCTGGACTTCCTCGGGGAGGTATCCAAGGGTGTTCTGGCACTCGTGAAGGATGCTGATGAGTTCACCGGGATCATTATTAAATTTCCGGCAGATGGTCTCCACCTGACGGAGAGCTTCACACGATACTTTCATAACTTCTACTTGATGCTTTTGTCAAAATAATGGGTATGGAGGAGTTTCTCTGAAAGCTCTCCCAGGGGTTCCCCAAGGTAAACTTTATAGAGCTGCTGGATATCCGGGTTCTCATGGCTCTTGCGGATGGGTTTGCCTTCATCCTCGCGGTAGATGGCGCGTGAACGGGCCTTCAGGACCTCCACGTTGCCATGGTGGTAGGGCTGTCCTGCGCCGCCAATGCAGCCGCCGGGGCATGCCATGATCTCAACCACATGGTAAGAGAGCTCACCCTTGCGGAGCTTATCCATAAGGTAACGGGCATTGCCAAGGGTATGGGCAACGCAGACCTTAAGGGCAAAGCCGTTGAGGTCAATGGTTGCCTCCTTGATGCCGTCAAGGCCGCGGACATCCTGGAATTCCAGACGGGGCAGGGTCTTTCCGGTGTACACCTCATACACGGTACGGAGGGCGGCCTCCATCACGCCGCCGGTTGCTCCAAAGATGGCGCCGGCACCTGAGGATTCTCCCATGGGAGTATCAAATTCCGTGTCAGGAAGGCTCTTGAAGTCAATATTCGAGCGCTTGATAAGGCGCGCAAGTTCACGTGTGGAGATTGAGTAATCCACATCCGGATTTCCGTTAACGGAGAATTCCTCACGCTCGCACTCGTACTTCTTTGCAAGGCAGGGCATGATGGACACCACCACCAGCTTCTCACGCGGGATACCCATCTTCTGAGCCCAGTAATTCTTGGCAATTGCGCCAAACATCTGGGCCGGGGATTTGGCCGATGAAGGATACTCCAGAAGATCCGGATAGTTGTGTTCATAGAAGTTCACCCATGCAGGGCAGCAGGAAGTCATGATGGGGAGCTTCACGCTCTTGTCACCACCAAGGAAGGCCTTGAGCCTGTGAAGGATCTCTGCTCCTTCCTCCATGATAGTGAGGTCTGCGGCAAAGTCCGTGTCAAACACATAGTCAAAGCCAAGGTAGCGCAGTGATGTTGCAAGCTTTCCGGTAACAATTGTGCCGGGCTCCATGCCGAATTCCTCGCCAAGGGCCACGCGCACTGCAGGAGCGGGTTGGGCAATCACAATCTTGTCAGGATTGCAGAGGTCGTCCAGCAGCCTGTCGGTATTGTCACGCTCCGTGAGGGCGCCGGTGGGGCAAACTGCCACGCACTGACCGCAATATGTGCAGTCAGTGTCCTTGAACATACGGTCAAAGGTGGGGGCGATGGTGGTTTCAAAGCCACGGCGAACTGCGCCAAGCACACCAACCGTCTGAACCTGGTTGCACACTGTCTCGCAGCGGCGGCACAGGATGCACTTGTCCATATTGCGGGTAATAGCCGCTGTCTCTTCCTTCTTCCTCACGCTCTGCTCTCCCTTGTAGGTCATCCTGCGGATATTGAAGCGGGTAACCAGCTTCTGGAGCTCGCAGTCATTGCACTTGGGGCAGGTAAGGCAGTCGTTGGGGTGGTCGGAGAGGATAAGTTCCGCCACGGTCTTGCGGGCACGCACAACGCGTGCTGAATTGGTCCTCACCACCATTCCTTCCGTCACCTGGGTGGCGCAGGAAGGGGCCAGGTTGCGCCTTCCCTCAACCTCAACCACGCATATGCGGCAGGAGGCCGGAGAATTCTTGACGCAGGTGCCCTTCAGGTCCATATGACAGAGGGCGGGAATATTTATGCCGATACTGGCGGCCGCGTCAAGAACGGTTGTTCCTTTGGGCACGCTTACGGCCCTGTTATCAATAGTTAGGGTAATCATATTTTCCATAGCGTGCAGGATTAAATAACTTTAATGGCTCCAAACTTACACCTTGACAGGCACATTCCGCAGCGGATGCACTTCTCGGGGTTGATCACAAACGGCTTGCGTACCTCACCGGCAATGGCCTCGGCGGGGCAACCACGCGCGCAGGCGCTGCAGCCCTTACAGAGTTCCGGATCAATTGAGTAGGTAAGGAGAGCCTTGCACTTATGGGCGCGGCACACGTGGTCACGCACGTGCTCCTCATATTCCTCACGGAAGTTTGCGAGGGTGGAGAGCACGGGGTTGGGAGAAGTCTGGCCAAGGCCGCAGAGGGCTGTGTCCTTGATCACCTTTGCAAGGTTCTCAAGCGTATCCAGATCTTCCATGGTTCCCCTGCCCTGGGTAATCTTATCCAGGATTTCCAGCATACGGCGGTTGCCGATACGGCAAGGGGTGCACTTTCCGCAGCTCTCGTCCACGGTGAATTCCAGGAAGAACTTTGCAACGGACACCATGCAGTCGTCCTCGTCCATCACTATCATACCGCCGGAGCCCATCATGGAACCGGCCGCGGCAAGGGATTCGTAGTCGATGGGGATATCAAGGTGCTTTTCCGTGAGGCAGCCGCCGGAGGGGCCGCCGGTCTGGACGGCCTTGAACTTCTTGCCGCCCTTCACGCCGCCGCCTATGTCGTAGATAATCTCACGGAGGGTTGTACCCATGGGAACCTCTATGAGGCCAACGTTATTGATCTTTCCGGCAAGGGCGAACACCTTGGTGCCCTTTGATTTTTCAGTGCCGATGGATGCGAACCACTGCGGGCCCTTGGTGAGGATGACGGGAACATTGGCCAGGGTTTCAACGTTGTTCACGTTGGTGGGGTGGCCAAAGTAACCGGCCTCTGCGGGGAACGGGGGCTTCAAGGTGGGCTCACCGCGCTTTCCTTCCATGGAATGGATGAGGGCGGTTTCCTCGCCGCACACAAACGCACCTGCGCCGTAACGGATTTCTATGTCAAAGTCAAAGCCGGTTCCAAGGATGTTCTTTCCAAGGAGGCCGTATTCACGCGCCTGGCCGATTGCAACCTTCAGACGGTGCACAGCCAGAGGGTATTCGGCCCTAATATATATAAGGCCATGGTGGGCGTTGATGCAGTAGCCGCAGATCATCATGGCTTCGATGACGGAGTTAGGGTCTCCCTCCATGATGGAACGGTCCATGAATGCGCCGGGGTCTCCTTCATCGGCATTACATACAACGTATTTGTCCGGGGCGTCGAACTTACGGGCAATCTCCCACTTAACTCCGGTGGGGAAACCTGCGCCACCGCGGCCACGGAGGCCTGAGGCCTTAATATCGGCAAGAACCTCAAGGCTGTCCCTCTGGAGGCTCTGAGCCAGCGCCTTGTATCCGTCACGGGCAATGTATTCGCGGATATCCTCCGGATTGATGAAACCGCAGTTACGGAGGGCGATCCTCAGCTGCTTGCGGTAGAAGTTCATGTGCTTGGAGTCAGAGATGTGCTCCCCTGTTCCGGGATCCTGATAAAGGAGACGCTCCACCTTATTGCCGCCTATGATATGGGACGACACAATTTCCTCAGCGTCTTCCGGACGTACGGAAGTGTAGAAGGTGTTGTCCGGGACAATCTTGACTATGGGGCCTTTCTCGCAGAAACCAAAGCAGCCGGGAACAACCACGTCCACTTTGTCCTCAATGCCGTGGGCCTTGAGTGACTCACGGAGGTTCTCTACGATCTTGGCGCTTTCGGAGGCTTTGCAGCCAGTACCGCCGCAGCAGAGGATCTGCATATGCGGCGTGCCTTTCTCAAGGCCTGCGGCCTCCGTAGAAGAGGCCTGGTTGCTTTCCTCCCTGACAGACAGAGGCTTAAGGGCTTCCTGTCGGATGCTTTCTAATGCATCGGGTGAGTTTATGATCATTAGTTTCGGGATTAGTATTTCTTTCAAACCACTAATATAGGAAGAATTCCGGAAAAAACTGTAAATTTGCCATATGAAAAAGATTTTCACAGTATTAGTTTTACTGGTAGTGGCAGTTTCCGCCCACGCCCAGTATGCTACTCCGGCACGTGCAGAGCGCAAGGGCTGCACCATTAAGATTGACGGAGAAAAACTCAGTCATCAGGAGGCAAATCTTCTTATGTCAAATATTGACGGGGAGGATTATTCTGCCCAGTGGGCAAAGGCCCGCGGCTGGCGCACTGCCGGTATCTCCATGATAGCCGGCGGCGGTGCCATTGCTGCCGGAGGCGCCATCACGGTCCTCATAGGTGCCCTTACATCGGCCCTTGGCGCCACTGTAGGGGCTGTCGCCGGAGCCACCGTGGGGAGCATCGGAGGTGAGGAACAAGCCCAGCAATCGGCCTCCGAGGCAGCTCAAAAAGGCGCGGATGCCGGAAAACCCATTATAAACGGAGGTCTCATAGCAATGGGCCTTGGCTTTGCAGCCCACATTGCCGGTATTCCACTCACCGTGGTGAACAGCGTCAAGATGAGTAAGCTGGTGGACAAGTACAATGAGTCCCTCCCGGCCACCATGCCTGAGACTGAACCGGCCCCGGAGATGGAACTCTCATTCGGCGCTACCCGTAACGGCGTCGGCCTCTGCCTTACCTTCTAAAAAACCGGCTAGGCTGAGCGGAATTCTCGTCTTTCCGCCCAGCTGAAATAATTAATTCTTTCCCTTGCTTTTGTCCGCCAAAAAGGATATCTTTGTGCTTTACAAATAGCAAAACGGGAATAATGACCTTTATACTTATCCATATAAATGCCTCTGATGACCATTCAGGGGCATTGTCATTTTTCCCGCAAGTGACTGTGCAACAACACAAAAGTCCAATACAAAATGAAACAAAAACAACTTTATGAGGCCCCCTGGGCCCAAGCCTTCGTAGTACAACCCGAAGGTATGATCTGCCAGAGCAATCTCTTCAATGAGACAAATCCCGGACTGGTGGGTGTAGAACTTACACTCGAGGATGATTTCATTTACAACCTCTAAACTTATTGCCTTATGAAAAAGTTATTCTATGCATTTGCCGCTCTGGCCGTAGTTGCCAGCTGCGCCAAAGTAGCGGAGGTTGAAAACAATGTTGAACCCAAGGATGAGAAAAATCTTGTCCGCTTGACCATCCGTACTCAGGCCCCCCAGACCAAAACCTACATCGAGCAGGTTGGAAGCACCAACAAGTATCAGCCCAGCTGGAACGAGGGAGACAAGCTTGCCCTATTCTTTGACAGCACTAAGTCAGCCAAGGACGCAGAGCTTGAGAACTATGGAGATGACGGAGATCCCGCAGAGTTCGTTGGAGACGTTTCAGTTTCTACAGGAGATCATACCATCTACGCCTTCTACCCTGCAACCACCGTTTTCAAGAAGGGTTCTACAGACCAAAAGGTGGAGCTTCAGGTTGCAACAGTTCAGCGCCCTGCAGCAAACACATTCGACCCTTCGGCAGACATCGCAGTTGCCAAGGCTTACAGTATCAATGTAACAGGAAACAGCGTAGACATTGCTGATATGGTTTTTGCCCGTCTGCTTTCTACTATTAAGGTAACTGTCACAGAAAGCAACGGTGATATTGATCCCGCAGAGACAATCAATGCAATTTCCATAACCGGAGAAGCAAATCTTACCGGCGCCCTGGTATGGGATTTTGTCAGTGAAGATGCAACCGCAGCCTCAGACAACGCCACCGTTACGGCAGACCTTGCCGCCAATCCCATTGCATTCGGCACCCCTATCTATCTGCTTGTCAATCCCGCAACTCTTGCTGCAGGTTCAGAACTGACCGTCACCGTTTCCACAAGCGCTCACGAGGTCACAAAGACCATCAACAACCTTCCCAAGGACTTTGTCTTCCCTCTTGGCGGAATATCAGAGTTGAGAATCAACCTTGACGGAGACGCCAGTGTTGCCGTTGCTCCCCCTGTTTCAGAGCCTACTTCAGGATGGTCTCTAGTTAAGAAATTACACTGGCTCCGCCCGGGTGATGAGGTTGCAATTGTTGCTGCGGCCCATGCCGTTGCCATGTCTACCACTCAAAACTCCAATAATCGCGGTACAGTAGACGTGACTGTTTCTGACGATATAATGACAATTAACAATACTGTCCAGCGTTTCACATTAGAGAATGGTACTGTTGCCAATACCTACTCATTCAAATCTATCAATGGCGCTCAGACAAATAACTACATCTACGCAGCATCTAGTTCGAACAACTACATGAGATCAAAGGCGGCGAAGGATGATAATGCCTCATTCTCTATTGTAATTGATGACAGCGGCGTAGCTACTGTGGTTGCAAGCGGTAGTAACACTCACAGCTTTATGCGCTACAATACCAGCGGAATGTTTAGTTGCTACAACAAAGAGTCTTCAATTAAAGAAGAGGTCCGCTTATTCAAACTCTACGCTTCTTACAGTGTTCCTGCACTTGATACTCCCACAAATCTTGATGCTGTTGATGTTGACGGTGACGTGCTTGTCACATGGGATGCCGTTTCAGATGCAGATTCCTATACTGTCAGCTGCGGAGAAACCGTTCAAACCGGTGTCACTGATACTGATTATACATTCCTGGGAGTTGTCCCCGGCACTTACACGGTAACTGTCAAGGCCATTTCCAATGACCATTCCGTAAAACTTGATTCTGATGTTGCAACAACATCTGTAACCGTTGTAGATTCAGGTTCAGGTTCAGATCCGGACCTTTCCGGAGATTATCTCATTGGAAGCTACTCATCAGATGTTTGGGAATTGATGACCTCAGATAATACAGCCGACTATTATGGACACGAAACCACTTCGGTATCTACGGCGTTTGCATCTTTGAATAGCTCAGAATTTGTTTCCGCCGGTTATAACACCAACGATTATCTTTGGAAAGTAGAGAAAAACGGCACCGGATATTCAATTAAGAGCTATAAGACAAACAACTATGTAGCGTTAACCACAGATGGAAACAAAGCTTATACAGCTTCTGCTTTAGATGGAGATAACACGAGGTTCTCAATCAGTATCAGCGAAGGCATCGCTACAATTCAGAGCGCATCTTTCAGTTCTCGTTGTCTAAAGTATAATGCTTCGTCTCCTCGCTTTGCATTCTATACCTCAGCCCAGACCAGCATCAGCCTTATCCCCTGCGCGTACGATAACAGAACTGCCGTAACCCTTTCATTTGCAGATGATCTTCTTGCATACAGCACGAATGATTTTGCCACTTGCACCGGCCAGGTAGTATCTGCATCTCCCAATGTCGCCGCCATTACCAATAATATCACCTATACTCTGACAGGTGATGCAATTGGTACTGTGAATGCCACATCAGGTGCCGTATCGCTCAACGGAACTACAGGTGCGGCAACTATTACCGCATCCTTCCCTGGAAATTCAGACTATCTCCCGGCCCAAAAGAGCTATTCCATAACCGTATCCACTGCCGGAGGCGGCAGCACCACCCCGGACGACAACTCCAGTAACTTTACCGGAAATATTACCCTATCCACAGCTGGTGGAACCAGTGCAAGTGACTGCGTAATCGCTATCTCCGGAACTGATTATAATGGTATTAAAGCAGGAACCGGTAAAATTGCAGGTGCCGTCAAAATAACTGTTCCCGCTGGTACAAAGTTCTTGCATTTACACGTAGCCGGATGGAAGGGCGAAAATGTCACTCTTACTGTTACACCTTCGGGATACAGCAGTAATATCGCACTTACTTCCGACGATGGCATTTCAAACAATTCGCCATTCACTTTTAGCGGCAATGCCAGCTCAGGCGATTTCTACAAGGTTATTGAGTTTACCAATCCTCTTGCCTCAGATACTATTTTAACATTTACCGCAACTTCAGGAAAGCGTTTTGTTGTTTGGGGCGTCACTTCACAAGAGTAGTGTTGCTAAATAATCTAATCTGTCTTCAGCACCTTCCAAAATGGGAGGTGCTGTTTTTTTTACGCAGGGCAAGCATGAATAGAAAATAATGCGTACCTTTGCACCGATTCAGACTGAACGCTCTATGCATAAATATATTATCCACGTCATAGCCACTCTCCTACTACTCATCTCCTGCACCGCCCCCAAAAAGGACGACATTGTTCCCTCCACGGGCGCCAAGGTAGACCTCACCCTGAAAATCACCTCCGTGAGTCCTTCCACCAAAACATCCATCGAAGGACGCACCGGAGAAGACGGGAAAACCACCTTCAGCCTCAACTGGTCAAAAGGAGACAGAATGGGCCTTTTCCTTGACTCATGGGGCAGCAGTGCAAAACCCTCCCTTGAGATGGAAAACACAGCCGCAGATGGCGAGGACGCATCTTTCCAGGGCATGCTGAAAGATGTACTTGACGGAAGTCACACTTTGTACACGTATGCCCCGGCATCGGCCTTAACCGGCACGGAGCAGGGCAAACTGATCTTTAAGATAAAGCCGGAACAGTTCACTGGCGGCGGATCATTTGACCCCTCTGCAGACATAGTAGTGGGAAAAGGCTACAAGATAGTTGTCAAGGCCGATAACCCCATAGCTGAAATCAACAACATCCGTTTCTCCAGGCTCCTTGCTACGGTAATGGTAAGCGTCTCCAACAAAGGCACGGCTAAATTGGACGGAGAAACAATCAGAAAGATTACTCTTACCTCCAAGATGCCCGGCGCGGCACTCTCCGGAACAATCCAGTGGGACTACCAATCGGAAAGCATCAGCGTGATATCGGCCGGAAATACTGTTTCTGCAGAGCTTGAAAAGCCCATTCCGCTTGACGGGACGGCATTGGCCTATATACTTCTCAATCCCATCACGCTCTCCAAGGGATCTTCACTTGTTGCCACCCTGGAAACTCAGAAGCACAGGATTACAAAGACAATTGCAAGCCTTCCGCAGGATCTTAACTTCCCGGGAAACAATATATCGGCACTGAAACTCAGTATTACAGATGCCGATACAATGATAGAGGAGCTTTAATTATTCCTTTACACAGCGGTTCTATTAGAATTGGGGCAGCCAGGGACACAAAAAGGGCGTTTTTCGTGTTACAAGCTGCCCTTGTCTTTCCCTGAAAAAAGTTGACTCGCAAACACGAGTTAACAATGTTTATTTATCGAACAACACTAAGGGATCAGTATTATGAAAAAGCAATCGACTTGTATTATAAGGAAGGATATTCCGTCCGTCGTATTGCACAAATAATTCCCGTCAGTAAGAGTGGAATTGCTCGATGGATTGCTAACTTTGCAGAAGATAATCCGCATAAAGCACCCATCATGAAGAAACGGTTTATACAGCCGGCTCCTCAAATTGAGCAAGGACCTCGCACAGACCTTCCTGAAGATGTGAAAGCTCTTCAGGAAGAAGTTCTCCGGCTAAAGAAGGAGCTCAAGCAGGAAAAGATGCGTGCAGATGCCTACGACATGATGATTGATCTGGCCGAGGATGCTTTCAAGATCCCGATCAGAAAAAAATCTGGCGCCGAACAGTAGAGGCCCTGCATGCAAAGGATGCCAAGACCTATGAAGTCTTGGGCCTGTGCAAATTGTTTGGCGTATCCAAGCAGGCATATTATCAACATGATGAGTCAAGAGTATTGCTGAGGACTGCCCAGGAAGCTTTTGTGCTGGAGTATATACGCGCTATCCGAGAGAAGGATCCTGGGCTGGGCGGCAGCAAACTCTGGTATATGTACCGCCGCGACTTTGAGGGCAATAACCCTGTCGGTCGTGACCGCTTTGCAGATATCGTAGACAGGCATAATCTCAAGGTGAGGCTTCGCGTCCGAAAGCCTCGGACAACGGACTCAACACACGGTCTCCCGACATATCCAAACATCGTGAAGGACTTTATTCCAACCGCACCTAATCAACTATGGGTAAGTGATATTACATACATTACCATATGGGTAGACGCATATCATTATATACACTGCTTTTTGTCTCTCATTCTCGATGCCTACACCGAAGAGATTGTGGGATGGAGTGTTGGCCCCACGTTATCAACCCAGTACCCTGTGGATGCACTCAGGATGGCACTTAAACGCATAGAGGGAGCTGAGAGCGTCTCTCTTATACATCACTCTGACCGCGGCTGTCAGTATGCCAGCTCGGAGTACATACAGCTCCTCAAAGGCCATAACATCCACATCAGTATGACGGAAACCGGAGATCCCAAGGATAATGCTCAGGCAGAGCGTATCAACAACACGATGAAGAATGAACTCTTAAAGGGAATGAAGTTCTCTTGCATTGAAGAAGTTATCGCCGCTGTATGCAGAGCGGTGGACTTCTACAACAACGAGCGACCTCACATGAGCATCAATATGATGACCCCCGCCCAGGCCGCTTTCTGCGAGGGGGCCATTGAGAAAATGTGGTTCAGCTACAGAGAAAAGGCCATCCGTGAGAAGCAGTCCGTCTTGGAAATCCCTGAAAATACTTTACCTTTGTGCATCGGTCAGGGATCTCCTTCCGGGCTACGCCCTCCAGTCAATCCCTGACCGGGATACGACCTGGGCAGACAACAAAAAATAGGGATAACGACGACAAGTCAACCCGCATCAGTTATAAGTTAAACCAGAGTCAACTTCTATCAGGGATAGACTCCAGCCGGAGTCAACCTAAATCCGGAAATGACACCTTGGGGACAGCTACGGACACAAAAATGGCCGTTTTTGGGTTACAAGCTGCCCCGGGCGCTGTTATCTATGGGGACACGCAGAATAATTGATTATCTTTGCAGTGTTGAATGAGCCAATGTGCAATTATGCTATTTCAGAACATAGTGAATGCCCGGGATCTGGGCGGGATTAGGATTGGTGACAGGACTGTCCGTGAAGGGCTGCTCCTAAGGACGGCACACCTTCACTATGCTTCTGATGAGGATATCATGAAGCTTTCCCGGGACTATAACCTGAAACGAGTCTTTGACTTGCGTTCATACCCGGAAGCCTCAATGCAGCCGGACCGCCCGGTTCCGGGTGCGGAATACCTGCTTCTCCCTACCCTGGATACAACGGCTGAGCAGCAGAGCGGCGAAGCCATCCCGGAGACAATGTGGCTGGACCTTCCAAAACACATTGTAAATCTTTCCTTTATGAATATTTTCAAGGAAAAGGCCAGGGCCCTGTATCCATCGCTCATCCTCAGCGAGTTCTCACAGCTCCAGTACGCCACCTTTATGAACCTCATCCTGGAAACGGAAGAAGGGGCCGTGCTGTGGCACTGTTCACAGGGAAAAGACCGCACCGGCATTGGCGCAGCCCTTATTCTGGGCGCGCTTGGGGCCGATAGGGAAACAATAGTGAAGGACTTCGACCGCTCCAATGACAACTACAGGCCTCTTGTGGAGAGGCTTTGTGCCGATGTAGATGCCGCCGGAGGCGGTGAAGAGGAAAAAGAGGTTGTACGCGCCTTTATGGGCGTGAGCGTGAAGAACTTCTGCCACGGCCTGGACCTCATAGACGCCAACTGGGGCTCAATCCCGGGTTACCTTGAGGAGCAGATGGGAATAGACCAGTCAGACCTCCATAAACTCCGTGCACGTTACCTTGTAAGTGACTAATTGCCATCTGGCACAAGAACGGCCGTTTTTGTGTTACCAGATATAGGCCCTTCTTTCCTTGGGAAGGTACAGCTTGCAGTTGCGGTCAACCCCGAAGAGATCGTACCATAGGTCACAGTTCATCACCACGCCGTTAACCCTCAGGCGGGCGTGTGAGTGAACGTCCTTTTCCGGGAACTGGGCAAGTTTGTCATTGCTGTACTGAACCCTCCATACATAGGCATAAGACTCGAAGAACTTCCTCAGTTGCTCCTTATAGGCTTCGCCGGTATAGCCATCGGCCTGAAGACGGGCCTTGTAGGCATCAAGGGCGGCGTGGAAACCGCCAAGGTCTGCGATATCCTCCGTCTGGGTGACATCTCCCTTGGAAAAGAGTCCGGGCTTACGTACGGGATCTATCTCAAGGTGGCTGTAGCAGGCCACAAGGTTGTCACGGCGGTCCTCGAAGGCCATTTTGTCGGCCACCGTCCACCAGTTGTCCTTGTTGCCGTACTTGTCGTACTCAGAGCCGTTGGTGTCAAATCCGTGGGTGAGTTCGTGGCCGATAATCACGAACATGGCGTATTCATAGGCTGCCGTGACGTTTTCCGGAAGGGTGGGCGGAAGCATCAACGCGGGATAGATGAACACGGCGTTACACGAAGGATCGTACATTGCGTTCATAAGGGTAAGGTCCGCGGGAATAAACTCATTGGTGGACGGTACCGCACAAGTAAGCATAAAACTGAACATATCATTGCTGCCAAGAAGCTTGCCCTTCATTGCGGCGATGCCGCGGTTTCCGCGGTAAACGGCCTCGGCAAGGGTTTCGCAGTCGGTATACTTTGCCACGGCATCCATATACCACTGGTCCGGGTATGCCACGTTAAGGGCACAGTAATCCAGTTTGTCAATGGCGTTATTCTTTGTGGTCTCGCTCATCCAGTCAACATTCTGGATGCGTTTCCTGAGGGACTCCTTGATTTCCCTGGTAATACCAAGATACTTGTCCTTGAATTCCTTGGTGAGGATGGTATTGGCAAAGTGATATGACAGGGTATAGGCATTGGCAAAGGCAGCAGTATTCCGGGCATCATCCTTAAGCTGCTCCTCAGAGAACTGGTCATAGTATTTCCAGCACTTGTCAATGATAGAGAGGAGTTCCTCCAGTGACTTCTGACCCAGTAAGTTCCAGAAGACAGCCATACCCGGGTCTATCACAAAGAGCGAGGAATCCATCCCCATACCCTTTATGACAAGATTCAGGGCCGATCCTTCCTCCCCTGCCTTGGTCTGGGCAATGGGAACAAGCTTAGCAGGATCGATTTCTCCTGGAGGCGTTGGAAGATCTGAAGAACCGGAAGACACTATAGGCGGCAAGAGGTTACCCATAAGTTTGCCGTCCTTCCATACCATACGCCATACCGGGAAAAGCGTACTTCCCCACACGGGATTACCCTCGGCAATCAACTTTCCAATGGTGATGAAGGCTTCCTCCTTTGTCTGAGGCTGGGGGAAGCGGGCCTTCTGGGCGTCAATAAACGCCTTGGATGCCTCAGGCTGCCCGGAAGCCGCCTCCTTGAGGCTGTAAAATTTTTCTATATCCGGAACCTTGGTCCGGAGCTCCTTCACGCGCTCCGCCATAGCCTCTGTCTGCGCATACATCCCGCCCACGGCACTCTTTTCAGGGATGGGTGTATTCTTAATCCATGTACCGTTGCAGTAGTCGTAGAAATTGTCTCCGGGCTTTATGGAAAGGTCCTTGCCGGCTTCAGCGCCGGAAGGCAGCGGAAGCGGGTCCGTTGCAGACTGGGGCTCCTTTGCGCAAGACAATACAAGCAGAATGGCCGCTCCGGCGGTGAGGATATTGCGTAACTTCATATCTATCAATAAATTTTAATCCGTGAATATAATAATATTTGCCCAATCCCGGGCAACGAACTGCACAAAAATGGCCATTTTCGTGTTTTTCGTTGACCAAATGGGCAATGAACCGCACAAAAAACGCCAAAAACGTGTGATTCGTTGACCAAAGGGACCGCCACGGACACAAAAACGCCATTATTTGTGTTACGCGCGGGCCTTCGGGACTTCCACGGACACAAAATCTGCCGTTTTTGTGTCACCAGCCGGCCCGGAGGCATTACAGTCTTATCTCACCATTCTTTATGGTGCCCTCCAGGAGCGCTCCGGGGATTATTTCGCGGATGGCGTCCACCACAGCATTCACCTTGGCCTCATGGATGTAATCACGGCGGATCACAAGGGAGATGGTGCGGCTGGGCACGGGATCCACAATGGGCCTCAGGCCGTGCTGCTGGCTGTACATTATAAGGTTGGTGTGGGTTTCGGGGATTACGGTGATGCCGCCGTTGTCGTTCACAACCTGGATGAGGGTGCCCACGCGGCCGCCTTCGAAGAAGCGCTCATAGGAGAATCGGCCCTCCCTGACATCTTCCGGGGCAAGTTGCCGCAGGCCGTCACGGATAATCCATATGGCCTGGCCGCGGAGGGAATCGGCCTTTATGGTTTCGCTGGCGTAGAGGGGGTTATCGGCCGATACATAAGCCAGGAATTTCTCACGGTAAAGCGGTATTTCCAGGAATTCAGGCTCCGTCACGGGCCCTGCCATTATTCCCATATCAACCTCGGCCTTGCGGAGTTTGTCCTTGATGGTGCCGGTGAGCATCTCCTCCGTTTGGAGGGCTATGGAGGGGAAATTATGGCCGATACTCTTGAAAAGCCCGGGGATGAGAACCGGCGCGACAGTTGAGATCAGGGCTATCCGGAGCGGGCCGGAGAGAACTTCCTTCTCCGATTTTGTGAGTTCCGATATCTGCTCAACGTTATAGAGCGCAACCTTGGCCTGGTCTATGATTTTCCGGCCGATTTCGGTTGGCGCCACGGGATTGGCGTCCCTGTCAAAGATCTGGACATCAAGCTCTTCCTCAAGTTTTTTAACCATGAGACTGAGCGTAGACTGCGTGAGGCCACAGGATTCCGCCGCCTTCCCGAAGTGCCTGTACCGGTCTATGGCAACGATATACCGTAATTGCTGGAGTGTCATTTTTGTTCTCATTGATTATATCAATGCAAATATAAACATTTTTATATTGATAAATGGTATCGGGCGCTATAATTTTGCACCGTGAACTGGAAGATAATCACCTGGTACACTGGAGTTTCACTCCTTCTGGTGGCGGCGCTTATGGCCGTCTCCGGGATTATCGCGTGCTTCACCCCTGGTGACGAAAGCATGATTCCTCTTCTTTTTTCGGCCTTCCTCACCGGTACCATCGGGTTCTATCCGCTCATATTTGTAAGGAGAGGAAAGCATCGGCTCACATTCAAGGAGGGAAACAGTATTGTGGTTGGCGCATGGACCCTCGCCTGCCTCTTTGGGATGCTTCCCTTTATGTTCTACGGCGGTGAATTCACTCCGGTAAACGCCCTTTTTGAAAGCGTCTCCGGATTCACAACCACCGGGGCTTCCATCCTCAACAATATTGAGGCGCTTCCCCGCGGGCTACAGTTCTGGCGCATCTCCACGGCGTGGGTGGGAGGTATCGGCATAGTTACCCTGTTCTCCATGCTCACCGTGGGGATGGACAAATCCACCCTTTCCGGGGCGGAGATCTCAAGCGTTGCGCAGGAAGGCTTTTACGGAGACAGGAAGAGCAGTTTTGCCGGAAGGATGCTACTTACCTATGTTTCCCTTACGGTGGTGACATTCTTTTCCCTCAAACTGACGGGCCTGGACTGGTTCGATTCCCTCACTCACGCAATGTCCGCCGCCAGCACCTGCGGATTCAGTACCAGGAATGAGAGCATTGCATCTTTTGGAAATCCCGCTGCCGAGATAGTACTCACCTTTGCCATGCTTGCCGCCGGCATCCATTTTGGCATCCTGTTCCTGGCTGTCCTGAGGGCGAGGCCAAGATACATCCTGAGGTCCGAAACGCTCAAGGTATTCCTCTCACTTGTCTTTCTCGCAATTGTTGTTGTTACCGTGGACCTTATGGTGAAAGGAAGTTACGGGTCATTTTTCCACGCGCTCAGGGATGCCGCCTTCCAGGTGGCCTCAATCTCCACCACAACGGGATTTGCAACGCAGGATACCACCCTGTGGCCGCCTCTCAGTATGGCCACCCTCATTATCTGTTCCCTTATCTGCGGCTGCTCCGGTTCCACTTCCGGCGGCATTAAGATAGACAGGGCCATCCTTGCGGCCAAAGGCATTCACCGGAAGGTAAAACTTACCGTAGACCCCAACAGGGTTTATTTTGTGCGTGTTGACGGGAAGGTAAAGAGTGACGACCAGGTGAGCGACGCCTACGGCTACATCTTCTGTTACCTGCTCATTGTGGTGGCGTTCGCTGCCGTGAACATATCCTTCGGGCTGGACTTCACCACGGGCGTCACCGCCTCCATTGCCTGCATCGGTAACGTGGGCCCCGGCTTCGGAGACGTTGGCTCAATGTCCAACTACGCCGCCTTCCCCACCCTCCTCAAACTCTCCGGCCTCCTTGAGATGCTCATCGGCCGATTAGAAATCTTCCCCGTCCTCTACCTCCTCCGCTCCGCCGCCCCAAGATTGTGATCCGGCGGCGGCGGGAATAAAGTAAACAATTCTGGGCTATATCACTGCGCGATTTGAAGGAGCGCTAAGCAGGCTATCTGGCGTAATGCTCCAACAGCGCATTATGAATGGCCTTTATGAGCTGTGGAGTTTTGTAGGGGATGAAATGGAGCTTGTTGTCTTCCAGGGAGTGCTCATAGTATCCGTTGAAGCCATAGGCAATCAGGAAACAGAAATTGACAGCCATACATTCCTCCGTGGCAAAAACATAGCTTGTATTGTGGCCCATAATGTCAAAGAAGTCGGCCGATTCCTCGATGGGAATCATAACGTCCGGGTCATCTAAAGGCACCAACACGGGGCGCATACCAAGATAGAATTCGGCTTCGGGATTGGTGGCCACAGCTTCGGCGAACGTGCTGGAGTATACTGTAACCAGCGTGCAGCGCCGCTTCTGCCCATTTATGGTGAATTCTCCATAGTGGTCGTATCTCTCAACATCGGGGTTACTCACCAGCATTTTCTGAACCGAGGGCCCAAACTGTACGTTATGATCCATAATAGTACTGCCAACCAGTGAATACATCAGTCGTCTGAAATCAGGATCATCACGCGTAATGGTGTGGAACAGCTCGTGCGACACTAAATCGCGGGCAATATACACGCGGTACTCCCTGTAGTCCGGATCCAGGGATGGATCCCCCTGATATGCGCGGGCAAATCTTTCAGTATCGAATTCGCTGAGGTATATTTCATTATTCAGAGTATAGCCGCCCATATGGCCTTCATCATCCATCTTTGTCTTTATGAAGACGATTTCACGCTTTATAGGCAGCCTGAAGCCCAATTCTGTGCATCGGGCTTCTATGAAATCCATTGTCTTTCCAAGCGCCTTTTTCTCTTCTTCCGTGAAGTCCATTATTTGATCGGCCGATATAGCCTTGAAATCTTCAAGGGATTTGCCTGTACATCCAAGTTTCCAGTCTATGTCGTTCTGAGTCTGGGAGTTCAGATAAGACGTATTGGCCATTTTTAATTGCCTGCCTTCTTCCTGCGAAGCAAAGCGATAGCAGATGGTCCCGTTGGGCGTCCAGGCCAGCTCTTTATCCCCGCCTGCATAGGCAGAAAGCGCTGTCACTGAGCAGAAAAGGGCAATGGAAAAAATAATCTTTCTCATAAAGACAGAATTGATTATGCAAAGATAGACATTTCCCCGGACAATGATTATCAATGAAAAATAAGCTCTCACTCTATCTGATCGTGACAGCCATCGTTACCTCTGGCCTGAGTGCCTGCCATACTGACGCCCCTGCTGAGCCGTATTAGCTGCGTTACTGCCTACAATATCATATTGATGTGAAGCAAACGACCATGTCCAGCCCTCCGTTGTGTTTGCCGTTGTCGAGGGAGCGCTTATTGGCCTTTTTTCCACTCCTGGGGAGTCTTGCCGGTGACGGCAATGAAGTTGCGGTAGAAGGTGATGTAAGTGGAAAAGCCGGATTCGGAGGCCACGTCTTCCAGGAGCATTTCTGGATGCTCCCGCAAGAGGCGCTGGGCATACTGGATGCGGTAGCGCGTCATCATCGAAGTGAAACTCTCTCCCGACATGTTGTTCAGGAGCAGACTTACATAGGTCTTGTTTGTGGCCAGTTCAGTAGCCAGGTCCGTGATGCGGAAATCCTTCCGACGGTAGAGTTCCTTTTCTTCAATGAGAGTCGATATCTGCTCCACGAGGTTCCGGCGCAATTGCTCTTCCGATTCGGCCGGTGCGGCAGCAGCGTCATGCTCTTTGCGGCGCCTGCGCAATACCCTTACGATCAGCAAAATGCCACCCCCGATGACCAAAACGCAGCCCGCAATGGCCCACAAAGGCATGGCAGCTTTCTGCGGTGGCTCTGAGTAGAAGATATAGGCCGATGTATACGCCTTGAAGTTGTCGGTCAACGTTGGAAACTCTCCCTGCTTCCAGCCTGTTCCTCCGGCAAGCAGCAACCGGCCTCCGGGGAGGAGTTTTGCGAGGCTCAGCGGGAAACCTCCGGGCTGCTCCGCATAATAGTATGAAACCGAGGCTTTTCCGCCATCAAAGGTGGCGTCGTATTCGATTCGGGCAAAACACATGCTGCCTGTCACCGAATCGAATCCCTGCATCCACGCAAGACGCGCAGGGCGGTCCACCTGAATCACGGACCATGTGAGAGGATTGCCATGCGGGCCATTGGGAGCAATAGGAGCCTCCAGTTCAAGAAAGGAAAATTCGCCGGATGCTACTTTGAGGATAGCTGCTGTATTGGCCGAATCAACGACTACCGGAATCAGATATGTGCAGTCAGCAATCTGATAGTCCTCCGGGAAAACGTAATAGTTTGCGCAGATTGTACAGCCTTCCAGCAGAGAATTGAATTCAGTCCGGCCCCCAAGATGGTCTACACGGCCTCCGGTGCCGTCGCCGCGCGTATCCCAAGGACCGAAAACGATGATATCGTCCGCCGATGCAGGCAGGATGTACGGTTCCGCCCATCCGGGCGACAAGGTCTCGCCAGGAACGAATCCCTCGTCCGGAGACCAGGTTTCCCAACTGTCGGCGGCGTACCAGTTGCCGGCAATGACCGCACGACCGTCCGGAAGCGTAAGGGCGGACGGCAACGAGCGCTTGGCCGACATGATGCCGACCGAAGTGAAAGAGTGCGCCTCCGGGTCGTAGAGCTCCGCGCCGAAACTCTGGCCTATTCCGAAATGCTCCTCGCTGCCGCCGCCAAGCAGGATGCGTCCGTCCGGAAGGCGGGACGCGAAGCCGTTGATGTGGGGATAGAGCATCGGCACCGTGTGCCAAGCGCCTTTAGAATAGTATTCCGCCGTTTCCAGAGGCTTGAATCCGTCGGTCTGGCCACCCAGCAATACGATTTCATCGCCAATGGCGACAGTACGATGACTACCTCGCGGCGTTGGAAGGTCCGGCAGCCGCTCCACCCTCATAGCTTGCCACCTGGTTCCGTCCGGAGACACTGTGGCATGCCCTCCGGAAGAAGCCGGAGAGCATGCGGCAATAAGTGTCAGATATGCAGTTATGAGTATAGGGATCACTCTCATCTGCACAAAGATACGGAATTATCTGCTAATAGTCGCAGACCAAGCGCATGGCAACTTGATTGTAATAGTAATAGTTTCTACTATCGCAGTTCGAATAGGAGAAACCAGGGCTTGTGCTTGAAGCACCGATCATTGCCCATTTTTGGACGACGTGGGGATAAGAGCCGGTATATTCGTATGTATCGCTTGTATAGAAAAACACCGTGCTGCCAATCTCATATGTCCAGTCCCCAGAACCATCATTCTGCCTTGCCCTTCCACCGGCGCCCATCGCCACATAATTGCCATTGCAATTGAATTTAATGCCATTATACTCGCCGGTTATCCATTGACGGTTGCTTGCATAGAAAAGCTCCTGAACTTCGGCATTAGTGGGCTTACGCCAATCCGCCCATTCAGCAGGGATTGCACACTGGTTGGTGCTTCCCGCCCATGCTCCGGAAATCAGGTTGTCAAAATTCCGGTCATATGAATACTCGCCTCCACTCCCGTGTCCTACATTGAACTTGGCCCACTTGACACTCAATCCAAGATTCTTCCAGTCCTGATCAGAGAGAGTACCCTCCGCGTCAGAGTTCATCATCGCGTCGCTCAAAGTGTATGCCTTGCCATAAACCATACCTGCTGTATAATCTGCTTCTTCCTTTGCAGACACCAGTCGGGAGTACCTGCCTCCGTCTTCATCCTCGGCATGTGCCAGAAGACTTACCGTGGTCTTGTCATATACGGCGAAATAACCCGCATAACAACCAGCTCCGTCATCGGAAGCGCTTACGGAGAAGGTGCCGGTAGATGAATTGCTTCCGGAAACAGTGCCGTTCGCGGCAATCGTCACAGTTTGGTTAATACCTCCGGTTGAACTCATACCAATGGACGTAACCGCCTTTGCGGAAGCGTTGAAGCGGAAACGCAGATAGCTCAGAATGTGCGTTGTGAGCCCGGTGATGGAAGCTGTAGCCTGGTCATCCGTAAGAATAATAGAGTCGCCCTTAAGGATATCGTGCTCCAGAGCATCGGCAAGTGAACCGCCTCCAGGTGAACTCAGGTCCAGGGTAATGACACCGGCGGCAATGCTTACGAAGCCCTTGGAAAGGGAACTGGCACTCACCGCATAAGGAATATAAGTACCTGCGACAACAGGGTCGGTTGAAGTGAATGAGCCGGTGGATGTACCTACACCGTCACTAAGCGTAAGTGTAATGGTTGTTCCGTCACTTTTGACAAGGAAAATCTTATCGTCGGTTTCCCAGGTGGCATCGGTAGAACCATAGGAAACCTTTGTTCCGGGTTCCCCGGTCAGGTTCGAATTCTTGGTGACTGCTGAAACGGTAAGCGTAATCTTGTCCCCGTTGTCTGCAGGGATGTTTGATTCTTGAGTTTCTGCTAATTCTTTGGTGCATCCCGCAGCAATGGCTGCGATGAAAACAACAGATGCGAAATACAATACTTTTTTCATAACACTACCAAATACTACCGTTATCATCTGCGTCACTTTCATCTACGCCGGCCCCTATCAGGCTGACCAGATTGCCACTGAGATTAAGGATGCCTCGTTCCATTTTCACCTCGATCACCTGGCTCGAGGGCTCTTCATAAACTTGTTTCTGTATTACTTCCATATGCTTTGTTGATTTATATGCACGGGCGATATCACAAATATAAAGGCCGTGATTATAAACCACTTATCATTATGGATAAACCGATCTTTCAAAATGGATAATAAAATGCAACCTCTTCCTAGATGCATTAAAACGGCGCCATTTCCTGGGCGTCGTCGCGGCAAGGGTTGATACAGAACGCCCCGCAATTTCTTGCGAGGCGTTCTTTTGAGCTTTTGCTCTGGTGACTCCAACAGGACTCAAACCTGTAACCTTTTGATCCGTAGTCAAATGCTCTATTCAATTGAGCTATGGAGCCGTAGGTGGGCCTTAATTAGGCCTCCTTATTTTCAGCAGTGTAGACTTTCTCCCTGATGCGGGCCTTCTTACCGGTGAGGTCACGGAGGTAGAAGATACGTGCGCGACGCACTTTACCAAACTTGTTAACCTCAATGCTGTCAATGAACGGGCTCTGGTAAGGGAAAATTCTCTCTACGCCAACGCCGCTGGCAATTTTGCGGACGGTGAAAGTCTTTGTGAAAGCATCCTGACCGCTGATCTGGATAACCACTCCGCGGAACTTCTGGAGTCTCTCTTTATCACCCTCCTTAATTCTGTAGGTCACGGTGATTGTATCACCGGCCTTGAACTCCGGGTAGGAAGCGGCTTTATCATTCTGGAAAGCCTGCTCTGCAATTTTTATCAAATCCATAATTTCTAATTCTCTTTATGCAACATTGCGGTTTGGCTCCTTACAAGAGGTTGCGTTGTTTTGGGACTGCAAAGGTAGTAATTTTTCTAAAAGTACCAAAACTTTTTCAAAGAATTTTTAGAAAATATTTTTCACCTTGTCAAAAGTGTTCTTGTCTTCCCTGGTAAGATCCGGCTGGAAACTGGAGCTGCCCTTCATCTTTTCAAGCGCTTCCCTCTCTTCACGAGACAGCTTGTGGGGCACCCACACCTGGAATTTCACGTAAAGGTCCCCGTTGCCGCGGCCATAACCCTGCACGCTGGGAAGGCCCTTTCCGCGAAGCTTCACAACGGTTCCGGACTGGGTGCCAGGCTCTACCTTTACTTTATAGCTGCCGTCAAGACACGGGATGCTAACCTCGCAGCCAAGCATTGCGTCCAGAACGGAAATGATGCGGGTATGGAAGAGGTTGTTGCCGTCTCTCTGAAGCTGAGGATGGGCCACCTCATTTATAACCACCAAGAGGTCTCCGTTTACGCCGCCGCGGGGAGCCGCATGGCCTTCTCCGCGTATTGTGAGCTGCATTCCGTCCTCTACGCCCGCGGGAATATGGACCTTCACAAGCTCACGCTTACGTTCAAGGCCAGTACCGTTACAGCGTCTGCAGGGGTTGGAGATAATCTTCCCCTCTCCCTGGCACTGAGGACATGTGCCGATAGTATACCCCACACCGAAAAGGCTGCGGGTCTGCTGCCTTACGCGGCCCTGTCCACCGCAGGTGGGGCAGGTTTTAATATCGGCCTCACTCTTGGCGCCGCGGCCACCGCAATCCGGGCATGGACGTGCGCGCTCAAGGGAGATTTCCTTGTCACAGCCGTTGGCGATTTCTTCCAGGGTGAGTTTCACCGACGTACGGATATCCCGGCCTCTGAGTACCCTGGGGCCGGATTCCTGCTGGCCGAAACCACCGAACCCGCTGCCGCCGAAGCCTCCAAAATCAAATCCGAAACTGCCGCCGAAGATATTGCGGAGGAAGTCGTTGATGTCCATTCCGCCGAAGTCGAATCCGCCGGCGCCGCCGCCCATTTGCTCTGCGGCAAAACCAAATTGGTCGTACTTGGCCCTCTTGTCCGGATCACTGAGGATGGAGTAGGCCTCTGCGGCCTCCTTGAAGTTGTCTTCCGCGGTCTTTTTCTCTGCCTCCGAGCCGTTTACCCAGCGGTCCGGATGCCATTTGAGCGCCAACTTGCGGTAGGCGCTCTTTATTTCATCGGCCGAGGCCTTCTTGTCCACTCCAAGGACCTCGTAGTAATCTCTTTTCTGTGCCATAACTTATGCTCCAACAACAACTTTGGCATAACGGAGAACCTTTCCGCCAAGGGTATAGCCGGTTTGGACCACATCTATCACCTTGCCCTTCAGGGACTCTTCCGGGGCCGGGAACATGGTTACCGCCTCATGGAGCTCCGTGTTGAACTCCTCCCCTTTTGCCTCAATTTTCTCCAGTCCCTTGCCCTTGAGGTAGGACATCAGTTTTCCAAAAATCATCTGAGTGCCTTCCTTGGCGGCATCACTGTCCGTGCTCTTCTGAAGGGCGTCAAGGGCAATTTCGCAGTCGTCCAGGATGGGCAGGAGCCCCTTAATGGTATCTGATGCGGCCGATTCCGTAAGGGCCAGCTTTTCCTCTGCCGCGCGGCGGCGGAATGTGTCGAATTCTGCCATAAGACGGATGTAATCCGCTTTGGAATCCGAGGCCTTTTTATCGGCCTCCTCTTTTGCGGCCTTCACCTCTTCAAGTTCTTCCTTCAATCCTTCTACACGCGCCTCCAAAGCTGCCAGCTTCTTGCCGTCTGCGGGCGCTTCCGTATTCTTGTTTTTCTTTTCTGCCATAGTTTAGTACTGATTGTGCCTCAGTACCTATCAAATTGCCTGCCAAGCCCCCGCGTTATGACAATATGTCAGTTATGACATAAAGGGGGAATGATAATACGGGATTCCATTTTCTGAGAATAGTTTGGCCGATACATCCATAGGCAGGAAATAACCCTCCTCCCCTGTCTGCACCCATATGTCGAAGGCCGCCACAACGGGGTTCTCCCCCGTATAGCCGATGCCGCTGATACAGATGCACTCCGCGTCCCTTACCCTGGCCTCAACCAAGGCCCAGATCATATGGATTCCCCTAAGGATTGTGTCCGGGACTTTGATGGAATCCGGCCCGCCCGGGAAGCCGTCAATGTGGACGGACTGTCCGTCGCACACGATGTGAATGTGATACTCCATAACTTCAAAGTTTTGCGTGAAGTTACGGCCACGCCGCAGGGTTTTCCAAATTTTGGCAAGGCTTGCCAAGATTTGGCAGTCTCAGGAAAAATTACTATGGGCCGATAACAAAAAACGGCAACCTGAACTGTCAGGCTGCCGTTTTGAACCTTTAGGCTGCAATGATTATTTCTTGCGGCTCTTGTATCTCTGATAGAACATATCCACACGACCGGCGGTATCCACAAGTTTCACCTTTCCAGTGTAGAAAGGGTGAGAAGTGTTGGAAATTTCCAGCTTCACCAGCGGGTACTCTACGCCTTCCACGGTAAGGGTTTCCTTGGAGGGAGCGCAGCTGCGGGTTACGAAGACTGTGTCATTGGACATATCCTTGAAAGCTACAAGACGGTAGGTTTCGGGATGAATTCCTTTCTTCATTTTACGTAAAAAATATAATTGTTAACAATTTTGGGCTGCAAAGATAGGAAAAGGTTTTCACATTTCCAAATTATTTCATCCTGTACGGCTGGTCGTCGTAGAGGAGATATCTCTTTGCCTTGCGGATCCACTTCTGTTCTTCCAGTTTTACGTGCTCCTGGATAACGTCAAACGGGATATTTTCCTTGAGGTACTGCTCCAGCACGGGATCGGCCAACTTGGTCCAGAACCCGGCCTCAAACTCGAAGGCGGAGTAGTGCTCCCGGAACCAGCGCATGAGGTGAAGGGTGTGAAGGAGGCTGTGGTAGGGCTCCCCGGGAACCAGCATAATCTGGAATCCCTGGCAGCGCTCCCCGGCGTACCTGCCTGCCGCAGGCGTGAAGGAGCAGGGTCTGAGAAGAGCCCCGTGCGCCTGGGGAAGGTCCTCCGGGTGCAGAGGCTTCACAAACGGCGCTCCAATATACTCATACGGCCTTGCAGTGCCGATACCAGGCGTAATGGTGGTATTGTTCCACAGTCCGCCGCCGCTGTAAAGGTAGGAGCTGAACAGCCCGGGGATATCGGAGGCCGGAGCGATGGTCCAGGGCATAAGCTGCCTGTTTGCATCCGTTGCCATTGCCGATATCACGTGGATTGGGAATTTTGCCCCTATCTCGGAGGCATAGAGGTTGACAACCTCTCCAAGCGTCAATCCGTGCCTGTGCGCCAGTTTGGGGACATACATCTCCCCCGCCACGGCAGGGATGGTGCCTTCCACCACCCTGCCGGAGGGATTGATATGGTCTACGATGTAGAGGGACGGCGCATCATCCCCAAGGAGTCGCATCATTTCCATAAGCTGCATCACGTCCTTGGTGTAGTTGAAATACCGCACCCCCACGTCCTGGATTTCCACCACTACGGCATCCAGCCGCGCAAGGGCATCTGCTTCAAACACTATGTGATTGGTCCCCGGCGTGAGCTCAGCGTCCCTGGGGGTGAAAACCGCTTCAAGGTTTCCCCTCTCCCGGAACAGCTCCCACATCCATCGGCCTTTTGCCGTATCCCAGCAGTTCTGGGTGCAGAAACACCCCACCTTGCCGTACAGCAGAGCCTTGTCCAGCTGGTCCTCCAGCGGCGTTGTTCTGAATGAAAACACTATTTGCCGATTATCTTATTAGCAACGGCAATGACCTCATTGCCAAGGGCCTCTGCGGCCTCCATGGTGGAAGCCTCTGAGTAGATGCGGATGATGGGTTCTGTGTTGGACTTACGGAGGTGCACCCAGGTCTTGTTCTTCTCAAAGTTGATCTTCACACCGTCGATGTCGTTGATGTTTTCATTGGCGTAGATCTTCTTGAGTTCACCAAGGATCTTGTCAATGAGGGCGTTGTCAGAGAGCTGGATCTTATTCTTTGCAATGAAATACTGGGGATAGGTCTTTTTGAGTTCGCTCACCTTCATCTTCTTGTGGGCGAGGTTACTCAGGAACAGGGCCACACCTACCATGGCGTCACGGCCTGCGTGGATGGCGGGATAGATGACGCCTCCGTTGCCTTCGCCGCCGATAAGGGCACCTACCTTATGCATGAGGGTGGTGACATTCACCTCACCCACGGCCGATGCATAGTACTTTCCGCCGTGCTTTTCAGTGACATCACGCAGTGCGCGGGTACTTGAGAGGTTGGAAACCGTTGCGATGGGTTTACCTTCCTTCTGGGCCAGTTCGCAGAGGTAATCGGCCACGGAAACAAGGGTGTATTCCTCCACAAAGGCCTCGCCGTTTTCCATGATGAATGCCAGACGGTCTACGTCAGGGTCCACTGAAACGCCAAGATCGGCCTTTTCCTTGACAACGGTCTCACTCAGTTCCACAAGGTTTGCGGGAAGGGGCTCCGGATTATGGGCAAAATCACCGGTAGGATTGCAGTTAAGGCCGATACATTTGACTCCCAGGCGCTTAAGAAGGCGAGGCATGATGATGCCGCCGACGGAGTTTACGGCATCTACCACTACGGTGAACTTAGCGGCCTTGATTGCCTCCACGTCCACTGCGGGAAGTGCAAGGACTGCATCCAGATGCTTGTCCGTGAAGTCCTCTTCCTCAATCTGGCCAAGGTTATCCACCTCTGCAAAGTTGAAGTCCTCCTTCTCTGCAAGGTCAAGGACGGCCTGGCCCTCAATGGCGGTGAGGAATTCTCCCTTGTCGTTGAGAAGCTTAAGGGCATTCCACTGCTTGGGGTTGTGGCTGGCGGTGAGGATGATTCCGCCATCGGCCTTGGCAAAAAGCACTGCCATTTCCGTGGTGGGAGTGGATGCGAAGCCGCACTTTACCACGTCTATTCCGCAGCCGATGAGAGTTCCCACCACAAGCTGCTCCACCATATCTCCGGACATACGGGCGTCCTTACCCACAACAATCTTGTAACGCTCCCCGTTGGGCTGGGGCTTGCGCTGAGGAAGAGTTGCCGCATAGGCAGCAGTGAATTTCACAACGTCAATGGGGGTGAGAGAACCGCCGGGTTCTCCGCCAATTGTTCCGCGAATACCGGAAATGGATTTGATCAGTGTCATATTTTTTGGTTTTTAGGCTCAATTATCATACAAATATATTAATTTTGCGCGCTTTAAACAATAGATAGACTGATGAAAGGGTTTTGGACTGTTTTGATGTTGGTGTTTTCAAACGTTTTTATGACGTTTGCATGGTACGGACACCTCAAACTCCAGGAGATGAAAATATCCACCGGATGGCCTCTCATACTAATTATTCTGTTCTCCTGGGGAATAGCCTTCTTCGAGTACTGCCTCACCGTCCCCGCAAACCGTATCGGCTTCCTTGGGAACGGCGGTCCGTTCAATCTCCTCCAACTGAAAGTGATCCAGGAGGTTATCTCACTTACAATCTTCACCATCATAGTTACCTTCCTTTTCAAGGGCCAGCCCATCCAGTGGAACCACTTTGCGGCATTTATCTGCCTGGTCCTTGCAGTTTTTTTCGTGTTTTTGAAATAAAAATTTGGAGAATCAGATTTTTTACGTACCTTTGCACTCCCAACGCATGCTGGGTTCGTATAACGGTTAGTACTCGAGATTCTCAATCTCGCAATAGGAGTTCGATTCTCCTACCCAGTACAAAAAAAGCAGGCTGCTTGGCAGTCTGCTTTTTTTGTACAATTCCGTTTCACTTTATTGAAGGGGCTCCGCCCCCTCAAACACCCCCTTGTCGGCCTGCGGCCTCCGAGCTCACCTACAGTTAGCCGTGTCGCAGGTCCTCCGCTGAAACGTCGCAGGTCTGCAAAATCGGCCGGACCCGCGACGGTTTTTTGCCCCTGAAGCCGATTTAAGTCGCAGGTGACAGCAAAAATGCAGACCTGCGACACTTTGGCCCTGGACCTGCGACACTCTACTCCGGGACCTGCGACACTTCGCCGATGATTTCCTCTGCGGCGCGGAGGGAGGCGCCGGGACCGCCAAGGAGACGGCGGATTTCCGTGTAATCGGCCTTCATACGGGCGCTGTAGGATGAGTCTGTGAGGATGCGGTCAAGTTCCGCGTAGAGGTTATCGGCCGTAAAGTAATCCTGAAGGAGTTCACGGAAGGCGGCGCGGTCGATGATAAGGTTGGCAAGGGAGATGAACTTCACCTTGATCATCCCTTTGAGCATAACGTAGGTGCCGTAGGCCATACGGTAGCCCACAACCTGAGGCGTGCCGATAAGCGCAGCCTCAAGTGATGCCGTGCCGGAATTAATGACCGCGGCCGATGCGTGCCTAAGCGCTCCGTAAGTCTCCCCAAAGACAAGGTGGACAAAGACCCTGCCGCCAAGGTCATAATCCGAGGCCGAGCGGGAAGGCGCCCCGGCAATGACAAAGTGCATATCGGGGTGGGAGGCGTGCCATTTATCGGCCAGTTCCATAAAGACGGGCATCATTGCCTTTATCTCGTGGCTGCGGGAACCGGCAAGGAGGGTGATCCAGGGAGCGTCAGGGAGGCCGGTGCGCTCAAGGAACGAGGCCTTGGACTCCTTCATTGCAGGGCTTTCCTCTATGGCGTCTATGAGCGGATTCCCAACATAGGTGACGGGTACGCCCTTACCCTCAAAGTACGGAATCTCAAAGGGAAAGACTATGAGGAGTTTATCTACGTACTCCTTCAGCTTCCGGATACGGCCTTCGCGGGAGGCCCAGACTTTGGGCACTATATAATAATATACCTTAAAGCCAGCCTTGTGCGCAAATTCTGCAATCCGGAGGTTGAAGCCGGGATAATCAATGAGAATTACAGCGTCCGGTTTCCAGGCCGATATATCATCCTCGCAGAACTGAATCTTTTTCATCAGGGAGCGGGCGCTGAGGAGAATCTCCACAAAGCCAAGGACTGCGCCTTCACGGTAGTCTTTCACAAGGCCATCACCGCCCTGGTGCTCCTTGTAAACGGCATCCATAAGTCCGCCTCCCCAGAAGCGGATATCGGCCTTAGGGTCCTTTGCATAAAGACCCTTCATCAGGTTTGACCCATGAAGGTCTCCTGATGCCTCTCCCGCTATGATGTAATACTTCATTTTGTGCGTCTGTGATACTCCACCATATCTGTCATCAAGACATTTAGGGGAACTATGGTTACCCAGCCCTGCTCCAGGAGGAGGTGGTCCGCGGTATCTGAATCTTCGTCGTCGTTGATGAAGGTTCCTCTCATAAACACGGCCTTTTCACCGTCTTCAAGGTTAACACGGTAGTGCTGCCACAGGAAGGAATCGTTGAGGGCGCCAAGGCTTCCTTCGTCCCAGGCCTCGAACTCCTTCTCCCAGTGGCCCAAACCCTGGCGGGCATACTTCACGCCCTTTATATCTTCCAGCGGCACTGCCGGGAAGTTGATGTTATAGACAAGTCCCGGGCGGTTTTCCGGCCAGTCCTCAAGGAGCTTTCTCATAATCTCCGGAAGCATTGCCTGAACGGCGGAAAAATCTGCATCCGGACGGAAATCGCAGAGGGACACTCCCACTGCCTTAATGCCGTTTATGGCGGCTTCCTCCGCGGCGCCAAGAGTAGCGCTGTAATTTGCAGCCGTGGAAGCGTTTGTGCCGTGATTGATGCCGGTAACCACAAGGTCCGGGTCACGGTGGTCATACTTGTATTCCAGACCGAATTTCACGCACGATGCCGGAGTGGCGTCAAGGTAAGTCCACCTGCCGGGTCCCTCCTCCGGGAGGTCCTTGTAGGCCAGTTGCTTAACGCCCAGCGACACAGCGCAGGACATAGCGCTCTGATGGAACTTGGGAGCTACCACCGTCACATCCCCGAACCCGGACATAATCTGGGCCAGGACGTGCAGGCCGCGCGCCTTGTAGCCGTCATCGTTGCAAAGGAGTATTTTCATACGGCAAAGATAACAAAAAAGAAGCAAAAAAGCAGGCTGCACGCGCCGCAGAGGAAATAATTGGTTCAGGGGATAATATTGTCCATTGAATTGTTGTAGCGGAACTTTGGAACAGGGTCCAGCCTGTACGGTCCGCCGAAACTTCTGGCGGCGTTTTTTTCAAATTCGTCCCATTTTACCATCACTTGTTTGTATGTCCCCGTGCTGAAGTCAAGTTCGGTTCTGATGCATTGCGGGAATGCCTCCGGAGAATAGGGATGCTCATAAGGTGCCATCCCCGGCGTAACAGCATACATATACGGGTTTGAGCCATTCATCACGGGAACGGTGCCGGGGCGGAACTTGTATGGACTGGAGAGGAAAAGTCCGGCAACAAACAGTAGTGCCTTCTGGGTATTTGAAAGATGAGGAGGAGTATAAGGAGCGAGATACTGATTAACGGATTCCATTACACGCTGGTATGTCTCCAGATTTATTCTGGCCGCACGTTCTTCTTTGCTTTCCGGATGCTCCGTTGAAAGGACCGGAAAGAAAGGGGCCATACTGTTTTGGAAGATGGGAGAGACCGTCACCGGAACAGGCTTTGGCTTTATGGCCGATGTGTCCACCTTTTCCTGAGCATTCAGGCCGATGGCACTTGCCATCAGCAGCACAAGCATATAGAGCCATTTACAATTCATTCCGGGCATTCCAGGACTCAAAAATTGTGCCGTGTCCCTGGCTGGTCCCGGCGCCTCCCTCCGCGCCGCAGAGGAAATCATCGGCAAATAACCACCAGGGGCACAGCACACAAAAAAAGAGGTGACCACAAAGGCCACCTCTTAGCGTTACACAAGGTAAACAGGGGATTATTATTTCATAATAACCTTTGCCATTTCGCAAACCTTGTTGCTGTAACCCCACTCGTTGTCGTACCAGGCGCAAACCTTTACGAAGGTCTTGTCAAGCTGGATACCGGCTTTTTCGTCGAAGATGGAGGTACGGGCGTCACCGCGGAAGTCTGTGGAGACAAGAGCCTCGTTGGTGTAACCGAGAACACCCTTGAGTTCGCCTTCTGAAGCTTCCTTCATTGCAGCGCAGATTTCCTCATAGGTAGCTTCCTTTGCGAGTTCGCAGGTGAGGTCTACGAAGGAAACGTCACTGGTGGGAACACGCAGGGACATGCCGGTGAGCTTACCGTTGAGTTCAGGGAGAACCTTACCCACAGCCTTTGCAGCGCCGGTGGAGGAAGGAATGATGTTCTCCAGGATACCGCGGCCACCGCGCCAATCCTTCTTGGAAGGACCGTCAACGGTCTTCTGGGTAGCTGTTGCAGCGTGAACGGTGGTCATGAGGCCACGGACAACACCGAACTTGTCATTGAGCACCTTGGTAAGGGGAGCAAGGCAGTTGGTGGTGCAGGAAGCGTTGGAGATGATAGCCTGACCTGCATAGGTCTTGTGGTTAACACCGTAAACGAACATAGGAGTGGCATCCTTTGAAGGAGCGCTCATGATAACCTTCTTTGCGCCGCCCTTGAGGTGAGCCTCTGCGAGCTCTGCGGTGAGGAAGAAACCGGTGGATTCAACAACGACGTCTACGCCGAGAGCACCCCAGGTGATGTTTGCGGGATCTTTCTCGCAGAAAACCTGGATCTTGTTGCCGTCAACGATGAGGTAGTTGCCTTCCACTTTGATATCGTGGTTGAACTGGCCGTGTACGGAGTCGTACTTAAGCATGTAAGCGAGGTAGTCGGGGTCAAGGAGGTCGTTGATACCTACAACCACGATGTCCTTACCAAAATTCTCAACGGCTGCGCGGAAAACCATCCTGCCGATACGGCCAAAACCGTTAATACCAAGTTTGATCATAATTTGAAACTGAATTTATTTGTTTGTTAAACGATATTTCATTTTTATCGGGGCAAATTTACTAATTTTTTTAGAGACCGCCAAGATTTTTCTTATCTTTGCATATATGAACCAGTCAAAGCCTCCCATATACCTTTTTACGGACGGTGCAGCCAGCGGGAATCCCGGTCCCGGAGGATACGGGATAGTGCTCCGCTGCGGCTCCCTCCAGAAGGAAATCTCCGGAGGTTTCCGCCTAACCACCAACAACCGGATGGAGCTCCTGGCGGTGATAATCGGCCTTGAACAGATAAAGTGGGAAAACGCAGAGGTCCATGTGGTAAGTGACTCATCCTATGTGGTTAAGGCCCTCAACGAAGGCTGGCTGGAGCAGTGGAAGCGCACCGGCTTCAAAAAGAAAAAGAACGTGGACCTGTGGCTCAGGTTCGACGCAGTCTACCATAAACACCGCGTGGCCTTCCACTGGATAAAGGGCCACGCCGGCCACCCGGAAAACGAGCGCTGCGACGCCCTTGCCGTGGCCGCTTATCATCAGCCGGACCTCCCGGAGGATACCGGCTATTTGGAAGAACAATCTACACAACTACTATAATATGGCATTACCAAAACTTGTCGTCGGAATTACGCAGGGCGACAGCAACGGAATAGGATACGAAGTAATCATAAAATCCCTGGCCGATGAACGCAGCCTTGACTCCTTCACCCCCGTGGTGTACGGCTCCTCTAAGCTCATGGGCTTCTACCGCAAGACCCTCCACAACATTGAGTCCATGGATATCAATGTCATTTCATCGGCCAAAGATGCAAAGCAGCGCAAGATAAACCTTGTGAACTGCCTCCCTGACAGCATCTACGCAGAGCCCGGCCAGAGCACCCCGGAAAGCGCCAAAAACGCCATCACGGCGCTTCAGGCTGCGGTTAAGGACCTCAAGGACGGCCTCATAGACGTGCTTGTCACCGCCCCCATCAACAAGAGGGCCATGAACGCGGAGGGCTTTGCCAACACCGGCCACACGGAGTATCTCCAGAAGGAATTCGGGGCCGATGACGTCACCATGATCATGGTCTCGGACCAGCTCAAGGTTGGCGTCGTGACGGGCCATATTCCCCTGAGGGACGTCCCCAAGGCCATTTCCAAGGACAGCATCGTTGGAAAGCTCAAGATAATGAAGGCATCCCTTGAAAGGGACTTCGGCATAAACGACCCCAAGATTGCGGTCCTTGGCCTCAACCCCCACTGCGGAGACGGAGGCCTTCTTGGCGACGAAGAGCAGAACATCATCCTCCCCGCCGTGAAGGAAGCGCAGGCCCAGGGCATCCAGGCCTTTGGTCCGTACTCCCCCGACGGCTTTTTCGGCCTTGGAAACTATTCCCGCTTTGACGCCACCCTTGCCATGTACCATGACCAGGGCCTGGCGCCGTTCAAGGCAATTGCCTTTGCGGAGGGCGTGAATTTCACCGCCGGCCTTCCGGTTGTTCGCACTTCCCCGGACCACGGCACCGCCTATGAGATGGCCGGCCGCGACGAAGCAGATCCCCGTTCCATGATGAGCGCCATCTACACGGCAATTGACATCTTCCGCCGCCGCCTCCAGTACGACACCCTCATGGAAGGCCGCCTGAAAGAGGAATAGCTATGGTTCCGGAGCTCATAGACAAGTACGTTTTCCTGGTCCAGACTTTCATTGAGGCCGGAAGTGCGGGCTTGTCCCTTCAGGAGCTCCAGGACAGATGGGAGGGCCGATACCGAGAGCCTTACCCCCGCCGCACCTTTGTGAATCACAGGGCGGCCGTGGCTGAGGTTTTCGGGGTTGAGATAACCTGCGACAGAAGCACCAACCGGTACTACATAGACGCCGGGGAAAGCGCCGTGGACAAACGCGCCGCAACAGAGTACCTCATAGATACTTTCACGGTAAGGAGCCTCCTCACCCTTGGGCAGGAGCGCCTCAGCGGCCGCGTGAGCGTAGAGGAGATCCCCTCCGGACATAAATACCTCACATCCATCATGGAAGCCATGCTGGATAATGCAGTGCTCTCAATAGAATACCGCAAATACCTGAGTACGGAAACGGACCTCAGGACCATACGTCCCTATGCCCTGAAGGAATTCGAGAAGCGCTGGTACGTTGTTGCCTACAGCGAAAGCGCCGGGGATCTCCGCACCTTCGCACTTGACCGCATTGCCGGCCTAAGGCGTAACGGAGACCATTTCAAGATGCCCGCCGGGTTCAGCGTGGAAAAACTCTTCCAGCCCAGTTTCGGCATCTATCTCCCGGAAGGTGAAAAGCCCGTTCTGGTGAAGATACGCACCACCCTCCGTGAAGCCGCATACCTTGAAGACCTTCCCCTCCATCCCAGCCAGGTACTCCTTTCAAAGGATTCAAGCTCATGCATCTACGCCATGACCCTCATCCCCAACCCCGGATTCATCATGGAACTGTGCAAGCGCGGAGACCGCCTGGAAGTGCTGGAGCCCCTGAGCCTTAGAAAAGCCGTCATGGAAGAATTGAAAAAAGCTTTGAAACAATATGAGAATTAAGTTCACCCTTGCGATGGCCGCCGCCATTTGCGCCGCCCTCGCCTGCAAACAAACACAGATGAAACCACAGCAAGGTTATATCGGCCCTTCTGCCATTGAAATTACGGACGGGCATATGACTCCGGAGGTGCTCCTATCGCTTGGCCGCCTCTCGGACCCCCAGCTTTCCCCTGACGGAAAAACCATCCTCTATGGCGTCAGCTACACTTCCATTGCGGAAAACCGCAGCGTCCGTAACCTTTTCACCATCCCCGTGGAAGGCGGTGACCCCACCCCTCTCACAATGGACGGAAAGAGCATCTCAGGCGCACGCTGGAGCCTTGACGGAAAATCCGTCTTCTTCCTCCAGGGTGGGAAGCTCTGGGAAGCCCCGCTGAAGGGCGGAAAGCTTGGGAAGAGAACTCTCAGGGCCGATGTCCCCGGCGGAATTGACGATTACCTCCTCTCCCCGGACCAGTCCCAGATGATCTACGTCAAAGGCGTCCACAGCCATGTGGAGGTGCCTTCAGACACGGATCCCGCCCTTGACAAGGCCAAGGCCTATGCCACGGAAGACCTTATGTACCGCCACTGGGACCACTGGCGCACGGAGATTGCCCACAGCTTTGTGGCTCCCCTTGTGAACGGGGTTGTGACTGAGGGCATGGACATCCTTGGGGAGGAAGAGCAGCTGTTTGAGCTTCCCAACGGCCCGTTCTCTGACATCGCGGACCTTTGCTGGAGCCCCGACGGCCGCTATATCGCCTACTCCTGCAAGAAGCTCAGCGGCAAGGAGTACGCCTTCTCAACAAACACCTGCATCTTCATCTACTGCCCCCTCACCGGAGAAACCTCCCAGGTAACCTTCGATGGCGGCTACGACACCCACCCTGTCTGGAGCCCGGACGGCACCCGCCTTGCATGGCTTTCTATGGAAAGGGACGGCTATGAGGCCGATAAAGTGCGCCTCATGCTTGCCGATGTAATCTATGGGGAAGACGCTGAAGGCCAGAGCGCAAACCCTGCCGTGGAGAACATCCGTGACATATCGGCCTCATTCAAATATAATGTAGACTCTCCCGTCTGGGCCGATGACAGCCAGTCCATCTACTTCAGTGCCCTTACGGAAGGCCTTGGCGCCGTGTACAACGTGGTGCCGGATGCAGGTGAGATCTTCCGCCTCACCGCAGACAATCTGTGGTTCGACTTCGGGTCACCTTTTGGCATCCAGCAGGACGGAACGCTCCTTACAACCTTCATGTCCATGGACTTCCCCACGGAACTTGTGGCCGTGAACGATAATGCCGTGCGTCAGATAACCTTCGAGAACGAGCACATCCTCTCCCAGCTGGATAAGCACGAGACCGAGGCCAGGATGATAAAGACCGTGGACGGCCAGGACATGCTCACCTGGGTCCTCTATCCTCCGCAGTTTGACCCCGCAAAGACTTACCCCGCCATAGAGATTACCCTCGGAGGCCCTCAGGGCACGCTTTCCCAGGACTGGAGCTACCGCTGGAACTACCTTCTCATGTGCCATCAGGGCTATGTGGTGGTGCTTCCCAACAGGCGCGGAACAACAGCCTTCGGGCAGCCCTGGTGCGAGCAGATTTCCGGAGACTATATCGGCCTTAATATGCAGGATTACCTCTCTGCTGCAAAGGCCATCAAGGCAGAGCCCTATATCTCCGGCGTTGCGGCCTGCGGCGCTTCCTATGGCGGTTACAGCGTGTATTACCTTGCAGGTATCCACGGTGATGTCTATGACTGCTTCATAGCCCATGCGGGTATCTTCAATGAGGAGCACATGTACATGACCACTGAGGAAATGTGGTTCCCCAACTGGGACAACGGCGGCACTCCCCTTGAGTATGCATACGCTCCCGATCAGGTGGGCGCAGCAGGAGACGGCGTAACCTTTGGCGGCATCCAGCAGGGCGGTTCCCCCTGGAGCTCACTTCCCAAGGCCAGAAGGCACTACGACAACTCCCCTCACAAACTGGTCCAAAACTGGCACACGCCCATCCTCTGCATCCACGGCGGCTCGGACTTCCGCGTACCTGTGGATGAAGGCATGGCAGCCTTCAACGCTGCCCAGATGATGGGTGTCCCCTCAAAGCTCATAGTGTTCCCTGAGGAAAACCACTGGATCCTCCAGCCCCAGAACGCCCTCTACTGGCACCGCAGCTACTTCGGCTGGCTTGACCGCTGGATGAAATAGCCCACGCCCCCTCCTCCCCCCACGCGTAATGCCGATGCGGTGGAGCCTATATAGCTAATACTGAGTGATTTACAGAGTTGTTTGGGATTACCGGTTTTCCCAAATAACTCTGTAAATTATTGTATATTAACAACTTAACCTCCACCGCTTACCTTTTCCCCCTTTTTTACTATCTATTCTTATGACTTTTCCAAGTGATGCTTGAAGAAGTTGCAAGGATAGGGTGTTCTCTTCGATTCATCGTCCCGTTGATTTACAGTAATTGCGCTCATAGGGGCGTCCCGCCCCTGGC
>JAEESO010000031.1 GCA_016286385.1 Bacteroidales bacterium | reverse complement strand
GGTACTACAACAACGATAGAATCAAACTGAGGCTAAAAGGAAAGAGCCCGGTGCAATACCGAGCTCTGTTCCAATCTAAGGCCTCGTAACTAATGTTAAACCGTCCAACTTTTGGGGGTCACATCATTATGGCGAGGTTTTTTTATGCTTTCAAGCTTTATTTATTTGAGCTTGAGCTGGACGGCTTTGTCACCGGAAGGAAGTTTGCCGGATCCAAGAGGTTCCGTCTGGTGGGCTACCTGAGAGATGTTCTCGTAGAAGATACCGATAACAGCAGTGCCCTTTACTTTTTCGCCGCTCTCAAGGATAGCGGAACGATCCATTGCAAATTCAATCTTCACAGCCTGAACATCTTTCTTGCTTGCGGGCTCATTGATGCTCATGACAGGGGAGAATTTGAAGGTGTCAGCATTTGAAACAGTGTTGTCGGAAACGGGCGTGCCTTCTACGTCATCACCCCACCAACCATAGCCGTGGTCACCGAGAGGCTTGCCAACCATATCGTCTGTCCAACTAGCATCATGGAGCTCAGGCCAGTTGTTCTGGTTCCAACCAAATGCCATCTTGTTGCCAACTGCATCGAAGCAGAAGTAGTACTGAGGGAAAGCATCGAATCCCATGTAGTCCCACATGGGTTCACCATCAGAACCATCTTTGATTGCATCTATGGAGCAGTCACCGATTCTGCGGGCACCATATGCTGCATTTGCGTTGTCGTCGCAGCCTACATAGACAATGAGTGCACCGGGAGTGTCCTGGCTAAAAGTAGGAATCCAGCCGGTCCAGCTGCCGCCACCGGTTACGGGGCCGTCGGAATCTTCCTTTACATAGATGTATTCGTAGTTGATCTCAGTGTAGACATAGATGTTGTCTTCATCAGAAGCGAGTTTCAGGCGCAGAATACCGTTGTAGTCAGGGTCTGAATTCTCCTCATAGATGTAGTACTCACCGTCTGCGGTGTCTGCAGTAAGGGCATCCCATTCAGAGAAGTTACCGTCAATGGAAATATCCATAGAGAACCCTTCTTCTCCTCCTCCTCCTTCAGGATCTTTCTGCTCCTTGTCATCGGGCTTGTTGTTGTTTTTCTGGTTGTTCGGCTTGCTGCAGGAGAACACCAGAAGGGCGGCCAAAAGGCCTGCACCCAGAATCATGAAAACTTTTTTCATAATTGAATTGGTTTAAAAAAGTTAATAATATTATGAGGTTTAGGATAATTCTTTTATTCCATTTATAACGCAAATATACAAATAAAATATAAAAAGTATTACAGATGTTTCGAAAACGAAACTCTGCGAAACGATATTTCGAAATAATCGTAATATTTTTGAACGAATTTAGATATATTTGCATCTAATAAAAAGAAGATATTTTTTTAACTTAACTAATACCATTATGAAGAAAGTTCTTAGTTTTTTGTTCGTGGCAGCAGTAGCCGCCTTTGTGTTAGTTTCTTGCTCAAAGCCCAAGACCCCTGCAAAGCAGGATAAGGACTCCAAGGAGCAAGACAGTGGAAAGGAAGATGAAGGGAAACCCCAAGATGAAGAACCCGCAAAACTGGCCGTTGACGGTAAGTTCGGTGAATGGGCAGACATCGCTCCCGTTGAAGGAGAGGATGCCATTATTCTCATGAAAGCCCAGATGGATGACTCCAAGATTTATTTTTACATAGAGGCCGATGCTCAGTCACTGTGCAATGAAGACAGTTCATACTCAAACTATTTGACCATATACATCGATTGCGGTTCCGACTCCAGCTCAATCACTTACTGGGGCGGAGAAGAAGGCTGCAAATTTGACGTTGCCTTCCAGGTTTGGCTTATGCAGAAGGCCAAGGCTTCCATGGCCAACTGGGATACCGGTTTTGCCGGGAGGGCTAAGATTGAAGATGGCGTTTACAGGGCTGAGTTCTGCTGGAGCCGTGCAACGGACATGCTGAAGGAGTCGCCTCTCTATTTTGGTGCATACCTTAAAGACCAGTATGTGGAATATCCTGAAGACGGGGCGTCTGAAGGCGCATGGATTGACGGTGAGGATGTAGGCTTCGCACCCGCCAAGGGAGAAGACATGGCAAGAATCAAGTAATTCACCCTTTTTGTTAACTATTTAACCATGAAAAAACTTTACATTATACTTCTCGCGGCTGTAACGGTTGCCTTCATGTTCAGTGCCTGTCAGAAACCTTCAAACAAACCCGCAGGCAAAGATAAAGACAATGATAAAGAGCAGCAGGATCAGCAGGGTGGAGACTCTGGCAACAACGTACAGATTTCAATTGATGGCAATTTTGCAGACTGGGATGCCATCACGGAGTCCGTAGCAAACAACAACGACTATGTTGATATGTTCAAGGCTGGTTCCGATGACCCTATCCAGGTTATTAAGATTGCCTCTGACCCCGATAATATCTATTTCTACTTTGAGTTCACTGCAGAGCTTCTGCCTCAGAATGAAGCCTGTGGCACCTGGGGCAGTTCTTTTTCTGAAAACGCTCTGGATGTTGAGATGGGAGACGACGACGAAGAATTCCGTGAGGTCATGCATCTGTTTATAGACCCCGACGGAAAAGGCAGCACCGGTTTCCTTACTTTCGAGGATCCTGAAAAAGAAGGTACTCCCGCTATCGGTGATCTAGGCTCAGAGATGTGCGCACAGTTCTTTATGTATTTCAAGCCTTCCACAGGCAATGTGTGTGTCGCTTTTGAGCAGACCCTCATTGGCCCCACCAAGGTTGGTCCTGTAGGCGAGAATGATCAGGTTGACGGTGATTATACCGGAGACTTTAACTACAACGGCACCTTCTGCCAGGGTTGGCCTGATGAAGGTGAGGAAGCTGCTTTCCCGCTTTGGGGCTGGCAGAACTTTGACGATTCCGGCGCAGGTGACAACGACTGTCCAAGGCCCGACAACTGGAAATCCGGCAAACTGGACGGCAGCGGTGTCGTGAAGGTGGAGTTCTCACTGGATAAGGATGACATAGTGAATCTCAAGGATTCCGATGAAGAGCTTGCCTGCGGCGTTATCTTCGACTGGGATAACAGAGAGCCTATCTATCAGGCAACCGGTGTCCTTCGCGTCTCTTACGCAAAGTAATTTTTTATTAGTTTTCCGGGGCTGGCATTTTGATGTCAGCCCCTGTTTTTATAACTTTGTGTAAACTAATACCATATGCAATGAAAAAAAGCCACTTCACCAGTTTGTTCTCCTGCCTGGCGGCTGCGCTTTTCGTGCTGTCGTGCGGACAGCCCGTGTCGGAAATTGAAGTCCCCGGACCGGATGAAGAGAATTCACCGGAGGGAGATGACCCTTCCGGTACTGACAACCCGGACAGCCCTGATAACCCTGATCCCGACACCCCGGACACTCCAACCCCTCAGCCTCCGGCTCCGGTTGATGACCCTGAAGCCGATGCTGGTCTTTCCGTAGTGTCCTTCCAGGAGATAAATGGGGATGTCATTAATCCTGAACGCGGTTTCTACTATCCCTACGAGGGAGGCGGGGAGTACAACACCCTTACGGCAAGCACCGTGAAGAGCAAGCGCAGCCAGGGCCATACGGTTCTATACGTGCAGTATGTCCTCCCTAAATATATGTCAAAGGACATCCCTCAGAGCGTCCTTGACAATATTCAGAAGGATATGGATGGTCTGAGGGCGGGCGGGGCCAAGTGTGTCCTCCGCTTCTGCTACAAACAGAATGAGTCTGAGTCCAACAAGCCCTGGGATCCAACGGAAAAATGGGTTATGCGCCACATAGAGCAGGTGAAACCTATCCTTCAGAAGAATGAAGACGTAATAATGGTGTACCAAGCCGGTTATGTGGGCGTATGGGGAGAGTGGTACTATTCTGACCACTTTGGTATGAATCCCAAATCCTACGAGGACTATCAGCCGCGCCGCCGCGTTCTTGATGCTATGCTTGCCGCCCTGCCTGAGAGCCGTCAGGTGGCTGTAAGGACTCCGGATTTCAAGCTGGGAATGTATGGCCTGAGCCTAAAAGACACTCTCACGGCCAAAACTGGACATGGCGGCACCACTCTATCCCGTATCGGTGGCTTCAACGACTGCTTTATGTCATCGGCCGATGACTGGGGAACATATGAGTCTTCCAATTCCAGGAAGTTCTGGAATGGAGACACCCGTTATACCTTTATGGGCGGCGAAACCTGTGCCGTCCAGCAGAGTTCCACGGGTAATTTCTGCGACTGCGGCCCTTCCATCAAGGATATGGAAGACTATCACTGGACTTATCTTAATATCAGTTACAATACCAAGGTCCTGAACGTATGGAAGAAGGGCGGGTGCTATGATGAGGTGAAGCGTCGTCTTGGATATAGGATAGTACTGGAAAAGGTTCTTCACACTCCGGAGGCGGTTGCGGGGCAGCCCTACAGGGTGGCTATGTACCTTAGGAACGACGGCTTCTCGGCCTTCCAGAACCCCCGTGATGCGCGCCTGGTGTTTGTAGCTCAGGATGGCAAGGAAACGGTGTTTGACCTTGGCTCAGATCCCCGTTCCTGGCATCCTGGCAGGTACAGGATAGAGAAGTCAATCACTCTTCCGGCCGCGAAGGGAACACTCTATCTGCATCTTGCAGATCCTCTCCTTCCCAACCGTCCGGAATACAGCGCTGCCCTTGCAAACCAGGGCGTGTGGGATTCATCTAAGGGATACAACAAACTGCTGGAACTTTAGTATGAGAAGTTATCTATTTGCACTGTCCATGGCGGCAGTGCTTGTCTTTTCTTGCGGTCCCAAACCGGAGATTGTGCTCTTTTGGGACACCCACAGCGTTGATTACTCCGATATTGATGTCGCGGAAGAGCAGTTTGCCGATTTCGCGGAACTTGCGGTGGCGGCCCCGGAGCGGGATGCCCGCAAAGCCATAGACGTCCTGTATAACCACCTCAAAGCAGACGAAGTTGCGTACTACATCTATTCCGACTGGATGGAATCTGCTTTCTATAACCTGCTTTCTCCCTGCTATTCCCCGGCGCTATATGCAAAGGCCGTGGACAGGATAGTCTCTGATGGCATCATCCCACGTGGGTCGTGTGAACCGTATATCCAAAAGAGGGAGTGGTCTGGGTATAACCTGCAAGGGAAGAAGGCAACGGTTCCCGGAGTTGTTCTCCGTGAGAAAACACTTGTACTGGTGCTGGATAAGGGCTGTCCCACGTGCCGCGAAGCCCTTACCATGCTTCTTGAAAAGTGGCCTGATGTAAGGCGCGTTGCCGTTTGCTGCGGATATGGCCCCGAGCCCACAGTGGAGGGATGGGAGTACGTACACCAAGATCCCTCAAATCCGGTCTTTGATCCCAGGATGACTCCCATCTATTTTGTCGTGGCCAGTGACGGAACTGTTGAGGTTTCGTATACAACGGTATTCTAGTATATCTGGAATAAAATTGAAACCGTTTCGAAACATTCCGAAATGGTTTTTTATATTATTTCCTTATAGGAAACTTGAATTTTTCATTGAGGAAAGATAAATTTACATTGCTAAATGCTAAATACTAAATACACTTAACTAATCAAATACCAACAAAATGAGAAAACTATTTTCCATCATCCTTCTGAGCCTGATTGGCGTTGCTGCATTTGCGCAGGATATCGTCACGGGTTCAGTTAAAGATGCCGTAACTGGGGAGCCCCTGATTGGCGTTGGGGTGCTCGTCTCCACCGGCGGCGGTGATGTCACCGACATGGACGGTAATTTCACCGTCAAAGCCGGAAAGAATGCAACCCTCACCTTCAGCCTAATCGGCTACACCGATGTAGTTGAGCCTGTTAACGGAAGGGCCAAGATTGACGTCTCCATGAAGGAGGATGTCAACTTCCTGGACGAGGTAGTGGTTATGGGTTACACCTCGCAGAAGAAGAACGAGCTATCCAGCTCAGTTGTCTCTCTCCGTGCAGATGAAATTGTGGATACTTCCACCCCTGACCTTGGAAATATGATTCAGGGTAAGGCGGCCGGTGTTGTGGTCATGAATGCCAGTGGCCAGCCCGGTGAGTCTGCTCAGATCCGTATCCGTGGTACCGGTTCCATTTCTGCAAGCGCAGACCCTCTGTATGTTGTTGACGGTATTGCCGGTGGCACCTTCAACCCCAATGACGTGGAGAGCGTGACCATCCTTAAGGACGCTTCTGCAACCGCTCTGTACGGTGCATCCGCAGCCGGTGGCGTTATTGTTGTTACCACCAAGAGTGCCAAGGACCGTGAGCGTACTGAGGTCAATTTCAAGGCCAGCGTGGGTATGAAGCAGGCTCTTACCGGCCGCTTCCATCCTATGGACAGTGAGGAACTCTATGAGACCCAGCGCTTGATGTTGTCCAAGAGCGCTTTCAAGAGCCAGCGTCCGGAAAGCCTTCTTGACAGGGACTTTGACTGGTTCGGCAATATTTTCAGAAAGGCTGTTGTTCAGGACTATTATGCTTCTATTGCCGGTGTGGCAGGACGCGTGAACTACTTTGCAAGTATAGACCATTACGACGAACAGGGCTCCATGATCGGCACCTCATTTGACCGCAATTCCGCCCGTGTGAACCTGTCGGCTCCAATCGGCAAGACGGCAACCCTGAATGTGCGTGTGGGATACAACCGTAGCCACAGTAACAATTTCGCCAACACCGACTGGAAAAATATTGGAACCGCTTATAACGGAATGCCTTGGGACAATCCGTTTGATGATAATGGCGTCGCAATAGCCGTGGGCATGCCGGAAGCCGCCGGTCTGAAGTGGTATGGGAAAGAGCAGTACAACCCCTTCCACTCCCTTCAGTACAATACCGCACAGAGTTGGAACGAAGACATCGTAGGTGATTTCCAGCTGATCTGGAACATCACTGACTGGCTCACTTTCACCAGCAACAATCGTCTGGCTTCCTCCAACTGGAGCAGCAAGACATACCTGGACAAGCGTTCCAACACATCGGCCAAGAACATAGGTACCCTTGACCAGGGGAGCGGCAGAAGCTGGAGCGTGGGCCTTACCGAACTCCTCAAAGCTCATAAGAACTTCGGCGCTCATAACGTCAACGGTATCGTCGGTGCCGAATTCGGCTGGGGCTACACCGAAGGCATCGGCGCTTCCGGAAGCAATATGCTCACCGGTATGCAGGCACTCAACAGTTCTATCCATACCGGAGTGTCCGGTAACGATTACCGTTCTGCCGCCTGGGCAGTACTGGCACAAGCTCAGTACTCCTATGCGGAAAAATACATCGCCACCGCTTCCATCCGCTATGACCGCACTTACAAGTTTGCCCCCAAAGCTCGCGGCGGTTTCTTCCCCGGCGTGTCTGCTGCATGGATTATCAGCAAGGAACGTTTCATGGAGAACGTCAAATTCTTCGATCTCTTGAAAGTTCGTGCTGGTTATGGTGTAACCGGTAACTCGGACATCGAGCCTTTCCTCTACCAAGACCTCTATACCACCAGTTCCACATACAACGACAAGGTCGTAGCCGTGGCTGAAAGAATGGCCAACGACTACCTGGGCTGGGAATCGGCCCACATGCTCAGCTTTGGTATCGAAGCCCGTATGCTAGACCGCATCAATTTTGCCCTGGACCTTTATAATACAGACAACAAGAACCTTCTCCTTTCTGTTCCACAGGCGCTTTCTTCCGGTTTTGCGGAGTATACCGCAAATGTCGGTACAATTAACAATAAGGGTATAGAGCTGGCCGTGGACGGCGATATCATTAAGAACAAGGATTGGAAATGGAATCTGGGCTTTAACATCGGCTTTAACCGAAATAAGGTGAAGTTCCTGCCCAACGGTGCTTTCGAACATGGCACAGGTACTCCCGAGGTGCAGCAGAGAGTTGCCCAGGGGTATGACATCTATACCTGGTATATGCCCGAATGGGCCGGTGTTGATCCTGAAAACGGAGACCCTCTGTGGTGGGCCTACGAGAAAGAAACTGACGATGACGGCTTCCCGCTTTATTATGTCCTGGACGAAAACGGAAATCCTACCTCTGAAAAGGGCATAGAGACGTCGCCATGGCCCGTTTTCACTGGTAACAGGGAAAAGACCAACGTATATAGCAATGCCGATTACCGCATGGTTGGATCTGCCACCCCGGCGTTCACAGGCGGTATCACCACCAGCCTCAGGTGGAGGAACTTTAGCCTTGCTGCCAACTTCCACTTTGTCGTCGGCAACAAGATTTACAATCAGGCACGTAACACTATTGATGCTGATGACGCCTACACGGATTACAACATGCAGAGTATCCGTAACGGTCTGGGATGGGTACGCTGGGATCCGGATGACGAAAGCACTCATGAAATTGCTACTCACCCCTACCCCAAGGGCGCTGTCAAAAAGTCCAGTAACGCAGTGTCCACCCGTTATCTGGAAGACGGCAGTTTCTTCCGTCTGAAGAATCTTACGCTGGCCTACAACATAGACAAGCCCATTCTATGGAACTTCGTCAAGGGCGGCCGTGTTTATTTTACTGCCGATAACGTGTTCACTCTCACCAAGTTCTCCGGTGCAGACCCTGAGGTCCGCTTGGAAGGTACTTCCTGGTCGCTTGCAGGACTGTTCAACGACAACTATCCTGTGCCAAGAGCGTTTGTCTTAGGTGTCGACCTCAAATTCTAATTTCAAGAAGCCATGAAAAAGATACTTTCAACAATTATATTCCTTCCCATCCTTCTTGCAGGATGTATGAAGCTGGACTTTGTGCCGTCGGACGCCCTTACAGGCGCCGCCCTTGCAACAAACCCGGCAGCGGCAGAGTACACCACAGACGGTATATACTCAATGATGAAGGATATGTCTTCATACCAGAACTCGCAGAACAACTCTTTTGTGCGTCAGTATTTTCTGCTGAACGAATTGAAGACAGATAATATCTGCTATTCCAACACCAGTACAGACCCTTTCTGGAAGGCTGCTCAGTTCATTGACGATGAAACTACCCCCAACAATTCCTATATGTGGTATATATGCTATAAGATGATATATGCCGCAAACTCCAATATCAGTGGTCTTACGGAGGATACCAAGGAGAGCAGGCAACTCAAGGGAGAGAACCATTTCCTCAGGGCCTTCTTCCACTTTACTCTCACAACACTCTTTGCAAAGCCGTATGGTTTTGACCAGGGTGCAAGCCCGGGTATTGTCCTCCGCATAGGAACGGACTATTCCGAGACCAAGCGTTCTACCGTAGCGGAATGCTATGATGCCATAGAGGATGACCTCAAGGAGGCCATACGCTTGATGTCTCCCGGCTACAAGAGGGGAAACAACGGATATGCCACCCAGGAGGCAGCACACGCACTTCTTGGACGCCTGTATCTGTACAAGGAGGACTGGGATGCATGTATAGCAGAATGTGATGCAATTCTTGGAGACAATCCAAACAGCCACCTTGAGTCCGAAGTAACGACGCTTTACTCTACTGCTCCCACCTCGAAGGAAGTTCTCTGGTGCGTGGATATCACAGACACTGACATTGCTAATATGCCTCCAAAGGGCAACCTGGCCAGCATGTTTGACTCTCCTGATGGCACCCAGAATACTGGTTGGGGAGAACTATACCTGGCAGATCCCCTTCATGATTTGTTCCAGCGCTTCCCTCAGGACAAACGCTATAAGGATATCATTCGCCTACACGCTTCTGTACCGGGCCTGCTGGTTTATTGGACTGAGATGGACGAGGGCTCAATGAAGCCGGTCATTGCTTATCCTGATGTCACCTTCAACAAGATAGATACCAAGGAAGTAAAGAATGATTTTGGTGAAATGAAGCTGGTAGATGTATATGAGGTTGCTGCCGTGACATCTTGTGTCACGGCCAATGCAGACGGCTCATATTCGTTTACTTATGACGGGAAAGCCCTTAAAGCCATTCCTGACAACACGGCTTCAAAGATCTGCGATGAATTCCCCGGCTATATCCTGAATGATGGCTCCAATACCCGTTGTTATGTGCGTCAGGTAATGCCCACCGCCATAGCTACCAATGAGTTGGAATGGGACGATGAAAAAAAGAAAAAAGAGATAGTCAGTCAAACCCCTACTGCCGTATGGGATGGTAGTGGCTGCAGCATCCGTGGCGCCGGTGGACAGTTCCTTTGCTGGTTCAGTGAGAAATTCTCACACCAGACCAATCTGACATATCCCATCTCCTCATCCTTTATTATGCTGCGTTACGCTGAGGTAATACTGAACAGGGCCGAGGCTTATGCTCATAAGGGAACTGTTGACAAGGCTCTTGCTGACATCAACGTGATCCGTACCCGTGCCGGCCTTACCGGCGCGGCCCAGATGTCAGCCGGTAATCTTGCCGGTCGTGGCTATTCCGATATCGTTGATGCAGTACTGGACGAGCGCCGCATGGAGTTCTACTATGAAGGCCTCCGTCTTCAGGACCTTATCCGCAACAAACGAGACATTGACCGCCGCTTCCTGAATTTTGCCAAGGCCGAAGTAATTCCTTATAATGACCTCAGGATCCAGTATCAGATCCCCATGGACGAAACTCGCGTGAGCGGAATTGCTCCTAATCCCCGCTAAGAAGTCAAAACATGATATTTTCTTCTGGACAAAAACGCAAGGCAACTTGCGTTTTTGTTTTTTTTGTCACTTAGATTGCACATGAAGGAGTAAAACCAAGTGAAAGCACCCGAAACCAAAATGAAACAGGGACCGTTGCGGTAAAGCAGTTTTTTCTGTAATTTTGTGTGAACCATAGAATTAACCGCAAGGGATGAAAAAATCTATTCTAATAGCCGTTTCGGCAGCCCTGCTGGCTGCCCTCCTGGTTTCCTGCAAGCAGAACGGGGAACCGCAGCTTCAGTATTACCAGACTCCATTTACATATGATATTGTGAACGTGAAGGAGCCGCCCCAGACCAATGAAGTTAAGAACATCATCTTCATGATCGGTGACGGCATGGGCCTTGAGCAGGTGAGCTGTGCGTGGGTCCTCAACAAGGGCAAACTGAACTTTGACAACTTCAAGTCAGTGGGCATTTCCCGCACGTGGTGCACCAATGCCCTAATCACAGACTCCGGAGCGGGCGGAACCGCCCTGGCTGCAGGTAAGAAGACAGGATACAGCCATGTGGGAACGGCCGCAGATACCACGGACCTCTATTCCATACTGGTGGACGCCGCGCGTCTTGGCAAGAGCACGGGCGTAGCCGTTACCTGCCACTTTGCCGATGCAACGCCCTGCGACTTCTGCTGCCACAATGAGTACAGGTACAACCAGGAGGATCTTATCGCAGACTACGTGACCTGCGGCGTGGATTATCTTGCGGGCGGCGGCCTGGACTGGTTCACGGTGAACCGTACGGATGGTCGTGACATCACAAAGGAAATGGCTGCGGCGGGGTACAACGTTGCCCTTACGGAGGATGAGCTTTTGGCGGCGGAACTCCCTGTTATCGGCCTGCTTTCCCCGGATAACCTTCCCGTTGCGCAGGAGAGGGGAGACCTCTTCCGCCATATGGTTGCCCGCGGGCTTGATCAGTTATCCAAGAATGAAAAGGGCTTTGTGATGATGATAGAAGGCTCCTGCATAGATGACTGGCTGCACGGAAATGACATTGAGAAGGCCATGGAGGAGCTCCTGGACTTTGACCGTACCCTTGGTGATGTCCTTAAATGGGCGGAGGCAGACGGCCATACCCTTGTTGTGATGACCGCAGACCACGCAACGGGCTGCCTTACACTACAGGACGGAAACCTTGAGGAAGGCCTCATTGGCGTTCACTTTGCTTCTGAGGCGCATAACGGCATTGCAGTTCCGTTCTACGCCTGGGGCCCCGGCAGCGCGCAGTTCACGGGAATCCGTGAGAATGAGGAATGGGGTAAACTGGTAGCATCTTTTGTAAAATAAGGAAAGATACCCGGTCACGCCGGGTATGACGAAAACACAGATACCCGGTCACGCCGGGTATGACGAAAAACAGAATTATGGCACAGAAAAAACACAATTGGCTGCTGTATGCCCTGATAACAATGATTACCTGGGGCATCTGGATGACTTTTTCAGATCCGACCATCGGGGAGCATTATCTTGGAATTCCCGCAGACTTCCCCTCTGAGATGGTGTATGTGGTGTGGGCACTTTCCATGATTCCCTGTGCAATCTTTGCACTGATAAACATCAAGTGGAAACTGGATGTCCGTCCCAAGACCGTGGCTCTTTCAATGGGTGTGGGGCTTCTTGGCGCCGGCGGGCAGCTGGTGCTGTTCCTGGCCCTCAAGTATGCCCCGTCATATCTTGTGATGCCCATGATCTCCGTGGCACCTATCGTTACGGTTATCCTGTCCTCCATCTTCCTTAAGGAGAAGGTGTCCAAACTTGGAATCCTTGGTATTGTGCTGGCTTTTGTGGCCATCATCTGCTTTGCAATGCCCAGTGATACCGAAGGCGCAGCATCCGGCTGGCTGTGGATTGTGCTTGCGGCGGTAGTTTTCATCTGCTGGGGTATCCAGGCCTTTGTTATGAAGCTTGCCAACAACAATACCCCAGATGCGGAGAGCGTGTTTGTTTATATGGCCCTTGCAGCCGTGGTGCTCATTCCCGTGGCATTCCTCCTGAAGTCTCCTTCAGAACTTGCGGCATATGGATGGGGCGTCCCCACCAAGGTGTTCTTCGTACAGATTCTCAATGCAATTGGCGCATTCACCCTTGTGTACGCAAACCGCTACGGCAAGGCTATGGTAATTGCTCCACTGGCCGATGCCTGCTCTCCCGTCATCTGCTGCCTGCTCTCCATAGTGCTTCTCCTTATTGCCGGTATGAACGCCCTTCCCACCGTATGGCAGGTATGCGGTATGGTGGCGGCAATCTCCTGCGTGTTTATCTTCAGCCGTGAGTAGAATGAAGAAGATTTTTCTCTTTGTATGTGCATTTGCGCTAGTGTCTTGTGGCTGTGATAAGGTACCGGTGGTTGCTCCTGTCGTCCCCTCTGAAGAAGAGGATGATTCCTCAAAGGATGATTCTTCAGACCCTCCGTCAGATCCTTCTACTGACCAGACGGATGCTCCGTGGGAGAACCCCTTTGTTCCCGCCCCGGAGGAACCGCTTGTTCATGAAAAACCTGCCGATGCCGGAGAAAGTGTATCTTTGTCGGCCTCTGTAACCGGCGTTCAGCCAATGACGGGAATAGTTCTGTGGAACACAAGCGGCTCACGCACAAAAAGCTACGTGCAGCTGGAGTTCTCATACATGCTCTATAGTGACGTATGCAAGAGAAAGGATGTCTTTGACTGGAGCGTAGTGGATAATCTTCTCTCAGATGTAGCCGCCCGCGGTCATCAGGCTGTGCTTCGTTTCCGCTATACTTATCCCGGGAAGAAATGCGCAGTTCCGGACTATATTAAAAAATGGCCCGGATACGAGGCTACAAACGAAAAGTGCGAGGGCCGTGATACTGAGTTCCCGGACTGGCGCTGCGAGGAACTACAGCGTTTTCATAAGGAATTCCACATGCACTTTGCAGAGCGATACGACCAAGATCCCCGTTTGGCTTTTGTAGAAACCGGCTTTGGCCTTTGGGCCGAGTACCATATCTATGACGGCCCGTTCATAATGGGTCAGACATTCCCCTCGATGGCTTTCCAGAGCGAGTTTCTGCCTCTGATGGATAAGTGGTTCAAGTGCACGCCATGGATGATTTCTATTGATGCGGCAGACGATAAATATGCTCCGTTCAGTTCTAAAAAGTCTTTGCTTAACCTCAGGTTCGGTAATTTTGACGATTCCTTTATGTGCAAGGCTTGGGATAATGAAAACTATCCTAACTGGAAGTTCTTCGGACAGGACAGGTATAAGAAGGCTCCTTTTGGAGGTGAATTCAGCTATTACACATCAAGTGATCAGGCTCATGCCCTGGACCCTGAAGGGATGCATGGCCGTGTGTTTGAAGATCAGGTGGCAAAAACCCATATGACTTTCATTATCGGCAACGACCAACCTGGCAAGCAAACAGAGGCCCGTATCAGGGAAGCCGCCATGTCTATGGGCTACCGCTTTGAAATCAGGGACTTTTGTGTGAATGAAGGCGTCTGCGCTTCCGTTCTTATTGCCAATGTTGGCGTTGCGCCTATCTACAAGGATGCGTTTGTCTCAGTGGACGGCGTGCGAGGCTCATTCAGCTTACGCTATCTCATGCCCGGAGAATCCACCTGGATCCAGATCCAGTGCCCAGCCACCAAGGCTTCCAAGCCCTCTATTGAGTGCGACCACCTTGTGAAGGGCCAGAAGATAGAATACCAGGCTTCCGTGAAATAATTATTTGTCTTTCAATAATAAAAGCCGTACCTTTACGATATGAGAAACGTAATTGTATCGGCTTTTATTATTTTGCTTGCCTCTTGCGCGGGCTCAGAATGGACATTGACACAGGACAGCACAGGAAAGACTTATCCCGCTTCCGTTCCGTCAACGGTGGCGGCTGTGTTGCTTGATAACGGCGTGGAACTCACCCCTGAGGCCCTGGAAGGAAGTTTCACATACTCCACCGTGTTCAAGGCTTATGACCCTTCGCTTCATTATACCCTCCGTTTTGACGGCCTGGGTTATTATGCCGATATCTTCTTCAACGGGGAGAAGATTGCCTCAAAGGACACAACCTTTGGCATCTTTGCCGTCCGTGAGTTTGACGTAACCCGCCTGATGGAAAAGAAGAATCACCTTGAGGTAAGGCTTGAAAGGGCCAAGGCCGGAGACCTTAACCTTGGGTGGGTGGACTGGAGCCCCGCTCCGGAAGACGAGAGCATGGGCCTTGTAAGGGGCGTCACCCTCCGCTCCCACGGAGACGTTTCCATAAAGGACCTCTACGTCCATCCCATCCTGGATGATGATTTGGATGAGGCCGATATTGAAGTTCGTGCTCTCCTATGCAACCATACATCAGAGCCACGTAACGTTGTTCTTAAGGGTGTCATGGAAGGCCAGGAGTTCTCCCATTCCCTTACCCTCAATGCCGGTGAAACCCGTGAGGAGATATTCAAGGCCCTTGAGATTGATAATCCCCGCCTCTGGTGGACCCATGACCTTGGGAAGCCGGAGCTTTACAATCTCAGGCTCCTTGCCCTCACCGGAAAGGCGGTATCGGACAAAGTCTCCCGCACATTCGGCATACGTAAGTTCACCTCCCGCCTCAACCAAGACGGCAACCGCCAATACACCCTCAACGGCCGTGACATCCTTGTGGTGGGCGCCGGCTGGGCCGATGACCGTTATCTCCGGGACACCCATGAAAGCATCGCCCATCAGGTGAAGCTGGTAAAGGACATGGGCCTTAACTGTATCCGCTTTGAGAATATCTGGGGCAAGGATTCCTATATCTATGACCTTTGCGACAAAGAGGGCCTCATGGCAATTACCGGCTGGAGCTGCCAGTGGGAATGGGAAGGCTACTGCGGCATCCCCCACAGCAATCTGTATGGCTGCATCAATGACCCTGAGCGCAATGCCCTGGCATACCGTTATTTCCGTGACCAGATGCGCTGGATACGCAATCACCCTTGCATCGCTGCGTTCCTTACCGGCAGTGACCGTATTGCAAACCCTCAGCTTGAGCCTCTTTACCTCAAGGAATTCAAGGCTCTGGGGCTGGAGTTCTCCTATATCTGCAGTGCGGCCTCCAAGGTCTCAATGGCAGGGCCTTCCGGCAACAAGATGACGGGCCCCTATGAGTACTGCGGCCCTGAATACTGGGTGGATCCCCAGGCCGATGGCGGCGCTCTTGGCTTCAACACGGAAACTGGTATCGGCCTTAATATGCCTCAGCTTGAATCCGTAAAGAAGATGATTGCCCCGGAGGACCTCTGGCCCGTGGGAGCAGCCTGGGACAGCCTCTGCACCGTAGCAGGGGAGGGCATGCACGATACCCATGTCATCCGTGAGGTGGTTGCCGGCCAGTACGGTGAGCCCTCTTCCGTGGAGGAATTTGTTGCCCGTGCGCAGGCCGCGGATTACACCGGCACACGCGGTATGTACGAGGCCTTCCGTATCAATATAGGTAAGGCTACGGGCGTGGTGCAGTGGATGCTCAATTCTGCCGTCCCCATGCTCTACTGGCAGCTGTATGACTGGTACGGAATTCCTACGGCCGGTTATTATGGCACCAAGAAGGCCCTGGAGCCCGTTCAGCTGCTTCTGCAGTGGGAAGAGCGTAAGCTTTATGCCGTAAACGGTCTGGCAACTGGCAGCGGCGCTGCAAAACTGGACTGCACCGTACGCATCTTTGATGCAGCATCCCGTGAAATCCAGTCCGTTCCCGTGAGTGTAAGTGTCCCTGAAGGCACTTCCGTGCCCGTTTTGGACCTTCCTCAGGGAGAGGATCTCTTTGTATTTGTGGAGGGCGGGGCAAATAACTTCTATGCCGTTCCGGCCCAGGGCAATGTCCACGACTTTGCGCATTCAGGCTGGTTCCAGACGCCTATCGGCACGTATGCAAACCTCTCTTACGTGACGGCGCTTCCCGCTCCGGATCTCAGTGTCAAGGAGGACGGCGCGCACAACGTGACAGTTGTGAATAATTCTGATACCGTGGCCTTCCAGGTGGTCCTGAAGCTCCTTGACGGTAATGGGGAGCTTGTTCCGGAGGCCTTCTGGTCAGACAATTTCTTCTCCCTGCCGCCTCACGGCAGCATAGTGGTTTCCCACGGCGGGAAGGGCAAGGTAGCCTGGACCGCAGGGCTGTAATTATTGGACTGTTTTACGGATAGAACTTCCCGTCAGTCCTGCTGGCGGATTATCTTTGATCCGGGAGGTACGCTGTGGGTAAGCCATACGTTACCGCCAATCACGGAGCCTTCCCCAATTGTAATGCGGCCAAGGAGCGTGGCGTTACTGTAGATGGTGACGCCGTCCTCTATGATGGGGTGGCGGGGGATGTTGCAGGGAGTGCCGTCGGCATCCTTCCTGATATTCTTTGCGCCAAGGGTGACGCCCTGATATATGGTCACGTAATTGCCTATTATGGTGGTCTGACCAATCACAACGCCCGTTCCGTGGTCAATTGCAAAATGATGGCCGATGGAAGCCTGAGGATGAATGTCTATTCCGGTATTGGCGTGGGCCCATTCGGTGAGCATGCGGGGGATGATGGGAATCCCCAGTGCGTCAAGCTCATGGGCCACCCTGTAGTGGATCATTGCGGTTACGGCGGGGTAGCAGTACACAATTTCCTGGAGACTGTCCGTTGCGGGGTCATTGCTGGCAATGGCCTCCACGTCCTGTTTCAGGAGCCTGGCAATGTCCGGGACTCTCTCCCTGAACTTATCTACGGCGTCCTGCGGGCACAGCTGCGCAAGGACGTCCATGGCATTCTGCAGGGATTCCTCATACGGGATAAAGTTATACTCCGGGAACATGGCGTCACTGAGTGACTCCATAAGGGCTCTGAGATGCAGCCTTGTCTGTTTAATTGGTATGTTCATGCGGTAAATACTCCTGTTGAAAGGTAACGTTCCCCGGTGTCCGGAAGAAGGGCCACAATCATCTTTCCCTCGTTCTCCGGTAGCCGGGAGAGCTTCAGGGCAGCGCAGAAGGCGGCTCCAGAGGATATTCCCACAAGAAGACCTGTCTTTCCGGCCAGAAGTCGGGTGGCCTTCATAGCATCTTCACTGGTAATGGGCTGGACCTGGTCCACTACTGCCGGATCATAGGTGTCCGGGACAAAGCCCGCGCCTATTCCCTGAATCTTGTGGGCGCCGCTCCTGCCCTCACTGAGGACGGGACTTTCCGCAGGCTCCACGGCTATGACGCGGACACTGGCCTTGTGCTTTTTGAGGGCCTTTCCGGTTCCGCTTACAGTGCCTCCTGTGCCCACTCCGGCCACAAAGATATCCACGGCGCCGTCAGTATCATTCCATATTTCCTCCCCGGTGGTTTTCTCATGGGCCAGGGGATTGGCGGGGTTCACAAACTGCCCTAGGATCACGGCGCCCGGGATGCTCTCACTGAGCTCCTGAGCCTTTGCAATTGCACCCTTCATCCCTTGCGCTGCTGGGGTGAGTTCCAGGGTGGCCCCAAGTGCCTGCAGGAGCTGCCTCCTTTCAAGGCTCATGGATTCCGGCATGGTTAGAATTACCTTGTATCCCTTTGCAGTACCAACCCAGGCCAGGCCCACGCCTGTGTTTCCGCTGGTGGGTTCAATGATAGTGGAACCTTCTTTCAGGATGCCATCGGCCTCTGCCTTTTCTATCATTTCCGCAGCAATGCGGTCCTTGACGGACCCTCCGGGATTGAACTTTTCAAGTTTCAGGACAATCCTTGCCCTCTGCCCCTTGAATCCCTTCACCTCCAGGAGGGGAGTGCGGCCTATAAGTTCTGTAAGTGACTGGTAAATCATCTGTAATTCAAATTGTTTTACAAATCTACAAATAATTATGTATTTTTGCATTTACTATGCAACCTAGACTCCTCATAATGGCTGTGGCGGTGCTTCTTGGAGGAAGCATCGGCCTAAGGGCTCAGAACAATCCCTACAAGATAGACGACTCCTGTTATGAATGTATGTCAAAGGCCGATGCCCTCATAGGCAAGGAAGGCTTTGATGAGGCCAATGAAGCGCTTCTTAAGGCGGCCACGGCGGCTTCCGACAACAAGGCCCTTGTCCTTTATTATGTGGTTCGGCTGCGTAATTTTTGCGCCATTCGCCCGGCGAGTGATGCCGATATCCTTGCCGCCCAGGAGGAAGTCAAGACCAACGCCCGGAAGTATGGTTACCTCCAGTACTATTACCAGTCCTACCAGTCTGTTAAGAACTATTTCTTCAACACAGGCCGGCAGATCCGTGCGCTGGAAGTGATCCAGGAGATGCAGAAGCAGGCCTTCGAGGAGAATAACGAATACGGCAAATGGCTGGCAGAGAAAGAACTGGCGTCGTACTATAAGGTTTATGGGGCCTATTCTGCTGCAAGGGAGCATATACGGGCTTCTATCCGCACGTACCTTTCTACCGATGATCCCACCGTCCGCCGCCAGAGCCTGTGCCCGTATTATCTGGATTATGCTTCCACATTACAACACATCCTTGACTCTGCCCGCTTCTTCGTGGACAAAGCATGGGAGAACGCCGTCCTTCCGGTAGATACCGTGATGTGTATGCGGGAATCGGCCATACTTGCTGCCGTGGCCGGTGACTTTCCCCGCTACAAGTCATACCGGGACAAATGCCTTGAATCGCCTCATAAGCAGGCTCTGGGCCGAATGACTCCAACCATCTTCAAGAGTATTGACGCCCTGTATGACGGCAGTTTTGACATAACTGACAGATCTGACAAATCCGTGTATAATAGCCTGTCGCCAAACAATATCTACATTCTCTCCGCCGTAGCGAAGGCTGTGGGCAGGCTGGACGTAGCCGTGGAGATGAAGGATTTCTGCTTCAATGCCAACCAGAAAGACTTCTCCACCATCCTTGAGATGCATATGTCCGAGATGGATGCCCGCTATGAGAACGACCGCCTCCAGGACCAGGTGGAGGAAAAGACCCGTCAGGTGGAAAAAGTGACGCGCATGGTGATGGTGCTGGGCATCCTTCTTCTTCTGGGCGTCATCCTGGGGCTCCTTTCCTACGTGAGGAACCTTCGCCGGACACAGAAGAAAGATGAGAAGATGATTGCGGAACTCACCGCCGCAAATGAACGTGTCATGAAGGCCGATGCCGCCAAGGACCGCTTCATCCAGAACATGACCCACGAGCTCCGTACCCCGCTTAACGCCATTACGGGATTCTCCCAGCTCCTGGCACTCCCTGACGGCATGTTCTCCGCTCAGGAGAAGGAGGAGTTCGGGAAGCACGTTCTGAACAACACCAGCATGATGACCATGCTCCTTGACGACCTTATGAGTACATCGGCCATGGATACCGGTGGCTACAGGATTACAATGGGGGAGGCAGAATGCGAGTCAATCTGCAAAGAGGCCATCAATGCTGCGGAGCATCGGCTCCAGCCCGGCGTACAGCTTCTTTTCAAGCCGTCAATGGAACTGCCGTTCACCTTCACCTCCGACGCCCTCCGTATCCAGCAGGTGCTCACAAACCTCCTCACAAATGCCTGCAAGCATACAAAGGAGGGAGAAATCAGGCTTGGCTGCTCATTGGAAGAAGTTTCCGGCATGATTGCTTTCAGCGTGGAGGACACCGGCCCCGGCATTCCTGAAGGGGAGGCCCAGCGCATCTTTGAGCGTTTTGTGAAATTGGACGACTTCGTCCAGGGCACCGGCCTTGGCCTCAGCATCTGCCGTGAAATCACCGCCAAGATGGGGGGCAAGATCTACCTTGACACCTCCTACAGCCCCGGCGCCCGCTTTGTCTTTGCCGTGCCGGTATAACCTTATTTTTGAAGGATGGCATCCTTGGTCCTTGGCATTGTCCATGCGGGGACGCTGCGGTCACTGCCGTCGGAAAGGCCCATCCACCAGCATGTGGCAATTCCGGCCTCTCTGGCTTTTCCGGAGAAATATCCGGCAAAGGTGACGTTGGCGTCATTGTCTTCATTGGTCCCGCCGCCCCATTCGCCAATGATTACGGGTACCCCAAGACGTTTTACAATATATGTGTCAAGGTTTGTGAAGAGGCGGTCTATATCGGCCTTCTGTGCGTCAAATTTATCGGCCTCCCAGTAACTGTGCACCTCAATGGCTATGTGGCCGGGCTCTTCCGGAATCTGGATGCTGGCTATGGGGTCCTGGAGGTGGGCGTTCCAGGTGCCGTCTCCGCTGCAGGCGCCGTAGGTGTTCACCACAAGGTTCCTGTAGAGGTTGTTGCCGCCGGTTGCACGCACTGTCTGTGTGAACAGTGCTGCGTAGTTGTAGATGGCCTTGTAGGCGCCCTGGGCCACGGCGGCGTCGTAGCTTCCGGGGGCCGCGAATGAGGCAAAACACCAGGAGTCGTACTGGTCCAGCATCTCGTTATACGACTCAAAAAGGAGTTTCTCTCCGTAATCCTTGAAGGTGATGGCAATCTGCTGCCATAGGACCTCGTAGCGGTCCTTGGCGGCGTTGAAACCATCTTCTGAAGCCCTTATCCAGGCAGTGGAGGCTGATCCTGTGTCGTGGTGGACGTTGAGGATGCAGTACATCCCTTCGTCTATCACGTAGTCCACAACTTCCTTCACGCGGGCCATCCACTGAGGGTCCACAGTTGTACCCGTCCACGTGGCGGGATTCCATTTGTTCTGGTCGTGGAGCGTGATTGTGCCCATATGGGGGTACCAGGTTACGGGCACGCGGATTACCCCAAAACCGGCTTCCTTGAACATATGGATGAGTTCACGGGTGGTCTCCGGCTGGCCCCAGGCGGTCTCGTAATCCTTGGGGGTGCGGGCGGTCCAGGCCTCTATCCACATATTGTTAATGTCCCCGCTGTTTGTGTCAAGGGTGTTGCCAAGATTCCAGCCGGCGCCCATGTTGAGGACTGCTTCCGCGGCGCTTTCAAAGGGGTCCGTGGCATCCGGCGAATCCGGCTTCCCGGGGTCATCGGGCTTGTCCGTATCATCGGTTTTGTCCTTGGGCTGCTCCTGCGGCGGGGCAGGGGCATCCATCGGCCTGCATCCGAAAGCAAGCGCTGCAAAAATGCACAGTATGATGGCCTTATTTGTCATTCCTTCCAGTCAATGAAAGTGCAAATCTACAAATAATTGTCGATAAACCTTCCATCCTTCCCCTTACTGCGCGTGATGTGCCGAAAATAGTCTCATCACCCGCAAAAACACCCACTTTTTGCTGGTGATGTGCCAGAAAAAGTCACATCACCCGCACTTTGTCCTTCGCCCGCAATTGGGAGCGAAGCGACTAAGCACCTTCCCCGAGGGAAGGGGTTTGGGGATGGGGTAACGTGGGCCGACGGAGTCCCTTCGCCAAACGGAACGAAAAGAGCCGCCTGAAAAGGCGGCCTTTGAGTGGAGTGCGGGGTTGTTAACAAATTTCTAACCAATTATGAAGACCTTATGGCGGTCTATTCATTTGGCTTACAAATAGATGTGACTATGCAACCATGATTCCGGTGTGAAGAATATCTTCATATAGTGGAGACGGATGCGAAGACTCAATAAGAATGGGTTCAATCAAGGTATTTACCTCCAAAGTGATACGCCACAGTTTTGCAGACTCTTTCAAGAAATCTCCTTGAACTTCCGGGACAATAACTGCAACGT
>JAEESO010000009.1 GCA_016286385.1 Bacteroidales bacterium | reverse complement strand
TTCACCCGTTTCCTGGTGATAGATGATTCCATGGAAGTGCCTCAGGACCGGATAAACAAGGCCCTTCTATGCTTCACGCTGCCGCATAAGCCGGGTTCCCTGGCGCAGATTCTCACCATCCTGAGTTTCTACGACATGAACCTCACCCGTATCCAGTCCCTTCCCATCCCTGGAAAGGAGTGGCAGTATTTTTTCTATGCCGATATCAAGTTTGAGAACTATCAGCGGTATCTCCAGGCCCTTCAGGCCGTGAAACCGCTCATTGATGACCTCCAGATACTTGGAGAATACACTGCAGCATTATGATTGTGAAACCAGCCGACAGAACATTTTCTGTCAAAGAATATTACTTCTCCATAAAGAATAAGGAGATTGCACAGTTAAACGCCTCCCGTCCCGGAGATCCCATCATCAACCTTGGGATTGGCTCCCCGGACGGTGCTCCTTCAGAGGAGGCCGTTGAGGCCATGGTGGAATGTGCCAGGAAGCCCGGAAGCCACGGCTACCAGAGCTATACCGGCATCCCTGAGCTAAGGCATGCCATAGCCGGCTGGTATGACAGATGGTACGGCGTGGAGCTTGACCCCGCCTCTGAAATCCAGCCCCTCACTGGCTCCAAGGAGGGCATCCTCCTCCTTTCCCTTACCTTCCTTAACAAAGGCGACAAGGTTCTGGTGCCCAATCCTGGATATCCCACATATACATCGGCCACAAAGATGTGCGAGGCGGAGGTTGTGAACTACGATCTCCGTGAAAATGACGGTTGGTATCCGGACTTTGAGCAGCTGGAGGCAATGGACCTTACCGGCGTTAAACTCATGTGGGCCAACTATCCAAACATGCCCACCGGCGCCCCTGCCCGCAGGGACGTGTTTGAAAAGCTTGTAGATTTTGCCCGGAGGCACTCCATCCTCCTTATCAACGACAACCCCTACGGCTTCATCCTCAATAAGCCCCAGAGCATCCTCTCCGTTCCCGGCGCCCGTGAGTGCTGCATGGAACTCAATTCCCTTTCCAAGAGCCACAACATGGCCGGATGGCGTGTTGGTATGCTGGTGGGTGAGGCTTCCGTCATAAAGGAAGTCCTGAAGGTGAAGTCCCAGATGGACTCCGGCATGTTCCGCGGCATCCAGGAAGCTGCCGTGGCGGCCCTCAACGCCGGCCCTCAGTGGTATGAGGGCCTCAATGCAGAATACCGCCGCCGCCGTGAGCTTGCCTGCCGCATCATGGACACCATCGGCTGCACGTATGACCCCGCAGCCGGTGGCCTCTACGTCTGGGGCCGGGTTCCGTCCGGGAAATCGGCCCAAAATCAGGATGGAAGTCCTGAAACGGCAGGTCCGTCCGGGAAATCGGCCCAAAATCCGGATGGAGCGGCGGCGGCCATGAGTGACAAGTTCCTCTATGAGGCCGGCGTGTTCCTCACCCCCGGGTTCATCTTTGGAAGCAAAGGTGCAAACTATCTCAGGATATCCCTCTGCGCCAATGTTCCCACTCTGGAGAAGGCATTAGAAAAAATCAAGGCGGTATGCGGACAGTAGGAATAATCGGTCTGGGCCTGATAGGCGGATCCATGGCCATAGACCTTAAGCGCAGGGGCTTTGCAGACAAAGTCCTGGGCGTTGAGGCCGATAAAGTGGCGGCACAGGCAGCTATGACAATCGGCCTGGCCGATGAAATGGTGTCCCTTGAAGACTGCGTGGACCGCTCCGACATAATTGTGGTTGCCGTCCCGGTAGGCGCCGCCGTAAAGATGCTTCCGGAAATCCTTGACCGCATCAAGGAGAAGAAGATTGTGATCGACGTCTGCTCCACAAAAGAGCACATATGTGCGGCGGTGAAGTACCATCCGGCAAGGAAGCAGTTTGTGTGCACCCACCCTATGGCAGGAACGGAGTACAGCGGTCCCTGGGCGGCTCAGCCCGGCCTTTTTGACGGAAGGGCGTGTATCTTTGCCGATCAGGAAGAATCGGCCCCCTGGGCGGTCCAGACTATCCTTGAACTCTACGCCTGCCTCAATATGAGGCCCATCTTCATGAGTTCCTCAAGCCACGATATCCACACCGCATACGTGTCCCACATATCCCACATAACCTCCTTTGCCCTGGCACTCACGGTGCTTGACAAGGAGAAGGACGAGAAACATATCTTCGACCTTGCCTCCGGAGGTTTCTCCTCCACCGTCCGCCTCGCAAAGTCCAATGCCGACATGTGGATCCCTATCCTCACCCAGAACCATAACAACGTGCTCCAGGTGATGGATACCTATATAGAAAAGATGCAGCAGTTCCGTGACGCGGTTGCTTCCTACGACGAAGAAGCCCTCCGGAAACTGATAGAAGACGCCAATAAGATTAAACGGATCATACGATGAGTCATTCACTGGATATCATCCCCGGAACAGAGTGGGGATTCTTCACGCTTCCCAGGCCCATGTGCATTGCAGGCCCCTGCAGCGCGGAATCCGAGGAGCAGGTAATGGAAACAGCCGCAGGCCTTAACGCCTTTGGCATTCACGTTTACCGCGCAGGTATATGGAAGCCGCGTACGCATCCGGGCTCTTTCGAGGGCGTGGGTACACCCGGCCTCAAGTGGCTGAGGAAGGTGAAGGAAACCTACGGCATGAAGGTGTGCACGGAGGTTGCCAGTGAAAAGCACGTTCTGGAGTGCATCAAATACGGAGTAGATATAGTGTGGATTGGAGCGCGTACCAGCGCCAACCCCTTCCTCATGCAGGAGATTGCCGATGCCCTTGAGGGTACGGACATCCCCGTCCTAGTGAAAAACCCCGTGAATCCGGACATCGACCTTTGGATTGGCGCCCTTGAGCGCCTTAACAGGGCCGGGCTCCGGAAGCTGGGAGTCATCCACCGCGGGTTCTCAACATCGGCCCCTATCCCTTACCGCAATGATCCCGGCTGGAAACTTGCCATTGAAATGCGCTCCCGCTACCCTCAGATGGCGTTTTTTGCCGATCCTTCCCATATGGCCGGAGACCGTAAGTACCTCCACGAACTATCCCAGAGGGCCATGGACCTTGGTCTTGACGGTCTTATGGTGGAGAGCCACTGCAACCCCGCCTGCGCTATGTCAGATGCAAAGCAGCAGCTTACCCCTCATGACCTCCAGGCCCTTCTTGAGAGCCTTGTTATAAGGGAGAACACATCCGACAACACCGCCTACCGTGACGGAATAGAGGCCCTCCGCGCCCGCATAGACGTGATTGACGACAAACTCCTGGATCTGCTGAAGGACCGTAGTGAGGTGTCAAAGGCAATAGGAGAGTACAAGCGCAGCCACAACGTCGCCATCATCCAGGCAGGCCGATGGGAGCAGCTTCTTGCCGATATGGTGAGCCGTGGCGCCTCCCTTGGCATCTCCGAGGCCGCAATCACCGCCATCATGACCGCCATCCACGATGAATCCGTGCGGGTTCAGAACCAGGTGCTAGAAGGTTAGTGTCGCGGGTCTGGCTATCAAACGTGGTCCGCGCACAAGGGCCGCTATTTACCGTAAAAGAGGCATATTTCGGTTACCAGCTGCCCAAAGGGCCGCCAGTAACCGTTTTTTGTGGGTTTTTAGGTAATCAGCTGCCCTTCTACAAACCAAACGCCTTCTTTACAGGAGGTACGCTATCCAGCAGTTCCCAGCCGAAGAACTGGACGATTTTCTCCTTCCCCTGAACCTTTACGGTCTTCTTGAAGGGCTTGCGTCCCATATGGCCATAGGCGGCCGTGGGGGCATAAATAGGGTTCTTCAGTTGGAACTTTTTGATGATGGAAGCGGGCCTTAGGTCAAAGATTTCCTGGACCTTGGCAGCAATTTCACCGTCTGAAAGGCCGTTTGAGGCTGTGCCGTAAGTGTCAACATAGACGCTAACGGGCTTTGCAACGCCGATAGCATATGCAAGCTGCACCAGGCATTCCGATGCCACTCCTGCAGCTACCAGGTTCTTGGCAATGTAACGGGCTGCATAGGCTGCGCTGCGGTCCACCTTTGAGGGGTCCTTTCCGGAGAAGGCTCCGCCGCCATGGGCGCCCTTGCCTCCGTAGGTGTCCACGATGATTTTCCTGCCAGTAAGGCCGGTATCCCCGTGGGGGCCGCCGATAACGAACTTCCCGGTGGGATTCACGTGAAGGATGTAGTCATGGATGAGGGCGGCGGTTTCCTTGGAAAGGGCTTTTTTCAGGCGAGGGATGAGGATTTTTTCAACATCTTCCCTGATCTTTGCCTGCATTGCGGCGTCCACCTTGGTGTGGCCGTACTGGGCGACGGCGTCGTCGTAAGACATCTTGCCAAGGGTTTTGGGCACGAATTCGTCGTGCTGGGTGCTGAGAACAATGGTGTGGACCTTCACGGGGGCGTGGGTCTCACCATCATACTCAATTGTGAACTGGCTCTTGGCATCCGGCCTCAGGTAAGGCATGAGCGTGGGCTCATTGTGGCGGATGTCAGAGAGGATTTCAAGGATTTTGTGGCTTAAGTAGAGCGGGAGGGGCATATAGTCCTCCGTATCACGGCAGGCGTATCCAAACATCATTCCCTGGTCACCTGCGCCCTGGTCCTCGCCGTGCTTGCGTTCAACGCCGCGGTTGATGTCCGGGCTTTGCTCGTGGAGCGCGCTGAGGACGCCGCAGCTGGAGGCGTCAAACATGTATTCGGCCTTGGTGTAGCCTATTTTGCGAATGGTGCTTCGGACGGTGTTCTGGATGTCTACGTAGGCTTCGGCCTTCACTTCACCCATTACAACCACCATACCGGTAGAGCAGAAGGTTTCGCAGGCCACTTTGGCCTCCGGGTCCTGCATTAAAAACTGATCAAGGATGGCGTCAGATATCTGGTCCGCCACTTTGTCGGGGTGTCCCTCGGACACACTCTCCGACGTGAAGAGGTAATTTTTTAGCATTTTTTCACTTCACGGAGGTTGCAAGTCATCGTAAATCCGTCCTCCGGGGCTGCAAAGATAGAAACTTTTGTTGGTTTTTCAAATTCTATATTTTTTTGTTATAGTCCTTTATTTTTAGTAACTTCGCGTCGGTTATTTGAAGACTACTCAGTTAGTATCAATATTTATTCTTATCAAAACCTCTATGAGAAAAGCTTTTAAAAGCCTTCTGCTCGCATTCACTACGCTGATTGCGGGCACTGTCGCCTATGCTCAGGTCACTACATCGGCCCTCTCCGGCCGCGTGGTTGACCAGAACGGCGAACCAGTCGTAGGTGCTGCCGTGCTGGCTCAGCATGAACCCTCCGGCACCATCTATGGCGCTGTTACCAACGCCGAAGGACGCTACGCTATCCAGGGTATGCGTACCGGTGGTCCTTACAAGGTTGACTTCAGCTGCCTTGGCTACTCCGATGCATCTTACACCGGCGTAGTTCTCCAGCTGGCCGAAACCTATTCTCTCAACGCCAAGATAGCCGAGAGCACTGAGATGCTCCAGGGCACCGTGGTTGTTGCTTCCCCCACCTCAAAGTTCGCCGCCCAGGAGCGCACCGGAGCTGTCACCAACATCTCCAATGACCAGATCCTGAGCCTCCCTACCGTAAACCGTAACATCACGGACGTAACCCGTCTGTCACCTTACGGCGGTAACGGAATGAGCTTTGCCGGTTCAGACGGCCGTACCGCCAACTTCACCGTTGACGGTGCAAACTTCAACAACAACTTCGGTCTTAACGACAACCTCCCCGGCGGTGGCAACCCTATCTCCATCGACGCAATTGAGGAACTCCAGGTTGTTATTTCCCCTTACGATGTCCGCCAGACCAACTTCATCGGCGGTGGCGTAAACGCCATCACCAAGTCCGGTACCAACACCTTCAAGGGCACTGCATACATCTATCATAAGAATGAGAACATGCGCGGTAATGCCGTGGACGGTGATGAAATCTCCGGAGCACGTGCTACAGACCGCAGCACCACCTACGGTTTCACCCTTGGCGGTCCCATCATCAAGAACAAACTGTTCTTCTTCGTGAATGCAGAAATGGTGAAGACCCCTACCATTGCAAACCGCTGGAGGGCTTCTGAAAACGGTGTCGCCGTTCCCGACAACTACATTTCCCGCACCACTGTTGCAGACCTTCAGGCCGTTAAGGACTATGTGCGGGAGAATTACGGATATGACACCGGTTCCTTCACAGACTTCCCCGCCAATGAGTCCAACTACAAGATCCTGGCCCGTCTGGACTGGAACATCAGCCAGAAGCATCACCTTGCTCTCCGTTACAACTATACCGGTAACACCTACTGGAGCGCCCCTAACGCTTCTTCAATGGACGGTGGTACCCGTATGGTAGACGCCCGTACTTCCAAGTCTTCCATGTCCTACGCCAACTCCATGTACTCCATGAACAACCTGGTGAACACATGGTCCCTGGATCTGAACAGCCGTCTCACCGACAACCTCTCCAACCAGTTCCTGGCAACCTTCTCCAAGCTTGACGATGTCCGCGGCACCAACTCCGACGAATTCCCCTTCATCGACATAACCCGTGGTGACAACAACTACATCGCCCTTGGTTATGAGCTGTTCACATGGAACAATGCCGTTCACAACACTATCGCCAATGTAAAGGATGACCTTACTTATTATATCGGCAGCCACAAGATCACCGGAGGCCTCAGCTTCGAGTACCAGATGGCCGATAACCAGTACATGCGTAACGGTACCGGTTATTACCGTTATAACTGGGATGCCGGCACCAACATCGCCGATGTCTTTGCAGGCACTCCTGAGATTGTGAACCTTACCTATGGTTACAACGGCGAAAAGTCACCTGCAGCACGTGTTCAGTTCTACAAAGCCGGCCTCTATGCCCAGGATGAGTGGAATATCTCAGATAATTTCAAGCTCACCTACGGCCTCCGTCTTGACGGTCTGTTCTTTGACAACAAGGACCTCATGACCAATGCCGCAATCCAGAAGCTTTCCTACTATCCCAAGGCCAAGAACTATCAGGAGACTCACATCGATACCGGTAAGTGGCCCACTTCCAGCATCACCGTTTCTCCCCGCGTAGGCTTTACCTGGGACGTATTCGGAGACAAGAGCCTGAAGGTCCGCGGCGGTACCGGTCTGTTCAGCGGCCGTCTGCCCCTTGTGTTCTTCACCAACATGCCCACCAACGGCGGTATGGTTCAGTACCAGGCCCAGATCAATGCTGCAAATGCAGCCAAGAAGGGTTTCTCAATTGACGAGTTTGCCGGCGGTCTTGTAACCGATGCTAACGGCAAGGCTACCATCGACGCCCTTCTCCAGAAACTCCAGGGCCTTGGCTATCCCTCCAGCGTCTCCCCTGAGGACGGCACCGTCCCTTCTGCAGTGAACGCCGTGGATCCCGCCTTCAAGATGCCTCAGGTATGGAAGAGCTCCCTGGCCGTTGATTACACCATCCCCGTGAGCTTCCCTCTCACCGTTTCCGTGGAAGGTATCTTCAACAAGACCATCAATGCAGTCGCAATCTCTGACTGGAGCATGAAGGATGTTTCCGGTTTCGCACGCCTCAACGGCATTGACAACCGTCCCATCTACCCCGATGACTTCCGCAACGGCACCAAGGCATTCGTTCTTGAGAACACCTCCAAGGGTTATGGCTGGAGCGCCAACGTTACCGTAAACGCACAGCCCGCAGAATGGCTCAGCCTCATGGCTGCTTACACCCACACCGTGAACAAGGAAATCACCGGTATGCCCGGCTCTGCAGCAGAATCGGCCTTCACCTATGTTCCTACCACCGAGGGCCCCAACTACATTTCCCTGCACAATTCACAGTATGTGACCCCTGACCGTATTGTTGCTTCCGCAACCGCACATGACAAGAGCGGCAACCACTACTCCCTCATCTATGAGGCCTGGAAAGGTGGTTACAAGTACTCTTACATGACAACCAACGATATGAACGGCGACGGTTACAACTACGACGCAATTTATATCCCTACTGATGCACAGGTGGAAAACCGTGACTTCCGCTTCAAGTCCGACAGCGACAGAGACCGTTTCATGGACTTTGTCCACAACGATCCTTATCTGAGCAAGCACCAGGGCCAGTATGCCGAAGGCTACAGCGTCTACTCTCCCTGGGTACACCGCTTCGATATCAGCTACAAGCACGACTTCGTGCTCAAGATCGGCAATGTTAAGAACACTCTCCAGCTGAGCCTGGATGTGAAGAACGTTCTTAACCTCTTCAATTCAAGTTGGGGCGTATCCAAGTACCTGAATCCTGCAATCGGCTCAGATGCCCGTATCCTCAAATATGAGGGCCCGGACGCTGAGGGTTATGCCACCTTCTCTACTCCTGACGCCATCAGCGGCAGCACCAAGACATTCGTTTCCAACCACAGTCTTGGCCAGTGCTGGTATGCTTCTATCGGCATCAAGTATCTGTTCAACTAATTTAAGGAGGATCAAACAATGAAAGCAAAATATATCATCCTCTCAGTTTTTGCCCTCGTGGCAACAGTGGCTTGTGAGAAAGAAGGCGCTCACCTGATGAGTGAATTCCAGGCCGATAAGACATATATAACTATTCCTGAAACCGACGGCACAGTATCTGTCAAGGTAAGCGCTACCGAGGATTGGACCTTTGACTATGAGGTTTCAAAGGATACCACAGTGCGTACTGCCGACAAAGGCAAGCAGAAAAAGACCAAGCTGGTCAATCAGCTTGAGGAATTCCCCTGGGTAAGCATCAGCCCTGCCAGCGGCAAGGCCGGTGAAACAATCATTACCTTCAAGGATAACCGTAAGGCTTATTTCAAGAAGGTTAACGGTGCCGACCCCACCGAAGATGATGACCTTGGTTCTTTCAACCGCACTTTCAAGGTGAAGGTGGGTGACAAGTACCAGAATTTCGTGGTTTCTGTTGGCACTCCCGCTTCTGCTGTTGTGGTTACTGCAAAGCAGCTTGTTGGTGAAGATCCTGATTTCACACCCGTGGACGGCAAGACCTACCGTATAACCGGTGCCTGCCAGCGTATTGCCAATACAAGTTATGGTAACTGGTATCTTAAGGACGACACTTCAGACAAGACCGTCTACATCTATGGTACCGTAGATGCTACCGGTGCTTATAACTGGAGCAATCTCGGCATTGATGTTGGCGACAAGGTTACCGTAGAAGGCCCCTATAGCCTTTATGGTACAACCGTTGAACTTATAGATGCCAGCGTTATCAAGGTGGAGAAGGCTCTTCTGTCTGCTGTCAATGGAACCACGGTTTATGTGGGTAAGGAAGCCAAAGCCTTTGAGCTTGTTATGGAGCAGAAGGGTACCGGACTTGGTTTCGAGTCCAAGACTGACTGGCTTGCCCTGGATAACAGCTACACAACAAACAAAAAGGGAAACCTGGTATTCACGGTTACTCCTGCTGAGAATACTACCGGCAAGCCCCGTTCCGGTGAGATCTGGTTCAAGAGCACCAAGACAGAAAAGAACAAGAAAGGTGAGGACGAGACCCTCTCTTCAGAAGTTCTCGTTACCATTATCCAGCAGGCCGATGTTGTTGAGGCCGGAAGCATCAAGGTTATCCGTGATATTTGCGCCACCAGCACCAGCAACAAGAACCAGGCTCTGTTTGACGTTGTCATCAGCTCAGAGAAGCCCGCAACCGTCACTCTTGTGAGCGGCAGCTATATGTTCATTGAAGATGAGACAGGCGGTCTCACCCTCTATAACAGTGCCGATAAATATTCCGTAGGTCAGAAGATCTCCGGCCGTATCTTCGGTCAGGGCTATGCTTACAACAATGTTGCTCAGGCAACGGCTTTCAATGCTTCTCTTGGTAAGGCTGCTGCAGCTCCTTCAGATCCCACAAAGCTTCCTAAGGGCACAGAGATTACACTCAAGAAACTCCTGGATGAGTGGGATACCTGGGCATTCCGCCTTGTGACCATCAAGGGTCTCACTGTTACCAAGGACGGCGGCATCGATGCCACATATCCTGTGAATAAGGACGCAGAAGGCGTTATTCTTGAGGATCCTCTCACCGGTAAGCCCGCTTTTGATTCAAAGGGCAAGGAGGTTCTTGACAACGGCGACATTGAAGGTGAACTTTCAGATGGCACCAACACCATTGCCGTCAAGATCAACTCTGAGTCTTTCCTCCTCAAGATGGAAGAAGGCAAGGCCTACGATGTCACCTGCGTTCCCACTCTCAACAAGGGCACCAAGACCCTTGGTTTGTGGAGCAAGGATCACGTCAAGGAAGTGAAGGCAGAATAATATCTGTCCTGTCCTTACAATTAATCCCGGGGTACATCGCCCCGGGATTTTTATTGCTGGAAAAAATGATTATATTTGTAATCTGAAAAAGGCAAGAATTAACCATAAATAACCCATAAGATGAAACTAAAGAATCTCTTTTTTGCTGCAGCCGCCGTTCTGGGCGTAGTTGCCTGCCAGAACAAGCCTTCAGTAGCAGAGGGCGTTACCGTGGATCCTGCAGAGATCACGTTCGCAAAGGAAGGTGAAACAAAGGAAGTCACAATCACAACCGCCGATGAATGGAAGCTCTCCGTTCCGGAGGATCTTTCCTGGCTTGAAATCTCTGACAAGAAGGGCACCGGCACCACCAAGGTAACCCTCAAGGCCCCGGATAATACCAATGGCTTTGACCGCAGCGGCAACATCACCGTGAAGGCCGGCATGTACAGCGCAAAGATCAAGATTTCCCAGCCCGGTAAGGGTGAGAAGGTGGACAGCCCCATCGAAAAGCTCCTGGCCATGGAGGTTCCCTATAACTCTTCCACAAAGAAAACCACTCCCATCGAGGGTGCAGTAGACCTTACCGATGTCTGGTGGGTCGCAAAATATGACAAGACCGGAGTCCTTACTGATGGTACGGCCTTCATTACTGTTTTCAGCAAGGATAAATCCATTGATGGCGCCTTTGGAGAGAAGGGCACCATGAAGGGAGACCTTGACAACTACAGTTATCGCAATCAGATTATCAATCCCGTTTTCACAAAGACCGGTACGGTTGAGGTCAATCATGGCACAGCACTTGAGCTTAAGGATCAGATTGACTCCTACGACTGGGAGAATTCCCGTATCATCTACGTTCACGTTGTAGGTACGGCCCGTGAGGTTGAATCCGGCGGCAAGAATTATATCAATATCTTCCTCTTCAACGACAAGGGACAGTGCTCCAAGGATGTTTCCTTCGCTTCCAGCACCGTAGACGGCACCCAGTACAAGGACAAGGACATTGACTTCTACGGATACTTTGTTTCCGGAGCCAACCACGTTTCCGTAATGCCCGTAGGTGAGATCACCGTCAAGGGAGATGCGGCTCCGGATTATAAGCTTTCTGTAAGTGCAAAGCAGACTGAAACCGGTTTTGAGGCTTCCTGGAGTGAGGTTGAAGGTGCCGATAAATATAACTGGGCACTTCTGAAGGGTGATGAGAATGGAACCAAGGTTGACGGTGGAGACGTTACCGAAACAAGAGCAAGCAAGGATGTTGAACTTGAGGTTGGTGCCACTTATACCGTTGTGGTGAAGGCTCTCAAGGGCTCAGAAGAACTTGTGAGCGCAAACGCATCTTTCACTGCCCGTGACAAGAGTAACCCTGGAAACCAGACCACCATTGAGATCTCGTTTGAAGAATGCCCCGAAGGCTTCCCTACGGCCAAGACTCTGGATGAAAATACTTACACCCTCGGTGGATATGAGTTTACCTTCAAGGGCGCCGGAGACGGCAATGGCTATTACTGGTCATCATCCAACAAGGTTATCATCATCGGCAAGAAGGATGCATACATCATCCTCCCTTCAATTGAAGGAAAGGCCCTTGTGAATGTAACCTTCACTACTGGTTCAAGCGCTTCTGAAAATGTGATTCTTGACATTGCCGACAAAGACGGAAAGCTTTACGGAATCAATACAGAAAAGCTTAAGAAGGGAACAGAATACAGCTGGGATGTGAATAACTCTGCTGCCGGTGAGAAGTGCCGCATTGTTGTTACCAACGCATACAACGCCCAGTTCCAGAATCTCACCCTCATCTACGAATAATTGATTTTTAACAACTTAACCTAAAAGGGCTGCCCGGAGACAAACTTCGAGCACCCTTTTGGGTCTTTAAAAGCTGAGATATGAAATCCAGAATCCTTGGTCTTGCGGCCTTGCTTGCAGCAGCTCTGGCGGTTCTGTCTTGCCAGGGCACGGGCCCTTCCGGTGAACAGGATGTAATTCCCGTCATGAAGGTGCCCCGTGAAACGGAGGCTGCGGCTGGAGGCTCCCAGTTTGTAAAAGTTGCCGCTGCAGGGCAGTGGACCCTCACAGTGGATTATATTGACGGTGACGGCTGGATTCATCTCAGCAAAACCACGGACAGCGGCAACGCCTCCGTGGACATGACCATAGACCCCAATGAGGAGGAGACTCCCCGCAAGGCAACCCTTGTGCTTAAAACAGCTAAACACGAGGTCTCAAAGGAAATCACCCAGATGGGAAAGGTGACAGCCGCCACATCCGGCTGGCTGGAACTTCCCGCCTTTGAGCAGAAGGACGGATTCTTCTTTGGCACCCACTCCATGGACGGAGGTGCGTATGTCAGTCAGGAAAAGAGCGGCGTCCGTAACTGGTCATTCTACTATGACTATGAGGCATATGTATCCTGGTGGGTGGCATATCCTCTGAACTCGTCTCTACGAGGTAGTGGTAACCGAAGTGATAATTGGCAGGCAACGGATCCCCTTCTTCCCGCCAGTGCGGTATGTGACGTGACCAGCACTTATGGGGGTTATAGTTTTACCTCGGGTGGATGGACTCGTGGTCACCAACTTCCCTCTGCCGATAGGCTGGACTATGCCGCTAACACATCTACATTCTATCCTACTAACATGACTCCGCAGGATTATAATTTTAACTGCGACATTTGGGCCGATTTAGAAAATCAGGTGCGTAGCTATGCTTCTAGGTCAGATACTCTTTATATTTGCACCGGGGCTGATGTGAGGTCCTCTACTCAAAGATCAGGCAGCAAGACAGGGCATCAGGCATTGGTTCCAACACATTACTACAAAGCCTTATTAAGAAAAAGAGGGTCTGATTACTCTGCAGTGGGTTATTATTTACCACATAATATGGGGCCCGACGAAAGTGATTATATGGGTGATTATCAGGACTACGTCTGCTCCATCTCAGAGCTTGAGTCCCTCACCGGCATAGACTTCTTTGTAAACCTTCCGGCCCTTCTTGGCGCAGACAAGGCAAAGGAAATAGAAGAGGCATCCCCTTCAGAAACACTGAAAAACTGGTAACCTATGAAAAGAACCATCGTAATAATCGCAGCCCTTGTGCTGCTGGCCATTCCCCGTACGGCCGATGCCCAGAAGCATCGCAGCTATGTGATTGGCTTCTACAATCTTGAAAACCTCTTTGACACCTATCACGACGAAGGCAAGAACGACTACGAGTACCTGCCGGACGGTGCCAATGAGTGGACGGATGAAAAGTACGCCAAGAAACTCAGGAACATGGCGCGCGTGATTGCCGATATGAAAAAGGACAACGGTGCCTGGCATGCCGTCCTTGGCGTATCCGAGGTTGAGAACCGCCACGTCCTTGAGGACCTTGTGTCAGAGCCCGCAATCGCAGAGGCCAACTACCAGATTGTCCATTATGACAGCCCGGACCGCCGCGGCGTTGACTGCGCGCTTTTCTATCGGCCCCAGATTTTCAAGTACATCACATCCGAAGCCATCCCGTTCACCTTTGAGGACTCCCGCATAGACTGGAGCGCCTGGACGGATGAAGAGAAGGAAGCCTTCCGCACCCGTGATGTCCTGATGGTCCGCGGCACCATTGACGACGAAATGTTTGCATTCTTCGTGTGCCACCTTCCTTCCCGTCTTGGCGGAAAGGGGGCCGATCTCCGTCCCCGCGGCGCAGAGATTGCCTACCAGAGGGCCATGGAACTCCAGGAGGAATTCCCCGGAATCAATATTGTGGTGATGGGCGATATGAACGACAACCCCACGGATGTGTCCATGACCGATTACCTCCATGGCAAGGAATTCATCAAGGATGTAACCGATGAAGACTTCTTCGATCCTTTCCTCAGCATGCTTAAGGCCGGCTACAGCTCCCTCTATTACAGGGGCGCAGGCAATATCTTTGACATTGTGATGGTGAATAACGCCCTGGCAAATGCCCCCGCCGGCACTTTCCAGATCCAGCCCATCATCAAGAAGAAGTTCTACGGCCGCGTTTTCTCAAAGCCCTACATGACAAACCAGAACGGCCAGTACAAGGGCACCCCGTTCCGTACCTTCTCCAACGGTGCTTTCGTGAACGGTTACTCGGACCACTATCCCACATACATTGTGATCAAGAAATAACTAACCGATATGACTAAAAAACTATTACTGACCTTCGCTGCAGCCCTGTCGGCCGTGAGCCTTCTGGCCCAGGCGCCGCAGTTTGTGGATCCCGGCACCAGGGACGGCTATGCCGGCGGCGTGAAGGGTAAGGTGGTGGACCGTAACGGCCGTGCGCCCATCGAGAACGCCCAGGTGGTCCTCATGCAGGGTGCGGAGCAGATAGAGACCGTACAATCGGCCCAGGACGGCTCCTTCCTTATTTCCTCCCTGCCGGATGGCACGTATGTCCTCAGGATCACCGCTCCGGAGTTCCTGGAGTCCCAGGTGCAGGTGACCGTGGCCGATGGCTACGTGAAGAACATGTTCAACCTTTCCCTCACCGGAATCCAGCATGTAACGGACGTAGACGACGACTCCTTCGCCAACTTTGACATGGACGACTCCGGCTTCAACGACAACCCCACCATCCTGTTCGGCAGCAATGACGTGTTCAACAACATTGCCGGTTTCAACTTCTCCGCAGTGCGTTTCCGCGCCCGCGGTTACAGCTCAGAGAGCCAGGAGGTTTACCTTGCCGGCGTAAAGATGAACGACGCAATCACCGGCTACGGACCGTTCTCCCTCTGGAGCGGCCTCAACGAGGCTATGCGTTCCAAGGAAACCGTGAACGGCGTAGAGGCCAGTGACGTTGCCCTTGGCAGCTACAACGGCGTTACCAATATCTTCGGCACGGCCTCCGATGTCCGCAAGGGTCTCCGCGGAAGCGTCCTAACCAACAGCGCCCTGTACCGCCTTCGCCTCATGGCTTCCTATGCCACCGGCCAGATGGACAACGGCTGGGCTTTCGCGGCCAACGTGAGCGCCCGCCTTGGTGGCAATGACTGGATTGACGGTGTGTATTACCGCTCTTTCGCATATTATCTTGCGGCCGATAAGATCTTCAACGACACCCACAAGCTAAGCTTTGCTATTTTTGGAACGCCCGGTGAAAGGGGAGCGCAGAACTCATCCACCCAGGAGGTGTACAACCTCATGGGAGACAATATGTACAACTCCAACTGGGGTTACCTGAACGGGAAGGTCCGCAACACCCGCGTGCGTAAGACCCATGAGCCCATCGCTTTCCTGAAGTGGGATTTCACCCCTTCGGATAAGTTTGAGAGCCATACAACCCTCCTTTTCCGCTTTGGCTCCAACGGCTATACAGCCATGGACTGGTACAATGCCCAGGATCCCCGTCCGGACTACTACCGTAACCTCCCTTCATACCTCTATAACCCGGATCCGGATTACAAGCGCAACAATCTTGAAAAGGCCACTGCAGCCTTCCAGGCATGGAAAGCCCAGGATCCTTCAATTGTCCACTTCAACTGGGACCGCATCTATCAGGTGAACCAGATGAGCGAGAACGGCCGCAGCAAGTATGTCCAGGAAGAGCGCCGCGTAGACCAGAAGGACCTCAACCTTGCATTCAACTTCAAGTATCGGCCCCTCCAGAACCTCACGGTCACGGGCGGCCTCAACGGCAAGTTCAATGTGACGGAATACTATAAGGTCCTGGCCGATCTCCTTGGAGGTCAATACTTTGTGGATATTGATAACTTTGCCGACAGAGACTTTGCCGCAGAGCCCTACATGGCCCAGAACGACCTTGACTACTACCTCTCCCATAACGGTCAGGCACGTATCCTTCACAAGGGCGACAAATACGGTTATGACTACAACGTCCACGTGATCAATGCGGGCGGCTGGGTAAACGGAGAGTATACCATCGGCAACCTTGACATCAACCTTGGCGCACGCCTTGGCTACACCAGTTTCTGGCGTGAGGGCCTTGTGAGAAAGGGTCTCTTCCCCGGAATGACGTATACTGATCCCCTTACCGGAAACACCGTAGAACCTTCCGCAGAAGCTGGTATCTATTCTACCTCCAAGGGTAATTCAGACAAGGCCAACTTCCTTACCTATGCCGGTAAGCTTGGTCTCAATTACGTGATTGGCGGCAATATGAGGGTATATGCAAACGTGGGTTATTTCCAGGACGCCCCTACTTTCCAGCAGGTGTTCGTGAGCCCCCGTACGCGTAACGACATGGTTCAGAACCTGAGCCCCATCAAGACCTTCTCCTCCGACATCAACTGGCAGTTCAGCGGCAGCGGAATCAACGCCCGTGTAACCGCCTACTACACCACCATCAAGGGCCAGAGCAAGGTCATGAGCGCCTACGATGACGTCCAGAACGCCTTCTCAAACTTCGCCCTTAGCGGAATCGACCAGCGCAATATGGGTATCGAGCTTGGCTTCAAGGTCCCTACCTACATTGTTCCCAACCTCTCCGTACAGGGTGTCCTTTCACTTGGAGAAGCCATCTACACTTCCAATCCCAAGATGATGCAGACGCTGGATAACAGCGCAACGCCTGTTGCATTTGACGGACAGTACATCATTGACGTCCCTTACTGGAAGGAGAGCCCCGTGTACAAGAAGGACGCCTGGGGCAACTATACTGCAGCCCTGGACCACAAGCAGAAGCACTATGTGCCTTCTACTCCCCAGACCGCCGCATCCCTTGGCCTGAGCTGGAACTACAACTACTGGTTTGTTGAGGCCGATGTAGAGTACTTCGACCGCGCATACCTTGACATGAACCCTCTCTACCGTACCCAGTACGCCGTGGAAGGTCCTGACCGCAATGTCTACTTTGACGCGGAGGAAGAGCTGGCGGCTATCGGCCGTAATCCGGAAGATGATTCTATCGGCCTTAATGAGATTGAGGCCATGACCACCCAGGAGAAGTTTGCTCCCGCATTCCTTCTCAATGCCTCCGTTGGTAAGTCCTGGTATATACAGCGCAAGTACCAGCTTGGATTCTCTCTCAACGCCAAGAACCTCCTCAACAACAGGAACGTCAAGACCGGCGGTTACGAGCAAACCCGTATGGTGGACAACACCGCCTCCAAGACCCGCTACTACCGTTTTGACTCCAAGTACTTCTACATGTCCGGTATCAACTATATGCTTAACATTTACTTCAGATTCTAAGAGTTATGAGAAAGTCTATTATTGCAATCGCCGCCCTTGCGGCACTCGTTTCCTGCCGGAGTCTGATAGAAGAATGGCAGCCGGTTGTCACATTCAGCCAGCCGGATAAGGTTGCCTTTGTCCCCGTGGACATGGACGACGAAGTCAATACCACCATCGCAGACCTTAAGGCCCTTTACAAGGAGCACGGAAAGCCCGTGGTAATTACCGGTACAAAGATCCTGAAAGCCCAGGTGGTATCCTCCGACGAAGACGGCAACATCTACCGTGAACTCTACATCCAGGACGCTACCGGCGGCATCTGCCTCAAGCTTGGCCGCTCAAGTTCCTACGACGACTACAAGGTGGGCCAGATCCTTTACATTGACTGCGAAGACCTCTGCATAGGAGAGTACGGTTACAAGACCGGAAACTACGGTGGAGGCGGTCTTCTCCAGCTTGGCGTACTTGGCGATGGCTGGCAGGAGTATCTGGACGGAGACACCAATGAAGTCCCGGAATATGAGACTTCCTACATTGACCTTGTCCCCATCATTTCAAAGCACATTTTCAGGGGAGAGATCCTGGATGAGGATGAGCGTATCAAGCCCGCCACACCTACCGGGGCAGAGCTTTCCAGCGATGCCTTCAAGAATGGCCTGGCTCCCGCAGCCGTTGGCAAGCTCACCAAACTCACAGGCCTCAAGATCAAGGGCGAAGTGTTTGCCCTCCTGTATCCGGATTCCAACCTCAATCACGACAAAAACAACTCCTGGAACCGTCTTTTCCTTTCTGATGATGATCCGATGAATTTTGATGAGCCATATGAAGGATATCCCAAATATCCTCACAACCTCATCCACTGGGGCCTTACCAAGCGCCGCACCGTGGATCATCTTGAAAGGGGAGACTGGGATGATCTCAAGCTTGGAGATTCCGCGGCCGATATTAAGAATAACAATACCGTTGGTACCCGCAGGGTAGACGCCAAGAACTTCGGCTATGGCTACATTGCCGCAGAGCCTGAGACCTACGATGATGCAGAGACATACAGGCAGGTTCTCATCCGCAACGCAACCGCACAGAGCGTGAGCCACTACTTCAACTATGACGGCGCAGAGGTCCAGATCCGCACCAGCGGCTATTCCCGCTTTGCCGATATCCCCATCCCTGCTGATGTCCTTGACGGCAGCAAGAAGATAGACGTTATCGGCATCATGTCCCGCTACCAGGGAGCGGCCCAGTTCATGCTCCTTGACGTCTTCTACGAAGGCAACAGTACATCACTAATCAAAGACGTGTATTAATGAAAATCAACACTTTTATTGCGGGGGCTGCACTGGCCCTCGCTTTCAGTATGACAGCTTGTAAACAGCAGAACATCTTCTTTGAGGAGTGGAACACCCCTTACGGCACCGCTCCCTTCTCACAGATAAAGGAGGCCGATTACCTCCCCGCCTTCAGGGCCGGTATCAAGGAGGAAAAGGCCAACGTAGAGGCCATAATAGCCTGCAAGGACGCTCCCACTTTTGAGAACACCATCCTTGCCCTGGAGAAGTCAAGCCCCATCCTGGACAGGGTAGAGGGCGTATTCTTCAACCTTTCAGAGAGTGATTCCACCCCGGAGATGCAGGCAATCGAGGAAGAGATCCTGCCGGAACTCACCGCCGCATCCAATGAGATCTACATGAATCCGGATCTCTTTGCCCGCGTGAAGGCCGTCTATGACAATCAGGAAGACCTCACCAGGGAGCAGCAGATGGTGGTGAAGAAGATCTACCAGAGCTTCGAGCGCAACGGCGTAGGCCTTGAAGGAGATGCCAAGTCCCGTTTTGCCGATATCCAGACCCGCCTTGCCACCCTGAGCCAGAAATTCGGCCAGAATCTCCTTGCAGAGAACAATGCCTTCAAGGAGGCCACAGGCATCACCGTAAGTGACTACTATGACTTCATGGGCTCCTGCCCGGACCGTGAAAAACGCAAGGCTGTCTTCGAGGCCTACAGCTCCCGCGGCAACCACGGGGATGAGCATGACAACAACGCCATAGTCCTTGAGGTGCTGAAACTAAGGGCGGAAATGGCCGAGCTCCTTGGCTACCCGTCCTTTGCGGCCTTCCAGCTCTCCGACAAAATGGCCGGAAGCCCTGAGACCGTTGATGCCTTCCTCCAGCCCATCATGGACGCCTCCATGCTCAAAGCTAAGGCCGATATGAAGGAGATGGCAAAGCTTGCAGGTCACAAGATCGAGGCCTGGGACTACAGCTACTATGCAGAGAAACTGCGTGCTCAGAAGTTTGCCCTGGACGAGTCCCAGACAAAGCCTTACTTCCAGGCCGACAGCGTCCTCAAGGGCGTCTTTGCCGCAGCCCATATGATTTACGGGATCAACATTGAGCCCGCACCGGAGGTTGAGGTTTACAACCCTGCGGCATCGGCCTATAAACTCACCGATGCGGACGGAAGCCTCATTGGCATATTCTATAAGGATTACTACGTGCGTCCCACCAAGCGCGGCGGCGCCTGGATGAACAATTTCCGTGAGCAGGAGACCGGTGTAAGGCCCGTGATTGTTAACGTGTGCAACTTCCCGGCTCCCGGAGAGGACCCCACGGATGCCATTCCTTCGCTGCTTTCAATTGACAATGTCCAGACCGCGTTCCACGAGTTTGGCCACGCCCTCCACGGCTTCCTTTCACAGTGTAACTACAAGACCGTTTCCGGCACTTCCGTTGCCCGTGACTTTGTGGAGACCTTCTCTCAGTTCAACGAGAACTTCGCATTTGTGCCTGAGATCCTTGCCGTCTACGCCAAGGATTACCGCACCGGAGAGCCTATCCCCGCAGAGCTTGTAGCAAAGGTCCGCAGCGCCCTCAAGTTCAACCAGGGCTTCATGTGCGGAGAACTCTGCGCAGCCTCAATCCTTGATATGAAGTGGCATGAATTATCGGCCTCAGAACTGGCCGCATTCAACGGAGCCGAGGACATCCGCGCCTTTGAGGCAAAGGTGTGCAAGGAGATGGGCCTTATAGATGAGATCATCCCGCGTTACCGCACCACCTACTTCAACCACATCATCGCCAGCGGCTACAGCGCCGGCTACTACAGCTATCTCTGGAGCGAGGTCCTTGCCGATGACGCCTGGGAGAAGTTTGTGGCCGATGGCATCTTCAATCCGTCCACAGCTGCTTCCTTCCGCCAGACCTTCCTTGAGAGGGGCGGCTCAGAGGAACCCATGACGCTGTACCGCAGTTTCCGCGGCGCAGATCCTGACCCCGCAGCACTCTCCCGTGCCAGGGGACTTAATTAATAAAGGAAGTCAATAACTTCATTCCGTCGTCCGGGATGAAGCAGAGGTCATCGGCCGATGCCGGGATAAGGACAGTCTGTCCCTGACGGATGTCCAGGGACTCTCCGTCTACCTCCAGGGAACCGCTGCCGGATACGCACATCACTATGATGAATGAGTCAATCTCTGAAAGGTCCTTGGCGTAGGGGAGTGTTAGGTCATAGAGGTTTGTTGTGAAGTATTTGCAACTCACTAGCTCAACCTCTTCATCCTGCACGGGCTCATAGATGGTGCGGTATGTGTCTTCCACCTTGAAGTTTATGGCCTGCTTTGCCAGTTCCGTGTGAAGCTGGCGGGGTTTGCCGTCAAGTCCCAGGCGGCCGTAGTCCCAGATGCGGTAGGTGAGGTCTGACGTCTGCTGGATCTCTGCCAGGAAGCATCCGCCGCAGATGGCGTGGATGCGGCCGGCAGGGAGGAAGAACACGTCTCCGGGGTGGACTTCGTAGCATGCGAGGGCGTCCGTGATGGTGCCATCGGCCACCATTTTCTCATATTCCGCGGGCGTGAGCGCACGTGAAAGGCCGGAGTAGAGCTTTGCGCCGGGCGCGGCATCTATCACATACCACATTTCCGTCTTTCCGCGGAAGCCTTCCCCGTGGCAGCGGACGGCCATTTCGTCGTCTGGGTGCACCTGGATGCTGAGGTCCGTGAGAGCGTCAATGAACTTCACAAGGAGGGGGAATTCGTCTCCGGTAGAGGCATAGACATGCTTCCCAACCAGTTCTCCCTTGAATTCCTTCACCAGTTCAGTGACTGTTTTGCCGGCATAGGGGCCATCGGCCACAACCGTGGGATGCTCCGGAACTCCGCTTATCTCCCAGCTCTCGCCTATATGGGGAATGTCAGTTGAAATGCCTTTATAGGGGGCAATCTTATCTCCGCCCCACACCATGGTCCTGAGGAAAGGTTCAAATACAAGTGGCTGCATAATACAAGGATTATAAACATACAAAGTTACGCAAAACTTTGTAACTTTGCGAATATGAAAAAAGTTGCACTTGCACTTGCCAGCGGCGGCCCCCGCGGCTTTGCCTATATCGGCGCTATTGAAGAACTTCAAAGGAGGGGTTACACTATCACTTCCGTAGCAGGAGCATCGGCAGGAGCCCTTGTGGGAGGCATCTTTGCCGCCGGAGGGATTCAGCAGTTCAAGGAATGGCTCTGCGGCCTTGACCCCGTAAAAGTGATGTCACTTGTGGACGTGAGCATCAGCTTCAATTCCTTTGTCAAGGGCCAGAGGGTAATGGACGCCATAAAGGAAAGGGTTCCGGATGTTAATATAGAGGATATGGAAATCCCCTTCACGGCGGTTGCAACGGACCTTTATACCGGGGAAGAGGTCATCTTCCGCAGCGGTCCCCTCTTTGACGCCATCCGTGCCTCAATCTCAATACCCTCCATGTTTGCCCCCGTCAAATGGCAGGGCCGCACCCTCATAGACGGCGGAATCGCAAATACATTCCCGCTAAACAGGGTTCAGCGCACGGAAGGGGACATCCTTGTGGGCTTCAACGTCAACGAGATAGATGCTCAGGAAATCAACGCCTTCCTGGCCAACCGGCATGCCCTGGAGGAGAATCAGGCCGATGCCCGCGCCGAAGCCCGTTCCCTCCTCAAAGAGACAATCGGGGCCGATAAAGACACCGTCATCACCAATGTCAAAAAGGGCCGCAGGCTTGTGCGTGAGGCTATCGGCGCAAAACTTGAAGAGCGGAAAATGGTTTCCGACGGCCGTGAGGGCTGGATTCCCGTCGGGGCCGATGAAACCTTCGGCTCCATCCTTCAGCGCAGTTTCGGCCTCATGAACAGCACCATTGCCCGCATGGGCATAGAGCTCACCCCTCCGGATGTCCTTGCAAGTCTCCCTTATGATTCCTATCACGGCGTGTACGGCTACTCTCATGCACCGGAGATAATAGAGAAGGGCCGGGAGCTCATGGCTGCCGCCTTGGATAAATACGAGAATGCGTTCTGATTTGGTTTTTTGCCAAATTATTCCTACCTTTGCGGTCCCTCTCACTGTGGGGGGATCGCAACTTTTATGTTAAACCATTAATAATCAAGACAGTGGACACACTTAGCTACAAGACAGTTTCCCTGAACAAGGCAACTGTGAACAAAGAGTGGCTCGTCATTGATGCAACAGATCTCGTGCTTGGTCGCCTCGCTTCCCGCGTGGCCCTGGTACTCCGTGGCAAGAACAAGCCCGGTTACACCCCGCACGTGGATTGTGGTGACAACGTCATCATCGTAAATGCAGATAAGATCCGTCTTACCGGCAAGAAGATGACAGACCGCGTTTACACCCGCTACACCGGTTATCCGGGCGGCCAGCGCTTCACCACTCCCAAGGAAATCCTTGCATCAAGGCCCGAGGAACTCATCCGCATGTCTGTGCGCGGTATGCTCCCCAAGACCCGTCTCGGGGACAAGCTCATCAACAACCTGTACATTTACGCAGGCCCTGAGCACAAGCAGCAGGCACAGAACCCCAAAACCATTAAGTTTAACGAAATTTAAACAGAGCACATGGAACAGAAACACGCCCTTGGAAGACGTAAATCAGCTGTCGCTCGTGTTTATGTAGTACCCGGAACAGGCAAGTTCATGATCAATGACCGCCCCATGGAGGAGTACTTCAAGGAGGGAACCCTCCAGTACATCGCCAACCAGGCTCTCGAGGTCACAGGTACTGCAGGTCAGTTTGACATCAAGGTAACCCTCGTTGGTGGTGGTACCAAAGGTCAGGCAGAGGCCGTACGTCTCGGAATCGCCCGCGCACTGTGCGAGGTAGACAAAGAGGCTTACCGCGCTACCCTCAAGGCCGCCGGATTCCTCACCCGCGACGCTCGCGAAGTTGAGCGTAAGAAGCCCGGTCAGCCTGGCGCACGTCGTCGCTTCCAGTTCAGCAAGCGTTAATCGGCCTGAACAATTTACGTCAGCACGGCTGCGGTATTCATCAAATCCTGAGATCCAGGTGAGGATGAGAATCTTCCCAGGCTACAAAAAGGATTGCCGCACCGCGAAAAAATCCCGGAGACCAGTCAAGGACTGCTACTCACGGGGATTGATGAAAGAGTTATTATTAAGACAATTAGAAAAAAACCATGTCAAGAACCAATTTTCAGGAATTGCTCGATGCAGGCGCACACTTCGGCCACCTTGCCCGCAAGTGGAACCCTAAGATGGCTCCGTACATCTTCGACCAGAAGAACGGCATCCACATCATAGACCTGCACAAGAGCGTCGTCAAGATTGACGAGGCCGCAGAGGTCCTTAAGGAAATGGCCCGCAGCGGCCGTAAGGTCCTCTTCGTAGCCACCAAGAAACAGGCAAAGGACGTTGTTGCCGCAAAGGCTGCAGAGGTCAATATGCCTTCAGTGACGGAGCGCTGGCCCGGTGGAATGCTTACAAACTTCCCCACCATCCGCAAGGCCGTCAAGAAAATGAACACCATCGACAAAATGAAGGAAGATGGCACCTTCGAGAAACTCGCAAAGCGTGAGCGTCTCCAGGTGGAACGTCAGCGTGCAAAGCTGGAGAAGAACCTCGGTTCCATCCGCGACATGTCACGCCTTCCCAGCGCCCTCTTCGTCGTAGACGTCCAGAAGGAAGCTAACGCCGTCAAGGAAGCTGTCCGTCTGAACATCCCGGTAATCGCTATGGTTGACACATGTTGCGACCCTACCCCCATCGATTACGTGATTCCGGCCAACGACGACGCAACAAAGTCCATCGAGCTCATCATGGACGTGATGTGCAAGGCTATCTCCGAAGGCCTTGAGGAGCGCAAGCTTGAGAAGGAGAAAGAGGCCGATGCAGCCCCCGCAGAGGATGCACCCGCCGCTGAGGCTCCCGAGCGCAAGCTTCGTCCCCGCCGCAGCGCAGCTGCAAAGGCAGAGGCCGCTCCCGCAGAGGAAGCCGCTCCCGCCGCAGAAGCACCTGCAGCAGAATAATTATTAACCGTTAAAGCAAGTAAAAAGTTATGGCTATTGCATTAGCAGACATCAAGAAGCTGCGTGACATGACCAGCGCCGGTATGATGGATTGCAAGAAGGCTCTTGAAGAAGCCGAAGGCGACTTCAAGCGTGCCGTTGAGATCCTTCGTGAAAAGGGCAAATCCACCCTTGCAAAGCGTGGTGACAATGAGACCACCCAGGGTGCCGTTCTCAGCCGCATCAATGGCGGAAAGGCTATCCTCGTGTGCCTTGGCTGCGAAACAGACTTCGTAGCTGCCACCCCCGATTTCAAGAAACTCGCAGGTGAGATTGCAGACGCAGCCATCACCGCCTTCCCCGCATCCCTTGAGGATCTCAAGGCTGTGAAGCTTGCAAGCGGTTATTCCCTTGAGGAAGACATTACAAACCAGGCCGGTAAAACCGGTGAGAAGCATGTCCTTGCTTTCTACGGCGCCCTTGAGGCTCCGTTCGTGAGCGAGTACGTTCACTTCAATGGCAAGCTTGGCGCCATTGTGGCTTTCAACAAGGTGGTTCCCACTGAGATTGCCCGCGGTATCGCCATGCAGGTGGCTTCAATGAACCCTGTGGCTGTGGATGCAGAGTCCGTGCCCGCAGAGGTCATTGAGAGTGAGCGCACCATTGCCATCCAGAAGACCAAGGACGAGCAAGTCCAGAAGGCAGTTGACAACGCCCTCAAGAAGGCCGGAATCAACCCCGCCCACGTGGACAGCGAGGACCACATCGAGTCCAATACCGCAAAGGGTTGGCTCACCGCAGAGCAGGCACAGCAGGCCCGCGAAATCATCGCCAAGGTAGGTGCAGAGACTCTTGAGTCCCTCTCCAAGAAAGAGCAGATGATCAACGGCATTGTGAACGGCCGTATTCAGAAGTTCCTGAAGGAAAACACCCTCATGGAGCAGGAATACCAGCTCTCAGATGACAAAGCCACAGTGGCAGCTGCCCTCAAGGCCGCAGACGCTGAGGCCAAAGTCCTTTGCTTCAAGCGCTTCTCCCTTTCGGACTAAAACCGAAACTCCTCAAAACAAAAACGGCACCCAAGAAGGTGTCGTTTTTTGTTTTCGTAACTATCGAAACGTTTTTTTATTTACATTTGTATCTGACTAACTAAAACGCTAACTCTTTAACCTCATTAATAACCAAAAATTTTAACAATGAAAAAAGTTCTGAAAGCTTTAGCCATTGCGGCAACAGTTGTTGTTGCACTGGTTTCCTGTAAGAAGGAAGCCCAGGAGGTTGCCCTTACAGGTATTGAACTAAACGCTGTAACCCAGGCACTTCAGGTTGGCCAGGATTTCCAGCTCACTGTTACCTACAAGCCTGCAGACGCTACCAACAAGCCTGCTGCAACCTGGGAGTCAGACACCCCCGCAGTTGCAACCGTGGCAGACGGTAAAGTCACCGCAGTTGCCGCAGGTACGGCAAAGATTACCGCAAAGGTCGCTTCTTTCTCGGCCACCTGCACGGTTACCGTAACAGAGGAATCAAGCGGAGAGGTAGATCTTTCTGGTGCCGATGTCTGGAGCCTTACCGGAGACTTCAACTCCTGGGGCGCAGACGTTGACCTCCAGAAAACCGCTTCTTCTCCTGAAACATGGGAAGTCAAGGGTGTTGCTCTTTCCGGTGGCGTAAAGTTCCGCGGAAACCATGAGTGGGGCAATTATGACCTTGGTGCAAAAGACGCCGTGGAGTCTGGCAAGGAGCTCGCTCTTGTTCACAAGGGCGGCAATATCACTGTTGCCGAAGGCACTTATGACGTTGTCCTCTATCCCACAGAGCTCAAGGCCGTGTTCACCCTTGCTGAAGGTCCCGAACCTCAGGGTATCATCACCATTGACGGTGATTTCTCAGACTGGGCAGATATTGAAGGCGTAAGTGACGGTACTTATGGTCAGTTGAAGGTGGCCCTGGATGAAAACTATATTTATTTCCTCTCCCATCGCACAACTGCAGGGCGCTATTCTGAAATTTGGAATGGAGGTGGCTACGTTTATTTTGGTCTCAATCTTGATGGAGACGATTCAACAGGAGAGACGCTGAATGGTGTTGGACCTTATGAGTATGTGTTCTTTATCTCGCCTTATGGAGGTTCTGCAGATGCTCCCGCTATTGCTGAGGATTTTACCGTACTTGGTTATGGCGCAGGTTGCTTGCCTAGCACTTGCAGTATTAATAATGTCTTTGGTAAAGGTGCCGTTACGGATGAAGGCGCAATCATAGAATTCAGAGTTCCCCTCGAAGACATTCCTGAGCTCCCTGAGAGCTTCACTGTTTACAGCAAGGGTAACAAGGACCTGATCATGGTATCATATCCTTTCCCTTATGTCGCACCCGAACCTGAGTACCTTATTGACATTGACGGTGATTTCTCAGACTGGCAGGCAGCAGATGTTGACATTGTTGAGTATGACAACCATGCCGTTATGATTGCCATGGATGAATACAATCTCTATGTCTACTCAGAGAGGCCCTACGATTCTGATTTCCCCTGGGGCGGCGACGAGGCTTATGTCTATTTCGGTCTTGACACAGACAAGAATCTCACTACCGGCGACATGACTCTCTGGAACAATGGTCCCTTTGAGTATGTTGGCGTTATCTGGCCTTATGGTGGAACTGCATCCGCTCCGGCAATCAATAAGAATCCGAAAAGCGCTTATGGAAACGATGGCAAAGCAATTGCCGGCGTAGTTTGCGATGGTGCAATCAGCGATGATACCGTGGCCATTGAGTTCAGCGTTCCTCTCTCATCTCTCTGCTCTATACCCAGCACACCTTTCATCATCTACTCATGGGGTAGCCCGAAGCTTGCCAAAGTTGAGTATCACATTGGTGAACCTCAGCCTGAACCGGAACCCGTGGAAGCTCCCGAGTCAGACGTTATTACTGTTGACATTCTTCCCGACGCATATCCTCAGGAAGAAGTAGTAGTGAAGAATGGAGACATTGAGTATAATATCTACCTCGTTGCAAACTACGGTAATGGTATTCAGATGAAAAAGGGAGGCGGCTATATTTCAAATAAAACTGCTTTCAAGAGCATCAATACTATTAAAATTACCACCGCAGAAAGTAAGACTTTGTATCCGGAGAACCTTAAACTTTACGCTGGTACGACAGAGAATCCTACCACAGAGATTGCTATGAAATCTGGCGATAAAGAGGTTGCTGTTTGGGAACTTGACGGAGAGTACACGTATTTCAAGATGGAGAATGTCAGCACCTATGCCGTATATCTTTCCAAGATTGAAATCAACCCTGCCGCAGAACCCGCTCCCGCAGCAAACATTGTCCTTGACGGTGATTTTGCCGATTGGACAGGTGTAGAGGCAACAGACCTGACATTCAGCCACATTAACGTATTCAAATACGCATTCTCTGAGGATTACCTCTATTTCTATTTCAAGATTGACAAGGGTGGTATCAAGACCGCCAGCGATGGTCCTTCATACGCTTGGAGGCGTTATATGTGCTTCCTTATCGACACCGACAACGATTCCTCAACCGGTTTCGCTCCTGCTCACTGGGGTATGGATATGGGAGGCGCTGAGGCCGAGGGTATTTTCTATCCTTACCGTGGCGAGTTGCCCGACGGCGGCACTATTCCTGATGGCCTTACCTTCGTAAACGGTGAAGACTCCCAGGGTGCTGTGGGGCTTGCAGATGGCTCTACCAAGCCTACCAGCTTGGCTGAAAAGACTCTTCCTATTGTATATGGTGCCAAGGAAGCAGATGGCAGCTATGTATATCTGGAAGTTGGTATTCCTCTTGCAGCTATCGGCAATCCCACATCTGACAATATGAGGATCCAGTTCTCATATTCATATGACATTCACGATCCCATCGTGCTCAGCAGATAAGATTATACCAACGGTATAAAACAATTAACCCCCGGAAGTTTAACTGCCTCCGGGGGTTGTTTTTTTGTGGTTGGAAAAATATATATTATCTTTGCAAAAAGATATATATGGAAACAGTCGCCGTTCATAGAAAACTAATAGACATAGATCAATCTGCTTTTGCTACGCTCTCTGTGGAAGCAAAAGAGAGGAAAATGTCCTTGAAAAAATATATTGAGGTGCTTCTGGAAGAGGAATCGGCCCGTATCAGAAAGAATAAATCTATTAAGGCAAGCCCCAGAATACTTGCACTTGTTGGCTCGGCCAAACCTATAGGGAGAGATATTTCTTCTATAGAAGATGACCGCCTTCAGTATTTACTTTCAAAATGAGGGTATTTCTTGACACTAACGTTATCCTGGACCTCCTTCTTGAGCGGGACGGGTTTGAAGATGGAGTAGCTATCCTTCAGATGAATGATGATGGCAAAATAACCACATGCATCTCTGCTCTAACCGTCATGAATGTGGCATTTGTTTATAAGAAAACTGTTGGGAACAGTCTTATTGTCCCTAATGTTAAACAACTGGTTTCCCTAATGGAAGTTATTCCTTTAGACAGTGATATAATAGAAAAGTCAATCTATCTGGATGGGAAAGACTATGAAGATATAGTTCAATATGTTTCTGCGGTCAAAGGAGGATGTGACTGCATTATTAGCAGAAACACAAAACACTTCCATATAAGTTCCGGTCTTGCCGGAGATTTCCCACGAATACCTGTATATACCCCAGGTGGGTTCCTTTATAAATAAGACATACAAAAAAGGTTCAACTCAAAGCGAGTTGAACCTTTTTTAAGCTTAATATAAAATCTTACTCAACCTTGGTGAGGGGGAATTTGCTATCGGCACCAGCTTCAGCGCCAATCTCATAGTAGAGGTTGTCACCGGCTTTAATGGTGAGACCGGCTGCATCCACGGTCTGGACTTTATCGGTCTTGTTAACGATGAGGAAACCGATGCCATCGCCAAAGAATTCTTTGCCAAGGACAAAGTGAACATACTCCTTACCGCCGATAAGGGTTGTTCCGGCCTCGGGATCGATACCGTTGGGCCATTCGCCGGGCATCTTGATGGCGTCATTGCCCCAAGCCCACATAGCGGGAGCATCCCAACCGGGAGTGTTAACTACAAAAAGATTTGCAGTGGTGGGAGTGTCGTCACCCGACTCAATCTGCTGCTGGTCATTGTTGGTGGCAGGCTTCTGGCAAGCAACTACTACTGCAGCGGCTGCAAGAGCTACGACTGCGAATTTGAAAAACTTCTTCATTTTGTTTGTGTGTTTAAATAATGGTTAATGGTTTATTTCGGTTTGGGTTTTATTTCAAGGGTGCAAAGATAATAAAGGCTCACCTGCAAAGTTCCGTGTCTATACAGAGTTACCATAAATTCAACAATTAACTTGCGTGTTAAGTTTTCTTTTAGTAACTTTGCCGTATGAACGTGAAGAAGAAAACAACAGTTGAGCTGCTGAAGGAGTCTGAGAAGGCGTCCCTGTACTCGATCAGCTTTGAGATAGACGGCACCACGGAGTTTGAAAAGTTCGTGACGGAGTTTGAAATGAACGCCACGTACAACCGTGATTATCAGCGCATCATAGCTGCACTTCAGGCTATCTTGCGCATAGGTGCCCTTGAGCGGTTCTTCCGTCCGGAAGGCGGCATGAACGACAGCGTTCAGGCGCTACCCATTGAAAGTGGTAAGCTCCGGCTGTATTGTCTGAGGCTTTCCGACCAGATAGTTATTCTCGGCAATGGTGGGGTAAAGAGTACGCGCACGTACGAGGAGGATCCCAAACTGTACGGTTATGTCCTGGACCTCCAGAAGTTCGAGAAGATACTTAACGAAAACATCGCCAAGGGGTATGTGAGCATAGAAGAGAAAGAGCTTTCCGGCATTGAAGACATTACATTCGAAATATAAGATATCGTCATGAGAAACAAGCAGGAATGGTTCAATGAAAAGATGGCAGCTGTGCCTCCGGAGGTTATGTCCGAGGTACAGTTGTCAGCCGACATCATTGCCCGGATCGATGCCCTTCTCAAGCAGAAAAACATGACCCAGAAGGACCTTGCGAAAAAAATGGGGCGGTCGGAAGCAGCCATTTCAAGGTGGACATCTGGCTTTCCCAACCTCACGTTGAAATCCATCGCCGAAATTTCGACCGCACTGGGTGAACCGCTGGTAAGAGTCACAGAATGACTTTCTTCAAATCACACGTAATTTCGCCTAAAGCTCCTTCTACATTTAGGGGGGGGGTATAACCGTTTTTTAATCAACAGCTTACGTAACAACAGTCGCGACCTTCGAGAGAAGTGCCGCTGCTATTCGTGTGCCAGCAAGTAAACAGATATTATTCAAACTAAGACATAATTACATGGAAATCAAGAACGACAAAACTCTTTACGAAGCGCCATCGACGATGGTGTTCGAGGTCAAGACCGAGGGCGTTATCTGCCAAAGCGGCGTAAATGCTAATCGCAATGGTTATGGTGCTGCGAACGAACTAACATGGGATGAATAAGGAGGAATGAGCAATGAAAAAGACTTTTGCAATCATATTGGCAGCGGCCTCCTTGGCAGCCTGCGCGAGAGAAGATCTCTCTATTATTGTTGAAGAGCCCGAGGTTCAAACGTATACGATGTCCGTTGTGGCCAATAAGGGAGAGAATCCGGATGACGACATAGCCACCCGCGCCCTGTCGCTCAGCGGTTCGACGCTCAATGCCACGTGGTCCCAGGGCGACGCGGTGGAGGTATGGACCAGCGACGGCACCACGACGAAGTACGGCACGCTGACTGCCGAGACCAGCGGCGCAAGCACGAAGCTGAAGGGCACGCTGTCGTCGCTGCCCAGCAATGGCCAGTCGCTGCTGCTGAAATATCTCAGCCCCGCCTACGCCACGCAGGACGGCACGCTGACAGGCTCGGAAACGAGCATCGACCGCGTGTGCGACTATGCCACAGCCACGGTGACGGCTACCGTCGCGGGCAGCAACGTGACGGCCACGGATGCCTCGTTCGTGAACCAGCAGGCCATCGTGAAGTTCACGCTGAAGGACAAGGACGACGCATCGGCACTGAGCGTAAACAAACTCTTTGTCACCGTCGGCGGCACCACCTGCGAGGTCACGCCCGCCGCCGCCATGAGCGAACTCTACGTGGCCGTGCCCGCCGTCGCCAGTGGCCGCGTGACGCTGACGGCCCAGAAGACGAGCCTCGGGTTCACATTCTATTACGACTATCTCAAAACGGGCGCGACCTTTGCACAGGGCCAGTACTACGCCATCAACGCCTCGCTGACTCTGGTGAAGAATATAAACGTGGCCACAACTGCCAGCCTGGGCCGCGTCGTCGCTGCCGACGGCATGATGTATGCATGCGTGGAGTCGGCAACAAACGCAGGCACCACCGCCATAGCCGTGATAACCGAACGGAGTTATGCGTCCATCTACGGAGCCATCGCTATCAGCGAGGAGAGCTGGGGGATGAATTGGTCCGATGCAAAAAGTGCCTGCGAGGGCAAGACTCCGAAACTTGACGGTGCCAACTGGCGGTTTCCCACCGTTGATCAGTGGAAGTCCATGTGCGCGGCCAACGGGGGGAATGAGTACAATTACACCGGCCTGGACGCGCTCATCACCAAAGCTGGCGGTTCACCATTGAGGACTGATTGGTTCTACTGGACGTCTTCGCCTGACGAGGCTAACAGTAACTATAAATACCACGTGTCGTTTAACGGAAATGGCAGTTTATATTTCAGTAATGGCCAAGATCAGTCCAACAAAGTGTATGTCCGTGCCTTCCTCTATTTTGTTGGCAACTAATTGAACGGTTAAAACCCCGTCGCATAGCGTGTCCCGTGACTGCGCCGTGCCCATGATAGCCGATTTGGGTACGAATAGGAGCGCGATTGATAATAGCGCAAAAGCGGTCTTCGGGCCGCTTTTGCTGTTCATAAGCGATATACAACATGGACAAAGACACTTCACAACTTCAACTCTATCAGCACTTCCTTAGCTTCTTCCTGCCGGAGGGCATCCTGGACTTCTTCGAGCCGGTGTGGATGGAGACACAGTCCCTGGACTCCCGGGAGAGCAAGAAGGACATCCTATACGGTTCTTCCCTTCACATCTACCTGGATGAACGGGACAATCGGTCCGAAGACATGCAGGAATTGCGGCCAAACGGCTTCACGGAGGAGACGGTCATCACGGACTTCCCGGTCCGGGACAGGAAGGCTGTACTCCACGTTCGGCGGCGCCGATGGCTGACTCCGGAAGGGAAGAACGTAGTGCTGAACGTATATCCGCTGGCTGCATCCGGTACCCGTTACTGCGCCGAGTTCGCGGCTTTTTTAAAAGATAGTCTTGGATACAACGCCGGTGACGGCACGCTCCCTTGGTAAGTTCTTTTTCACGGATGGAGACACACTGGAGCGCTGTTACAAGGACTCGTTGAGCGGGTTCCGGGAATGGGAGCAACTGGATCACGCCTCCGACTGGGCCCTGATGGAGGAGAACATCGGCGAGCATTTGAGCATCGACGAGACCTCGTTGCAGGATGACCTGTTCACCTTCCTGTCCAACAAGGAGGGCCACTGCAAGAAAGGAACGATTGTGGCCGCCGTCCGCGGCACCAAGGCCCAGGATGTCGTGGCAGTCCTGCTCAAGATACCGGAAGAGCAGCGCCTGAAGGTCAAGGAAGTGACCATGGATCTGTCCGAGAGTATGGCCGATATTGTGATGCAGGCCTTCCCGAACGCGACCATTGTCCTGGACTGCTTCCACATCATGAGGCGCTGCAACGATGCCATTGAGGAGATGCGCCTGCGCTGCAAGCGGGAGGCCCAGGCCAAGGTCCGCAAAGAGAAAAGCGAGTTCAAGAAGCGCCAGAAGCGCAATGCGGCCCATCGCCGGTGGTATCGCAAGACGCATCCCAAGAAGTACAAGGGCAAGACCAGGGGCCGCAAGCCGGCCCGTAAAAACGAGAAGTTCAGGCCCACGGTGCTCAGCACGGGCGACACGCTGGTGGAACTGCTCACCCGGTGTAGATGCGCACTTACACAAACGCCCGACAAGTGGAGTGAACGGACGAAGGAGCGGATGGACCTGCTCTTCCGCCTGTATCCCAAGATAAAGGAATCCTATGACATTGTAAACAAGCTAAGAGCCATCTTCAGGAGCACATCCCTTGACAGGGATGCCGCCCGCGAGAAGTTACATGGCTGGTACAAGGCCGTCAACCGCTGCACCATCCGCGAAATCAAATCGGCCCGCGACGCCATCAAATCCAGGGAGGACAATGTACTGAACTACTTCCTTGAGCGCTCCACCAACGCTTCCGCAGAGTCACTCAACTCCAAGATGAAAGGCTTCCGGGCTCAGCTGAGAGGGGTGTCCGATCTGCCGTTCTTCATGTTCAGGTTGTGCAGGATCTTTGGGTAGTGGGACACGGAAGATTGCAGGTGAGCCATAATAAAAATAAATTTATTAAAGGGTTTAGTAGATGAATTTGCTTGGTTTCCTTGAAGGATGGAGCGTAAAGCTGTATGAATAGCTCTCATCGCTCCAGAGTGTGTAGGCAGGTTCCGGACGGGCGCCCCAGCTGTCGTAGCCACCGATTCCGCTCATCTTATAGTCAATGCAAACCTCAGTGAAATCATTGAACGGAACATCCGTAATGTGGGTCTGGCTCTTTGTGATGCCGCCGTCAAGGTCTTCAATGGTTTGCCTCAGGGCATTGAATTCAAACAGTCCCTGAACGGTGATTCCGCCTATGCTTAGCCAGTTCACATCAGTGTGGTGACCGCATTCCTGGGGCCTTACATAAGGATAGTATTCCTTGGATGCAGCGCTCTTGAATATGCTCTTGAACGTGCATGAAGCCCTGTCCCAGTAGTTCTCCACGGGGCCGCGGCCATAGTATGAGAAGGCATCATCGGCCACACGTAACCTTACGCCAAGGCGGGGGATTTCAATGCCCTTGAGAGTAGGCTCCGCGGCGGTTTCAACCTCTATCTTAAGCGTGCCGTCAGGGAATACGGTCCAGACCTCGGATGCCCTGACGCCCTGGCCCTTGACAAGGATGCGTACGGTGCCATCGGCCTCTTCTGCCTTTACGGCAACAGGCTTCCAGGCCTCCTTATATATGGAAGTGCGCTCCGGGGCACGGTTGCCGTAGTCGTTGTCTATGGGTGCACGCCAGAAATTGGGCCTGATGCCAAAGGATGGATCCACAACATCCTTTCCGCCCACCTTCCAGCTCTTTACGCAGCCCCATTCCTTGTTGAAGACAAGTTCCACCTTCTGGCCGCGCACAACAATCTGGGTGTCTCCGTCCGTAAAGCCCACATAGCGCTTTACCTGCACTTTTTCCGGGGCCGATGTATCCTTGATGAAGATCTCGTCGCAGGCATCGGCCGTGGTGAAGAAGATGCGGTACTGCCCGGGCTTTTTCATACGTGGAAGGCGAACCTTGAATTCCTGGTACTCCTGAGGGCCTATGTTGAGCTTTACCTTGCCCTTTGCAAGGAAGATGCGCTTGCCGTCACGTTCTACCCACCACTTGAGCTTTGTGCCGTTTACGGTGGTGAAGTAGTAACGGTTGAATACCTGGAACACGCCGTTTTCAAGGTCCTTGGCGGTTACGGAAAGGTTCTGGTGGATGTGCTTCACCTCATAGAATGCGGGGTGGGGGTCACGGTCAGGATTCACTATGCCGTTGCAGCAGAAGTTTTGGTCGGACGGAGGATTCTCTCCGTAGTCTCCGCCGTAGGTCCAGCCGCGTTTTTCGTCGTACAGGCCCTGGTCCACCCAGTCCCAGATGAAACCGCCCTGAAGGTGGGTGTGGCCGTAGAACTGCTCCCACATGAGGTCCATGGAGCCGTTAGAGTTACCCATTGCGTGGGTATATTCGCAAAGCACAATTGGACGGGCGCTGTAGGTCTCTCCCATCTTCTTCAGCCACTTTGTGTCGGGGTACATGGGGTTGATGAAATCCGTGTTGTGCTCGAATTCGGCCCTTTCATATACCACAGGCCTGTTCTGGCCATCCTTCTCCAGGGATTTCAGGAGCTTGTAGGTTTCATAGAAGTTCACGCCGTTACCGGCCTCGTTGCCAAGCGAGAGGATGGTAACGCAGGGGTAATTAGCCGTACGCCTGTACATGTTGAGTGTACGGTCAATGTGCTTTGTGAGCCATTCCGGCTTGTTGCCAAGGGTTTTGTCCAGGGAGTAACCCATACCGTGGCTTTCAATGTTGCATTCGTCGTACACATAGAAGCCAAGGGAGTCGCAGAGCTCATAGAACTCACGGGGCTGAGGATAGTGGCAGGTGCGGATGGCGTTGATGTTGGCCTTCCTCATGAGGAGAAGGTCCTCAAGGATGTTCTGCTTTGTGGTATAATGACCGGTGTAGGGGTTGTGTTCATGGAGGTTCACGCCCTTGAACTTGACGGGCTGGCCGTTCACAAGGAAGGCGTGGACCATGCGCGTTTTTCCGTCATCCCCGACCTGATCGGGGATCTCCTTCACCTCAAAGCGGCGGAAGCCCACGTGGAAGCGGGTGTATTCCCCGTTCACCCTGAGAAGGAGGGTGTACAGCTCCGGGGTCTCGGCACTCCAGCGGCGTACGGAAGGGATAGTGTCAGTCACCGTTGCCATTGAGCCGCTGAACTCGAAGATTGCATCGGCCACGGCACTGCCGTCCTTGTCAAGAAGCTCATAGAACACCTCTACGGGAGCCTTGGAGTGCATCCTGAGTTTGAAGATACCGGTCTGGAGGTCCTCGTCAAGGGTGGAGATGACGCTGAAATCAAAGCCGGAATGGGCCTTTTCGCTTGAAAGATACACATCTCTCTCAATGCCGCTTATGCGCCAGAAGTCCTGGTCTTCCAGATATGAGGCCGATGTATAACGGAATATCTTGAGCCTGAGGTCATTCTCCCCGGGCTTCAGATACTTTGTGATATTATAACGGTGAAGGCTCTTGGAGTCCTCTCCGTAGCCAACTTCCTCTCCGTTCACGTACACATATGTGCCGCTCTTGGTGCCGCAGAGGTTTAGGAACACCTCACGGCCGGCCCAGCTTTCCGGAACGGTAAAAGTCCTGTGGTAGACGCCTGCGGGGAAAGACTCCGGCAGCACCGGCGGCTGAGGATTCTCAGGGCAGAAGTCGTACTGGATATTGGTGTAGTATGCGTATCCATATCCCTGGATCTCCCAGTTCCCGGGGACCTTTATCCTGTCCCAGCTGGCGGGCTCCAGCGTGAGGTTGTGGTAGTCCTCAAAGTATTTGAAGTCCCATATGCCGTTGAGGTCTACGTAGTTCTCGGACTCACGGAATCCCTTTTTCAGGGCATCTTCACGGCTGGCATAATAGATTACTTCAGTGCGTTGTGTCTCTGCATTTACGGAAGTTGCCTGCATATCCTGCCAGAGAGGGAGGACCGCCGCGGCCAAAAGTAATAAATTCATAGTATTGCTTGTGTGGTTAATATCACACAAAGATAGTCATTATTTCTTTACCCTCCACCAATATATGGTAAGGTATATGGAGCGGATGGCAAGGTGCACGAAATATGCTGCCATGAGGATATGGATGGCTGTGGGACCAGCCGGGGGTGTTGCGGCGAGATAATATCCCCCAAACCATACGGCAAAAAAGCCCACGGCGCAAAGGAGCGTGCTGTCCCTCATGGCCGATGTTGCCGTGGCTCCCGTAAAAACGCCGTCCCAGATGAATGCGGGAACGCCGATAAGCGGCATCAGGAGCAGCCAGGGGATGAATTCCCTCCCGGCGTCCACCACCGTGAGGTCCGATGTTAGGAGGTGGAAGGCCGGCACTCCGCCAAGGCCGTACAGCAGCATGAACGCCCCGGCAAGGCCCCAGCCCCAGATGAAGCATCCCTTCACGGAGGCATGCACCCCGGCATTGTCCCCGGCTCCAATGAACCGTCCAGTAAGGGCCTCTCCGGCATAAGCAAAGCCGTCCGTGAAATAGCTGAATACCAGCAGCAGTTTCATAAGGATTGAGCTTACCGCCAGCATGGTATCTCCAAATTTGGCCGATATAACCGTGAACCCTATATACACCGCAATCATCCCCAGGGACCTTAGCACAAGGTCACGGTTCATCCGGAAGAACGACGGTGCCTGGACCTCCTGGTCCGCGGGGTGTTGTTGGACCTGGTCCACCGTGGGGGCAGCTGGTAACCCAAAAACGGCCGATTTTGTGTCGCCGGCTGTCCCGGAGACCGGCTGGTGGCGCAAAAACGCGGGTTTTTGTGTCACCAGCTGCCCCAGAGAGTGCCGGGCGGCGAAGGCGGCGTACGTGAAGCCGCACCACTGGGCGATGAGCGTGCCGGCGGCAACCCCGGCAAAGCCCATGGCGGGAAGGCCGCAAAGGCCAAAGCCCAGCCCGAATGACAATAAGATGTTGAGGCCGTTCACAATAAGATCGGCAATCATGGGCTTCACGGTATCCTGAAGGCCGATGAACCATCCCTTGAATGCAAACAGCGAAAGCGTTGCCGGAGCTGCCCAGATGCGGATTTTGAAATATTCAGATGCCAGCTCACGTACCTCAGGCGTGCAGTCCACCAGCAAAAATGCCAGCCATAGCACAACCCATTGGAGGGCAATGAGCGCCACACCGGATAACATGGCAATCCGCAGTGCCCGTAGCAGTATGCTCCGGAGGGAAGATGCCCGGTCTGTGCCGGGCATGACGGTTGCGGTGGCGCCGGCAAGGAGCCGTCCGTAGGCCTGGGCCGTGAGACCGCCGGTACTGGAACGTAAAAAGGCAAAGTTCCAGTACAGGAGATCAAACAGCATTGTGCCGATGGTGATGCCCCCGATGAGTGCCGCCGCGCCGGAGCCGCCGCCCAGGTGGCCGGCCACGGCGATATCGGCCATCCCTACAAGCGGGACGGTTATGTTGGCAAGGATGCTGGGAGCCGCCAGAGAGAGGATTTCCCGGTTAAGCTGCTTCATCTGAATTTCTTATCCTCTTCCAGCATACCAAGATAGGAGTTGTAGCGCTCCTGGGCGATGATGCCGCTGGCAACCGCCTCCTTTACGGCGCAGCCGGGTTCATGGGTGTGCGTGCAGGGGGTGAACCGGCAGCCCTCGGAGACCCGCAGCATTTCCGGAAAGTAGCGTGCAATCTCCTCTTTTTCAAGGTCTACAAGGCCAAAGCCCCTTAGCCCCGGGGAGTCAATAACGTACCCGCCGGATGCAAGGGGGTACATCTCATAGAGGGACGTTGTGTGTTTTCCCTGAAGATGCACGGCCGATATATCCCCGATCTTTGGATCCAGCGAGGGGTCCAGGGCCTTTATGAGGGAAGACTTTCCAACACCTGACTCCCCGGAAAAAAGGTTTACGTGCCCGGCACAGGCGTCCCGCAGGGCGTCAATCCCATCACCGGTCACTACGGATGTCTCTATGACCGGATACCCTGCACTTTCATATATGTGGCGGAAGGCTTCAATGGCCTCGGGGGCCTCGGCCCGGTACATGTCTGTCTTGGAGAGCACTATGGTTGCCGGAATGCCGTACACCTCACAAGTCACCAGCACCCTGTCCAAAAACGGCAGTTTCACCTCCGGGAAGTACAGGGACACCACAAGATAAGCCATATCCACATTGGCCGCAATGATGTGCGCCTGGCGGGAAAGGTTTGTGCTGCGGCGGATGACGTAATTGCGGCGGGGGAGTACGGAAGTGATGACAGCCATGCCGTCCTGCCCTTCTTCATAAGACACTATGTCTCCCACGGCAACAGGGTTGGTGGTCTTTCCCGCACCCAGTCTGAGCACGCCGCGGAGCACCGCCGGAAAGACGTTCCAGGCGGGCAGTTCACTCAGAAGATAGTGGCTTCCGGCGTTCTTTACTACGGTTGCGGTTTTCATTCGTCGCAAAAAAAACTCTTTTCTTCCACAAAGATAGCGGAATGTTTTGTAAGTCCCTCCAAAATAACTAAATTTAGTGAGTTAATAACACGCATTATGACCATTAACATCCAACTTCAATATCATACCTCCTGGGGAGAAGCCATTCATCTCAGGATTGGAAAGCGCCGCGTTCCCATGCAGTACTCTTTCGGTGGCCTGTGGCAGATTGTCCTTACAGGCCGTGACCTCAAGGAGGGGGACTCCTTCTCCTTTGAGATTGTCCGTGAGGGAAGGGTAGTGAAAAAGGAGTGGCGCGGCCATACGTACAAGTCCCCGTCGGCCGGGAAAAACATCATCGTGCGTTCCCGCTGGCAGGAGAAGCCGTCAAATTCCGCCTTCTATTCATCGGCCTTCAGCGATGTTATCTTCCGCAGGCCATCGGGCGCATCTTTCCGTAATCCCCAGCCGGAAGCCGGCCAGAGGGGTAACGTCAGTTTCCACGTTCCCGCCCCGGAGGTCCGCAGTGGCGAGTCCCTTGCCCTGGTGGGTGCCGGAAACGGCCTTGGCAACTGGAAGAAGGTGCACCTTATGGAAGACGGCATCTTCCCCTGGTGGTTCCTCACCATGGATGTGAAAGAGCCCATGGAGTACAAGTTCGTGATTGTGGATACAAAAACCAAAGCCATCAAGCGCTGGGAGGACGGCCCCAATCACTTCTTCGCGGAGGTTCCTGCAAAGGACACCCAGCTTGTGATAGCAGACCTTAACCCCGCCTTCCCCACAGAGCCCTGGAGGGGCGCAGGCGTGGCCGTTCCCGTGTTCTCTCTCCGCACAAAGGACAGCTTTGGCGTAGGTGAGTTCAACGATATCAAGCGCCTTGTAGACTGGGCCGTGGAAACCCATCAGAACGTAATCCAGCTGCTCCCGGTCAACGACACAACCATGACTCACACCTGGAAGGATTCCTATCCCTACAACGCCGTGAGCTCATTCGCCCTGCACCCGCAGTTCATCCATCTGCCGGAGGCCGGTATCCGCAAGAATGCCGCATACAAGGCAAAGCAGGAAGAACTTGAAAAGCTTCCCCAGATAGACTATGAGGCTGTGAATCAGGCCAAGCTTGAGATGCTCCGTAAGCACTACGCCGTCCAGAAGGACACGGAGTCTCCCGCGTACACCGCCTTTGTTGAGGAAAACAAGGGCTGGCTCCTCCCTTACGCCGTTTTCAGCGTACTGCGTGACATCCACGGAACGCCGGATTTCTCCCAGTGGGGAAAATATTCCACCTACAGCGCCAAGAAGGCCGATTCCTTCACGGAGGAACACCCTCAGGAAGTGGGCTTCTACTGCTATCTTCAGTTCCTTCTTGACCGTCAGCTCCGTGACGCCGTGAAATACGCCCATCTCCATGGTGTAGCCATCAAGGGAGACCTTCCAATTGGCGTTTCACGCGTGAGTGCCGATGCCTGGCAGCATCCCCACCTCTTCCATCTTGACAGTCAGGCGGGAGCACCGCCGGATGCCTTCAGCGCAGACGGCCAGAACTGGGGCTTCCCCACCTACAACTGGGAAGAGATGGCAAAGGACGGTTATGCATGGTGGAAGGCCCGCATGGGCAAGATGGCCCAGTACTTTGACGCCTTCCGCATAGACCACATCCTTGGCTTCTTCCGCATTTGGGAAATTCCCTCAGAGTACACCAGCGGCCTTATGGGTCACTTCTCACCGGCCCTGCCTTATTCCGGAGACGACCTCCGTGCCCAGGGCTTTGACCCCGCCGCAGGTGAGGGCACGGACCGCCTGTTTGTTGAGGATCCCCGCCAGAAGGATTACTGGCATCCCCGTATATCGGCCCAGTACACCCAGGCCTATGCATGGCTGCCGGAGTGGCTCAAGCACCGCTACAATGAGCTTTACAATGACTTCTTCTGGCACCGTCACAACGACTTCTGGCGGGAAAGCGCAATGCGTAAACTGCCGGCCCTTCTCCGCTCTACGGGCATGCTGGCCTGCGGCGAAGACCTTGGCATGATCCCTGCCTGCGTGCCTTCTGTGATGGATGAACTCAATATCCTGAGCCTGGAAATCCAGCGCATGCCCAAGGATCCCAAGGACGCCTTTGCAAATCCCGCATGGTATCCCTACTGGTGCGTCTGCGCAACAGGTACCCACGACACATCCCCGCTGCGCGCCTGGTGGGAAGAGGACCGTGATGCCACCCAGAAGTTCTATAATGAGATGCTTGGCTGCGAGGGAGACGCCCCTTACTTCTGCGAGCCCTGGGTTGCAGACCTTGTGGTTGCCCAGCACATGAAATCTCCCGCCATGCTTGCCATCCTGCCCCTGCAGGACTGGCTGGCCACTGACGGAGAGGTGCGTTATCAGGGCAATCCCGCCGACGAACGCATCAACATCCCCGCCATCCCCCGTCACTACTGGCGCTACCGTATGCACGTGGGGCTGGAAGAGCTTATCGGCAACGATAAACTCAACGCCCATCTCCGTAACCTCATAGACGCCGCAGGACGCGGAAGGTAATGGCTGGAGGGGACTGGAAAGAGCGTCTGGGCGTGGTGTACTCCACAAATCCGGACTTCAAGTATGAGACCGCCGCAACCCCGGAGGAGGAAACCCTTCCCCCGGGGAAGCAGCGCCTTATAGTGGGCATAGACAGGCGTAACCGCGGCGGCAAGCAGGTCACCCTCATAACCGGCTTTGTTGGGAAGGCCGATGACCTCAAGGAGCTTGGCCGCACCCTCAAGACAAAGATTGGCGTTGGCGGCAGTGCCAAGGACGGGGAGATAACCATCCAGGGAGACTTCCGTGACAAAGTTGTGGAAATCCTGAAGGCCCTTGGCTATAACGCAAAGAGAGGCAACTAAATGATTGTAAATATCATAATGGTGGTATTTGTGGCACTGGCGCTTGCGCTTCTGCCCACTTTTTTCCATTTTGCCCCTTATCTTTCCGATGCAGTGTTCCGCGCCCGCGGCTCTGAGGCTCTTGAATTCAGCGTAAGGGTTACAAGGGACAGGAATATGTTCGCATATGTCCTTCTCATCCCGGCCGTTCTCATAATGTCCCGATACCGCCTGTATGACCCATCTTTCATGCAGACAATAGGCGCCATGGGTGAAGGCTGGTACCTTCTTGCCTGCTTTGGCATACTGGCGTCATACCTTCTTGTGAGGCTTATCATATACCTTATCCTTAAGCCCCGCCGTCATTATGAATATTTCCGCCTTGCCCACAGGGCAATATACACGTTCTTCATCCTCCTTATGCTCATAGCGCTGCCGGCGTTGGGCATCCTTACCGTGGTGGATGCCAATGACGTGATAATCAGGAGCGTAATGTATGTCCTTCTGGTTGTGGTGTATTTCGTTTTTATTATCCGCAAAGCGCAAATTTTATCATTAACTTGCGGTGGATTCGCACTTTTTTTGTACCTTTGCGCGCTTGAATTTATTCCCACTGCTGCGCTGATTGTTTCAGCAGTGGTTTTGTAGCGCTAGAAAGACAGAATGAGCATCAGTAAGATTTTGGTTTCCCAGAACGCCCCGCGCGTTCTCACGCAGTATCAGGCCGTCTCCCAAAAATTCGGAGTAGAGTTTACTTTTTGCCCCTTTTTCCAAATAGAGCCCCTCACTTCACGTGAATTCCGCGCCCAGCGCATCAACATTCTGGATTACACGGCAATAATCTTCTCTTCAAGGCATGCAATTGACGCATTCTTCGCCCTGGCAGAGGAACTCCGCAACAAGATCCCTGAGACAATGAAATACTTCTGCACCACGGAAGCCGTGGCCATGTACCTGCAGAAGCACATCGTATACCGCAAACGCAAGATTTTCTTCGGCAACGGCACTCCGGAAAGCGTTGTGGACCTTATCGGCCCCAAGCATAAGGGAGAGAAATTCCTTCTCACAACAAGTGACAACTCTTCCCAGGACGCTCTCACTTCCCTCCTTGAAAAGAAGGGTCTGGATTACACCAAGGGCGTTTTTGTAAAGTCCGTGAGTCAGGATTTATCGGCCGTGGACATCAAGTCCTATGACATGATTGTCTTCTATAATGTGGCCGATGTAAAATCCCTCCAGGAGAACTTCCCGGATTTCCAGCAGGGGGATATCAAGATGGTGTCCTTCGGCAAATCCATCGTGAAGGCCATGGAAGACGCCGGCCTAAGGATAGACGTCAAGGCTCCCACCCCGGAAGCCCCTTCCGTAGCCCGTGCCATTGAGTTATACCTGGAAAGCCTGTAATGCCTGAAACCCTTCCTAAAAGTGAGCGCTTGAGCGGCCAGACGGCTGTCTCTGCTCTCTTTGAACGCGGAAAGGGTCTTTCTTCCGGCTGCCTCCGTTGTAAATACATCGCCATCCCCACGCACGCAGATGCCGGGGTGTCCCGCATAGTTGTGTCAGTGCCAAAGCGGCTTTTCAAGCGGGCGGTGAAGCGTAACCTCTTGAAGCGCCGGATCAGGGAGGCGTATCGGCGCCAGAAGGATCTTGTATCGGCCCCTGCCGACATCCTCTTTATCTATACCGCCCAGGAGGTCCTGCCTTATGAGGTGATTTATGCCGATATGACCGCCATCCTGCAGAAGGTATGTTAAAGGAAACACTCAAAAAGATACTTATTTTCCCGGCGGTGGTGCTTATAAAGTTCTACCAGCTGTGCATAAGCCCTTTTACGCCGCCTACCTGCCGATTCACCCCCACCTGTTCCCAGTATGCCCTGGAGGCTTTCCGGAAGCACGGCCCGTTCAAGGGGCTGTACCTTACGGTGAGGCGCCTCCTGAGGTGTCATCCCTGGGGCGGAAGCGGTTATGATCCAGTGCCTTAGTTATGCCAAAGAAAGAGAAAATAGAGCAGATGTTCAATGACATCGCGCCTTCCTACGACCGCCTCAACCACCTTATGTCCCTGCGTATTGACAATATCTGGCGGAAGAAGGCCCTGAAGGAGATTGTGGACGGCACCCAGCAGCAGATCCTGGACGTAGCCTGCGGCACCGGTGACAGCACCATTGCCATAGCAAAGGCCATGGAGCCCGGCGGCAGGGTCACAGGCATAGACATATCGGCCGGAATGATGGAGCCTCTCATGCGTAAAGCCGCCCACGAAGGCGTCCATGACCGCATAAAACTCCTGCAGGCCGATGCCCTCCAGATGCCTTTTGAGGCCGATTCTTTCCACCGCGTCACCTGCGCTTTCGGCATAAGGAACTTCGAAGACCGGAAGAAGGGCCTGGCGGAATTCCTCCGTGTCCTGAAGCCCGGCGGCAGGGCCGTGATCCTGGAACTGGGCATTCCGGACAAACCTTTTATCAAAGCCCTCTACGACATTTATTTCAGGCACATCCTGCCTCTTATAGGAGGCATCATTTCCGGAAACCGCGCGGCATACCGTTATCTGCCGGAATCCGTTTATGCTTTTCCCCGGCCGGAGACATTCTGCGCCATGATGGAAAGGGCTGGTTTTCATAATGTTAGGCATCGCAATTTCACTTTTGGCCTGTGCCGGCTTTTCATAGGTGAGAAATAATTGCTATCTTTGTACGATATGACTAAAACCGCTATAACCGTACTTCCCGTAAGCGGGAAGAAAATGCTTAAGGAATTCATAGATTTTCCCCTTAAGCTGTACAAGGGATCGGACAAATGGGTCCCTGCATTTGAAGACGACGAATATAAATCCCTGGGCAAGGACAATCCTTCCCTTGAGTTCTGTGATCGTGAGCTTTATCTAGCCTATAAGGACGGAGAGGTTGCAGGCCGTGTGGCCGCCATTATCAATCACAACGCCAACAAAAAGTGGAACGAGAATTCAGTCCGCTTTGGCTGGATTGACTTCATTGAGGATTTTGACGTATGCAAGGCCCTCATCGATGCTGTAATTAAGTGGGGTAAGGAGCGTGGGGCAACCAAGATCAAGGGTCCCCTCGGCTTCACTGACATGGACCGCGAAGGTCTCCTTGTGGAAGGCTTTGAAAATGAGAGCCCCTTCACCGTCATCTACAACTATCCTTATTATCCTGAATACCTGGAGCGTCTTGGTTTCTCCAAGGACGTGGACTGGACCCAGAGGGTGATGGACATCCCGTCGGAGCTTCCTCCCATGTTCGCTTATGCCGATAAAATCTCTGAGCGTTTCGGCATCCGCATCTACACAGCCAGCACTCTCCGTAAGATGGCAAAGCGCGGCCGTGAGATGTTCCATGTGCTCAATGAAGCCTTTGCAGGCCTCTATGAGTACACAAAACTCACCCAGGAGCAGATAGACGGCTATGTGAACCAGTACGTCCCCGTTCTCAACAAGGACCTTGTGGCCTTTGTGGTCAATGAAAAGGATGAGCTTGTGGGTTTCACCGTAACCATGCCTCATATATCGGCCGCAGTACGTAAGGCAAAGGGCAAGATCCTTCCCTTCGGATGGATCCACCTTCTTCCCGCCCTCTCTCCCAGGCGCAATGACACCACGGAGGCCCTCCTTATCGGCATCCTTCCTGAATATCAGGCAAAGGGCGCGGCTCTCCTTATGTTCAAATACCTTATGGAGAACTATATCCGTCTGGGCATCAAGCACATGCTCATGAATCCCCAGCTGGAGGAAAACCATAAGGTTCAGTCCCTCTGGGACAACTTTGACACCCGCCTCTATCAGAGGAGGCGCTCCTATGTAAAAGACATCGTAGAAGATACAAAACCTTTAACCAAACAAATAATGACAAACACAGAGTACTTCCACAACATGCTCCCCAAGGAGGAGTTTGAAGCATTACCTTACTTCCCCACAATGGGTCAGTTTGTGGACTGGTTCCCCAAGCAGTATGCAGATAAACCTGCTCTCAGCGATCAGACAAACACAATCACTTATGAAGAGCTTGGAAAGCGCATCGCGCGCCGCAGGGCCTTCATCAACAGCCTTGGTCTTCCCAAGGGTGCACATATCGCAGTCTGGGACCGTAACAGCCAGAATGCAGTAGAGCTGTACCTTGCCATCACATCGGCCGGATACGTAGCAATGAACTTCCCTGCCCAGCTTCCCGCTCCCGCAGCGGTTGGCTGCTGCATGAAGTTTGACATTGCCGCCATCTTCGTGCGCGATGAGTTCATGCCCCTCACGGAGGGCATCCAGGGCACCAAGGTGCTTCCCGCCGCTTCCATCGCAGACACAGAGGCTCCCGCAGTCCTTGACATAGATCCCGAAAGCCCCGCCGCCATCTTCTTCACAGGTGGCACCACCGGCTCACCCAAGGGCGCAGTCCTCAGCCACAGGGCCCTTATGAGAGGTAACTACAACACTATCTTCAAGCCCGGCCATATCATTGGAGTACACCGCTATATCGCCCTCCTGCCGTTCAGCCACGTATTCGGCGCCATCGCCGGCATGGCAGGCTGCTTCTATTCCGGTAACCTTCTGTTCACCGCAGAGGATATGAAGGCAACCATCGGCAAGCTGCCCATGATCAAGCCCACCCTCCTGGTGATCGTTCCCGGTATCTGCGACATCCTCTCCGGACTTGTCAAGATGTACGGCCCTCAGTTCCTTGGCGGGCAGCTCCGCATGATCATCTCCGGCGCAGCAAACGTACCTCCGCGCCTTGTCGATATCTTCACAAAGCTTGGTGTAGAGTTCTGCTTCGGCTATGGCCTTACAGAAACCGCAAACCTTACATCGGCCAATGCCGATGCCGTCCGCAAGCCCACTTCCATCGGCCGCATCTATCCAGGTCAGGAGACTAAACTTGTTGACGGTGAGCTCCTTGTAAAGGGTGACAACGTGTTCTCCGGCTACTACAAGGATCCCGTACGTACCGCCGAGGCATTCACAGAGGACGGCTGGTTCCGCACCGGGGACCTCTGCCGCTTTGACGACGAAGGCTTCCTCTACATCACCGGCCGAATCAAGAACCTCATCATCCTCCCCAACGGTGAGAATGTGAGCCCTGAAAGCCTTGAGGAGCCCTTCTACGCAGATCCTTGCGTGCGTGACGCCATGGTCAAGGAAGACGACCTAAACGGTGCAAAGGTAATTGCAATCGAGATCCTTCCGTTCATGCCCGCATTCGACGGCAAGACCCCAGAGGAGATCCACGCATACATGCAGGCACTTGTGGACAAGGTGAACGCAACCCTTCCCACCACTCACAGGATCATCAAGATGACCGTGCGTACGGAAGACTTCAAGCGCACCGGCAGTATGAAAGTAGCACGTGTATAAGTTATGACCAGACAGGAAGTTTTTGACGGTCTTAAGGAAGTTATCTCCGTCATCAGGCCCAACACGGACCTCACAGATGTCACTTTTGACACTCCTCTTACCACCGGCCTTGGAATTGACTCACTTACCATGATGCTCCTTTCCCTTGCCGCAGAGGAAAAGTTCAAGATGCGCTTCCCGGACAACGCACCCCTTCCCAAAACGGTAGGTGAGGTGTGTGACGCAGTCCTTGCCGCACTTTAGTATTTTCAAGCCTGCAAAGTTTTTGTTAACTTTGCAGGCTTATTGTATATTATATGGACAGGAAAACATTCAATAAGTGGAACTGGATTGTGGCGGTGGCGGTGCTGGTGGCATCGTGCGCCACGTATCTGGCCACAATAGAACCAACTGCGTCTTTCTGGGACTGCGGTGAGTTCATTGCATCGTCATACAAACTGGAAGTGGGTCACCCTCCGGGAAACCCCGTATTCCAGCTGCTGGCACGCTTCTTCACAATTCCATTTGACGCCGCGCACGCCGCTGTGGCAGTGAACGCCATGAACGCCATCCTGAGCGGCCTCACCATCTTTTTCCTGTACCTTACAATAGTATTCTTTGCAAGGAGACTTGTGGTCAGAGCCCCGGAAGGATATACTATCGGCCAGGCCATAGCAATACTTGCGTCCGGTGCCGTTGGTGCAATGGCCTACTGCTTTAGTGACACATTCTGGTTCAGCGCGGTTGAGGGAGAGGTGTATGCAATGAGTTCCCTATTTACGGCCTTGGTCTTCTGGGCCATGTGCAGGTGGTATGACACCGCAGACCAGCCCCATGCAAACCGCTGGATAGTGCTTATTGCTTTCCTCATGGGCCTTTCTATCGGCGTTCATCTTCTGAACCTCCTTACCATTCCGGCGTTTGTGTTCATGTACTATTACCGCATGAACGAGGATAAGGAGCTGCCTTTCAAGAAGCTTGTGGGCATATTCCTGATTGGCGTAGTGATAGAGTTCCTGCTGGTCTATCTCTTCATCCCTTACCTTCCCAAGATTGCGGCTGGGGTAGACCGCCTGTTTGTGAATGGTTTCGGCCTTCCTTACAACAGCGGTGCGTTGTTCTTTATGGTGGCCCTTCTTGCCCTGTGCTTCTGGGGCCTGTTTGCAACGCTTAAGAAAGAGAAAGTGTTCTGGAACACCGTCCTTCTTTGCGTAACCACCCTTGTGATGGGCTTCAGCCTGTTCTCAATTGTGATTATCCGCTCCAGCGTGAAAACGCCCACCAACGAGTACCAGCCCGATAACCCCTACACGCTTGTCCGATACCTGAGCCGTGAGCAGTACGGCTCCACGCCTCTCCTCTACGGCCAGTACTGGGACGCCCCCTATGACCTTGACAACTCAAAGTACTGGGCTCCCATGAACGGCAAGTACATAAAGGCCGATGCCCCCACGGAGGCCATCTACAAGCAGGAAGGCAAGATGCTCTTCCCCAGGATGTGGTCATCGGCCGATCCCCGCTATGCGGAGTTCTACGAGATGTACACCCAGGGCAAGGGCACAAGGGTGCGCGGCACCAAAACCCGCAAGCCCACCTTCGGGGCCAACCTTGCATACTTCTTTGACTACCAGCTCAACTGGATGTACTGGCGCTACTTCATGTGGAACTTTGTGGGCCGCCAGAACGACATCCACAGCCCAGTTCCCGGCAATATCTTTGACGGTAACTGGGAAAGCGGAATAGGCTTCCTGGATGCCCTGAGGCTGGGAGACCAGAGAGACGCCCCGGCGCCGCTGCGCGATAACAAGGGAAAGAACCACTACTTCTTCCTGCCGCTGCTGCTTGGCATCCTTGGCCTCATCTTCCAGTTTGACAAGGATAAACGCGGCAGCTGGCTGGTGTTCCTCATGTTCTTCATGACGGGCATAGCCATTGTGCTGTACCTCAATCAGCCGCCGTACCAGGTGCGTGAAAGGGATTATGCGTATGCGGGTTCCTTCTACATGTTTGCAATATGGATCGGCCTTGGTGTGCTGGCGCTGTACAGGTGGATTGCCGATGCCCTCAAGGGCCGGGAGAAACTGGTTGCAACGGGCGTTGCCGTGCTCAGTATGGGCGTTCCCGTGCTTATGGCCGCTCAGAACTGGGACGACCACAACCGCTCCCACCGCTATACCGCCGTGGAGATGGCCACCAACTACCTCAATTCAGTTGGCCCCAACGGCTATCTTGTAACCCACGGAGACAACGATACCTTCCCGCTCTGGTATGCCCAGGAGGTGGAAGGCGTGCGTACGGATGTCCGCGTTGTGAATACGTCCCTGCTTGGTACGGACTGGTATATAGACCAGATGAAGTGGGCCTGCAATGAAAGCGCCCCGCTGCCTCTTACCGTGCCCCAGAGCCAGTACCTCTATGGCACCAATGAGTTTGTGACCATCCAGTACGACGACGGCTCTCCCATGTTCCTCCACGACGTAATGGAGGTGTTCAAGGATCCCAAGATGAAGGCGGTCTTCGAGGGCGGTGGCAAGTATGATTTCATCTGCGCCCGCAACATTGTGATGCCCGTGAACAAAGAGAACTGCCTGAAATACGGCATTGTCCCTGAGAAGTTTGCCGATCAGATTCCGGAGCACATAGTCCTCACCATGTCCAAGGACAAGAACTACCTTTCCAAGCCGGAAATCTTCCTCCTGGACCTTCTGGACGGCTATAATTGGGACAGGCCGCTTCACGTCCTCAACCAGGGCGGAGACCTCAATGTGGGTATCAAGGATTACCTTATGTTTGACGGTTTCTCTTACCGTTTCACACCCATCAAGAACAAGATTTCATCCACGGATGCCGGCAAGGTAGATGCCATTCAGCTGTACAATGATTTCAAGACCAAGTACAAGTGGGATGCCCTTAAGCGCACGGACTGGTTTGTGGACTACCAGAATTACTACACCTTCCTTGGAGTCCTTGGCCAGAGGCAGCTCTATCTCACCGTTGCCAACGCCCTCATAGATGAAGGGGAGGATGAGAAGGCCATAGAGATTATGGACCTCTGCCAGGAGAACTTCCCTGAGGAGAATTTCCCTCTGGAGAGTATCTCACTGGGTTTTGCAGGCAACGACTATATGGTGACTCAGATAATTGAGAACTACTATTATCTTGGCGCCCAGGACAAGGCCCATGAGCTGGCCGTTAAGATGACCGATGACCTCATGGACGCCGCTGTTTTCTACATCCAGTGGGGCAGCCTTGGAATGAACGAGTTTGAACAGGCCGGCCGCGTTCTCCTCTACATTGCCGATGTATGCAAGCAGTACGGCGATAAAGAATTGGCCGAAAAACTGGAAACCAGTTTCTCGGCCCTTCTACATAGCGAGGACTAATTCTTAGTCCTGGATGGCTGCGATGCCGGGGAGGATCTTGCCCTCGATGGCTTCCAGCATGGCGCCGCCGCCGGTGGAGACGTAGCTCACTTTGTCGGCGAAGCCCATCTGGGTAACTGCTGCAACGGAGTCTCCGCCGCCCACAAGGGTGTAAGCGCCTTGAGCGGTAGCATCGGCCAGATCCTGTGCAATCTGGAGGGTTCCCTTCGCGAAGTTAGGAAGCTCGAAAACGCCAACAGGACCGTTCCAGAGGATGGTCTTGGACTTCATGATGATCTCTCTCCAAATCTCGAGGGATGCAGGAGATGCGTCCATGCCTTCCCATTCGTCGGGAATCTGGTCAATAGGGAAGATCTGGCGGGGAGTGTCATTGTCAAATGACTGGCCGCATACAGTGGCAACGCTCAGTGAGAGGTTTACGCCGCGCTCCTTCGCTTCCTTCATTATCTCAAGGGCGTCCGGAATGAGTTCATCCTCATGGAGGGACTGGCCGATATGACCGCCCTGTGCCTTGATGAAGGTATAACCCATGCCGCCGCCGATGATGAGGTTGTCAACCTTTCCGACGAGGTTTTTCAGAACAGCGAGCTTGGAGCTTACCTTGGAGCCGCCGATGATGGCGGTGAGGGGCCTCTGTGCGTTCTTCAGAACGTTGTCGATGGCCTTGATCTCACCTTCCATGAGGTAGCCGAACATCTTGTCATTGGGGAAGTACTCTGCGATGAGGGCGGTTGAGCCATGTGCGCGGTGAGCGGTACCGAAGGCGTCGTTGATATAGCAGTCGGCATAGCTTGCGAGAGTCTTTACAAACTCCTTCTGGGAGGCCTTTACTGCTGCCTTTGCGGCTTTCTTCTCTTCATCGGTTGCATCCTCTGCCAGGCCGCGGGGTTTGCCTTCTTCCTCTGCGTAGTAGCGGAGGTTTTCAAGGAGGAGGACCTCACCGGGCTTCAGGGCGTCTGCCTGGGCCTTTGCCTTCTGGCAGTCTTCTGCAAACTGCACGGGAACGCCAAGGCATTCTGAAACGCGGCCCACGATGTGCTTGAGGCTGAATTTGGGATCTACCTTCTTGGGACGGCCAAGGTGGGACATGATGATGAGGGAACCGCCTTCTGCGAGAACCTTCTTGAGGGTGGGCATTGCCCTGCGGATACGGGTGTCGTCGGTGATCTCAAACTTGTCATTGAGGGGAACGTTGAAATCTACGCGGACGATTGCACGCTTTCCGGCAAAATTGTACTTGTCAATAAACTGTTGCATATAATATATGGTTTACATTTATAATCTAACCTACAAATTTAGTAATTATTTCTGTATCTTTGCACTGAAATAGCTATGAATTATGCCTGTAGAATTCCCCGCATCTTACTGGAAAGACTATGAGCTCCTGGACTCCGGAAACGGGGAGAAACTGGAGCGTTTTGGAAAATATGTGCTGCGCCGCCCGGAGCCAAAGGCCCTGTGGATGCCCTCCATGCCTGAGGCCGATTGGAGGCGCCTCTCGCATGTGGTCTTTAAACCCGGCGCCGGCTTTGGAAAGGCAGGTAAGGAAGACAGCGGCACGTGGGATAAACTAAAGCGCATGGAAGACCAGTGGGGGATAGTGTATAACGGAGAACCAGATCCTGAAACCCATGCGGCCAGTGACCTCCATTTGAGTCTCCGTCTTGGACTCACGTCCTTCAAGCACGTGGGCGTTTTCCCGGAACAGGCTCCCAACTGGGAATTCATCTACAGGGAGACTTCCCGTCTTGTGCGTATTCATAAAGCCAATGGGCTCCCTGCTCCCAAGGTTCTGAATCTCTTTGCCTACACCGGCGCTGCATCCCTTGCCGCCAAGTGCGCCGGGGCCGATGTAACCCATCTGGATTCCGTTCGCCAGGTTGTCACCTGGGCTCGTGAGAACATGGAGAGAAGCGGCCTGGACGGTATCCGCTGGGTGGTTGAGGATGCCCTCAAGTTTGCAAAGCGTGAGGCAAAGCGTGGCAATAAGTACGACGGAATCATCCTGGATCCTCCGGCCTACGGCCATGGCCCGGACGGAGAGAAATGGAAGCTGGACGAGCTCCTTTTTGGCCTTCTGCAGAATGTATCGGCCATACTCTCTGAAAGGGACGCATTCATGGTGCTTAATCTCTATTCCAACGGCTATTCCGCCGCTCTTGGAGAAACCGTTGTCCGTGAGGCGTTCCGCGGCGCTTTCAAGGAGATGACTTCCGGTGAACTTGCCTTCACTGACTCCTTCGGGAAGGTCCTTCCCCTCAGCATTTATGTGCGCCTGAAAAGATAGTCTGCCAAAAATTGCGTATCTTTGCAGTACTATGAAACGCTTTTTTGTAGCCACACTACTACTGATAACAACCCTCCCTGCATTTTCGCAGGTGAAACAGCTTTACGGGGAAACCCGCCTTGGATATGAGGCTGCCATTAACGGCGGCCAGTATGCCGGTAATGTAAGGGCCGATTACCTCAACCTTATCCTGGATGGTAATATCGGCCCCAATATATCTTTTTTCTGGCGCCAGCGCTTTACAAAGCCGCTTTACAACCCCAATATCCCCCTTAACGCCACAGACCATCTCTGGATAAGGTGGGACATCAATGATCACTGGGCAATTCAGGGCGGCAAAGTGCCAATTATGGTGGGCAGTTTTGAATTTGACGCCGCCCCCATAAATCTCTATTACTGGGGTATGTTCGCAGACCGGATGCCGGACGTTTATGCAATTGGCGGCAATGTCATTTGCAAGATAACGCCAGCGCAGACCCTGCTCCTGCAGTTCACGCAGTCTCCTCTGGGCTTTGGCTACAATGACCTCTTCCACGCCGGTCTCATTTGGTACGGACGCATAACTCCCTGGTGGAATACCATCTGGAGTGCCAACTGGATGGACGACCCCACCCATAGCGGTTTTGTGGTGGCCGGCCTTGGCAACAGGTTTGAAGCAGGGCACTTTGGCATTGAACTGGATGCCCTGTACCGCACCGGTCTTGCAAAGGATTATCTGTCGGCCGATTATTCCGCCATCCTCAAGCTTGAGTACAAGTTCCCGGTGGTCACTCTCTTTACCAAGGGCAGCTTTGACTACAACAAGGATTTTGCAGAGGATTTTGTCCCCGTGCGTTCACGCTTCCTGACTGTGGGCGGCGGAATAGAGGTGTTCCCGCTTAAGAACGACGACATCCGCCTCCATGCCGTCTACTGGACCAATTCCGATGCCGCCTGCTCAAACTTCGGGCACCATTTTGCCTTTGGTATTACTTACCGGCTGCGGGTGATAAGAAATCTTCCTCAATAAGCTCGTAATCCAGGATCTTCTGTTCCAGGGACGTACCCTTCACGCGTATGCGTAGAGGGTCTCCAAGGCGTATGGATTTGTGGGTACGCTTTCCAACGGCCCTGTAGTGGTCCTGGTCAAAGATGAAGAAGTCGCATTTGATTGTGCGGTAGGGGATCATTCCCTCAATCTTGGTGGGCTCAATCTCCACGTAAACGCCCCATTCAGTAACGCCGGACACATGGCCGTCGAATTCCTGGCCAATCTTGTCCTGCATGAACTCCACAAGCTTGTACTTGATGCTCTCACGCTCTGCCTCTGCGGCCACAACCTCACGCTCGGACGCGTGCTTGCACTGCTGGGCATAATACATTGAATCTGCGTTGGGGCCCTTGCGGAGGTACTGGGCCAGGAGCCTGTGCACCATCATGTCGGGATACCGGCGGATGGGGGAAGTGAAGTGCGTATAATAAGGGAACGCAAGGCCGTAGTGGCCGATATTATCCACGCTGTAACATGCCTTTGCCATTGAGCGGAGGGCCAGGATCTGGATGGCGCCAAGCTCCGGCTTGTCCTTGGCATCGTCCATAAGGCCGTTGAGGGCGTGGGCAATGTCCCTGCCGCTGTCAAGTGCGCCCATCTTGTAACCAAAGTGGCCGGCAAAGTCCCTCAGGCCGGCAAGTTTTTCCATGTTTGGTTCGTCGTGGACACGGTATACAAAGGTGCGCTTGGCCTTTCCAACCCATTCCGCCACGGTGCGGTTTGCAAGGAGCATGAACTCCTCTATGAGCCAATTTGCTTCGGCCGATAATTTCTGATGCACGCCGATAGGCCTTCCCTTGTCATCTATGTCCACCTTCATTTCCGGGCGCTCGAAGTTAACGGCGCCGTTCTTGAAGCGGCGGTCACGGAACTTGAGAGCAAGCTTGTTGAGGATGAGAATTGCCTCCTGGATATCTTCAGGTACATCTTCCGGCTTTGCGCCTTCTATGATGGACTGTGCTTTCTCGTAGTCAAAACGGTAATCGGAAATGATATGCGTGCGGCCGAACCACTGGTCCAGGACCTTGCCCTGGGGGGTGATCACAAATACCGTGGAGAAGGTCAGTTTCTCCTCTCCGGGGCGGAGTGAGCAAAGCTTGTTGGAGAGCTTCTCCGGAAGCATGGGAACGGTGCGGTCTACAAGATAGACGGATGTTCCGCGTTCCTGGGCCTCTTTGTCTACGGGGGTGCCGGGCTGTACGTAATATGTTACATCGGCAATATGGACACCAACCTCGTAATTGCCGTCTTCAAGTTTTTTGAAACTGAGGGCGTCGTCAAAGTCCTTGGCGTCCGTGGGGTCAATTGTGAAAGTGAGAGTCTTTCTGAAGTCCTTGCGGCCGCTGCGGTCCTTGTCCGTGATTTCATCGGGAATCTTATCGGCCGCATTCTCAACCTCAGGACTGAACCTGTAGGGCAGGCCGAATTCCGCCAGGATGGCGTGCATTTCCGTCTCATTCTCTCCGGGAAGGCCAAGGACGTCCACCACGTGGCCATAGGGGCCGCCGCCTCTTTCCCAGCCGTCCACAACTGCCGCTACCTTCATACCCCTCTCTGCGCCTTCCGGCACGGGAACGGATATGTCATAGGGCATGGTCTTGGAGCTCATGAGAACCCAGGCCTGCTTGCCCACAATGTGGAGGATCCCCACAAAAGGCTTGTTGGAGCGCTCGATGATGTCTATGACCTCGCCGCTCCGGCGCTTTTCACGCCCCTTGCCCTCCTGGGTGACGGCCACCCTTACGGTGTCTCCGTGAAGCGCTCCGCGGGTTTTGGAGGCCTTGACATAGATGTCATCCTCCTGTCCTTCAACCTTTACAAAGATAAAGCCTTCACGGGACATATGGGCGGTGCCCACATACTCCGGTACTACCCTCTTCTTTGACCTTTTTTCCTGCCGGCTTGCCCGCTTCTGGCTGCCTCCACGCCTTTTTCTTGACATATTTTCTTGTTTATCTCAACAAATATACGCAATTTTTGGCAGCCGCAGCCCGTTCGGGGCAACGAGACGCACAAAAAAGGCCGATTTCGTGTGTTTCGTTGCCCATTTGGTCAATGAAATGCACAAAAATGGCCGTTTTCGTGTAAATCGTTGCCCGCATCGGCATTGCGCCGAAGTGCAGTTTTAGATTGAGGGCTTCAGGAGAGCCTGGTGGAGCTGGGTGTCGTAGCGGAGGCGGACCTTGATGCCGGCCTGCTGGAAGTAGTAGCGGACCACTATCTCTTCCTCTATGAAGGGGATGATTTCATCCTTCTTGAGGCGGAGGAACGTATCCTTATCCATCTCCAGGGACTTCTGGAGGGCATCAAGCTGGGGAGCCATGGTGGCGGCCAGGCCGTCTTCCTCCAGGGTCTTTTTCATTTCATCGAACATTGCGCGTGCACTGGAGCGGTAATCGAACTCCTTGTCACGGGCAAAGGTCACAAAGTCCTCATAATCCGTGAAGTGGAAATCGTCCACGGCAGGGATTGCCTGATGCTCACGCACATACTTCATTGTATACTGGTCCACGATGCCGCCAAGGACCAGGGAGTAAGTGAGGCGGGAATACTTGTGGGGCTTCACTTCAAAGTCCGGGGTGATTCCGCCGCCGTCACGTACGGTGCGGCCGCCAGCTGTCTTGAACTCATGGGTAAGGGAATCCGGGATATGGCCAACGGAACCGTCTTCATTGCGATGAGAGTAGTCGATGGCCTGTACGCACCTTCCGGAAGGGGTGTAATATTTTGAAGTTGTAACCTTGAGCTGGCCGTCATAAGGAAGAGGACGTATGCTCTGGACAAGGCCCTTTCCATATGTACGCGTGCCGATAATTGTTGCCCTGTCATAGTCCTGAAGCGCTCCTGATACAATTTCAGATGCCGAAGCACTGCCGGAATCCACCAGCACCACTATTGGAAGCTTGGTGTCCAGCGGCTCCGTAGAGGTTTTGTAAGACGTTTCCCCGCCGGTGCGGCCCTTGGCGGTAACCACAACTGAACCCTTGGGAACAAAGAGGGAGACTATGTTCACAGCCTCCGACAGCATGCCGCCGCCGTTACCCCTGAGGTCCAGCACAAGGCGTTTCATGCCCTGCTTTTTAAGCTTCAGAACGGCATCACGGATGCCCTGGCCCACTCCTTCCGTGAACTTTGACATCATTACATAGCCATCTTCCTCATTGAGCATCCCCACATATTCAATGGAAGGGAGCACAATGCGCTCACGGCGCACGGTAACGTCCACCATCTCTCCGCTCACCTTCTTTACATGGAAAACCACGTCAGTGCCGGGCTTCCCACGCATCTTTTCCGTGCACTCACTGCTTTCAAGGCCATGGGTGGAGACACCGTCTATGAGTTCAATCTCATCTCCGCACCGGAGGCCGGCGCGTGCAGCGGGAGAGCCTTCGTAGGGCTCGTTGATGATGACATTCCCGTTGATATCAGGCTTATATATGATGGCCCCTATGCCTCCGTAGGCACTTGTGAGCATCATCTGGAAATTCTCCTGCTCCTCTTCCGGGACGTACACGGTATATGGATCCAGCGCATCCAGCATGGCGTCCACGGCGGCTCGCTCAATGCGCCCCACCTCCAGGGAATCTACATAGGAGCGGCTAAGCTCCTTCAGGATGGCATTATGGACTTCTACCCATTTACCCAGCGTAAACTGACTTGACTGGGCGTAAGCGGGGGCCGATAAAAGGGCCGCTGCCGCTATGATAATTGCAATTCGTTTCATATCGTTAGGCAAAGATAGCAAAAATAGTGCTATCTTTGCGGCGGTTAGATTAGTGTATGAATATGAAATTAGTTTTTGCAACCAACAATATACATAAAGTCCGTGAAGCATCTGAAATTCTGGGAAAGGGTTTCGAAATTGTAACCCCTGCCCAGTTAGGTATCACGGAAGACATCCCCGAAACAGGTAATACCCTAAGGGCCAACTCCCAGCAGAAGGCCGACTACATATATCAGAAAACCGGTCTTGACTGCTTTGCCGACGACTCCGGCCTGGAGGTGGACATCCTTGGCGGCGCTCCCGGCGTGGAGACTGCACGCTATGCGGGCCCTGAAAAGAATCCATCGGCCAATATAGCGAAGCTCCTTCAGGAAATGGCGCGCCGTGAGATGGAGGCGTCGTTTGCCAGGGAGTGCGGGATTGAAACGCCCCACGCCACTCGCAAAGCCCGTTTCCGCACCTGCGTCACCCTTATTATGGGCGGAAAGAAGCATTTCTTTGACGGATGCATGGAGGGAAAAATCGGCCGTGAGCTATATGGAAACGGCGGTTTTGGCTATGACCCCATCTTCATCCCGGAGGGCCGCGACGTTACTGCCGCGCAGCTTTCGGAGGATGAGAAAAACGCCATCTCGCACCGCGGAAACGCCCTCAGGGCCATGTCTGAATATCTTAATGGATAACCTGGAATTTATAGTCCTTGCAACCACAAAGGTGAAAGAGGGAGCGCTTGTAGTGCACACCCTCTCAAGGGAGTATGGCAGGCGGGGGTTCATAGTACGTCCCGGCAAAAAAGCCGCCGCGGCGCTCTTCCTTCCCCTCAATATCCTTGAGGCCGATGTAGTGGAAAACCCCAGGAGCGACCTATGGTCCCTGAAGGGCATCCACGCCCTCGATTCCCTTGCTGGAATCCGCGGCAACATCCATAAGAACACAATGACGCTTTTCCTCTCGGAAGTCCTTTTCCGCACCATCCGTGAAGGTGCCGTAGAGGACGGCCTCTATGAGTGGTGCGTGGGAAGCATCCTGGCCCTCAATGCCCTTGAGGCCGATTTTTCCAACTACCATGTCCGCTTCCTTTTGGAACTTGCCGGAGCCCTTGGTTTCAGGCCCACGTTCCAGGACATAGCGCCCTTCGTGCAGGAACATGCCCCGGAAATGCGCCAGATGCTTCAGGGCAGTTTCTCTGAATCCATGCTGGTGCCCCTCACCGGTCCCGTGCGCAATTCCCTCTGCGAGAGCGTCCTCAAATACCTTGAGTACCACACGGACCAGCCCATCCGCGTAAAATCCCTCGCCGTCCTCCGGGAACTCTACGCATAGTGCCAAAAATTGCGTATCTTTACGGAAAATTTGGCACAATGATTCCGGAAAGCACCATCTCTGAGGCCCTGAAGAGCCTTTTCAGCAACATCCAGTTCCAAAAAGAACCCGCGGGGCTGTATGACCCTCTGCGGTATATGATTGAAATTGGCGGGAAGCGAATAAGGCCCCGCCTGTGCCTTACCACGTACGGAATCTTTGCCGATGAACTGGGGCCGCACATCCTTGAACCCGCAGCCGGCCTGGAGGTCTTCCACACCTTCACCCTTATCCACGACGACATAATGGACCGCAGCCCCCTTCGCCGCGGGCACAGCACCGTGTGGAAAAAGTGGAACGAGGATACCGCCATCCTTTCCGGAGACGTTATGTGCATTGATGCCTACAAGCGCATTGCCCAGGCTCCTGTTTCGGTGCTTCCGGAAGCCCTTAAACTCTTCTCAAAAACGGCCTCTGAGGTGTGTGACGGCCAGCAGATGGACATGGATTTCGAGCACCGGGACAACGTTCCAATGAATGAGTATATGACTATGATCGGCCTTAAGACCGGTGTACTCATTGCCTGCGCGGCCCAGATGGGGGCCCTCATCGCCGGGGCCGATAAATGGAGCCAGGAGTGCCTCTACGAGTACGGTTATTACCTTGGCCTTGCCTTCCAGGTGGCCGATGATTACCTTGATGCCTATGGCGATGAAAAGGTGTTTGGAAAGCCCATCGGCGGGGATATCCTCAACTGCAAGAAAAGCTGGCTCACCATCAGGGCTCAGGAAAAGGGTGCGGAGGGCATAATCGAAGCCCTGAACGCTCCGGCAGATACCCCGGAGGAAAAGGCTGCCAAGATTGCCCGCGTGAAGGCCCTCTATGACAGCGTAGGTGTGGCCGATGACGCCCGCAAGGCCATAGGTGACCTCAGCACCCGCGCCATCTTCAAAGGCACCGACGCCCGTATGGGCGCCGATGGCCACGAGGCCCTCAAAGCCTTTGCCAACAGTCTCGTAGGCCGCACGGTCTAACCCCTCCCCTTATAGTTCTCCCCTGCCGGTGGAGGCTAAGTTGTTTATTAATAACTTATTATAGGAGTTTCTACCAGAAAAAGTTCTGGTAGAAACTTTTGTAAGTTGCTGTGTAACAAGATATTAACCTCCACTGTTGCAAATATGAAATAATGTGATTACATTTGCAAAAATGTTATCATTATGGAAACTGTAATCAGGGAGCAAACGGTTATTCGTTTCAGGAAGGACATCCTGAACCGCGCCAGGTTCAAGGCCAAACAAAACAATATGTCCCTCAATGCGTATCTTGAAGAGGTTGTGGCAGAAGCGGTTAAGCCTGCTTTTCCAAAACTGCCCAAGGACTTTAAGATCAGCCCCGCTGTAGAGGCTTTATCTGGAATCATTCCTGCTCCTACAAAAGAGCAGTTGGAAGCAGATGACAGACTGGCATATATACTTGGTAAAGGACAATAATGCTATGAGAGTATTTATTGACACCAACGTAGTAATGGACTGGCTTCTGGAAGACCGTCCCGCTAAGCCGTTTGCCAAAACCATCATTACTGCGGCAGAGCAGCATTGCTTTGAGCTCATAATAAGCACCCAGAGCATAATAGACACCTCTTATTTCTCACAAAAGAGCGGAATACCTTTTGAGAGAATAAGTGATACCCTGAGGTATCTTTATACATTTGCAAAGATAGTGGGCATAGACAGTATAGACTGTCTTTGGGCAATTGACCATTATTCCGGAGACTTTGAGGATGATATGCAGTACGCCAGCGCATACAACGCTGTATGTGACTATTTCATCACCCGTGACAAAAAACTCAAACAGCTTAATAGGGAACATAACCCTATGACGGTTATCTCTCCGGAAGATTTCGTGGCCCAGATGATGGCCTCCTCCTAAACCCAGATATACACTTTGTCGCCGCGGTGGGGGTGAAGGCGGCTGCTTTCAGGATCGGGATCCACGTGGTCCTCTGGCATACCGTCCAGCGGAACGGCTACAGAGCAGCGGCAGCCCTGGGGGGCCACTTCCGCTGGTTCGTAATCCACGCGGAGGTCATCGGCCTTGAATTCTATGATGCCGGTGGTGTTGCCTATGATAAGCATATCGCAGCCCTTGGGGAGGTCACGCGTTTCCACCTGGATTTCCGCTACGCCAATGCGGCCAAACCAATTGGTCACTTTTCCTATATAAACCTTGTTCCTGGTGGCCTGGGAGCCATAAACTGCGCTCCATTCACCCATCTTGGCACCAAGATAATATCCGTCCCAGAAGCCGCGGTTGAATACGGTTGCAAGGCGGTCCTTGTATGAGGCGCCAAGTTCCGGGGTGTAGGTGCCATCGGCCACTGCATTTGCGGCCTCTCGGTAGCATTCTACCGTTGTTTTCACATAGTCTGCGCTGCGTGCGCGGCCTTCAATCTTGAACACCTTTACGCCTGCTTCTACAAACTTATCCAGGAAATCTATGGTACAGAGGTCCTTGGGTGACATCAGGTATTTATTGTCCACGTTCACCTCAAAGCCTGTCTCATAGTCCGTAAGGAGGTAACCCCTGCGGCAGGGCTGCAGGCAGGCGCCCCTGTTGGCACTGGCCCCGTATGCACTGAGGGACATATAGCATTTGCCGGAAACCGCCATGCAGAATGCTCCATGGGCAAACATTTCAATGCGCACAAGTTCCCCTGACGGGCCGGTGATATGCTCTGAGACAATGGCCTCATGGATGGCGCGGACCTGGTCCAGGTTAAGTTCCCGGGCCAGCACCACTACATCGGCAAACTGGGCATAAAAGCGCAGCGCCTCAATGTTGGATATGCTGAGCTGGGTGGAAATATGCACCTCCAGGCCAATCTTCCGGCAATAGAGGATGCACGCCATGTCGGAAGCGATGATTGCATTCACACCCGCGGCCTTTGCGGCATCAAGCGTCTCATATGCCGGCTGAAGATCCTCCCCGTAAAGGGTGATATTCAGCGTCATATATGCCTTCACGCCATATTCACGGCATATTCGCATAATTTCCGGGAGGTCCTCCCTGGAGAAATTATTGGCCGAATGTGAACGCATATTGAGGTGGCCGATACCAAAGTACACGGAATCCGCCCCGCCCTGGATTGCGGCAATAAGGCAACCGAAGTTGCCCGCAGGCGCCATTATTTCAAGTTCCTTCCTGGTCATAGCGCTGCAAAGATACGCATTTTTCTTTTTACAGCTCCAGCGACCCCGTGCGGTAGAAGTGGACCAGGGCGGTCTGGAAGAGGTATTCGCAGGAGGCCTGGACAAGGTCTGACTCTGCCTTCATCATACGGTTACGGGCGTCGGAGAACTCCGTGAGGGTGGCGGCGCCAGCCTCGTAACGGGCTTCCATAAGCGTGAAGGCATCCTTGGCGGCGGCGCTGGCTTCCAGAGAGGCGTCATATTTGGCCTGGGCCGCTACGGCTCCGTTCCAGGCCTGGTAAATCTGCTTGTAGAGTCCCTGCTGGGCGCGGCGCAGCTGCACCCGCTGGGCTTCCTGCTGGATTTTGGCCGATCTTACCTGGTTCCTCACCTGGAACTTGTTGAAGATGGGGATGTTGAGGGAGAGTCCCACATACTGGGAGAAATTGGCTCCAAGCTGATTCCAGAACCCGGCGGTGGGGAAGGAAGAATAGTAGTTGGTCCCAAGCCCGGCATTCAGCGAAAGGGAAGGGTAGTATCCGCTCTTTGCAATATCTATGGAACGCTCCGTACCTTTGAGCCTGAGTTCTTCGGCCTTGATGGAAGGACGGTCCATGACGGCATCGGCATAGATGTCATCAGGGTGCCCCAGGGATACGTCTGAGGGCGGAGCGGGGGAGGTCCTCACAATTGAGAAGCCGTCCCAGGAGGGGAGCTCCAGAAGCTGCGCAAGGTCAAGGACGGCCGCGCGGACGTTGTTCTGTGCCTGTACCAGGGTTACCCTGCTCTGGGCAAGGGAGGCCTTCTGCTGGGAAAGCTGGGCCTTTGAGCTCTTGCCCACTCCCATCATTCCGGAGAGGCGTTCCACCTGCAGGGAGTCAATGGTCACCTGCTGCTCTGCCACATCCTCAATCTCCAGGTTGTAGATTATCTGGACATAAGCCTTTGCAACGGAAACCCGGATATCCTCGCGTGCCTTTTCAAGGTCCTCGGTGGCGGCATCAAGGTTAAGGCGCGCCAGTTTTATGCGGTTTGGCGTTGCCAGTCCGTCAAACAGCGTCATTGAGCTTCCCACGGAAATGCCCGTAGTGTTGCTGTTTCCGTATTCGTAGGTGTTGTTCCCGCCAAGGCCTCGGCCAAAGTTCATATTCTCCGATATCTGGGCGTTGAGGTTTGGAAGCCAAGACCTCTCTGCAGTATTCTTATCCACGTCCTTTGACTGATGGGAGAGCTCCTGCTGAACCACCGTAAGGTTATGCTCCAGGGCCCAGTCCATGCACTCCTGAAGGCTCCAGGGGTGTGAAAGGTCCGGGAGGGAATCGGCCGGCTGCTGTATGGCCGCAACGGCAAGTGCAAGTAAAAGTGCTTTCATAGGCTCTACTGCTGATTCTTCTTGATGATAATCTGTGCGCCGCGGACCTTGTCTCCGGCTTTGATGCCGTCTTTCACCTCAATGTTGATACCGTCAGAAAGGCCCGTCTCAACGTCACGGCGTACATATTCATCGGCCTCCTTTATCATGACATAGGTCTTTTCCCCTTCAAATTGGATGGCCGATTCCGGAAGCGTCACCACTCCATCAGCCTTGTCAAGCACTATTTCAGCATTGGCACTGTAGCCGGAGCGGATTGTTACGTCGGAAGGGATTTTCACGGAAGCCTTGATTTCAAACTGGTTGGCGCCGTTGTTGACGGTGGCCTTGGGGGAGATGTACTCCAGGATGGCGTCAAAGGAAAGATCCTGCAGGGCGCCTACGGATATCTTTACGGGCATGCCGGTTGAAAGGCGTCCCACCTCTGTCTCGTCAATGTTGCCGTCAAAGATCAGGTCGTCCATATCGGCCACGGTTGCAATGGTGGTACCGTCATTGAAGGTGTTTGACTGCGTCACGGAGTTACCAACCTTCACCGGAACGTCCAGGATGAGGCCGGAAATGGTGGAGCGCACAAGGGTGGAGCTTCCGCTTGCATTGGCCGATGAAACACCGTCCCTGATAATCTCCAGGGCTTCTTTTGCGCCGGCAAGCTCCTCCTTGGCCTGGTTGTAGACCTGGAGCACTTTCTCGTATTCATCGGCACTTACAAGCTCTTTGTCATAGAGGGCCTTCTCACGGTTGTAGTTGGTCTTTGCCTGGTTCAGGTTCACCTCCGCAAGGCGCACGCGGCTCTGGGCGCTGCTGAGGGCCCCCATGTCCGGAATCACCTTTACCTTGGCAATGATCTCATCCTTTTTGACGGTCTGTCCGGCCTCCTTGTAGAGCTCGGAGATGATGCCGCTTATCTGGGGCTTGATGTTGACCTCGTCGCGGGGCTGGATCTTGCCGGTCACAACGGTAGAACGGACAATGTCCCCAACCTTTGCCTCCTGTTCCTCATAGAGGGCCTCCTTGGGGCGTGAGCGCTGGAAAAGGTACACAAATGTTCCTGCAAACACCACAACTGCAAGGAAAATCATTAAATACTTACCAAACTTTTTCATATCTATTATTTATTATTATTCATCTCTCATTGCATCTACGGGCTTGATGGCCATGGCGCGCAGCGACGGCGCCAGGCCGGCAAGCGACCCAAGTACGGAAAGCAGAAGGGCGGCAAGGAGCGCCACGCCGAAGGACACCTGGAAGGTAGCCTTTAGGATGCCGTCCTCCGTCATTCCAAGTTCAAGGCCTGCCAGAACCAGCACGCTGGCCACAATGCCCATCATTCCGGCAACCAGTGTGAGCACTATACTCTCCGCAATGATCTGCCACAGGATCTGGTTGGGCGTTGCGCCGATAGCGCGTCGAATACCTATTTCCGTTGTGCGCTCCTTCACGGACACCATCATGATGTTGGATACGCCAATTGCACCGGCAAGGAGCGTCCCAAGGCCGATTAACCACACCAGGAAGTTGATACCCTTGAAAAGGTTGTCTATGATGCCGAACAGAACTTGGGTGTTGATCATGTACATGGCCTGCTCGTCGTCCGGGTGGACGTAGTGGTTCCTGGCGATGATGACACGGATGCGGGGGATAAGATCGGCCATCTGGATGCCCTCCTTTGCCGTGAAGCACAGGAGCTGGATCTGGTTCCCGAAGTTATATGTGCGGGACATGGTGGACATGGGAATGGTGAGGGCTTCATCGGCCCTTCCGTTCACGTTCATGTTGCCCTCGTTGTAGTCTACGCCCACAACCTGGTAGTACACGCCGTCCATCACCACCTTCTTTCCGCAGGGGTCTCCTCCTTCCGGAAAGAGGGTTTTGTAGACTTTCTTGCCGATGACGCACACCTTCTTGTCCTCCTGGATGTCCATCCAGTTTATGTACCTGCCGTATACCAGTTTTGGCGTTTCAATATTGGAATAATCCGGTCTCACGCCTTTCACGGATGCCGTAAAGAGGCGGTCTCCGTTGGAAACGCTCCTTCCCCACAGGCTCACTAGGGGCGTTACGGTCTCAAGTTCCGGAACAAGATTCTTGAGACGGTCTACGTCTGATAGATTGAGACTCCAGTACCTTCCCTTCTGGAAGCCTTTGTACGGCTTTGTGGTCTCTGAAGGGAAAACTATGCATGTGTTGTGGGCAAAGCCTTCAAAATTCTTTTCCAGAAGTTCCCTGAAGCCGTTGCCGCCGCCGGAGAGGAGCATGAGCATAAACACGCCCCAGAATACCCCGAAGCCCGTGAGAAGGCTCCTGGAACGGTTCCTGAGGAGGCTGTCGAGGATCTCCCTGAATGTGTCCCTGTCTATTCTCATTCTGCTCTGAGGGCTTCTATAGGTTTAACTTTTGCCGCTTTCCAGGCGGGGATGAGCCCGGCCAGGGTTCCTGCCACAATAAGCAGCAGGGTGGCTTCCAGGGCAACATCAAGGCCCACCGTGGGGTTATCCATCATCTTTATGGAGTCAAAGCCAAGGTTCATGCTCTTCTGCCCCAGGGTCTTGTCCATTATCTCGCAGGCCAGCATCCCAATACCCATTCCCACATATCCAAAGAATGCGGTGATGCTCACACTCTCTGCAATGATGAGGCTGAGAATCTTGCCGGGCTTTGCGCCTATGGCTTTACGGATGCCGAATTCATGCGTGCGCTCCTTAACGGAGATGAGCATAATGTTGGAAACGCCCACGATTCCGCTGATGAGCGTGAGGATGCCAAGAATCCACATGCCGATTGATATGAGTCTCTGGCCCTGGGATATCTGGGCGTTCTGGGAATAGCGGTTCCATATCCAGATGGCGTTAGGGTCGTCAGGATGGGCCTCGTGATGGGCTTTCAGGCGGCTTGAGATTGTGTTTTCAAGTTCCCGGCTCTCCTCAAGATTGCTCACTCCGTTGAAGGTTATGAAGATGTCATCAATCTCTTCTCCGGGCTTGAATATGCCCTTCATCGTGGAGTAGGGGATATAGGCCGATGTCCTCCAGTCGCTTTCGTCGGAATGATATATGCCGATAACCCGGAAGCTTATGCCCTGCATGCTCACCCATTTGCCCACAAGGTTACGGTCAAGTTCTTTTTCATGCTTGGTGCTCAGGACCACCACTTTGCGGCGCTGCTCCACGTCCAGGGGGTTGATGAACCGGCCTTTGTCCATCTGGATCTTTTCAATTTCCAGATACTGTGGCGTAACGCCCTGCATTGAAGTGCTTACGGTCTTTACGCCAAGGGCCATCTTATCCGATACTCCGCTGGTTACCGGCGCAACCTTGTCCACCTGGTCTTCGAACTCCTTCCCTTTGATTATATCAAGGTCTCCCTTGTCAAGGTTTATCCATCGGCCTTCCTTGTAGCCGTTTGCCGGAAGGGAGGTGCGGCCGCCCATTATGTCCATGGAGTTGGTAACAAAGCGGTCACTGCTACCCTGGAAGGCATTTATGATGCCGTTGCCGGCACCAAGGAGGCAGATGAGGAGGAAGATTCCCCAGCTTACGGCAAAACCGGTGAGGGCTGTGCGCAGCTTGTTGTTGCGCACGGAATTCCATATTTCATTGATAAGGTCCCTCATCGCTATTTCATCATGGTTCCGTCCCAGGCGTTATGGCTTGTGTTTTCTTCTATCTGGCCGATAATTCCGTCCTTGATGTGGATTATCTTATTGGTCTCGTTGGCAACGCCGCTCTCATGGGTTACCACTATGATGGTGATGCCTTCTTCCTTGTTAAGTTGCTTGAGGAGCTGCATCACCTCCACGCTGGTCTTGGAGTCAAGGGCACCGGTAGGTTCATCGGCCAGGATAATCTCAGGTTTGGTGATGAGGGCACGGGCAATTGCAACGCGCTGCCTCTGGCCGCCGGACATCTCGTTGGGGAAGTGAGTGGCCCACTGGGTGAGACCCAGTTTCTCAAGGTATTCCATCGCCATCTCATGGCGCTTCCTGCGGGGGACGCCCTGATAGAATAGCGGCAACTCAACATTCTCCACGGCCGTTTTGAAGCCAATGAGGTTGAAACTCTGGAAGATGAACCCTATCATACGGTTACGGTAATCCGCAGCCTGGCTCTCGCTGAGGTCCTTGATGAGCTTTCCGGCAAGATGGTACGTGCCGGTGTCGTAGTTGTCAAGGATCCCCAGAATGTTGAGGAGGGTGGATTTGCCGGAGCCGGATGCTCCCATTATTGAAACGAACTCCCCGCGCTCAATGTCAAGGTTAATGCCCTTGAGCACGTGCAGAGGCTGTCCGTTGTCGTAAGTCTTGTTTATGTCCCTAAGCTCTATGAGCGCCATTTTATTGCTGTATTAGTATGCTATTACACTGCAAAGATAAAGCGGTTTTTTCAAACCGCCAAACTTTTTTGCAAATATTTTGCCAATACATTGCTTCTGGGGCCGCTTGTTACCTAAAAACGCCTCTTTTTCGGTAATTACCTGCCCAATGGGCCGCTTGTTACCGGAAAACAGCAATTATACGGTTACAGACTGCCCATTAGTTATTGGGATCGTCCAGGCGCAGTTCCGGGTGACGGAGAGAGGTGAAGTGGAATACAAAAGCCACGGCAAGAGCCGCAATGCAAAGGCCGAAGAACATTATCTCCACGGCAACTGGGCCTCCGGCATCGGCCGAATGCGCCCCCAGGATGTTGCCGGCGATCATTTTGAAACTCAGGAGTCCAAGGTTCTGCACCCAATATATAAGCGCGAAGGTGGTGCCAAGCACCTTGTCCGGAACTATCTTAGGTACGGACGGCCAAAGGGCTGCGGGTACCAGTGAGTATCCAAACCCCAGGAATACCATTGCAAGGTATCCCCAGAAGGGGACTCCGGCTGGAGCGAACGCCAGGATGGCGTGGGCAATCAAGGACAGTATGGCGCCAAGTATCATCCAGCGCGTTCCCTTTCCGGCCTTGTCCACCATCATGCCAAAGAGCGGGGCAAAGATCACGGTAGAGAACGGGAGCATGGAGACCATCCATCCAGCAGCCTGCGCCGGAATGTCAAAGCGCGGCACAAGGATGGCTCCCGCAAATTTCTTGAACGCTATGATGCTGCTGTAAAACAGTACGCAGAGAAGCCCCAGCAGCCAGAAGTTCTTGTTTCCCAGCACTCCCAGCACATCCTTGAACCGGAAGGTTTCATCGTCAGGCTTTTCCTCCGGGGCAGAGGCTTCGGACGGCGTAGCCGCCCGTGGCTTCGTGAACGGGAGGGGCCCAGACTTGTCTGGGAGGGATAGCTCCGAAGGAGCGTACCGGTCCGAAGCCTCTGCCCTGGAGGAACGGGCGTCCAGCGCTACAAAAACGGCCCAGAGGATAAGGCCAAGGGCCATGAGGCCCATACCCACAAGGGCGGGACGGGAGGTCTCGGCAAGGGAGTAGACGTGGTCCGGGACCTGCTGTACAAGGCGGGGTGAGAGAACAAGGGCAAAGGCGGTACCAAGACGCGCGATGGCAAGCTGGAGGCCCATGGCAAGGGCCATCGGCCCTCCGCGGAACCACTTGGCTATTGAACGCGTGACGGCGGTTCCGGCAATCTCTGAGCCAAGTCCGAAGAGCATAGTGCCCACATAGGCCCACCTGAGAGCTGCCGCGCCGCCGTGAAGCACCGCCCCCGTAACCATGCCGGCTCCAAGCACCATCATTCCCACAAACAGGGATCCGCTCACGCGCACGCCCCATTTGTCAAGGAGTATTCCGCCAATCACAAGGCCGCCGAACACACACAGGACGCTATATCCGCTGGTGTAGAGGCCATACCCGGCAGCATCCCACCCAAGAGCCGTCAGGGACGGATTCTCAAAGAGGTAGGATATGCTGGAGAACATATCGTCAAAGTAGTACGACGCGAACATCGGCACTACTAAACAGGCCAGCGCAATCCATGCAGCCGGCCTGTAAAAATTCTTAGCGGAACTAGCCATTATTTATTGGAGCATTCGTCCTTGGAAAGATCCTCCGCAAGAGCTTCGGCTTCCACCAGCTCCGGAGTCTCTTTCTGGACATTGGGAAGCTCCAGGCCATAGCCCTTGCCTCCGTTTCCAACCTTGTCCTCAATCTTGAGGAGGAAGGTGAGGATAAATGCCAGCACACCGAAGCTTGAGAAGATAAGCATAGGAGCAAGGTAGCCGCCGGTTGCCTCAAGGACCTTACCTATAAGCAGCGGAACAAGGCACAGGCCGATATTCTGTACCCAGAAGATGAGGCAGTATGCGCTTCCAAGAACCTTTGCGTCCACAATCTTTGTGACAGAAGGCCACAGGGCGGCGGGCACCATAGAGAAACTCACGCCAAGGATGGCGATGAGGGTAACGGCAAGCCACTTGCTGGGGAATGCCGGAAGAAGGAAGGCAAAGCTCAGGTGGCACACAATCATGATCACAGCACCGCCCATAAGCATTGTGGCGCCCTTGCCCTTGAAATCCAGGAAACCTGCCAGGATGGGAGTGAGAATCATGGCCAGGATGGGGAAGAAGCTGAACAGCTGTGCGGCCGATGCTGCGTCAATCCCAAGGGTTGTCTCAAGGAAGTTGGGGGCGTAACGCTGGAATGGGAAAATTGCGCTGTAATAGAGCACGCACATGATAGCCACAATCCAGAACATCTTGCTGGAGAGCACGGTGCCAAGGTCTGAGACTTTGAATTCGTCCTCGGGGTCTGCGCCGGGAACGCCCTTGCCGGAAGCAATGAGCTGGGCGTCGAACTTACGGTCTAGCACGCAGAAAACGCAGTAGAAGATAAGGCCGATTGCAACCAGCGCGGCGCAGAACGCCACGGGAGCCACAATTGAATTGTCAAATTTGGCCGATATAAGCGGAGCGATCCACATCACGCCAAACACGCCAAGGCGGGCGATAGCCATCTCCAGACCCATTGCCAGGGCCTTTTCCTTGCCGTCGAACCACTTTGCAATGGCTTTGGAAACGGTGGTACCGGCCATTTCGCAGCCGCAGCCGAAGATCATGAATCCAAGGCTAGCCATCTTGGCGCTGCCGGGCATTGAAACCCACCAGCTGTTAAGCCAGTCGCAGAAAGCCGTGGCCTGGAACCAGTCAGAGATACCCACAAACTTGATTGCGGCGCCCACAACCATAAGGCTGGCGCTCAGAACACCCGTAAAGCGGATGCCCATCTTGTCCAGGATGATGCCCGCGAGGATGAGGAAACCGCATACGTTGAGGATGTATTCAGATGCTGCATATGTCCCAAAAGTGCCGCTGGACCAGCCTCTTGCGCTTTCCACCAGGGACTTCAGGGGGGACATCACGTCCACGAACATATAGGCAAAGAACATCATGGATGCAATCAGGACCAGCGCCGACCAGCGGGCCACCGGATTGTCGTTCAGGAATTTGTACACTTTTTCTGACATATCTCGTTTTGTTTGTTTTCCGGACCGCTAAATTAAGGAAAATTTTCCAAAAATGCGTATCTTTGTGAACTATGTATAAACTGCTGGAAAAGATTGATTCCCCGGAAGACCTCCGTAAACTGCCCAGGAAAAAGCTGGAAGAAGTATGCAGGGAGCTCCGGGATTATATGGTGGAGTGCTGCAGCGTGAACCCCGGTCACCTTGGCTCAAGCCTCGGGGCCGTGGAACTCATAGTGGCCCTCCATTATATATATAATACGCCTGAGGACAAGATTGTCTTTGACGTGGGTCACCAGGCCTATGCCCATAAAATCCTCACCGGCCGCCGTGAACTTTTCCGCAAAAACCGTATGAGGGACGGCATCAGCGGCTTCCCCAAGATGGACGAGAGTCCCTACGACGCCTTTGGCGCAGGTCATTCCTCCACGTCAATATCGGCCGCGCTTGGATTTGCAGAGGCAGCAAGGCTCACGGGCGCATCATATAAATCTATTGCCGTGATAGGTGACGGCGCCATGACGGGCGGCCTGGCCTGGGAAGGCCTCAACAACGCCGGAAGTTCCAAGGCCGATATCCTTGTGATTCTCAACGACAACGACATCTCCATAGACCGCAACCTTGGCGGCCTGCACGACTACCTCCTCAGGGTTACCACATCCCAAACCTACAACAGGGTCAAGAGGGGAATATGGAACCGCCTTGGAGAAGGCCGGCTCCGTGACTGGATCCAGAGGAGGGTCATAGACACCAAGGCAAACCTTGTCCGCTCCAGCGGCGGCGCCCTCTTCGAAGCCCTGGGGTTCAGGTATTTCGGCCCCATTGACGGAAATGATATCGGCCAGATGGTATCCGTCCTATCCCGCATCAAGGACCTTCACGGCCCCCGCATCCTTCATCTCCATACCCGTAAGGGCGCGGGCTACGCTCCCGCAGAGGAAGATCCTACCACCTGGCATGCCCCCGGAAAATTTGACGCCGCAACGGGCACTCGCATCAAGACCGTCAATGCCCCTGACCGCTATCAGGACGTCTTCGGAAAGGTCCTGGTGGAGCTTGCCGGCAAGGATTCCCGCGTTGTGGGCATCACTCCCGCCATGGCTTCCGGATGCGGTATGAACCGCCTCCAGGATGCTTTCCCGGAGAGGTTCTTTGACGTGGGCATAGAGGAAGGCCACGCGGTTACGTTCTCCGCAGGCCTTGCCGCCGCGGGCCTCAGGCCCTTCTGCAACATCTATTCGTCGTTCTCCCAGAGAGCGTACGACAATATAATCCACGACGTAGCCCTCCAGAACCTTCCCGTCACCATGTGCCTTGACAGGGCGGGCCTCGTGGGGGAAGACGGCGCCACCCACACAGGCGCGTTCGACCTATCCGCATTCCGCTGCATTCCAAACGTGGTGATATCGGCCCCGAGGAATGAGCTGGAACTGAGAAATCTCATGTACACTGCGCTGGAGTATCCCGGCGGCCCCTTCTTCATCCGTTACCCCCGTGGTTACGGAGAGGGCATGGATTGGGAAAAGGCCGATGCCTGCCCGCTTCCCGTTGGAAAAGGCGAGTGCCTTGTGAAGGGAAAGGGCGTTGCAGTCCTTGCCCTCGGCCCCGTTGCAAACCGCGCGCTGGAGGCTGCTCTGCGTCATAAATCGGATTACTGGGTTGGGCCTTCCGTCTATGACATGCGCTTCCTGAAGCCTCTGGACCAGGATATCATGGAGGAGGTCTCTTCTTACAAGGCCATCCTCACCGTAGAGGACGGCAGCCTGAAGGGCGGTCTCTATGGCGCCGTGAGCGAGTATTTTGCCGCCCGTCCGGATGCTCCTATAATTAAAGGGGTGGGCATTCCAGACAAATTTGTGGTGCAGGACACCCAGAAAGCCCAGCGTGAAGAGTGCGGTCTGGACACCGAATCTCTCTTTGATCTTTTAAGGGAGATGATGAAAAATGTTTAAAAAAGTTTGGCGGATTCAAAAAAAGTAGCTACCTTTGCAGTCCTTTAAGAAGTTAGAGGGCTTATGAGCGCCGATATAGCTCAGTTGGCCAGAGCACGTGATTTGTAATCTCGGGGTCGTGGGTTCGAATCCCTCTATCGGCTCAAAAAGGGGCTTTGACATATTGTAAAGCAAACTTTGGGAGGTTCGCATAGTGGCAATTGCGGCGGACTGTAAATCCGCTCCCTCAGGGTTCGGTGGTTCGAGTCCACCACCTCCCACCAAAATCTTCGAAACCTAAGGAGCTACTTCCGCAGGAATCGGGGATTCCTGCGGAAGTAGCTCAGTTGGTAGAGCATCAGCCTTCCAAGCTGAGGGTCGCGAGTTCGAACCTCGTTTTCCGCTCTTAGAAAGCCGGTGTAGCTCAGGGGTAGAGCGCATCCTTGGTAAGGATGAGGTCATGAGTTCAATTCCCATCACCGGCTCCTTTTTTGGGTTTAGGCCCTTTTAAAACGCAACAATTGTTTAAACAATAATAAAAACTATGGCAAAAGAAACATTCCAGAGAACCAAACCGCATGTCAACATCGGTACTATCGGCCACGTTGACCACGGTAAGACCACCCTCACCGCTGCCATCACCAAGGTGCTCGCAGAGCGCGTAAGTGGCAACGCTGACAAGGTGAAGTCCTTCGACCAGATCGACAACGCTCCCGAAGAGAAGGAGCGTGGTATCACCATCAACACCGCTCACGTTGAGTATGAGACTGAAAAACGTCACTATGCTCACGTTGACTGCCCTGGCCACGCCGACTATGTGAAGAACATGGTTACCGGTGCTGCTCAGATGGACGGTGCTATCCTGGTTGTAGCTTCCACCGACGGTCCTATGCCTCAGACCCGTGAGCACATCCTGCTCGCCCGTCAGGTTAACGTACCTAAGATCCTCGTTTTCATGAACAAGGTTGACCTTGTTGACGATGAGGAAATGCTTGACCTCGTAGAGATGGAGATCCGTGACCTCCTCGCATTCTACAACTTCGACGAGAACTGCCCTATCATCCGTGGTTCTGCACTTGGTGCACTCAACGGTGAGAAGGTTTGGGAAGACAAGGTTATGGAGCTCATGAACGCAGTTGATGAGTACATTCCCCTCCCTGTACGTCTTGTTGATAAGCCCTTCCTTATGCCTATCGAGGACATCTTCTCTATCACCGGTCGTGGTACCGTTGTTACCGGTCGTATCGAGGCTGGTACCATCCACGTAAACGATCCCGTTGAGCTCGTAGGTTTCGGCGATGAGCCTCGTACCTCTGTAGTTACCGGCGTTGAGATGTTCCGTAAACTCCTCCCTCAGGGTGAGGCTGGTGATAACGTAGGTCTTCTCCTCCGTGGTGTTGATAAGAAGGAAGTTAAGAGAGGTGAGGTTGTTGCCGCTCCTAAGTCCATCACTCCTCACACCGAGTTCATAGCTCAGATCTATGTACTTAAGAAAGAAGAGGGTGGCCGTCACACTCCTTTCCACAACCACTACCGTCCTCAGTTCTTCATCCGTACACTGGATGTTACCGGTGAGATCACTCTCCCTGCTGACAAGGAAATGGTTATGCCTGGCGATAACGTAGAAATCAACGTTAAGCTCATCACCCCTGTTGCTATGAACGAAGGTCTCCAGTTCGCTATCCGTGAAGGTGGCCGTACCGTTGGCGCAGGTCAGGTAATCCGCATCGAGGAGTAATTCTCTAAGAATTTTCAAGACAGGTTGTCCGCAAAAAGACAATCTGTCTTTCCCAC
>JAEESO010000058.1 GCA_016286385.1 Bacteroidales bacterium | reverse complement strand
GAACATCGGTCCCCTTGGCTTTGAGCGTCCTGGGCTCCAGGAACAGCACGGCGGGGTTGAAGCGGTTGTCCTTGCGGGCACTCTTTATGGCGTCCTCGTCACCGCCTATTGCGGCAAGCGGTGAAAGTTTTGCGCCGTATGCACCTATCACCTGGTCATAGAGGTCCCAGGTCTTTACGCCAAGAGCTTCCGGCCTGAACATCCTGCTCCATGGATCAGGGGTCTTGAATGCGGTAAGGTCCAGAAGGCCCTCGTCCACAATGGCAAGGGTGTAGGTCATGGGCTTTCCGGTCTTCTCTGATACCTTTACGGTGAACTCTTCCTCCGGGTGAAGGATATCAGGAATTGATACTGCCGGTGTCAGATGAGAGCCAGGATTCTCCACGTTCACACGCTGCACGCCATAGAGCCTTATGGGCAAATCATTGGTGCTGTTCCCGTAAGGCTGGAGCAGCGTGATGTTGATGTAGAAGTTGGGCGCCATTTCAGGCGTTATGCTTATTTCGTAAGGTGTATCATTTTCATTGGTCTTAACCCAGTTCCTGGAGATGATACCACTGGCATTCTCTAATGATACCAGGGCCCGGCCATTCCTGGCTCCAGGTATGTACACAGTGGCTTTTTCTCCAACGGTATAAGATGGTTTATCTGTAGAGAAGGTAATCATTGTGAGGGCCTCTGGATCCTTCCTGGATGCCCTTCCACGATACTCCGGCCAGTCAAATGTTACAAAATTGCCAGTAACATGGCCACTACCTGTGTCACGGGCCAGGATGAGGTACCTACCCCACTCAGGATATTCCTCACGCACAGTGAATGAAACATCAGTGTTACCACTAACAACATTTCCGTTAGCAATCTTCTTAACAGAGTTGCCGGAAACGTATGCATCAAGGTCTCCTCCGGGGTTGTCCCACCACCAGTTCCAGCCCACTTTATACACGGCGTACTCAATCCTGCGGCCTTTGATCCTGTTACCATGGGCGTCCACGGATACAATTTTGAATACCTGGTCTGTATCGGTCTCCAGATACTCTCCATCAGGGACTTTAAGTCCTACATATGCGCCGAAAGGCGAGTAGGGAAGAGTCTCGGTTGTAAAACTTTCGTCGCCACCGGGTTCTTCCACGGATGTTACAACTGTTGCCTGGAGCATTCCCGGTGCGCTTTGCGCAAGGGGAAGCTGTACCTGTGCCGTAAAGTTGCCCTGGGCATCCATGCGGCCCTTGTAAAGGTCATATTCCGCACTGGTAAACTGACTTGCCGGGTTATTGAAGGTATAATTCTCAAAACCCTTGAAGGCGGTCCTTCCGGCCTTTTTAAGAGTTATCTGAGCCCTTACATCATTTCCTCCGGCCACGCTGCCTGTAAGCCAGCTTGCCTGAGTCCTAACAGTAATCTTTTCCCCGGCCTGAAGGATATCGGGATAAGTTGTATTGATCTTGAGCCTGTTGGGCTTTATTGTTTCAATATGTAAAGTCTTGTGGAAGCTGCTTCCTCCAACTTTCATGTATGCGTTCCAGTAGCCTGTGGGGTCATCGGCCTTTGTGGGTATGGCAAAGCTGTAGAAGCCGTCAGTCCCTTTACGTACGTACTTGGCGTAGAACTGACCTTCCGGGGTATACACTTCCAGGGTAGCGGGATGGCCGTCCGGGAGAGACTTGTTTTTATCGGCCACAATAGCGGTAACATGGAGGGTGTCTCCGGGGCGCCATACCCCGCGCTCTCCGTAAATGAAACATTTGAGTCCTTTGCTGATAGTTTCTCCTCCCACGTCAAAACGGCTGAGGGAACGCTCGTTACCATCTGTTACCTTAAGGTATGCTGTGCTGCCGCCAGCCTTTGCAACCACTGCAAAAGGCTTGTGTGCAACAGGGAGTTCGGCAAGGCCATTACCGTCTGTACTTGCCTTTGCAAGGCTCTGGAGCTGGAAGTCAAATACCTCCACCTTGGCTCCGGAAACCGGCTGTGCGGTAATAAGATCAGTGGCTGCCACCCATATACGGTCTCCGCCTGCATACTCTGCCATAAGGCCAAGGTCGCTGGAGATGAGCTGCACTGCAGGGAAGCGGTCGCTGTCCATGTAGTAGGAGGGCTTTGAAGGGTCATCGGACTCCTTCCAGTTATATTCTTCCCAGTTGTAGTCATTGTCCCAGTAGTAGCTGTTGGGGGAGTCCCAGATGGCTTCATCGGCCTCAGAGGGCTTGCCTGAAGGGGCGGCGGGACTGCACATATACTCCCGGCCTCCCCATAGGCTCTGGTCCTGGCGGAAACTTATCCTTATGCGGTAGATGGCTCCGGGCTCCTGCTTGAAAAGACCGCTCAGGTCTATGGAATGAGTGTTCCATTTGTGAAGGTCCTTGGAGGCATCAAGCGGGACGTCTCCTTTGTAGATGAGCCTTCCGCTGCGTCTTAAGTTGCTTCGGCCATTAAGGTCATTGTCCTGGAGGAATGCAAGGACGTTTTTCTCATAAATTGTGATTACGCGAACCTCCACGGCTCCAAGATTCACGGCGCGGAAGGGGAGGATGAGTGCCTCCTTGTCCGGGAGGATGTTGCCCCTAAGGGGAATCTCCACAGCGGGCTTTTCCTCACTCTGGCCAAACGTTCGGGTGAAAGACTGCCCAAGAGTGTTGCCATTGGCATCTTTCAGGGCCTCATCAATAGTGAGGCCGATCTCTTCCCTGGCACCTTCAAAGTGCACGTTGATTATGTTGTCATTTACCTGGACATAACTTTTTGTCACGCCGGTGAGTTCCACAAGGCCCTTCACCTTAGCGTTCACGGGTTCTGCGCTGAGCACAACCTCTATGCGGCCGGGCTGCAATGAAGCCTTCTTCACGCGGAACGGTTTTCCGTTATCCTCTTCCTCCGGCTGTTCCTGGCGCTCCGGAGCGCCCTTCACCGTGATAGGGAAACTAAACTCCTCCGGAGCGTCTTTCAGAACCTTTCCAAGGGCAAAACTGATGCTGTAGTCCTTTCCCACGGAAAGTTTTTCCGGAGTGTAGGTTACTGAGCTGGGACTGTTCCACAGCACAGTGCCCTCTGTCCTGGGACTGGTTGTGAAAAGGCCCTCGGTGGGCATCTGAGCAGCATCCTCCGTAAGGTCTACGCGGATCACGGCATCCTCAGTGACAATGCCGCCGGTGTACGCCTTGATGTACGGCGCAAAGTCCTCTGCGCTGGGAGAAGGGGCCTTCCTGCCGCCGTTTCCGCAGCCTGAGAGTCCAAAGGCCACCATTAACCCTGCCAGAAGCAGTGCACTGTTTGCCGCCCAACCCGCGGCGCGTGGAGATAAGTGTTTCATAATCAACGAATTATGCATTTTAGGGGGCCGAAAAAATCACACCCTCTTTTGGTTAATCTACTGTAAATCAATTATTTAGCTCCACGGGCGGCAAACGTGGCCAGCCCGTCCCTGAGCCTTGACAGCCCTTCCAGCAGCGTACTGCGTGGGCAGGCTATGTTAAGGCGCATGAAGCCCTCGCCGGCTTCTCCATATATTGTGCCAGTGCTAAGGACCAGCCCGTGATGGAGCCTGAGATGCTCCCCGAGGGCCTCGCTGAAACCTTCAAGTGGCATCCCTTTGGGCCGATACTCCCTGCAGTCCAGCCACATGAGGTAGGTCCCTTCAAGCGGCGGGGCCTGTACAAGCGGAATCTCGTCCTCCAGGAAGCAATACACAGTACGGGCGTTGTGCCACAGGTACTCACGTAGAGCGTCCAGCCAGGGACCGCCCTCACCGTATGCCGCCTGAAGGGCTGTGGCGCCAAAGACATTGACGTCACAGCACTCGTTGTCATTGATTGCACGGTCCATCTTTGCAAGCACCTCCGGAGATGCCGCATAGATATTTGCAATCTGAATTCCGGCCAGGTTAAACGGCTTTGTGGGAGAGAAGCATGTTACGGAATTTAAAACGTATTCTTCCGGAAGAGTGGCCCAGGGGGTGTAATCGTGCCCGGGATAAGTGAGCTCACAGTGGATCTCATCAGATACCACAAAGACGTTGTTCCGTAGGCAAATCTCTGCCATCCTCAGCAGTTCTTCTCTTGTCCACACGCGACCAACGGGGTTGTGAGGGTTACAAAGAAGCAGTACCCTGGACTCTGCCGCCAGTTTCTCAAAAAGGTCCCAGTCTACGGTATAGAGGCCGTCTTCATAGTGCAGCGGGCAGGAAGCCTGGATGCACTTGTTGTTTCGGATGGCTGGGAAGAAGGCGTTGTAGCAGGGGGTCATTACAATCACCTTGTCTCCGGGAACGGTCATTGCCTTGATGGCCGCGGAATACGCTGCAATAACACCTGTTGTGGGAACTATGTTCTTGCGGGAAATGCCCTTCCAGCCGTGCCTGGAAGAAAACCAGCGGTTCATAACAAGGAAGTAGTTGTCTGGCAGCAGTTCATAGCCAAACACACCGTGATCCAGCCTCTTCTGAAGCGCCGCACGGATTTCAGGGGCAACCTCAAAGTCCATATCGGCCACCCATAGCGGCAGCGTTCCGGGAAACATGTCCCATTTTACGCTTTCCGTCCCCTTACGGGACGGGCATGTATCAAAATTGTATTTCACAGTTTCCGGGTGCTTTGATGTTTTCATCTAGGATGACCTCCCCAATGCTTCCGGCCTTGATAAACCCGGAACGGGGATTCTTTACGGAGACAATGTGGCCGCTTACCGTAGCCTGAACGCTGCTGTACTCAAACGCAAGGTCTGCGTCCGGCTCAAAGGTGCAGTCTTCAAGGACAAGATTCTCACAGTAGCAAAGCGGCTGGGTTCCGCCA
>JAEESO010000057.1 GCA_016286385.1 Bacteroidales bacterium | reverse complement strand
GAACGGGATGATTGCCCCGGCTTCTGCGTACTGGGCGTTCCAGCCGGAAAGGAAGATATCCACGCCGGCAAAACGGAGGATGGCGCTCACTACGCCCATGAGCGCACCTCCGGCGATGAAGCCGGAAGCGATGAGCGTGCCCTTTTCCTGACGGGCCGAATTCACGGCCGCATCCTTTGAGCGGGTGCTCACGTACCAGGAGATGGCGCCGCCGATAAGGAGCGGAAGATTAAGGTCCAGAGGAATGAACATACCCAGGGCAAAGGCCAGGGCGGGAATTCCCAGCCAGTTAAGGATGAGGGCCAGGACCGCGCCTATGCCGTAAAGCAGCCAGGGAGCACCACCGCCACTCATGAGAGGGCCGATAAGCGCAGCCATTGCATTGGCCTGAGGTGCCACAAGGGCGTTGTCACCCACAAAGCCGTAGGTCTTGTTAAGGATGAGCATAACGCCGCAAACCGTGACGGAAGAAACCGCCACGCCAAGGAACTTCCAGCCTTCCTGCACTTTAGGAGTAGAGCCAAGCCAGTAACCAATCTTGAGATCCGTGATGAAGCTTCCTGCAACGGAAAGCGCAGTGCACACCACGCCGCCAATCACAAGGGCAGCCACCATACCGGAATTACCCTTAAGGCCGGCGGCTATAAGCACTACGGATGCTATGATAAGGGTCATGAGGGTCATGCCGCTCACCGGGTTGGAGCCGACGATTGCAATGGCGTTAGCGGCAACCGTAGTGAAAAGGAAGGCTATCACGGCCACAATGAGAAGGCCCACAAGCGCCTGCCACACATTGTTCACAATGCCGCCGAAGGCAAAGAACGCAAAGATAAGTACAAGCGCTATCACAATGCCGTACACCACGGATTTCATGGGCATGTCCTCATCCGTGCGGGCGCCTTTCTGGACAGCCGCCTTTCCGCCCTTGAACTCGCTCACGGCAAGGCCCAGGGCGCTTTTAATGACGCCGAAGGACTTCACAATGCCGATGATTCCGGCGGTTGCGATGCCGCCTATACCTATGGGACGGGCGTAGGTGCTGAAGATATTCTCAGGGCTGAGGCCTGCAGCCTGCGCTTCAGGAAGCACATATCCTATGAGCGGGATGATGAAGAACCACACCAGGAATGAGCCGCAGCATATTATGAGGGCATATTTAAGGCCGATGATATAGCCCAGTCCCAGCACTGCAGCGCCTGTATTGAGCTTTACCACCAGCTTGGCTTTATCGGCCACCATGGCGCCCCAGGAAACAACTCTGGAAGTGAGGGTTTCGCTCCAGAGACCAACGCTTGCCACTATGAAATCGTACAGACCGCCGATGAGACCTGCGGTAATGAGCGTCTTGGCGCTGGAACCGCCGCTCTCTCCGCTCACAAGCACCTGGGTGGTTGCAGTAGCCTCAGGGAAAGGATACTTTCCGTGCATCTCCTTCACAAAGTACTTGCGGAACGGGATGAGGAAAAGGATTCCCAGCACGCCGCCAAGGAGTGAACTCAGGGCCATCTGCCAGAAATTCACCTCAACGCCAAGGATGTATATGGCGGGGAGGGTGAAGATGGCACCGGCCACAACCGCTCCGGAGCAGCCGCCTATGGACTGGATAATCACGTTCTGGCTCAGGCCCTGCTTAAGTCCAAGCGCGCCTGTAAGGCCCACTGCAATGATTGCGATGGGGATTGCAGCCTCAAACACCTGGCCCACCTTGAGGCCAAGGTATGCCGCCGCAGCACTGAAAAGGATCACCATCAGGACACCCATCCCCACGGAGTAGGGAGTGGCCTCGGCGTACTTCTCCTGCGGGCTCAGTATGGGCTGATACTCCTCACCGGGAGCAAGTTCCCGATGGGCGTTCTCCGGAAGGGAGACGTTCTTTTTGGAAGCCATAGGCCGTTACTCTGCTGAACTTACTACCTCGAAGAGGTTCAGGAAACCGGTCATCATGAAGACCTGGCGGATTTCCGTGCTGATGTCCTTCACGATCACCTTTCCGCCCTTTGCGGCCGCAGCCTTGCGGATGGTGAGGAAAATCCTGAGACCGGAGCTGGAGATGTACTCCAGATCCTTGCAGTCCAGAATGAGGGTTCTGTCCGCGTTGTCCACAAGGGGTTGAAGCTGGGCCGATACTTCCTGTGAAACGGCCGTGTCAAGCCTGCCGGCAAGCTGTGCTACAAGAGTCTTGTCCTGTTCTGTAATCTTTACTTCCATAACTTTATTTTGTGTTTTTTATCATTGTCAGTATATTCATTCCGTTCTTGTTCTCATAGGAGATGATGTCCATGATATTCCTTACAAGGTGTATACCAAGACCGCCGATGGCCCTTTCCTCTACGCCCAGGGTTGTATCGGCCTCAGGGGCGGCGGTGGGATCAAACGGGACGCCCTTGTCCCAGAGGACAAATTCCACGCTCCCTTCCTTCAGGATGGCCTTGAGGTTCACGCTGCCGCTGGCTCCTTCCGGATAAGCGTACATCATCACAGTTGTGACGGCCTCCTCACGGCCAAGGTTAAGGCTCATCGCAAGCCCGGCGTCAATGCCCGTAGCCTCACGGATCTCATCTATGAAGCCTTCAAGCCGTGGAATCTGGCTTATGTCGTTGTCAAAGGTAATCTTGAGGACCTTGTCGCCTGTTTCCTCCTTCCCCAGATAGTGGATGAAGAGGACTGTTATGTCGTCGCTCTGGGCTGCTTCTCCGCGGAACTCCCTTACTGCATCGGCCACACAGGCCATCTGTTCGCTTGCAGAACGGCGGGTATGAAGCACCTTTATCATCCTCTCTTCTCCAAATAGTTCGTGATGGATGTTCTCAGCTTCGGTAACACCGTCCGTGTACAGGAAGATGGCGTCGTCATAGCGGATATCGGCCTCCTGCTCCGTGAATGCGAACCCCGGCATTATGCCAAGCGGAATGTTGGAGTCTACGGGCAGCTCCCCTATGCAGTCTGTGAGGGCGATGGGGGCGTTATGGCCGGCGTTGCAATACACCATATGTCCGGTCTTCATATCCAGGACGCCGCAGAAGAAGGTCACAAACATTGAGGCGTCGTTGGACTCGGACAGGCTGTCGTTCATTGTGGTGACTATCTTTGCCGGACTGTGCTCATGGTTGGAAACGGAGCGGAAAAGGCTTCTTGTCACAGCCATGAACAGGCTGGCGGGAACCCCCTTGCCGCTGACGTCACCTATGCAAAAGAACAGTTTCTCGTCCCTGATATAGAAGTCGTAGAGGTCTCCTCCCACTTCCTTTGCCGGCACGATGGCGGCTGCCATATCTATGTCGTCCCTGCTGGGGAAAGGAGGGAAGGTCTTGGGAAGCATGGAGCTCTGGATGTCGCTGGCCGCCTGGAGTTCACCCTCTATGCGGGTTTTGCTGTCGGATGCCAGCTTGAGTGCCCTCTGATTCTTCACGGTGGAATAGAGGATCACTATAAGAAGGGCTACGCCAAGGATCTGGAGAAGCAGAACCACAAAGCCCACTCTCTTGGATTCCCCGTAGATTTCATCTTCCGGGATGATGATGGACATTGACCAGCCCGTCCTTGAGATGGTGTCAAAGAATACGCGGAGCATCTTGCCCTTGTACTTTAGCTGGGTATCTCCGGCCCGGCCGGAAAGCATAGCCTCGCCAACTCCGGCAAATACCTCGGAACCGTCCGACTTCTGAGCCACCTCCTGGATGGAGTGGCGCATCACAAGGGTCTCCGCGGGACTCACCATAATGCGTCCGGAACGGGAAATCATGAAATTGTAGGTGTTGGGATATACCTTAACTTTTCCCACCAGTTCCGTGAGCCAGTCAAGGGATACATCGGCCGTGAAGACAGCCACGGGCTTGCCCTTCACCATCACCGGGACGGAGTACGTGGTCATGATGACACCGCCGCCTCCTTCGTCGTAATAAGGCTCCGACCAGTAACCGCCCCCAAGCTCAAGGGGCTTGCAGAACCACTCCTGGGAGCGGTAATCGTACTCCTGAGTTGCAAGGGTTGATAGGCTCACCTCCTCTCCGTTACGGAAAGAGTAGGGGGCGATATTTTTGTCAATGAGGGCCACGGCCGATCCGTAGATGACGTTGTTCTGGGACACCATCCTGGATGTGATGGCAGCAAGGCTGTCGGGCTTACCGGTCTGGTGCTGGACGCTCCATAGGGTGTTTCTCACCGCAGTTTCCACCTGGTCTGTCACGGAGAGTATCTGAAGCTCCGTGGCCTTGAGGTGTCCTTCCGCCCTGCGGTTTGCCTCTTCCGTAATACTCCTTGAAGAAAAGTAGTACTGCAGAAGCGAGGTGGCCTCAAGCGTGACAACACTCACCACAACAATCATAAGGCCCTGCAACGTGGCCCTCTTGAGTGCCTCGGAATGCTTTTTGAAAAATGACTTTTTGGCCATACTAGATTATTCCTTTGAGACAGGCCCTCATTTCCGGCATGGGGCACTTGGTGTCTCGTTCAACAATAAGAGTTTTGAGACCGGCATAAGGAAGAATCTCCTCCGTGATATCCTTCAGGGGGCGGTCCTTACCAAAATAAGCCGGCGCAAAGTACTCCCAGAACTTTGTGGAGAGGGATTTTGGCATATGGAAGACTTCCTTTATGAAGGCTTCGTCGCTTACGCAGCAGCAAAGATATACCATGCCCACGTCAAAGAGATTGTATCCGTAGCAGAAATCTCCAAGGTCAATGAAGTAATTCTTGCCGCCCGCCATGATCAGGTTGCTGAACTGGAGGTCTCCGTGGATGGCGGTATCGGTGTCGGGGGCATCGGAAATGAATTTTCCAATAGCGTCTTTC
>JAEESO010000030.1 GCA_016286385.1 Bacteroidales bacterium | reverse complement strand
CGTTACTCACCCTTTCGCCGGTCGCCGTCAGAGTATTGCTACTCCACGCTGCCCCTCGACTTGCATGTGTTAAGCCTGCCGCTAGCGTTCATCCTGAGCCAGGATCAAACTCTTCATTGTATATTTTCTTATAAATCTAAGCTTGTCCCTGACGCTGTAGTTCCATAAAAGAAACTGACGCTCGTTAATTATTGCTTGCTTGTACTTTTAGTCTTTCAGTATTGTCAATGAACTGTCCCCGTTTCAAACGGGACTGCAAAGGTAGTAACTTTTTTTGAACTGACAAATTTTTTTAAATAATTTTTTTAAGATTCTTCGCTTCGCTCAGAATGACAGAAGGAATTAGTTTTTTTACTAACTTTGTAAAGATATGGAAAAGAGAGTCTCACTGTGGCAGATCTTCGCCGTCTTCGCCAAGATTGGCGCCTTTACAATAGGGGGCGGCTATGCCATGATTCCCCTAATCCAGGCGGAGCTCTCAAAGCGGGGATGGATATCTGACGACGAACTCCCTGACATAGTGGCCCTCTCTCAGAGCGCCCCGGGGGTAATGGCCGTAAACATTTCCATATTTGCCGGGAACAAACTCCGCGGCTTCAAGGGAAGCCTTGCGGCCACCCTTGGCAGCATCCTTCCCTCCTTCCTCATCATCCTTGCCATAGCAATGTTCTTTACCGCCTTCAAGGACAACCCCTGGGTGGAAAGGGCCTTCAAGGGAATACGGCCGGTAGTGATATCGCTCATAGCAGTCCCTATGATCAACATGGCAAAGCGCTCCTGCAAAACCTGGTGGGCCTGGCTTCTTGCGATATCGGCCCTTATCCTGGTGGCTTTCCTCAATGTCTCGCCCATATATATTATTATGTGCGTAATGGTGATTGGATTTATATTAACTCTTTATAGAGATTCCCGGTTGGGCCGGGAATGACGTATGGATACTATTGTGCTGTTTGGCCAGCTGGCCTGGACGTTCTTCCTGATTGGGGCCTTCACCTTTGGCGGAGGTTACGCCATGCTGTCCCTCATCCAGAACCAGGTGGTGGTGGAGCACTCCTGGATAACGGAGAGTGCGTTCACGGACATCGTGGCGGTGAGCCAGATGACCCCGGGGCCAATCGGCATAAACAGCGCCACCTACGTTGGCTATGAGGTGCTGCAGGGCGCAACTGGAAGCCACCTTCTTGGCATCTGCGGGTCCCTGACGGCAACGCTTTCCATAATGCTGCCGTCGTTTATCCTCATGCTCCTGATCGTGCGCTTCTATGAGAAGTTCAAAACCAGCACGCTCTACGCCGGCACAATGTCCTTTGTAAAACCGGCCGTGGTGGGGCTCATAGGCGCCGCTGCGGTCATCCTTATACTCAAGACCACCTGGACGGGCTTTACGCCCAGTGTCCAGATAGTGGCCGATAACTTCCCGGACTGGAAAAGCTGGGTGCTCCTTGGCGGAGCCCTTGCCGCGGGATATTGGGGGAAAGTTAACCCAATCTACCTCATCATTGCCGGGGCCGTACTTGGAATTATTCTTTATTAACCACATTATGAAACGTATACTCCTAATCCTCACAGGCTTGGCAGTGCTTGCCTCCTGCTGCAAAAAGGCGGAGTCTTTCTCCGTAATCCCTCAGCCCAACGATGTAACCTTCCTGAAAGGTTCGGTCTGCGTCAAGGGCGCGGCCGTAGAGATAGATCCTTCCATCGACAAGGCTTCCCGCGAAGCTATCGGCCGTTTTGTCCAGGCCCTTGAAACCGCTACCGGCGTAAAATGTAAGGCCGATGGCGACGGCTTCGACTTCAAGTACAACCCCAACCTTGGGCCGGAGCAGTACTACATAGAGATTGAAGACGACGACGTGGAGGTGGAGGCATCGGCCCTTAACGGCTTCATCTATGCCTGCGAAACCTTGAAACAGATGCTCCCCGCAGCAATTTACGGCGGCAAGAAAGCCGGGAAGGCTTCCTGGGTCCTTCCCTGCGTAAAGATCTTCGATGAGCCCCGCTTCGGATACCGCGGAATGCATCTTGACTGCAGCCGCCACTTCTGGTCAATTGAAGAGACAAAGCGCTACATTGACATAATGGTAGCCTACAAGCTCAACCGCCTGCACTGGCACCTCACCGACGACCAGGGCTGGAGGATCGAGATCAAGTCCTACCCCCGCCTCACGGAGGTTGGCGCATGGAGGGACGGCACCTGCATCGGCAAGGACTTCGACTCCAACGACGGAATCCGCTACGGCGGCTATTATACCCAGGAGCAGCTACGCGAGGTTGTGAAATATGCAGCAGAACGCGGCATAGAGGTTATCCCCGAGGTAGACCTTCCCGGCCATATGGTGGCAGCACTTGCCGCATATCCTGAACTTGGCTGCACCGGCGGTCCCTACAAGGTATGGCCTCGCTGGGGAATTGCCCCGGACATCCTCTGCGCAGGTAACGACAAGGTGTTCGATTTCCTTGAGAGCGTACTCTCGGAGGTCATTGACATCTTCCCTTCAGAGTACATCCACATTGGCGGTGACGAATGCTTCGACCCCCATGCAAAGAACACCGTATATCCCTGGGATGTCTGCCCCAAGTGCGCAGCCCGTATGCGTAAGCTTGGCATCAAGAAAGGCCCCGAGGCAAAGCACCTCCTCCAGAGCTATGTAACCGCCCGCGTACAGAAATTCGTGAACAGCAAGGGCCGCCGTATCATCGGCTGGGACGAAATCCTTGAAGGAGAACTCGCAGAAGGTGCAACCGTGATGTCATGGCGCGGAGTGGATGGAGGAATCAAGGCCGCATCTATGGGCTTTGACGCCATCATGACTCCCCACACATACGCCTACTTTGACTACTACCAGAGCAAGGAGCGTGACAAGGAGCCCCTGTGCATCGGCGGATATCTTCCCCTTGAGAACGTATACGCATATGAGCCCTTCGACGGCCTTGCACCCGGCGCCGAAGACCACATCCTTGGCGTTCAGGCAAACCTCTGGACAGAGTACATCACCACTCCTGAGCACCTTGAGTACATGCTCCTCCCCCGTATGTGCGCACTTTCAGAGATTCAGTGGTGTGATGCCGATAAAAAGGACTACGCCCGCTTCTGCAAGTCCCTGGACCACACCTTTGAGATCCTTGACGCCATGGGCGTGAACTACTGCCTGGACTATAAGGGCCAGATTGGCCTTGACCGCCAGCCCGCCCGTGACTCCGTGGAACTTGCAGAGTACCTTGAGGCCGCCAAGTCCACCTGGGGCTGGTAGGAGATTGCCGTCCACACGGCCGGGAGCCTATGCCGCTGACCGGCGACGGAAGCATTCAAAAATTGGCGGACCTTGCATCACTGCAGGGTCCGCCCTCTCTAACCTAAAAACTTAACCTATTAAAAAAACTATTCGGTTGTTGTAACTGCGAAATCTGTGCCAGCGGCCTCTTTTTCGCGTTCTATTTTGTTAAGTTCGGCGTCGGGAGCTATTTTTATGATTCTGACGTCATTAATGGGCCTGTCATAGCGGTCTCTTTTGACAGATGCAATCTTGTCAATGACATTGAGTCCGGCAACGGTTTCTCCAAAGACGGTGTATTCTCCGTCCAGGTGGACGCAGTTGTCCGGGTCCTGGACAATGTAGAACTGGGAGCCGGAAGACTCCTTGAAGGGATTTGCAACGTCTCCGCGGCGTGCGGCTGCAAGGGCTCCTTTCTTGTGCCGATGCAGGGGATTTCCGTCCGCATCCCTCATCTCTGCGGGAAGAGTGTATCCAGGGCCGCCCATACCGTACTGTGCCACCTTGGCGGTGTCACGGGTGTAGGGGTCTCCGGCCTGGATCATGAAGCCGTTTATCACACGATGGAAAAGGAGGCTGTCATAGTAGCCGGAAATGGCCAGTTTTGAAAAATTGGCCTTGTGGCGGGGTGTGTCCTTGTAAAGGCGCACCTTTATGGTTCCCATGTTGGTGACAATGTCAAAGACGGGTTCTTCCGGGAGAGCCTTGGCGGCAGCTGCAGCTGCAAGGGTGTCCGGGAAATCATCGGCCTCCGTGGCCTCAGGGGCGCGTCCGCGCTGCTTGCATCCGGCGATTGCGGCTGCCACGAGCAGCGTCATTATGACAAATTTCTTCATAGGCTTTCTGCGTTCTTTTATGCAAAAATAGTTAAATTTGTGCTCAATATGGCAAATCCTTTGAAACAATTGGCGGGCGAAACCGCAATTTACGGCCTCAGTTCCATTCTGGCCAGGATACTTAACTTCCTTTTTGTCCCTCTGTACACCCGTATGCTCACCCAGGCGCAGTACGGCGTGGTGACGGAGTTCATGGCGTATATCGGCATACTTCAGGTGATTCTGGTGCTTGGGCTGGAGACGGGCTGTTTCCGTTTTGCCAATAAGGAGGGCGAGGATCCCAGAAGGGTGTATTCCGGGGCGCTTCTTACCGTGACCGGACTCAACCTTGCGTTCCTGGCGTGTATGGTGGCGTTCAGCGAGCCTATATCGGCCGCTCTGGGGTATGAAGGATACCGCGTCCTTATCATCTATGTTGCCGGAATCCTCTTCTGCGACAACATTACCGCCATCCTCTTTGCAAAGTTAAGGCAGGAGCACAAGGCTGTGAAGTTTGCGGTGCTAAAGACCGTGAAAATCCTTACGGAAACGGCTGCAAACCTGGTCCTTTTCTTCTGGTACCCGGCCCATGCCTTCCTTGGAGGCCTGCTGTCACCGGCGCCGGATTTCACATACCCCATCTTTGCCATACTTGTAAGCTGCGTGCTGTGCCTTGTGCTGTTCATTCCGGACATCCTGCACTTGAAACTGGTTTGGGACGCCCCGGTTGTGAAGCGTATGCTGCTCTACAGCCTGCCGCTCATGATTGCGGCCCTTCCTGGAGTTGCCAACGACCTTGTGGACAGGGTGCTCTTCCGCTACTTTGACACATCCTCCGAGGCCTGGCGCGCATCCCTTGGCATCTACCAGGCGGCGGTGAAACTTGCCGTCATAATGAACCTCTTCATCCAGATGTTCAGATATGCGGCTGAGCCCTTCTTCTTCCAGAGGGCGCGTGACAAGGGCTCAAAGGAGCTCTACGCCGTAGTTATGGAGTATTTCACGGCATTCTGCGGGCTGGTGTTTGTGGGCGTAATCGCATACATAGACATCATCTCACTGCTTCTTGGCCGTGATTTCCGCGTTGGAATAGGCATTGTTCCCATAATGCTCCTGAGCTATATGCTCCTGGGAATGCTCTTCAACGTATCTATGTGGTACAAACTCTCCGGCCGCACCAATATGGCTGTATGGATAACCCTCACGGGGCTCATTGTCACCACCATCGTGAACATAGTCTTCATGCCGCGGTTCTCATACTGGGCATCGGCCTTTGCGCATCTTTCAAGTTATCTTGTGATGTTTGCCCTCAGCGCCTTCCTGGGGCAGAAATACTACCCCATCCCGTACAAGTGGGGACGGCTCCTGGCGTTCTTCGGCCTTATGGGAGTGGCTTACGCCGGGATGTTCTTCGTGGCCGATATCCCCTCCATGTGGGCCCGCCTTGCCATTAACACCGTCATCACCGTGGCCTATGCCGGCGCGGCGTGGATGCTGCTCCGCAGGCGACCTGTGGCTGCGGCATAGGCTCCCGGCCGTGTTGACGGCTAAAACGCATATAAGGCCGATTTCACTGTCAACACGGCAAGGAAATCGGCCCAAAACGCTAAAATAGTTGCCGTGTTGACACCAAAACGCCAATAGGGGCAATCTGCGTGTCAACACGGCAATCGAAAGGGGTAGTCACGGTAACAATATCGGCACAAAATGACTATCTTTGTACTATGGAACTGAAAATGGAAACTCAGCAAGTGCCGGTGCTTCTTCTCACCGGATACCTTGGAAGCGGCAAGACAACCCTCCTCAACCGCATACTGTCAAACAAAAAGGGCATTAAGTTCGCCGTTATCGTGAATGATATCGGGGAAGTGAATATAGACGCCAGCCTCATTGAAAAGGGCGGCGTAGTGGGCTCAACGGATGATTCCCTGGTAGCCCTCCAGAACGGCTGCATCTGCTGCACCCTCAAGATGGACCTTGTGGCCCAGCTTGGAGAGCTCATCGCAACCCGTAAGTTCGACTACATTGTGATTGAGGCCAGCGGTATCTGCGAGCCCGCTCCCATTGCCCAGACCATCTCCACGGCGCCAGCCCTGGGCCCTCAGTTCATAAAGAACGGCATCCCCTACGTAGACTGCATAGTGACGGTAGTGGACGCCCTCCGCATGAGAGACGAGTTCGAGAGCGGCGGCGCCCTCCAGAAAGAGGACATCGGGGAAGACGACCTAGAGCGCCTGGTAATTGAGCAGATAGAGTTCTGCAACATTGTGCTCCTCAATAAGGCCAGTGAGATATCGGCCAGTGAAATGGGAAAGCTCAAGGGCATTGTGAAGAGCATCAACCCCGGCGCCAAGGTGCTGGAGTGCAACTACGGAGACGTGGATCTGGACGAGCTAATCTACACCGGGATGTTCAACTTTGACGAGGTTGCAACATCGGCCGCATGGATTGCCGCCATCGAGGGCGAGGAAGACGAGGATGGCGAGGCCGAAGGAGAGGCCCTGGAATATGGCATCGACACCTACGTCTATACCCGCCGCCCGGCGCTGGACCTCAACAAGTTCGACCATATGGTAGCCACAAAATGGCCAAAGAACATCATCCGTGCTAAGGGCCTTTGCTACTTCTCAAGGGACACGGACAAGTGCTACCTCTTTGAGCAGGCCGGAAAGCAGAAGACGGTGCGTGACTGCGGCCTGTGGTTTGCCACAATGCCGGAGGACGAGCTCCAGGAGATGATGGCCAGGGACCGTAAACTCAGGGCCGATTGGGACCCTCAGTACGGTGACAGGATGCAGAAGATTGTGTTTATCGGCCAGAATCTGGACAAGCCCGCAATTGAGGCCTTGATGGATAGTTGTCTTGCAGATTAAAACCTGTAACCCAGCCCCACAGCAACGCTATTGCCAATTATATCCGACAGCGTGAGGTAGCTCACATCCAGCCGGAAACCGGCGTACTGTACGCCAAGGCCAAGGCTTAGGTGGGAAGGGTAGGCGGCATTCTCTGACGCGATGCGGTAACCCACGCGGGCAAAGGCAATGCGGTCATAGGAGTACTCCATACCCACAGAGATGGCGTTTGTGCGGCTGTTAAGGTAATAGTTCTCGTCCAGCATAAACTCAATGCTGTGCTTGGAGAGGGAGCCAAGAATAAGATAATATGCCGCGGCGGCCACAATGGACGTTGGCTGGGAGTAGGCATTCCCGGCGGCGTCCTTTACTTTTGAGCCGATATTTGCCACCCCTGCGGTCAATGTAAGCCCCCTGACGGGAGCAAAAAAAGCCATGGCATCCAGGCCGAAACCATTCTGGGAATACCCCTGGAACATGTTTTCCTGAACATAGCGGGCATTGACGCCAAGGCCCAGCCATGGAAGAATCCGAGCACCGAAGCCGGCACCGATCTGAACCTCCGCCGGGCGAAATCCTTCAAAATCCTTTTGCTCCATCTGGTATACGCCACCAAGGGACAGGCCGATATTCCCAATCCTGTACGCTCCCGCCAGATTGATGGCGTGAGCCGCTCCAAGGGACGGGGCCCAGTACTCATAACCTGCCGCAAAATCGGCGGTATTGTTACTGAACGGAATTATGGCCGAATTCACGAACGAAGCATATGCTGTGCTTCCCACAGAGGCCGCTCCGGCACCTGCCAGACCTGCCGCCCTGGGGTTTCTTTCAATACGTGTAAAAGTGAGAACTTCCTGCTGCTGAGCCATCAAGCTCAAGGAAAACAGTGCAAGCGCTGCTACCAGAATTATTTTCCTGACGTTTTTCATATCCGCAAATATAGCACTTTTTTTTGCGTTCTTTCAAAAAATAACTATCTTTGCAGTCCCGTTTTTTCGGGAGTTAAGTCTGGAGAGATGCTCGAGTGGCTTAAGAGGCACGCCTGGAAAGCGTGTATACGCCAAAAGCGTATCCCGAGTTCGAATCTCGGTCTCTCCGCAAATCAAGGAATGGCATCGCAGCACAGCTGCGGTGCTTTTTTGATGTCTGGAGCGTTGAGAGCTTGCTCTCATAAGCTCCGGACAGCGAAAAGGCACAGAGGGAACGCAGTGACCGTATGCCATTCCATATTTAAGCGGCCCCGCGGGAGCGCATCGAGATAGCGCAAGCGCAGCGCAGCGGAATCTCGGTCTCTCCGCAAAATTTTTCACCAAAAACTCGGGTATCTGCGGACCGCCGAAGGGCCAGCCTGTGCCGCCGTTCAAATCGGCCTCCAGGCCGAGCCTATCCGCCTCCGCAGCGGTATAACGCCAGGCCTGCATCCACTCCGGCGAAAGATAGGACAGGTTCCTGTCTTCATTACCCAACACCCCATAAATCGGAGTCACCTCCACCCCGCCTATGCCGGCGCGGGCGAATTCCTCCAGATTATAGCTCAGACCAGCACTGTCCACAGCGCTGCCCAGCCACCACCAGCGCACGAACGGCCTGTTCTCCCGCACCGGAACGTACCAGCCCGTCTGCGGAAGCGGAGTTCTGCAGCTCAGAGCCAGTAAAGCGAGAATGATGACAGGCCGAAGCCGCATCGGCTACACCCCTCCGAAAGCGGAATATCCGCCGTCGACGGGAATGGTGACGCCGGTCACGAAGCCGGAAATGTCGCTGAGCAGATAAAGCATGGTGCCAACCAGGTCCTCAGGATTGCCGAAGCGATGCACCGGAGTGTTGGCGATAATCTTCTTTCCGCGGGGCTTGAGCTCGCCGGTCGCCTCGTCGGTGAGGAGGAAACGGTTCTGGTCAGTGAGGAAGAAGCCCGGAGCTATTGCATTGCAGCGTATGCCTAGCTGGGCGACGTGCACGCTGTACCATTGGGTAAAGTTGTTGATGGCGCCCTTGGCTGCGGAATATGCCGGAATCTTGGTAAGCGGACGGTAGGAGTTCATGCTGGAAATGTTGAGCACGCTGCCTCCCTTGCCGTCGGAAGCCATGTCGCGGGTGAAGACCATGGTGGCGAGGATGGTTCCCTGGAAATTGAGGTCGAACACGTCCTTGAAGCCTGCGATGTCGAGGCCGTAGAAACTCTCGGCGAGAGGCGTGTCCGCTGCCATCTGCTCCGCAGGGCATGTGGCCTTGGGAGAGTTGCCTCCGGCGCAGTTGATGAGGATGTCTATGCGGCCGAGTTTGGCGTTAACCTCCTTGCAGGCGGCCTCCAGGGCCTCTTTGTCGAGGGTGCTGGCGGAGATGCCGGCGTCGTAAACATCTATTCCCTGGGCCCATTGATCGGGGCTATCGTAGCAGGCGGTGCAGGGCATGTCCTGCCAAACCAGAATGCCAAGCCTGTCGCAATGTGCATACCAGCGATCCGGCTCCACCTTGATATGCTTGCGGAGCATATTGAAGCCATATTCTTTCGTTTTTACAAGATCGTATTCCAGAGCCTCATCGGTGGGAGCGGTGTAGAGGCCGTCGGGCCACCAGCCCTGGTCGAGCGGGCCATACTGGAAGAGAATTTCGTCGTTGAGAGCGAGGCGGAGATGCCCTTCGGCATCGGCCTTCTTGGAGATTGTGCGGATGGCCGTGTAGCCCTCCACCTTATCTATCTTCCTACCATCTTTCTGCAATGTGAGGCGCAACCCGTAAAGGTGAGGGTCGTCGGGGGTCCAGAGATGCGGCTGCGCGGGCTTCAGATCGGCGGTTTTACCACATTTGACCATTGCCTCTGCTACGACCTTGCCACCGTCGAGCAATTCGACCTTCACGTCCTTGGCTCCCACGGCATAAGGAGTGATGCTGACCGTCTGCAGATCCGGGCACACGGCATCGTAGTCTTTTATATATCCCTTGCGGGAGACAGCTTCCAGCCAGACAGTCTGCCAGATGCCGGAAACGGCGGTATACCATATTCCGTCAGGGTTGGAAACCTGCTTGCCGCGGGGCTGCAGGCCATTGTCGGTACCATCGAGAACCTTTAGAATCAGAGTCTGACGGCCCTTTTTCAGATATTTGGTTACATCGAATTCAAAGGCAGTATAGCCGCCCCTGTGCTCTCCCAACTTTTCACCGTTCAGCCATACTTCGCAGGCATAATCCACCGCTCCGAAATGCAGCAGCACGGTTTTACGAAGACGCCACAGCAGCGGCACCCGGAACGTGCGGCGATACCAGAGGGCATCCCAGGGCTTGAGGGTTTGGCCTACTCCACTTAAGGAGGATTCCAGCGCGAACGGCACGAGTATCTCACCTGCCGGAACTGGCATTTCCATTACATCGTCCGGGGTTATGGCATAATCCCAGAGACCGTTGAGGTTCTTCCAACTCCTGCGCTGCATCTGAGGGCGGGGGTATTCAGGAAGTGCGTTTTTGGGACCGACTTCGGCTGCCCAGCGGGTACGGATATGCTCCCCTGCAGGCTGCCAAGCGGGAGCGGCTGTAAGTACATTGGCCGCAAAAGCCAGAATGGCAAGAATGAGTAATCGTTTCATAGGCTACGAAGATACAAAAAAAACGTATATTTGTATTCTAATGAGTCCACAAGAATACCGCAACGAAGCATACCGTATCTACGAAGAAGATATGGAAAAAGCCGTAGAGCTTTTCGAGAAAGCCGCCAGCCTGAAAGACATCCCCGCAGCAGTCGCCCTTGCCGCTTACTATTACGACGAAGAATGCGACGAGAGCGCCGCAAAAGATTGGTTGGAAAAGGCTTTCGCATGGTTCGAGGAGGCCGGCAATCCCGAAGAATTCGCGGAGTATGTCGCCTTCGGCCATTACGAGATGGGCATGATACTCTACCAGTGCGAACTGGACTGCGCCGGCGCATGGCTGGAATTCACCAAGGCCGTGGACGCCGGATATGCCGAGGCCTACGCTTCGATGGGGACTATGCTCTACGAGGGCGACTGGACTCCGGACGGCAACCCCGACGTGAACGGTGCCGTAAAACTCTGGGAAACGGGAATGAATCTCGGCAGCGAGAAATGCGCCGAACTATACGAGGAACACAAGGGCGAGACGGTCAAAGCCCCGAAAACTATCACATTCGAAAACGGAGACGTGTATAAGGGCGACGTGAACGCGGAAGGCCTGCCCCACGGAAACGGCCACATGGACTATAAATTAAACGGCTACTGGGGCGAATACGACGGCGCCTGGGTGGACGGCAAGCGCTGCGGCAAGGGCCATTACCACAGTATGAGCAAGGGCGGTCGCCGATACGTCCACGATTACAAGGGCGAATGGTTCGACGACAAACAGCACGGCCAGGGCACTTCCAAAGACAGCAGCGAGCAGGGTCTGCATTGCTCCACTGTCACCGAAACCTATACCGGCGGCTTCAATGAAGGCAAGCGCCACGGCCACGGAGTTCTGGTGAAAGATCATTTCGACGGCAGTTTCACCGACGGGGAGGACCGTATCGAAGGCGAATGGGAGGACGGGAAACTCATCGGCACCGCGGTCTGGGACTACGCGAACGGAGACCATTTCGAAGGTCCTCTGACCGGACATGGGAAATACACCTATGCGAACGGACTGTCGTTCGAAGGAGAGTGGGAAAACGGAGTGCTCATTCCCGACTCGATAAAGAGTTCTTCCACCCAGGGAGCACCTCTGCTTTTAGTTACCGAGCATCATTCCGGCTTCGACTACAATCACACAGGCACTTTCCTCTTCCCCGCCGCCAAAGGCCTGGTGCGGTACGAAACCGCCGCCGCCATCTCCAGGGATTCCGATTTCGGCACCAAGCAGGGACTTGAAATAACAGAAGTAACGCCGGGCAGCGTCAGCTTTGTCGTGGAAAGCCAGTTCATGAAAGACCGCAAAGGGATTACCGACACCCTTCGCAGGGGCGAGTCAAGGCTTTATGCCGATTCCCACAAAGCCTGCGCCACCATCTATGACGAAGACTACGACTACACCGTGGAGGATTCCCTGGAAGTAAAGGTTTTGTAACGGTTCCGGGGATTAAGTCATCTTTTCCACAAGGCCTTCCGGAGTAATGATCAGGGGGCCTTCTCCATTCTTCCTTGCAAGGAGATGCCTGTCGGATGTAACGAACACGTCCAGGTCTTCAAAATTTGCCTGGAACCACTGCGTGTCGTCTTCAAAATCGCCCGAAGGATTTTTCAGGGCTTTTTCCACGGAAAAGGCGTGTATGTAGATTATGTTCACGAATGACATAATGTTCAGCATCAGCAGGGGGAACTCCATGTATCTGCTGCCGGGACTTCTCCTGCAGATGAACTCTGCATCAATTATGCTCTGTGTAGTTATGAACGCCTCAAACAAGCCTTTCCTGGCTGCATGAAAAAGTTCTAGCGAAGCCTTGAAAGAGGGACGCGAATTGCCTACTAAAACATCTACAAGGATGTTGGTGTCGAAGAAAACTCGTTTTTTAATCTCTACCATATTTTTCCCAGAGATAAGATAGTTTTGGATCAGCATCCAGAAGTTCCTTTGTTGGCTCAGCTATGACGCCTCCCGGCGCCAGTATTTCGTCGGAAACCTTGAAATCCGGCGGGAACTTGGGGAATTCCGGGCCTATGGCCTTTTCCAGGGTGTGTTCGATGAAACTGTTCACGGAGCGGTTTTCCCTGCGTGCCGCCCGCTTTACCCGCCCCATCAGTTCCGGACTCAGTCGGAGAATTGTCTGCACTCTTTCCATGATATCATTTTTTTGCAATTATAGCAAAAAGATATCAGAAAAGCAAATGTGATAACACGAGGAGTCGTCAAAGCATTTCGCCAAAGGAGGCTAGGTCCTTCACCACCAGGTCGCCAGGCAGGCAGGCCTCGCGGGCAAGCTCAGGGGTGGTTTCGCCGCTCAGCACCAGCACCGGAAGGGCGCCAGCGCGGCGGCCCATCTCAATGTCGGTGTACACTCGATCCCCTATCATGGCAACCTCATCTTTCTGTAGCCCCAGGCGCTCTTCAAGCTCGAAAAGCATCGTGGGATCGGGCTTTCCGAGCACCACGTCGGCCTTGCGTCCCGTGGCGTGCTCTATACACTTTTGGATGCTTCCGCAGTCCACCAGGACGGTTTCTTCTTCCGTGGGACATACCCTGTCGGGGTTTGTGGCGATGTATGGCACGCCCTTCGAAGCCCACCAGGCCGCCTTGCATAGGCGGGGGTACACGAGGGTAGTGTCGAAGGAGACCACCAAAACGTCGGGCGCTGCGGCATCTTTCTCATCCACAAGGGAATACCCCTTTGAGACGAAGAGTTCCTGCAGGCTCCTGGTACCTAGGACGTAGATGCGCTGTGCGGAAGGGAAATGCCGTCCTATGTACTCCACAACCGTGCGCGACGTGGTCAGCATCTGCTCCTCCGTGCAGGGGATTCCCATGGCCGTCAGTTTGGCAATATAGTCCTTGGGGGATTTCGTGGGATTGTTGGTAAGGAACGAGTAGCCTATTCCCTTTCGGCGGAGAAGTTCCAGGAAATCAAGGGTATAGGGAAAAATGTGGGAGCCCAGGTAGATGGTCCCGTCCATATCCATTACTACGTGGCGGATTCTGCGGGATAAGGCTGAGTGCCTATTCGTGCACATATCCGTCGTCCTTTATATTCCAGAGCGTTGCAATCAGAAGGCCGCCTCCTACGGCGATGCAGGCCATGATGAGGAAGAGGTTACCCCAGAATGCGTCGCCGAACTTGTCGGAAAGGAATCCCACTCCCACGCCGGTGAAGATGGTACTCAGATAGCTGAAGAGGCCTAGGAATCCTGCCGCAGCCGATGCCGCCTTCTTGGTGGCGTTATTGCCTGTTATCACGGCGAAGAGGGCCTGTGGGCCGTAAAGGAAGAAGCCTGCGAGCGCCAGCAGCACCAGCATCACAACCGGGGACGTGCCGTCTGGCAGGAAGTGTATTGCAAGAAGACAAACACCGGTAAGTATCATTTCAATCACGCACATCCTCTGGCCCTTGCTCTTGAAGATATGATCGGTAATCCATCCGGCCGAGAGCATGCCGAGGCAGCCCGCGATCTCAAAGATGCCGATAGTCCAGCCCGCAAGCTGGGGCGAGAGCTGCTGCTCTCCCTGCTGGAGGAACTTGGGACCCCAGTCCAGCACGGCAAAGCGCACTATGTAGAGCATCAGGGCCGTTGTGGACACTATCCACACCACCGGGTTCTTGAACACCTTCTGAAGGACGAACTTTCGGTAGCCTTCGGGGGTGTCGTTGCCGTCGAGTTCCGTCCTGGTATCCGGAAGTTCCGGCAGGCCAACCGAAGATGGAGTATCCCTCAATGTAAGGATAATGAACACCACTCCAGCCGCACCAATCGCCGCAGGAATCCAGAAACACCATTTCCAGCCCATTCCCGCCACGATGGCACCGCACACCACGGAAACAATGGCTGCACCGATGGAGTGCGACATATTCCAGATGCTGAACTTGGTTGCGAGCTCCTTCGGTGGCACCCAGTGTACCATAAGACGGTTGCAGGGGCCGAATCCTGCCCCTTGAAAAACATTGTTCAGAATAAGCAGGACCGCCATTATGGTAACCATTCCGTTCACGAAGTCGGGCCCTTCGGCATGCCCGGTGATGAGATGACTCAGGTCCGCACTCCAGCCGAAGATAAAATTAAGGATGACGCACACGCCTAGACCTATTGCCAGATGCCAGCGGGCGTTGGTGCGGTCGGCCAGGATGCCGTTCAGGAACTTGGACACGCCGTACACCAGTCCCGCAAGGGTGAGGATAATGCCGAAACTTGTATCCTTGATACCGTATTCCACCCCGAGCGCAGGCATCGCGAAGGCGAAGTTCTTGCGCACGAAATAGAATACCGAGTAGCCAATCATCGAGCAGATGATGACTCTCCACTGCCAGTATTTGAAGCTGTGTTTTGTAGTTTTCATAGGGCAAACGGGCCGTCAGGGGCGAATAGTGGTTCGACAATGGTATCGTAGAAGCCGCCGCGCTTTGCAAGGTCCAGGACGTTGTAGCGGTAGCGCATGAGCTGAACTTTCTCGAACATATCGTGGAGCTGCTGGCGGGTAAGGCCAATCTGTTCAGGTTCGCAGGGAGCGCCGGAAGCCTTCAGAAGGGCGTGCATCTTCTCGTAGGAATACACCTGTCCCCGGAGCTTCTCTTTGAACGAGGGCCATTCTACCTTGAGCTTTGTGAGCTGGCGGCGGACTTCATCTCTGTCCTGCCATTTCTTAGTGATTTCTTCGTAGCCGAGGCGGGGTGCCGGGAAGCCTTCGAAGATCTTCAGGGCGCGTTCCTGCTCCTCTTCAAGCGAAGGCCATGCAGCGACACAGGCATCTACATCGAGTCCGGAGAGGTCCAGCTTGAAGAGTTCGTCGAACACCGCGCACATTGTGAGCGTGCCTATTGCCACCTGGAAACCATGGCTTTGAAGTTTGCCTTTGTAGCGATGGGCGGTCATGTCGAGGATGTGACTGAAAAGGTGGTCGCAGCAGGAGGCAGGACGACTCGAGCGTGCCGCCTGCATGGCAAAGCCGCTGAGAGTCAGACCTTCAAACACGTCAGCGATGGAATCGGGGTTGCCTGCCGCAACGGCCTCTGGATCTGCGAGGAAGTCGTCCAGATAGTCCTGCAGCACATGCCAGGCCTCAGGGTGAATGGACTCCGTGCCCACGAAGTCCGAAATCATCCACTCCGCACCTGCGGGCACCTTGGCTGCGAGGTCGGCATAGCCGGCAGCTGTCATTTCGGCTGGGGCTGCGGCGATTACGTCGATGTCGGCCACAATCGCCACAGGGGCCGGGCAGGAGAAGGTCTGCTTTGCGCCCTTATATGTGATGGACGCGCCGAACGAAGAGTAACCGTCAACGGAGGCCGCGGTGGGAAGGGTGAGGTACGACTGGCCGTGGTGGTGCGAGGAGAGCTTGCAGAGGTCGTTGATGACCCCGGAGCCCACGCTCACCAGCACCGCCTCCGGATTAGCGTCCAATAGGCCGTCCACCAGTTCCACGTACTTCCACTCTGCATGGAATTCTTCCTCCATTATTATGTGCTCCAGCACCGGAATGCCGGCGGCATCGAAAAGACCGTTTACTCTGGCTCCCAGCGCGGGATGGGTATGCACGTCGGAGAGAATCAGCGCGGTGCGCCCCGGAAAATACTTCCGGAACACCTCGGGAGCCTTAGTCGAGACTCCCCTTCCCATAATAAACTCTTTGGTGTCCGTAGAGATGGACAGAGCAAAGCGGATTCTTTCTTCTCTTGTCTTATTCATTGATTATGGTTTTGAGCGAAAAGGCCCAAACTCTGATTTAATGTTGTATTGATAATCGTTGTCGTCAAGCACGTACACCATGTATTCCGTTCCACCGGGAAGGACACGGATTACTATGTGTCCGTTCATGCCGTATGCTTTGGAAAAAACATCCTGAGCTGCCTTCTGCATTTCTTCCGCAATATTTGTAAAGAAGAATTTCATATCCGGATAATCGGACAGAAGCCTCCTCATGGTGGGAAGGTCCGGCTGAATATCACGCACGAAAAAACTCTGGGTCACTACAATAGATGGCTGAAGGATATCCATCTGCTCCTGCTCCATAGTGTGATGGGAAAGATGATGGTCGGCCTTCATGGCATCTATCTGCCTGCCGATAGCACGGGCAACGGGGAGCGCCACTTTGGAATTCCCGCCTGCATCTCCCCCGGTGTAGTAGTCAAAATCCCCATAGCTCAGAAGGAAGCAGCAACTGGCACCGTTTTCCTTCACCTGTTTTCCTTCATACGGGTCTATACACTTTTCTCCGTCCCACACAATTCCCCCTGCGGCAAAGTTAAACACATTGAAGTTCCGGTACCTGCGGGGCTTGTGCCTTAGGACTATCTGGTCACTTCTGCCCGGTTTAAAACAAAGCACATTTTTCCGTCCGCAAGCCTGTAAACGCTTCACGAACGAGGTATAGAAATCCATGTTACTCTTGGCAACGTACCGCTCATCTGAATAATCCGGCCACGACCGGTCTACAAGAGTGCGGAAAGGGATCTCTTCATAAAGCTCTGCAATTGCCTTGAAATGGTCGATGTGATAATGGCTGACCATAGCATAATCCAACTTACCCTTCGCCTTCCCCGGCAGGAAATGGCGGATGTAGCGGGCATACACCGTGGACGGACGCGAAAGCGAGTCAGGTTTGGGAGGGACTTTGGGATACTTTGGATTCAGAACGCTGATATCCCCGGCATCCACCACCATGCTGGTACCGTCCGGGAAAATGAAGAACGTGCATTCTCCCCGGGCGGAGTTGATTGCATGGATATCAAGACAGCCCTCGCTCCACGGGGGAAGAGGTGTGCCTGCAAACGCTTGAATTCCCTCTCCAGCAAATATCAACTGGGAGATGAGCAGATAATTAAGAAATGTCTTTTTCATAATACGTCAAAAGCAAAGATATGTGACTCTCCATCGCCCCAGGCGCCTTCAGCTACCAGTCGGACCGCTTTGGTCCGGACTTCCGGGAAGGACACTTTCCTGAGGCGCAGAAAGTTCTCCGTATCGCTGTAAACCGTCTGCCAGGATCCGCAGACAAGGGCCTCGATACGGAATGATTTCACCATCATTGCTGGCATGGATACCCTTTCCGTGGTAGCTTCCAGCTTGCGCATGCGTTTGCTGCGCACTTTGAGATCCGAATCAAAAACGAGCCTTGCTCCGCTGACGGTCACCGGCTTTTTCCATCTGTATTCGAGGCTTTCTCCAGGATGAAGCCAGACACCGTTGTCATTTCCATCATAGTTCCGGTCGATGCCGTTAAGCAGTTGCGCCGGTACTCCTTTGGCCGATCTGGTAAGCTCCGACACGGTGCGCCAGCGGTATGGGAGCATGCAGTCATCGTCTTCCAGCATGTCCTGCAGCTCGGTTATGTATCCGCTCCTGACATCTGCGGGCATAATCCCTTTCTTTACGGCAATGGAGGCAGCAGTGCCCACTGCCTGACCAAGCAGGGCGCAGGTGGACATCACCCTTGTTGCGGACAAGCCCATATGGGTGGCGGAGATATCCCTCCCGGCGAACAACAGATTGGGCACGTTAACCGAATAAAGGCAGTCGAAGGGAATTCCGAAAATGGGGGGTGTGGAATACTCCGTACTGATACTGCCCTTCTTGTGGAAGGCTTCGGGGTCATGGTCGTCCAGTGACCATCCTCCGTATGCCACTACATCTTCGAAATGTCCCCCGGAAAGAACATCGTTCTGGGTAAGAATATGCGGGCCGATGAAGCGGGTGGATTCCCGTTTTCCGGGCAGGGATCCTATCCAGTCCAGATCGTAATTCCGGCAGCGCCCGTCCGGATGGTTCTTCATGTATTCCCATACGCCGTAAGCGATGCGCTTAAGTTCGTACTGGATTTCATTTGCATCGGCAATAGTGTCAAAATTGCCGCCGAATTCTATCCACCAGAAGTTGTTGTCTTCCGGATACAGACGTTTGTAGTTAAAGCGGACTCCCTCCCGGCCGGACTTGGGTGTGGGATAGTTGAAATCCTCGTCCGTGAAATGATATGCCCAGTCGGGCGCCTTGAATGGATGGTATTCCTCGGTTTTGCGAAGTTGAAGGAGAATCGAGTTCCCCATTGTGCGGGAATCCCCTCCTTCCTTGAGGTAATTCTCCCCGAATTCTTCAGGGAACTCCCGGCCACGACGGAATTTGGCTCCGGACAGGCGGAGGATACCATCACCGGTACAATCTGCAAATAATCTGCCCTTGATATTATAGCGTGTGTACGCGTTGGAGTTCCACGCCTTCACGGCAGCAATGGTGCCGTCGGGGGTCATTTCCACGTCTTCAACTGAAGTATTCAGGAAGAGGGTTATCCCCGGCTCGCACACTACTGTGGAGTAGATAACGTCGTCCCAGAGTGTGTAGCGCTGGAGGGGATTGTAGTAGAAATTTTTCAACTGAAGCTCCTCGAGGATACCGGTCTCCATATCCTGGTCATTGCGGACTCCTACTATGCCCATACGCATCTCACTGGAGGCGTTGCCACCCAGCACCGGACGGTCCTGCAAAAGCACGACGGCACATCCGTGCCTTGCCGCCGATACTGCGGCACATACTCCGGCAAGCCCTCCTCCGCATACAACCAGATCGGTTTCCATGGAGACCTCGGTTACCACCTTGGAATTGGCTTCCGTGCGCATTTCCCCCGCCGGTGTCAGTCCCTGAGCCTGCGCAATGCAGCAGGACAACGAGACGGCCAGCAGCAAGGGCAGTCGTTTTCGAATCTTAATCATGTTTTCAATGGCAGGTATACGGCCCATATGAGGCAAGAACCTCATATGAGTAATCAGTATCTTTAAGTTTATAAACCATAAACGTTCCGTCGCCCTGTACCCTCACACATAAATGTCCACCTGCATCCTTCAATGATACACCTGAACCGTTGTTTGTTGCAAACACGTCGCCAAACGCCTCAGCGGCAGCTACGCATGCATCGTTAGGAGTATTGTTGCCGAAACAACTGACAACAGTTACTTTCGGCTGCAAGATTGCGGCCTGGGTATCTGAGAATGCACTTTCTGCAAAATGGTGGGGAGCCTTCAAGACCTCCACTTTTCCAACTCCGCTGCAGATATTTCCCATGATATTATAACCGCACTGGGCTCCGCAATCAGCTCCGAAATAACAGTTGAAATCACCGTAGGAAAGCAACATGGAAATGGAACTGCCGTTTTCGCGGTTATCCGTGCTGCCGGTTGTAAAAGAACTCCCGTTCCAATACTTGTAGTCATACCCGATAAGTTTGAGCGAAGCCTCCGGAGTCCCATATTTGGGGGCAAACTGACTGTCCCGGTTTACCTCGCTGACTGCCTGCCATACCATTCCGTCACGCGTTACCATCTTCTGGGCGAAAGTAGTATAGTTATTGTATGTGTCCTCATGAATGTCGTCTTCGCTGTAATGGGCAAAATCATTGAATCCAACGCCTGGGCCCTTTCTGTCAACAAGAGTCTTAATTGGGATATCTTCATAGATTGCCGATAAGCCGCAGACGATATAGGAACCGTCCCTCGACATTTTGTAATTCGTTTTGGGTGCTCCTATATGGTCCGTGTGGTAATGGGTGGCCAGGGCATAATCAATATAATTGTGCCTGGTATTTTGCAGGAAATATTTCATATACGTAGTGTACACTTTGTATACTCTTGCGAACAAAGGGTCTGACGAATCATCGGATGGTTTTCTGGAGACCAATTCTTCGTTCTCGCCTATCTCACCTGCATCAATGATAATAGATGTACCGTCAGGCATTATCACGAAATTGCACTCCCCCCTGGCCGAATTAATCAAATGAATATCCATCTCGCCTTTCTTCCACGGGCGGAGAGAATTTGCCGTTGGCATCGCTTTGGAAGATTTGACTTCATCAGAAGGATTATATAATACAGGGCGAATCAGATTACCGCATTGCGTGTCGCCGATACCAAATGATTCATTCCACTTTTCAGTATAACCATACACAATGCCATTTGAAGCATTGAAACCTAAAACGGTGACGCAGTCCGTAAAGCCTTCTGCGTTTGACCCAAATGTGCTTGACCAATATGCGCCCTGGCCATTGTAGTGTTTTACGGACGTAGCTGAGTTATTTGGCCGACGCCCCGCCTTGGGCAGGAATAGGCCTGCTTCCATGTCGGCATCCGTGAGTTCTATTGCAGTGGCCTCACGTGTGCTTGTCTCCCATGACGGGGTTGATGTAAGGAGCACCCCGTAAATTTTTTGGCTATTGCCGCCACGTTCCGTCATGTAATAACCGGCCTGCAGGTTTGCATTTGTAGTTTCTTTCCCGGCACGAAGAACGCTCAGTTCCCCCGAGCGCGGCAAGCGCATCTGGCCTTTTGATGCCCAAAACGCCAGGTCTCCATAAATGGTAGGATTTGTCGGCTGGAATGTCCCCACGTCTGTAAAACGGTCGTCACCGGTCACCTCTGCCGCCGCATAAGCCTCCGCATCTCCCTCTCGCACACTGTATATCTTCCCTGCGATATCAAGCTTATTGGGAGCGGATATGATATATCCGGCATTGTGCACTCTGGCTGCACGGCTCAGTCCGCCCCAATTGAAATGGTCGAAAACCTTGGAGTCCATGCTATAATTGTAATCCTCGTCGGTGATAGCTGCGGTCGCTTTCCACTCGCCATATTCTGTCTTCCACTGCTTATCCCAAATGTTCCAGCCCTCTTGGAAGCCGGTTCCGTCGGTCCCGTTTTGATATACCCTAAGATTGCCGGTAGCCCATTTGATTCCCTCTACTTTGATGTAACCCGAACGGGTGACTTTGCTGCGGATATTGAGCTGAGCCATCGAGATGTAGTCCCTGGCGTGGACATTGCCGTACGTAGTTGGAATCTTTATGGATTCCGTACCCTCTATCACATCTTCATCACCGTCAAGGAACTGGATGATAAGGTCATCGAAATTGCCAGTGGGAAGTGGGACGTAGAACTTCGTATTAACCTGATACCCGACCTTGAGGGGAAGGCGGATTTCCAGAGATGTAGGATATCCCGTCTCCGCCACAATCGCCTGGGGGTCACTCACACTGTATGTATACGTACCGCTGATTGCATTGGAGCTTGACTTTACAACCATCGCCCTTACATATGCCGGGATATCATACATATTCAGCTCTATCACACCACCAAGCTGGACAAAAGACGATGACGAGCCGCCGTCCAGATGGGCTGCCATAACAACCGGCACCTGCTCGGCTGCGTCATAGTCCTTTACCGAAGGATATACGACTTCGCCAGGCGTGCTGCCGGCATATGATGCAGGATACACTGCCGTCTGGCCAAGTTCACCCTCAAACGATTCGCAACGGAAAAGGCCGGAAGCCGTACCTGCGCCGTCAACAAGTTCGAACACGAACTTGTCACCGGTCGAATTGAATGCAGCTATCTGGTCGCCATCTACCCACGTCACCTTTCCGTCCGTGGCGACGCTTACTCTCGTATCCGGCATGGAGGCGGATATCTCTACCACCCGACCTTGAAGCTTTTCCACTTCCGTCTCAACAAGTCCTTTCTCACAGGAAGAGAATAACAATGCGAACGTGGCCATAATGGCCGGAACAATTATCTTTTTCATACGCTATTCCTCCCAACCTCCGTCAATATAGTTTGAATCTTCTGTTGTAAATTCAAAGCTGGAACAGACAACTCCAGCAAGTGTTTCCATCATATGCGCCGTAGGTGGTTGATAGATAGATTGATTGTATTCCATATTACCTTAATTATAACTGATGTACGGACCATAAACCGCTTTGATGTTGTATAACATATCCGTGTCGTCAAGTAGATAGACAAAGAACTGTCCCCCGCCTTTTGCGACACGTACTACAATGTGACCATTGTATCCCTTGCACTGATTGAATACCGGATTATCGTCTAATGCTTTTTGTGGAAGATTTGTTAAAAATACATCGGATGGAAGATTAATCACACGCTCAATGACCGTGGGGTCGGCAGCGCCGTTACTCATAGCCGTGACCACCTGTGCAGTGAAGCCCGCCGACTGCATGCCTGACCCCCACGAATTGGAGGTCAGGTGGTGATTCCCTTTGAATACCTCAAGAGACGTAATATAATTTGAATAATAGTTGGAGGCCATCAGGTTCTGAGCGGTACTGGTAAGGTCACCACATGAGATGTAGTCAAAGTTACCGTACGCAAGGTGAAAACCACACGAATTAGGATTCCCTCCATTTAAGACGCCTCCGGTTTTGATGACAGGATCCCCGGATTCGTCCTTGCTAAGCACATATCCATTCCCGACGATGTTGGTAATCCTGCATTTATATTCTGACGGTTTGTACAATAACGCAAACTGAGAAGAGCTGCCAACCTCGAAGCGACTTAATGATACTTTTTTTTCTTCCTCCAATTTCTTCACAAACAACCGGTAGTTAGGCATAGCATCTGTATCCGGGGCGCCAATTGTGACGTCCGCTTCATAGTTTGGGTATCCCCTGTCTATGAGTCTGTCAAACTTGACCAGATCATATACCGCACTCACACCTGTATGGACATAGCCATCTGCAGCCGCTTCACGAATGGAGCTGCTCCCCATATGGTCAATATGGAAATGGGACAACGACATATAATCAAGAGTGAGATGCCCTGGTGGCATGAAGTACTTTATGTATTTTCCATATACCTCATATGCA
>JAEESO010000029.1 GCA_016286385.1 Bacteroidales bacterium | reverse complement strand
CAAGGGGCTGATAAAGCAGCCAATCGTACTTATAAATATCCTTTTCGGGAAAACGATTGGGCCACAAGAGCCTTTTACATAAATACAAAGAAGGTGACCAATAATCTCTTATTAGTCACCCTCTTTAGGGCGGAGAGACCGAGAGTCTGGCTGCTCAAAGGATGGAAGTTTCTGCCGATGGGGTGCGGAGCGTGCCTACCGGCCAGATGGTAAAGCGTGCCGCTCCCGGAGGGGAGGGTCTGGTGATGGATCATCTGAATCCCGAAGCCCTGAAGCTCTACCTGGCCCGCTTCGACAGTGCTTTTGCCTCGGCGCCAGCCCCAGATGTTTGGTTCAACGACTCCTACGAGGTGTTCGCCGCCGACTGGACCCCGGCTTTTCCGGAAGTGTTCAGTAAGCGCTACGGCTATGATATCAGGCCTTATCTTCAGGATCACACGCTTCCGGGTTATTACGCAGCAATTTGCGACTATCGCGAATGCATGGGGCAGATGCTGTTGGAGAACTTCCTTAAGCCCTGGGTGCGCTGGTGCCACAAAAAAGGCTCTCTGGTGCGCAACCAGGCTCACGGTTCGCCGGCCAATCTGCTGGACGCTTATTCTGTGGTGGACATTCCTGAATGCGAGACCTTCGGACGCACTGATTTCGACCTTCCCGGGCTTCGTAAAGATCCTATAATCAAGCATAACGACGGCACGGTAGCGGCTCTTAAGTTCGCCTCTTCGGCCGCCCATGTAAGCGGAAAACGTTATGTCAGCTGCGAAACCCTGACATGGCTCACGGAGCACTTCCGCACTTCGCTCAGTCAGGCTAAACCCGAGATTGACAAGGTCTTCGCCGCAGGAGTGAACCATGTGGTTTTCCATGGAGCACCTTATTCTCCGGCGGGCGCGGAATTCCCAGGCTGGATGTTCTATGCTGCCGTGAACATGTCTCCCACCGGAGGGATGTGGCGCGACGCTCCGGCCCTTTTTAAATATGTAGAACGCTGCCAGGCCTTCCTTTCTGCAGGCAGTCCCGATACAGATTTCCTGCTATACTTCCCGGTATATGACCTTTGGAACAGCGCCAGCGAATGGCCCTACATGGCATTCGACATCCATAGCATGGGCTGGCGCATGCCCGATTTCATAAACTGCGTAAACGCCATTCTGGCGGCGGGATATGATGTGGACTATGTGAGTGACGCCCAGCTGCAGGAGCTTAAGCCCGGCAAGCCGGTGATAGTGCCGCCCTGCCGCTTTATGCCTGCTGAGACCGCCCGACGCCTGGTGCAGCTGCAAAAGAGGGGAGTGCCGGTGCATTTTGTAGATCGTGTCCCTGAAGATGTGCCCGGCCTTCGCGACAGCTGTGCAAGGAGAAAGGCCTTCCGTCGTGCCGCCGCTGCATTCTGCGAGCCTGAATGCCTGCAGGCGATTCTGGCTCGCTACATTCCTGAGACTTTCAAATCCGAGCTGGGCGGCGAGTTGCTGAGGCGCCGTAACGAAAGCGGAGGCTGGAACTACTTCCTTGCAATGCTGCAGGATAAGCCGCTTGACGGCTGGGTGAAACTGGCGACTCCCGCAGCATCGGCCATTATTTACGACCCGATGACTGGAGAATCCGGTCTGGCAGAACTTAGGCAGGCTGCGGACGTTTTGCCTGAAATCCGCCTTCAGCTGCGCCCCGGTGAATCCCTGCTGCTCAAGACTTTCCCCGTTAAGGTTGATACCGATGCCTGGCGCTACCGCAGCTACGGAGAGCCGCTGCCTCTGGACGGGGGCTGGAAGCTTTCCTTCCCCGAAAGCGAGCCTGCGATTGAAGGCGAATTCGCTCTTAAGTCTCCCTGCGACTGGACATCTCTGCCAGCTGCTGAGGCTAAAGTGAATTATGCCACAGCCCTCTACTGCACTGTCTTCAATGTAGAAGATCCCTCGGTAGCGGACGACTGGGAACTGGACCTGGGCGATGTGCGCGAAAGCGCCGCCGTGAGCGTGAACGGCCACGATGCAGGCACTGTGTTCGCAGTTCCTTTCCGCATATGTATAGGGGAGTATCTGAAGGCGGGAGCAAATACGCTGGAAGTGCGCGTGACCAACCTTCAGTCCAACCGTATTGCCGATTTCGACCGCAGAGGAGTGCAGTGGAAGATATTCGGGGACATCAACGTAGTGAACATATACTACGCTCCGGCCGACTTCAGCGGTTGGAAGACCGATGCGTCGGGACTTTGCGGCCCTGTGCTGCTCAGGCCCTGTTACTGCGAGTCGGAGTAGATATTCAGAATAATGTAATCGCGAAGGTCTTCGCGCTCGAGTATGTCCCGGGTGCGGAACCATACGTGGCCGGAAGCATACCAGCAGTCGCGCACCAGTTCAACCTGGCGGCCGAATTCCTCCACATCGGCGAAGCCGGACTCAATTCGCCTGTTGCTGAACATGGGATCGTGCTTATAGGCTGCCAGGCCTATGTACAGAGGCACTCCGTTCATCACTCCCTGCCATTCTTTAAGCACCCTCGGGAAAGCGGCATAATCGCCCCTGCCTATGCTCCAGTAAAGCTGCGGGAGCAGATAGTCCACGCTGCCCTGGCGTATCCAGCGGCGCGGATCGGCGTAGAGGCGGCAGGTATTGGAAACGCGGCCCTGGGGAGAAACTCCGAACACTGCGTCAGGCTTGACTTCATGAGTGGTCTCGTGAAGAACTTCAACTATCCTGTCTATATTGCTGAACCTCCATTCTTCCAGCGATTTGCCGGCACCGTAAGCAGCAAAGAGGGTGGAGTCGTTCCATGCTCCTGGTGCGCTCCACGGGCGTTTGTCGTCACGCAGTCCGTCGGGATAGAAGTAGTCGTCGATGTGAAGCCCGTCCACGTCGTAGCGGGTGAGAATCTCGCGGGCTATGTCTGAAAGGAACTGCGCCACTTCCGGATTGCCCGGATCCAGATACTCGCGGCCGCGGTAGTCGTGCACCCATTCTGGATGGGCGTATTTGACCTGAGTACGTGCCCTTGCCGTGGAATCGCTCAGGCTCACGCGCAGGGGATTTATCCAGGCGTGCAACTGCATCCCGTTCTCATGAGCCACCTGCACGGCTATCCCAAGAGGATCGAAGTAGGGCGACATGCCTTCCACGCCGGTCAACTGACGGCTCCAGGGGAGGATGTCCGAGGAGTACATGGCGTCCATCTCTCTCACAGCCTGGAAATAGAGGGTGTTGCAGCCCATGGCAGCAAGTTCCCTTATGGTGGAGATGAGATCGCTGCGCTGCACGAAGTGCGAGCGTTCGCCACGCGGCCAGTCGAGCCCGCCCACCGTAGCCAGCCATACTCCGCGCTGCTCCTCCATCACAAGGCCCTCGTCCCCAGCAACTGCCCGGCAACTGCCCGGCCGTCCCCGGCACTCCCGGCAACCCGGCCCGCCGCAGAAACCTGCCCCGCAAGCGGCTGCAGGGCCAGGAACAAGGCCAGCAGTATGGAACACGGGCGTTTCATTATTTACAATTCGTAATCTTTGAGGTTCAGGCGGCCCAGGATGTCCATGTGCATGTAATGGTCGCGGCGTTGTGGGGCTTTCCCAGCTATGAGGCTCTCCGCGAACAGTGACACTACGTTGTAGGCCTGCATGGGGGAGCGGCGCGTCACTAAATACTCCACCAGGCCTTCGCGTACGGCATCGAGGTTGCGCTGCAGATCGTCGTAACCTACCACGCTGCGCTCCGGGTCGGGATGCATGCGAAGGAATGGCACCATTAGGTGCACGCGCGAATTGGCCATGGTAAAGTGCTTTATTTCAGGATGTTTCCTGCAGAAATCTTCCAGAATATTGAGCGCTTCATCAGGGTTTTCAGGAGGAATGAACACGGTAGAAACGCGGCATCCGGGCAGATGATCGCGAAGGTAGCGCATGAAGCCGTCGCGGCGGAGTTTGTTCGGATCGGCAGGGGATTTTCGGCGGATACGTACGAAAGCTATGTCGCCCACCTGCTGCCTGTGGGTGAGCAGATAGGCTCCCAGATAACCGGCATCCCAGGGGTCGGCCCCGCAATATACGGTGTATGGTAGATCGTCCACTTTGCGGTCCACGAAGGCGTACGGAATACCTTGCTTCAGGAGTTCGGCCGTAAAGAGCCTGAGTTCATCCTCGAACACCACGTTCATCACCACCCCGGAGGGGCGGCTTTCCAGCACTTCGCGGCAGGCCTCCCGGTACGACTCCAGACTGTCGGTGTCGAAACGGTGCAGGCTAACGCTCACCGAGTGCGACCTGTCAGCCTCGGCAGCCTGGAAGAATCCGTCCTTCACCACGTCCCAATAGTCCCCGGGCCCGGCCTCTGGAATGAGGCAGGCTATGGTGTAGCGCTTTTTCGAAGCAAGCCTTGCTGCAACCGGATTTGCGCTGTAGCCGAGCTTGGCAATGGCATCACGCACCTTGCCGGCGGTTTTTTCCGAAACGCCGCCGCGGTTGTAGACTACCCGGTCCACGGTGCCCCTCGCAACGCCCGCAAGGCGCGCCACATCGAAGATGGTAGGATTGCCTTTATCGCCCATAGACCACAAATATACTGAACCTGCAGAAAAAAAGCAAATCCGCGGCACCCAGGGAAGGGGCGCTTACTTGATTCCGTAACGGCGGAGGATTCTAAGGAGAGGCTTTTCTATGGAGCGCATCCAGAGGTAGTAGCCGTAGTCGTCCGGATGGATGCCGTCCACGGCCCATTCGTGGGAGCCGTCGCCGGCATTTGTCTGGATAAAATAAACGTCCTTGTATTTCTTTACAGCAATGCGCATGAGAGAATCTGCCGTATGCCGCCTGTCGTACTCCCGGTCTTCTGTGCGATAGTCAAAATTGCCCCTTTCCCGGGGTATGGTCTGCTGGAAAATAAGCGGCTTCCCGGGATGGGCCTTGCTCATGCGCTCGATGAATGGAAAGAGCCTTTCCCTTATCATCTTGCCGTCCGGGTTGGAGAAAGTGTCAAATACATAGGCATCGGCCTCTACGTCCTCCAGCACCGTGGCAAAATATGGTTGCATTTTGCAATTGCCGCTGCAGCCGAGGGAAAGCATCTGCAAGCCCGTACGGCGGGTGAACTGGGCGGGATAGGACATTCCGGCGCGGCTGGTGGATATTCCGTGGGTATAGCTTGAGCCGTATATTGCAATGCGGTGCCGGAAGGGGCTTTCAATGGCCTCCAGAGTGCTCCCTTCTTCAACACCAATCTGGATGGAATCCATAGAACTGTAGATGGGGAAATACAGAAGGCACTCCTTCATGGTTGTGTCCATGTTGTTTATGAGGGACATGATGGCATCTGGTTGCGTGGGGGAGGGCGCCACATTCTCTGCCCATATCCATTTGCCGCCGCGGCTTATGTAAAGGTCATAACCGTGGGAGGCCAGCCTCATGGTATGGTCGGACTGGAATGAATAGTCTCCCGATGCTTTTATTTTTATAGAGGAAGAATTGGTCCTAAACACGACTGCAAGGCCCGATGAGCACCGTACCTGGAAATTCTCGCGCGTTGTAAAGCCTTTATAAACAGAGGTATCAACCCTGTGATAAGGATTGGAGGTGGGCATTATCTTGCCGATGATATTAAGGCTCGATGCTTCAGTGTACACATATTTGGCATCCCTGGGTGTGCGCTGCGCAAACAGAGGCGCAGTCCCCGTCATAATGATAATTATTCCAACCAGAGATAATTTTATAATGGTGCGTGTCATATTATGGATGATTTTGTATGAAATATGGCAAAAATATAACCCTTGAAAAAAATACAGAAAGTTTTGGAAATTTAAATATTATACCTAACTTTGCATAAAACCGGGCACGTGCCCGGTCGCAAAAATAAAGAAAAAAAACGAAAAAGCAAAAAAGAGACCGATGAATAAAACCAAATCTATCGTAGCTGTTATGCTCTCCTTTTTCACGATGGGGTTCGTGGATATGATAGGTATTGGCTCGAATTATGTTCAGCAGGATCTTGCACTTACTGATTCTCAGGCAGGTCTGATGCCCTCGCTGCTCTTCTTCTGGTTCCTGGTTTTTTCTGTTCCGACAGGAATGCTGATGAAGCGCATCGGTAAGAAGAAGACTGTGATGTTGAGCATAGTAGTGACTGCCATCTCGCTTAAACTCGCATCAACGCTGACTTTCGGACAGTTTGTGAAGGCAATAGCTTCATTTATCGCTCCATATATCGCCATGTGGGGTGCTACTGCAGTAATCCCTTCCTTTGGCCTCGGATGGAAAGTTATTTTCCCCATTTTTGCTTTGGTTACTCTTATTACACTGTTTGTACTGGGGACGACCCAAATTGATGAGAAGGGATTTAATGTGGGAACAACATCCATTTCCGAGTGTTTTAAAATGTTGGGGGATCCTTTCATCCTGTTTTGCTTCTTATGTATTGTTTGCCATGTAGGAGTGGACGTGGGCACAAATACATATGCTCCGAAAATCCTTATGGCGCGCCTCGGCCGCACCCTTGACGAGGCGGCATCTGCAACCTCCATCTATTTTATTTTCCGCACAATTGGATGCCTCTCCGGTAGTTTTATTCTTCGAAAGATGTCTCCAAAGGCATTTTTCACTATATCTGCGTCGATGATGGCCGCCTCGATGGTCAATACTATTAACGGCTCACACTCCTGAGCTTATTTACGCCGGTATTGCCATGGTCGGATTCGGTAATTCAAATATATTCCCGATTTACTTTAGCCAAGCCATTACTCATAATCGGGACAGAGAACCGGAAATCTCAGGCCTTATGATAATGGGATTGTTCGGTGGAACGATTTTCCCGTTCGCGATGGGACTGGCTTCTGATGCAATGGGTATTATAGGAGCCCTTCTTGTCTTGAGTATAGGGGCATGCTATATTTTGTTCATGTCTTCAAAAATCAAAAAGACCATATGAAAAGAAGTTCCTTGTTAATAATTCTTGTTTTGTCGATGTCGATACCGATGTGGGCGCAATATAATCCACACCCTGGAGGTATCAATTATGACGAAAACTTCAGGGGACAATTTCACTTCAGTCCTAAAAGCGGATGGATGAATGACATCAACGGGCTTGTCTTTTCAGGAGGGAAGTACCACATGCTATACCAGTGGGGAGAATCTGTCCGTCATGGAGGTTATGCAACCTCTGAGGATTTATTGCACTGGACAGATAGAGGCATTGCTCTGATTCCCAAGAAAACATTTCTTCAGGGAGCAACGCAGAATGTATCCGGAGATCAGATTTTTTCCGGTAGCGCAGTTGTCGTTAAAGGAAAAACAGCAAAAAGAATAACTGGTTGTTCCAAAGAAGCTATTGTGGCTGTATATACCGGCACGGGAAAGGGAACATGCCTTGCATGGAGTAATGATAATGGTGAGACCTGGCACGATTATCCAGGCAACCCTGTCGCAAATCCCACGACAATAAAACACAATTATCCCCGGGATCCGGTTGTCTTTTATCATGAACCGTCGAAGAAATATATCCTTGCGATTTATGAAAATGGCACTTCATTTTATTGCTCGAATGATTTGATTGAATGGCATTTTTTGAGCAATATCGAATTTGGATTTGAATGTCCGGACATGTATGAATTGCCTCTTGACGGGGATGCTAATAATATGAAATGGGTTCTTTGTGATGCTAAGGGTAGCTATTTAGTGGGGGATTTCGATGGAGAAAGGTTCATTCCTTGCGGACAGAAACCATTATTGATGACCTGCGGCCCTGATTTCTATGCATCCCAGACTTTTCCAGCAGGAGGTTTGGCAGATAAGAATGACGGGAGAATAATTCAAATAGCCTGGATGGATCGATGGAATGGAGGATGCGGAGAAACTGTATGGAAAAGAAACGCAACGTTTCCAGTCGAATTGGGGCTTGTTTCTCGTGGTGACAAAATGTGTGTTACCAGAAATCCCATTGAAGAAATAAAAGCTTTATACACCAATACATGGAAATGGGAAGCCCAAACGCTCACGGAAGACAATAACCTTTTCAAACAGAACAACAATTCTTCCAAAGGTCTCAGGAAAAGAGTCTTCGATCTGAAAGCGGTGTTTGATCTTAACGGTTGTGGAGCAAGCAGATTCGGCTTTCAGATAGCGAATAAAACAATTGCGTACAATGTTGATGGCGGAGTCCTTCTTGATAATAAGCTGCTTCCCGGCCCCGATGGGAAATTGGAATTAAGAATTCTTGTGGACTGGGGACAACTGGAAGTATTTGCGGATGGAGGAGCATATTCATACTGTGAACAGTTTGCATTCTCGCCTGATGGTAAAGGAAAACTCTCCTTTTTCACAGATGGTCCTGTGTCTCTTGTTTCAATGGAATTAAACGAGATAGGGAGTATATGGGAACAAAAATAGCCTTGAACGAAAAACAAATAATATAACCTATATGAAACACTTAAGAACATTCCTCGCATCTGCAATCGCTCTTATGATTGCCACTTCATGTCATGAAGAAGTTCCCTCTGTCAAAGATGAAATCTCGGCAAACCCTACGGAAGTATCCCTTCCTGCGGACGGTTCTTCATCAGTCAGTGTGACTGTCACAGCGTCAAGTAATGACTGGAAGATTGTAAAAGACAATGAATCTGCCTGGATATCTGCTGTCCCTGAAGGGGACAACTCGGTATTGGTAAGCGCAGGTGCCAATACGGCAGAATCGGTCCGAAACGGATCATTTTCCCTTGTTTGCGGTTCTGCTTCTCAAGTCGTAAAGGTGACTCAGGCCGCTGCCAGAGTAGATGTCGTAACAACTGATAAAAACTCTGTCGATTTGGATGCGTCCGGCGCTCCTTCCCAAGAGATTAAGGTGACCGCCAATGGCAACTGGACCGTGACCGTAGATGAGGCGAATTCCTGGATTATTGTTACTCCATTATCGGGTTCGGAGGGTGAAGGTACGATTTCTGTTTCAGCAGAAGTCAATACGGTTCAAGAGGCTCGAAGCGGAGCATTCGTCCTGACTTGTGGAAAAGCAAGCACAAGGGTTACGGTTTCTCAGGCCGCAGCCCTGCCGCCTTCGAAAAAGGTCAGCATCAAATTCGGTTCAGATGATCCCATAGACATAGAAAGCACAGGTGACGGTATTTACGAATCAATTGTGAACCGTCCTGCTACTGGAACATTCTATATTATCATAGAAGAGGATACATTCGGTTTTCTTTCCCATAGTGGTGCCGGCGGACTTGGGGATGACTGCACGGATAAGAATTCCGGCCTCCCCGTGGAGTTCCTGGGCAGCATTCCCTACAAGTTTGTCGTAAACAAGGCAATTGGTTCGATGGATATGTCGGATGCGAAATGTCCTTTCACGCTCAGTTATTCCGAGGCCGGAAGGATGAAAGTTAGAATTGATATCAGCAAAGATGTGCCTACGTATTATCTGGAAAACTATGAAGAAGATTCTTCCGTGGTATACAATGAGCAGTTTGATCTGCTTCTCGGCGGAGGAAGTTACTTCCTGGCGATAAAGACATATACTACCCCGATGAAAGACGGGAAGGGTGATGCATATGGGCAATGGAAGACCGCTGTATCCAAGATTACCCAGCCTGATTTTAACGTCTCATTCTGGGGCGGAGACGACGACACTGCAACCAAAGGACTTTGCAAGGAATTCCTGAGTGCGCTTGGAATTGACGAATGGGTGAACCCGGAGGGCTCGAACTACGGCTATCAGTTTCAGGCTTTGCACATAGGTGCTTCTTCCTGCGAGTTAGCGGCCGTTTATTCCCCTAAGTTTAAAGCTCTTACTGGCCCTACAGACGTATCCGTTACTCTTGATTTGTTCCGTTTCGCTACAGGCACGACTGCAGATGTATCAATCGAAGTCGTCGGTGGTGGCCAGATCTCCGAGGGTAAAACGACAGTCGATTACACGGATTGGAATGACAGGACTCCAAAGACGGAAACATGGGATATTTCAAGTCCCGTAACATCGTATATTTTGTCGGACAACGAGTATTTCTCTCATACAACCACATGGAACGATGCCTCGGCCACCAGTGCGAATGCGAAGATACTCAAGCCCATAAGCCATATGAACTTCACGATTAATGGTGCAACTCCCGAGACCAGATTGTACATCTCGTCAGCTGCCAATCAGCGTATTCAGATTCATGGACTGAAAGTTGTCAGGAAATAGAAATGATCAGTATCAAAAAAATAATTCTGCTGGTATCTGTACTATGCCTTTCTCTGGCGGCGGCAGCTCAAAGCGAATCCATTAGAGGGACAATCCTGGATACCGATGGCCTGCCCGTTATCGGAGCGGCAGTTATTATTCAGGGTACTTCTGTTGGAACGTCTACTGACCTGGATGGCAGATTCATTCTTTCCGTGAATCCCGGTCAGACAATTGAAATATCTTCAATAGGTTTCAAGACCAAAACAGTCGTGGTCACGGAATCTGTCGAATACGATATCCTGTTGGAACCGGATGCCCTGTTCATGGATGAAATCGTAGTCGTCGGATATGACACCCAGAAGAAAGTCAACCTTACAGGCAGCGTGTCATCACTTCCTGTTGAGGTAATGGACAACAGGCCTGTCGTGCAGGCTTCCACTGCACTTCAAGGAACGATGCCAGGTGTGACTGTGTCGACGCATGGAGGAGCTCCCGGAGACGACAGCCCCAGCATCCGTGTGCGAGGTCTGGGAACTTTTGGCACATCCAGTTCCGCGCCCCTCGTTCTGATTGACGGGATTGAAGGCGACATGAACACAGTTGACGCCAACCAGATAGAGTCAATATCCGTACTTAAGGATGCAGCGTCTTCTGCAATTTATGGATCCCGCGCCGCAAACGGAGTTATTCTCGTCACTACCAAGCGTGCCTCAAAGGAAAAATGTTCAGTTACCTACAAGGGGTATGTCGGATGGCAGGTCCCGACTGCCCTGCCAGAACTGGTAACCGCGGAGGAATACATGATTCTTTCCCGTATGGCAACTGAAAATGACGGAGGCACATCGATATATACTGACAGCTATATTCAGAATTATCGCAAGAACAACTATCACGATTCAGACAATTTTCCGATAACGGACTGGCAGAAAGAGATTCTTCAGGGAGACGGGTTTACAAATAATCACAACCTGACCGTCAACATGGCAGGGGAAAGAGTCAAGAATGTGATAAACTTCGGCTACGTATCCCAGAATGGTATTATCAAAAACACTGATTTCCAGAGATATAACCTAAGGACGAATACAGACATCCAGGTCGCGGAAAAACTCTCTCTCCGTCTTGACCTCACAGGGTCGTACGGCGTCCGGAACTATATGCCGGAGCAGAGCAGCATCATTTCGTTCATGAATGCAAGGGATCCTTTGATGCTGGCGAGATGGTCTGATGGTAGTTATGCTCCCTTCACCGGCGGTTCGTTGAACGTGCTACCCTATCTTGAGGGTATGGGAGGCAACACGGAGCAACGGAGAATTAATCTTGGCCTTGCTGCTGAATTGGTGTATAAACCGTTTAAATGGTGGACAATATCAGGAACGGCCGCACCACGGTACGTTCAGAATCATACTCACGCTTTTGTGAATAAATTCTTTTACCATTCAGACCCTTACGGCTCAATCTCGACGACAAGCAACGTAGAACATAATTCCGTCACGGAATCGCAGAATCAGTATTATTACGGCAATTACTATGTCACGACCATGTTCCAGCATCTTTTTGAAGGAGGACATTATGCTAAAATCCTTCTCGGTGCGTCCAACGAAAGCATGGATAACAGGAACTACTCGGGATACAGGCAGGACTTTGACTATCCGGAATATCAAGTTCTCAGTGCGGGAAGGGCGGATGAAACCCAGACCTCTGGCGGCACCCGCAACCGCTGGAGACTGATTTCTTTCTTTGCACGCGCCAACTATAATTTCAAGGAACGCTATCTTTTCGAAGCCAATGTGCGATTTGACGGCTCTTCCAGGTTCGCAGTTGGCAAGCAGTGGGGCGTTTTCCCGTCAGTGTCTGCAGCCTGGCGTGTGACGGAGGAGCCGTGGATGAGCGGTATAAAAAACACTTTGACGGAATTCAAGATAAGAGCTTCTTACGGTCAATTGGGTAACCAGAACATCGGGAGCGACTATTATCCTACCACACAATCGTTGACCATTTCCAGCATTTCAATGAACGATATCATTTATCCCATTCTTGCAACCAACACCCTGGCGAACGAAGATATAACCTGGGAGGTTTCAACCATGTATGATGTCGGCATTGATGCTGCATTCTGGAATAAACTGACCTTTACCGCCGACGCCTATCATAAAATCACCGACAACATCCTCCTAAAACTTGATATTCCAGGAACCATCGGCCTGGGGGCACCTTACCAGAATGCCGGTACCGTGAGGAATATAGGTTGGGAGATAGGTGTTGGTTATGGCGATACGATAGGTGATTGGAGTTGGAATATTCACGCGAACCTTGCCGACGTGTATAACAAGATTCTTGACATGAAAGGCACCACTGGAGGAAGCGGCGCCATTAGGAATCAAGAGGGTTCATCGATAAACTCAATTTATGGCTACAGGTGTCTCGGTATTGCCGCGAGTCAGGAAGATGCTGATTATGTCAATGAAAATCAAATGCAGTTCGGAAGCATGATTCAAGCCGGCGATCTGGTATATGAAGATATCGCAGGAGGCTATGACGAGAACGGGAACCCCATTCCTGATGGGAAAATCGACGCGAATGACCGCACCATCATAGGCAGCGCCATTCCTCGTCTGACTTATGGATTGAATCTCAATGTTGCATGGAGAGGTCTGGCTCTCAATGTGCTGTTTCAGGGTGTGGGTAAGGCTGACGCTTATATCAGCGGATATTATACTCAGCCTGGTGTCAAGGGCGGTACTTTCCGTAAAGAGCATCTTGATTGCTGGACGCCGACAAATACTGATTGTACGATGCCGAGAATGACATACAACACAACGAACAATACCCAGACGTCAACTTTCTGGATGGGAGATGCTTCATACATGCGTCTGAAGAATCTTCAGATATCCTACTCCCTTCCTTCAAAATGGGTCAAGGCGATTAAAATGAGAGATATAACTCTCTTTGCCAACGGCGAGAACCTTTTCACGGTAACGAATTATTACCAAGGTTACGATCCTGAAAATATGTACACCAACAGCGGCGACGGCGTCGCCACAGGAAGTGCCACCAATTATCCTCTTGTAAAAACTTTCACCCTGGGCGTTGACATCAAATTCTAGACACATGAAAAAGACAATCATATTATCATTTATACTGGGTGTCCTTTTTACATCTTGCTCATTGAATGAAACTCCGCTCAACGGACCTTCGACAGGCACTTTCCCATCAACGGAAGAGGAAGTAAGGGCTGGCCTTTTCAGCGCATACAAGAGCCTCGCAAACAACGTTCAGAGCCGTACGCCATTTCCGTTCAGGTTGCTTGACGAGTATACGGATATAGGGGCGGCCCGCGCAAGCAAGAATCCGAAAGTTGTAGTGAAAACGTCCGAAGAAAGTATTTTCGAGACACAGTATTCCCGAATGTACAGAACCGCAGGGAGGGTACACCTTGTGCTTGATAATCTTGACAACCTGCTTGAGAATGGCTCATTGGATGAGCAGACGTACAATCAATATAAGTCCGAACTTCTCCTTATCCGGGCTTATGTCTATGACCTCGGATGTCAACTGTGGGGAGATATTCCGTTCATCGACCATTGTCTCAGCCTTACTGACTATCTTTATCCCAGGACGCCCAGAGAGGAGGTAACCCGGAGAATCCTCGAAGATGACCTCAAAGATGAGATGCTTAATTCACTTCCCGTCCGATGGAATTATTCGGAATGGGGAACCGGTCGTTTGGGCAGAGTGGGTGCCTATATGCTCAAGGCTCGGATTGCACTTAACTGGGGGCTTTATGAAGAAGCTGCCAGATGCTCCAAAATTGCACTTTCCCTTGGCGATGGTGAATACTCGCTTACTCCATTGGATTTGACTTATTATGCTACGGCAGAAGATGGTGAGCCGTCAAATGCTCCTTTATTCGGATTTGAAGCAGAAAAAAACAGTAATGAATGGATATGGGCACTTCAATACAATATCCTGGTGAATACTCATGAGTCTATGTATGCCCATGCCCCCAGGACGTTGAATGGTTCTGCCGGACAAGGGCCAACCCAGGGCTTCATGGATACATTTCAATGTCTTGACGGCAAGCAGATTACTGAATCGCCCCTGTATGACTGGAAGAATCCATGGCGGAACAGGGATCCCAGGCTTGATCTCTATACTGTACGTCCAGACTCTCGTACAATGGGAGTGGAATCCAATTGGGCGATTACCAAAACGACAGTTATGGACTATATTCTTGGCGTACCTATAAACAACAACGACGCTGTTGGGAACAAGAGCGAGTATGGAATCAATGGGACAACGGGTTGTGGCGGGTATCTTTGGAGAAAAGGCTATGATGTGTCATACCGTGGCATTATCAGCAATGATTATCAGGACGAGCTGGATATCCCGATTCTTCGTTTTGCCGAACTGCTCCTCATAGATGCAGAAGCAAACATTGAGATGGAGGGCGGAGATCTTGCACGTGCCGCAGACGATATCAACCGGATCCGCCGCCGTGTCGGAATGCCAGATGTGACTGTTTCTGACAGGGATGGTTTGCGCAGGGCATTACGTTACGAAAGAACAGTGGAAATGTGCTTTGAAGGCCTGCGCTGGTTCGATCTCAGGCGCTGGCAAAAGGCCGATGCCGCCAGAAATGGGAGCAGCGATATATTATTAAGAGCACTGAAGGGCCCAGAATATGCTCCTGCCTTCAGCACGAAAGACAAACCCATGGTTTTTTCAAATGCCATTCCAACTTTTGATGACAGTTTCGTCGTTACATATGACGGAAATACCTTCGACGGTCAGCCTATCAATATGCGAGTGCATATTACCAAGACCTTCCAGCCAGGCCGGGATGAACTATGGGCGATACCACAAACCGAAATCAACACCAATGAATTGATGACTCAAAACCCAGGATATTGATTTATGAATAAGATATGTCAATTGTTATTATGCTTTGCGCTGGCTGTAATTGCCAATGCATGCATGAGAATCGGTGACGACACTCGATACGAGCCTGATGAAACGTTGTACAGGACAGGCGACATTTCATTGCATCTCAGCGTAGAGAATATGGCCACCAAGGTGTCGATGGACGATCTTGGACATTTCCTTTTTGAAGAGGGAGATTCGATAGCCGCGGTATGTACGGATGGAACAATCTTCAAGATGTTCCTTGACGGCACCGGAGGCACGAAAAGAGCCACGTTCATTGGTACTGTTCCCGCTGGCAAGACACTGGGCGACATCGTAGTCTTCCCCTGTGCTTCACTTAAATCATATTCGCATGGCGTTGCCATTCTTGAACTGCCATCCGTTCAGGAGTATGATGCTGATAATAACTGTCCGATGGTAGGGAAAATCACCGGTAAGGATTACAACGTGCAGATGAATCAGGCAGCAGCATGTCTCAGGCTGTCCATAAAAGATTTTCCGGACGAAACGAAAACAGTTGTCTTCAAAGACGCCGGCGGCAATGCCCTTTCCGGATTGTTCGAATGTGATCCGGTCAGCGGCATTAACGCCAAGAGGGCCGAAGGCGATTTGACTGTGACTCTTTCCGGTAGTTACCCAAAGCCGAAGTTCAGCATCTGCATCCCTCCCGGGGACTACACAGCGCTGAATGTAGCGTTTTTCGACAAGGATGGGAAAGAGATGAACTCCCAAAGATTATCCGACGGACAACTCGCATTCGAAAGGGCCACCCTGATGCGAAAGGAGATACAGAGCGCATTGGTCATCAAAACATACAAGGTCATCATAAATGACACGCAGAGCGAGAAATTTGAGGAGATATCACCTGACCATTATGAGGTGATTTTCAATGCTCCTGCAACTGGAGAAATGGTTCTTCTCGCAGATGGTCAGGAATATGGTTTCACTCCTTATTCAGGAGCAGGAGGATTAGGGCAGTGCAAGAATCTTTTCAGCGCTTTGCCGTATTATAATTATACGGATAATCACACCAATTTATATGAAGTAGGTAAGGCGATAGGTGCGATGTATCCTCTTTTAGACGGCGGTGCAAAATTCTGGCTGAATATGCCGGAGCCGGCAACGGTCAAAGCCGTTATGGATTTGAGTTATGGTTCTTATGGTTCGTATTATTTCGAGGTCGTTAAAGAAGACAGTGACGATGTTATATTAGATGAGGATTTTGACCTCTTCACCTGCGGGGGAGACCAGACATGGTTCCTGAAAGGAACGCTGTATGGACCAAGCGCCGATGAATATGACGGTCTTATGGCCGGGACCAAGGGAAAGGCGGCGTGGAATGCGACTGGAAGCAAGAATGTAATGTGGGATTATCCTGATCAGGTTGCGAATATCGTGGCAAACGAAACTTATATAAAAAACCGCGGTGTCGACAACGGCTGGATTTTCCAAAGCGTGGATGAAAGACCAGGTGGAATTCAGGTCGGACAGGCCACTTCAATGCCCAAACTTACAACGCCTCCGTTTGAGAAGCTTTCCGGTCCGTCCAACGTACATTTGACCATAGAATTAAACAGATATGGGGCAGGCTCCTCTCACGATATCAACATAGTTTTGAAGAACGGAGGTAAGTTCAAGAGCGGACACGTTCATCAAACTGAAGCAAAAGATATTGACGGGGTTCATTTCAATGCAATCGACGCAGATATCACAGGATTGGATTCCGATACCTACGTGATCACACAGGATTATTGCATGTTGCATTATTCAGCTTTCAACACAAGCCCATTCAAGGCTGTGAGTGTTTTTGACCTGAACATAGAAGGGGCAACCCCTGATACCCGGATAGAGATTTATCCTTCAGATGAAAAAAGCAGATTCATAGTCTATAGCATCAAAGTAGAAAGAAATTAAACGTGATGAAAACTAGCATTTGTATAGCATTGAGTCTCGCAATAATCCTGAATGCCTGCGAGAAACCCAGCAAAATGTACCATCGTCCCGATCGCAACGGCGATGATCAGCTTGTGCCGGATGCGGAGATTGGAAAACCTTTGCCAAAATGGCAAGAGGGTTGCCTGGACATCCATTACATCAATTCAGCAAGGGGGGAATGTACATTTTATATACTCCCGGATGGCACGACGATGCTCGTGGATGCCGGTGAAACTACGCTGGACATAGCCCCGAAGCCAAATGCTTCGGTTCCTGCGTATGAGGTATATGGTAAATACATCAAGCACTTCATGCCGCAGGGGCATGATAATTTGGATTATATGTCATTGTCCCACTTTCATATCGACCACATGGGCAGCAATTCCATTCGTGAGGCGGCTGCAGATGGCTATGTGCATACCGGTGTGAGCGCAGTCTATGACCTGGTCAAGTTTGACAGACTCATAGACAGGGGATACCCAAACTATGAGGCGGATCCAAAAATCGGAGCGCCGGATACGGACGCCATGCCAAATTACCGCTTGTTCGTAAAGAAATTGGAGGATGAGAAAAAGGTAACGCTTAGCCGCTTCGAAGTAGGCAGTTCTTCTCAGTTTGCATTATTGTACAAACCGTCCGAATATGAATGCAGGATTACCAACATTGTCGGAAACGGATATGTGCTTGGCAAGGACGAATCCGGGAATCCTATCGTTAAAACCGGAGGCGTCTTAAATGGAGGAAATCCCAATTCGTGCGGTTTTCACCTTGCGTACGGGAACTTTGACTACATCGCTTGCGGCGACCTTACAGGTTCTGCGCAGAATCTGATGGCCTCCAACTACTATTCAAATTATATAACGAATCTGGAGGTATTCAAAGGAAATCACCATCTCACCTACAATTCATGGGGGAGCGGCATGCAATCGGCGGGCTTCACTGCGCAGGTTGTCACCGCTATGAGCAACGGTGCTGCCGATCCCATGGTCGTCGAGCATGTGATTAACCTTCCCTCCGACGTATTTATGACAAATCTTCCACAAAAAGCTTTAGATGCATATCCTGTGTTTAGTCGGTGCAAAGGATACAATGGCCACATTGTGGTGCGTGTCGCAGCAGGCGGGGGGCAATTCTTCGTATATGTGCTTGACGACTCTGATATGTCATACAATATCAAAGCAATTCATGGTCCGTACATAAGTTATAATTAAAAATAGAGCACATGGAACACAACAAAACAATTTATCAACCACCTACGGTGAACATAATTGAGGTCAAAACCAGTATTATCTGCGCAAGCACCAGTATTATCTGCGCAAGCACCAGTTATGGATTTACTACAGAAGATTCAGACTTCATTAATGGTTATTGGGAGGAGGAATAGAGTATGAAAAAGTTATTTGTGCCGGCCATTATGGCCACATTCGCATTATTTTTCTCTTCCTGTGAGAAAGGACTGGTTGAAGTGGAACCGGGAATTAACATCACCAAAGGCCGTGTGGTAGAGATATCCGCCTCCATGCCGGAAACGAAGGTAAGCGTCGCCTCGAACGGTAAGGTGACTTGGGCTGATGGCGACAAGATAGCGGCATTCAATACATCGGGGACGAAGTTCGAGTTCGAACTCGTTGATGGCGCCGGCACGTCGTCGGGCCTTTTCCGCTGCGACTCGTTTGTGGGCGATCTTGGCCAGACGGCCGTGTATCCGGCGTCATATGCCGGCAGCACGCCTGGTGAGGTCGAATATCCTTCCGTAAAGGACTACGATGCTGCCGAGCAGGTGCCGGTAGTTATGGCAGCCCATCTGGACGGCGGGGCCTCTTCGTCCTTTGTCCAGCTGGGCGGCGTGATAGAGCTGAATATGTATGACATACCTGCATATGTGAGAGCGCTGGTAGTAAAGTCAAGCTCCAATACAATCAGCGGGACTTATACATACAATGTGAGTACGCCTGAGCCGATTGCCGCTAGAACCGGATCTCCGTCATCCCTGGAAATCCGGCTGCCCCTTAAGGTCGGCTATCAAGTCAATACCAAGTTCTACGTCCCTCTACCCACAGGCAATTTCGATGACCTTATCATCCAGTTCCTTGACGGAGATGAAGATGTGATAGAGGGCACGGAATCCATAAAGATTCCAACTACGTACGGCAATGTCCACGCCAGGGACTACATCTCGATGGCTCAGCTCAATATCCGCAGCAAAGTTACCCGTGAGGGTTACATAAAAGTAGAGGGAATCAAATGGGCCACCGGCAACCTCAGGGTATATAAAAACGGTACAGACGGAGTTGGCTTCCAAACAGGCTGGAACATATGGGATAAGCAGTGGAAGACAGAATATGGCGAGTGGAAATCGACTGAAGCTATCGATGGAACGGATTACAATTATAGCATGGATTCCAATGTTTACGACCATTTCAACTGGGGCGGACTGAGCCGTGCTGCCAGAGTGCATAATGCAGGATTTATCCAAGCGGCTCCCGACAAGCTTGATATAGCAGGTAAGATATACTCTGTGGATACGGGAGCAACGGCGGAAGCGTGGGCTGCGGCAGAAGTGACCGGCGACGACCGCTTTGTGGATGTAGGAACATTCCAGTCAACTAATCCTACTATTCATGGCGACTTGGCGTTTTGGGCGTCGAAGGGCCAGATGCGATTGCCGCGCTCAGGGGAACTGAAAGTCCTCCGTGCCGGTAACGATGTCACAAATGCAAACCTGCAGGCAGGATATTACGTGACGGAACGTGACGGTAAAGCTCAACATATATACGGGGTTCTCATTACATCGAGCACGTCGTGGGAGACCAGTACTAGCAATGCAACGGCGATAGAACTCACGGACGCCGACATGGAGGCCGGTCTTTTCCTGCCCAAAGCGGGGCGACGGGTAAATAACTCGGCCACGTCCATGAAATACTTCAATGGTCAGGGCGCATACTGGTCAAGTACATTCGGGTCAAATACCGAAGGCTTCACGGACTGCGTCACCGTTTTGGGTTTCAATGGTTCAAACGGCATTGTGTACGGTTATACAACAGTTTGGAATAAAATGAATATCGGCGACACTCAGTGCGGGAATTTGATCCGGCCTGTTTTGTATAATCCTTCCGATGAAGTCAACACTCCCAAAGCGGCACCCACGGCAAACTCTCTCCGCCCGTGGCGGAAAGGCGAGATGGATATTCATTTGATTAATTCGGCCAGGGGAGAGTGCAATTTCGTGATAATGCCTGACGGTACATCCATAATTATTGATGCCGGGGAGATAGGTGAGAACGAAGAATTGGTCTCCAGAAAACCATCCGATGATTCTTCGGACCCTCTGTTCGCAAGAGTATACAAAGTGTACACCACGTATATGAAATACTTCCTGCAGAATACCAGGCACAATTATATTGATTATGCCCTGGCCACCCACTACCACACTGACCATATTGGAGCGCCAAAGACGAATTACAAAATGTCTGCAGATGGTTCTTATATCGTTAGCGGTTTATCGGCGATCTACGAAGATATTCCTATTAAAACGCTTGTTGATAGAATGGGTCCGGGCGTAGGCTTTAATGATTTCGCTCATTATAGCGAAGATGACATTCACGAGGACACATACAATAACTACATAACTTTCGCCCAAAAGATGGTAGCACGTGACGGAATGGTATGGCAGGCAATCAGCGAGGCAAACCGGAACAGTCAGTTTGCTCCCAAATACGGGACTACGAATGCTTCGTTCAAGGTTATTGGACACGACTACAAGTATTGGAACGGCAGTTCTTTTACGACTGGCAGCACAGATAATCGCGAGAATGGCAGCTCCATAACCATGTTACTTTCCTATGGTAAATTCAATTGCTATTTCGGAGCGGATTGCGGAGCCCAGTGCGGTTATGACATCATGAAAAATATATGCAGCGGAGTTGGAAAAGTGGAAGTGTTAAAAGCCCCGCATCATATGGCAGAAAATGCTTTTTCAAATACCCAAGCCGTAATTCTACAGCCAAAAGTGACAGTTGTCAGCAGTTTTAGCGTTACTACTCCTAATGAAGCTTGTGTGGCGGCTGCTGATGCTTTTGGAGATGTGTTTGCAACAAACAACGGCGCAGGTGTGTCATTGAAGGATGCCGGCGGACATTTTTGTGTGAGGGTGCAGGGTGACGGTACGTTTATGGTTTACAAACTTAAAGATACTGATTACTCATATGAGGTTCTTGCTTCATATGGACCGTACACCTGCTATTGAGGACATGATTAATATTCGAAAACGACTTTCCCTGCTGCTGGCCGTCTCCTTGTCCTGCTGCATTGCATTTGGCCAGAGGCTGACCCCGGCGGGGGAAATGCGCACGGAAGCCAATTCCAAGGTAGTGACCGAGGTTTCCCTGGAAACCGATCTGGTTGTCTGCGGAGGAGGACTTGCGGGTGTGTGTGCCGCAGTATCGGCGGCAAGGCACGGATGTTCCGTTGTGCTTGTACAAGACCGTCCGGTACTGGGGGGCAACGCCTCCAGCGAGATGCGCATGGGCATAGTCGGCGTCCACAGTGACCAGGATATGGAGACGGGCATCCTAGAGGAACTTCAGCTGAAAAATTTCTACTACAATCCCCTTCAGCGCTACACCCTTTGGGACGACGTTATCTACTCCACCGTAGTGAGCGAACCGGGGATAACTCTCTTCCTGAATACTTCTGTTGAAGACGTGGAAATGAACTCAGACGGCACCATTGCTGCCGTTAAGGCGTGGAACTCCAACGCGTACACGCGTTATCACATAAAAGGCAAACTATTTGCCGATTGTACCGGCGATGGGATCCTCCGCCTTTCCGGCGCCAAGTTTAGGCGTGGCAGGGAGTTTCCGGAAGAATTCGGAGAGAATTTCCTCAAGGAGGGAGGTGATTCCCGAACCATGGGGAACTCGATACTCTTGCAGCTTCGCAAAACTGAGGAAGACCATCCGTTCAGGGCGCCCGACTGGGCCTACCATTTCACAGACGAGGATTTCAACTATCCCACACCCAAGTCCGGCCAAAAAGGAGTCCGTTTCAACTACAAACGCCTGTATCCTGAAGACAACAACTTCTGGTGGATAGAATTCGGTGGCAATTTTGACACTATTGCTGATGCGAATGAAATCCAGTACGAACTCAAGCGCATTGCTTACGGCGTATGGGAATACATGAAAAACCAACCGGACGGCCGCTGCAGGAATTACGACCTGGACTGGATAGGATCCCTACCGGGGAAGCGGGAATCGACCCGCTTCATCGGCCCGCATATTCTTACTCAGAATGATGTCCTTTCCGGTGGACATTTCGAAGATGTCGTGGCATACGGAGGATGGACTCTGGACGACCACGACCCCGAAGCCTTCCACAAGAAAGGCAGTATCAGTACGGAGTATTCTTCACCACCTATTTTCGGAATCCCGTTCGACTGCCTCTATTCGGTGAATGTGCCTAACCTGTTGTTCGCCGGGCGGGACATTTCAGCCACCCATATGGGCTTGTCCGCCACAAGGGTGATGTCCACCTGCGCCCTGCTGGGTCAGGCCGTGGGCACTGCCGCCTCCATTGCCGTAAGGGAAAGGATTATGCCAGCGGGGGTCAGAAGCGGATATATCGCCGAACTGCAGGATATGCTGGAAGACGATGATTGCATGCTCCCATACCGCTGGCGCACCGTGTCGGAACTTACCAGATCGGCCAAAGGAGTACCGGCGCAACTGCTAAACGGGATCGACCGGAACTATGATGGAAATGACAACGGGGTTTGGCTGCATCCCGGGGATAGCCTCGAATTCAGATGGGAAAAACCGGTAACCGTCAGTGGAGCAAGACTCATTTTTGATTCGGATCTCAAAGTGCGTAGTAAACGCATGCGCAAGCTGGAAGCTACTACGGAGAGGGTTGCTATGCCTCCAATGATGGTGAAATCATTCCGAATTGAGGCTCTTGTCAGTGGCTCATGGCGGACGGTTTACAGCGATGCAGAGAACTTTCTGCGCCTCAGGAAAGTTTCCTTCCCGGAAGTTCGGACCAAAGCGTTTAGGTTGGTCGCTGAAGGCGCCTGGGGCGATGGAGAGTCGCACCTTTTTGCTTTTGACGTATTATGAAGCTTGATATAATGACATTCCAGAAAGTTCTGCTCACATCCTTCTTGATATTGGCCGGAGGGGAAAGTTTCGCATATGCAGGCATTCCTCTTCCCCCGTGGAGCGAGGGCTGTCTTGACATCCATGCAATCAACTCCGCCAGGGGAGAATGCACGTTCTTCATTTTCCCGGACGGAACCAGTATGGTGGTGGATGCCGGGGATATCAGCGCTCTGAATCCGAAATATCCCAAAGTCCCCCCAAAACCGGACTCGCTCTCAAGTCCATCAACGGTGTATGCCCGCTACATCCGCCATTTTCTGCCCAAGAGGGCGAAGGGGAAGTTGGATTATGCCATGGTCAGCCATTATCACGTTGACCATTTCAAGGCAATTGCGGAGCTTTGGAAGGAAATCCCTTTCCGAACTCTTGTGGATCGGTCGTGGCCAGATTATACAGATGAGCGGTACGTTGCTAAGAGCAATATGGATTTCTATACCTCTTTCGTGGAGCGCTTCTCGTCTTGCGGACGGAAAAGGATGCTTCGTTTCGAACCAGGCAGAAATGATCAGATAGTCCTTAGGTACGAGCCCCGTAGTTACCGGAACTTCCATGTCTTGAATTTCGCAGCCGGAGGAATTGTATGGGACGGTGAAAAATGCATCGACCCATATGAGGGAAAGAAGGTGAAGGAAAACGGTGCCAGTTGCTGCTTCCTTCTGAGCTACGGCGATTTCGACTATTACAGCGGCGGAGATGCAGGAGGGAATTCCAAGGTGGCACTCCCCGTTGCCCGGGCTATTGGCCGGCCGATCGATGCCATGAAGGCTGACCACCATCTCTCCCATCATACCATGGGGCAGGAGCAGATGGATATTCTTCAGCCCTCCGTGGTGGTGACCCATAGTTTTTTTGTGCGCGAAATCCAGCCCGATCTCCCAACTATGAGGCGGCTTTTGTCGGCATATCCAGACATGAAATTTTTCTTTACAAATATTGTGGAAGAAATGCAGCAGGCCGCTCAGGATGTTTATTCCAAAGCATCTGGCATGAACGGACACATAGTAATCCGTATCCTTCCCGGCGGCGCAGAATATATGGTGTATGTGCTTGACGACAACGATTACCAATACAACATTAAATTAGAGCTTGGGCCCTTCCGCTCAAAACCCTAATCAATGGATTT
>JAEESO010000008.1 GCA_016286385.1 Bacteroidales bacterium | reverse complement strand
AAGTGCCGGTGATGTGCCAGAAAAAGTCACATCACCCGCAGAAAAGGGCCAAAAGTGCCGGTGATGTGCCAGAAAAAGTCACATCACCCGCAGAAAAGGGCCAAAAATGCCGGTGGTGTGCCAAAAAAAGTCACATCACCCGCAGAAAAGGGCTAAAAGTGCCGGTGGTGTGCCGAAAAAAGTCACATCACCCGCAGAAAGGGGCTAAAAGTGCCGGTGATGTGCCGAAAAAAGTCACATCACCCGCAGAAAGTGGCTAAAAGTGCTGGTGATGTGCCGGAAAAAGTCACATCACCCGCACCAGAAACGTAGAAAAAGTATGTTTGAAGTAACAAAGATCTCAGACCAGACCGAAGGCGGCATCAGAAGGGCTTCCTTCCAGACCAGCAGCGCAGTCTGTTCCCGCCAGATAGACATTGAACTTGAAGGGGACGTGGTAAGGAGCGTCCGCTACACCGGCGGCTGCCACGGAAACCTTCAGGGAATAGGCGCTCTCATTCAGGGGATGAATAAGGCCGATATAATCTCCCGCCTTGAAGGCATCAACTGCAAGGGCCGCGGCACCAGTTGCCCGGACCAGCTTTCAAAAGCATTGAAACAGTTATAGCATATGGTACCGGTAAGTTCTTTAATCACTATTGCAATCTGTGCCGTCCTGAGCATTGCAGTTCCCATCCTCCTGAGCCTTTGGATGGTGAAAAAGTACAATGTTAAGGTACGGACCATCCTGATCGGCGCCGGTGTCTTTGTACTCTTTGCCCTGGTTCTGGAAACCATCCTGCATCAGGTGGTGCTGAAGGGTGCAATCGGCCCTACTATCACCGGAAATGTCTGGTACTATGCTCTTTACGGCGGCCTTGCTGCCGGAATCTTTGAGGAGACCGGCCGATTCCTGGCCATGCATTTCCTCCTGAAGGGTGAGCCTCAAGATGCCAAGACCGCGGTTGCATACGGAATAGGTCACGGCGGCATTGAGATGCTCATCATCTTTGGCGTCTCAATGATTGTCAATCTTGTAATTGCCGCTTTGATAAACGCCGGACAGGCCGATACAATCCTTTCTTCCGTCCCAGCCGAAGCCCAGGCCCAGCTGCAGGATACATTCGCCCAGTTTGAAACATCCACCCCCGGAACGTTCCTCACGGGCCTTTGGGAGAGGACATCGGCCATAATTCTCCAGGTGGGACTGTCCGTATTTGTATGGACGGCGGTCCGAAAGGGCGGCAAGTGGCTGTTGCTGTTCCCGGCTGCAATCCTCATTCATTTCCTGGTGGACGCCAGCGCCGTGCTCCTGATGAATGCCGTGAGCATGGTGGTGCTCGAAACCATCGTTTGTGCTATGGCCGTTGCCGTTGGCGCCTCCGCCGTGATGCTTGCAAAGAAGCTATGAATGTCCTTCTGACAAGGATGCTTTCCAAGGCCGATCCCTCCCAGGTACCCGGCCTCTCCCGCTTTTTCAAGACCGGTCCCGGCCAGTACGGGGAAGGTGACAAGTTCCTTGGAATCAAGGTCCCCGTCACACGTGCCGTTGTGAAGGAGTGCTGGCGCTCCGTTAGTTTTCAGGACCTGGAGGAGTGCATCACCAGCCTTTACCACGAGGTCCGTCTGGCCGCCCTCCTTGCCCTGGTGGAGGTGTTTTCCCACGCAGGGAAGAGACCCCCGATCAAGTCGGGGGTGACGGAGCGGGCACAGGGGGTGACGAAAGAGCAGTGCGTGGAGTTCTACCTCTCCCACACAGCCTGGATCAACAACTGGGACCTAGTGGACCTTAGCTGCTACCCTCTCCTTGGGCAGTGGCTTCTAGACAAGGAGGACCGCTCGCTTCTGTATGACCTGGCCCGTAACGGCCGCACCATCTGGGAGCAGAGGATAGGCATTGTGAGCACCATGACCTTTATCAGGAACGGCCAGTTAACAGATACTTTCCGGATTGCCGATATCCTCCTTCACCACCCCCATGACCTTATCCACAAGGCCGTAGGCTGGCTCTTGAGGGAGGCCGGAAAGAGGGATAAAGCTGCCCTGGAGGCCTGGCTGCAGGGGACCCCCGATCAGGTCGGGGGTGACGGAGTGGGCACCCGGGGTGACGCCCCCGTCATGCCCGGCCCCGACCGGGCATCTCAGATGCCGCGCACCATGCTCCGTTACGCCATAGAGAGGTTCCCGGAGGAGGAACGGGGGCGCTACCTGTTGGAAAAGAGCCGCTAATGGCCTATATTTGCATACTAAATTGATAACACAGATGAAAGGAATTGTTCTTGCAGGCGGCTCCGGAACGCGCCTCTATCCCATCACAAAAGGCGTTAGCAAGCAGCTTCTGCCCATTTACGACAAACCTATGGTGTACTATCCCATCAGCGCCCTCATGCTGGCCGGGATACGTGATATCCTTGTAATCTCAACACCCCAGGACCTCCCAGGCTTCAAGCGGCTCCTTGGAGACGGCTCCAATTTTGGAATCAATCTCCAATACGCGGAGCAGCCTTCCCCTGACGGCCTGGCCCAGGCTTTCATCATAGGGAAGGAGTTTATCGGCAATGACTCCGCCTGTCTTGTCCTTGGAGACAATATCTTCCACGGCGCCGGCTTCACGGGCCTTCTTACGGAGGCTGTGAGAACGGCCGAGGAAGAGGGTAAGGCCACGGTCTTTGGCTACTGGGTAAGTGACCCGGAGAGGTACGGCGTGGCAGAATTCGACAATGATGGCAACTGCCTTTCCATTGAGGAGAAGCCCGCCAAGCCAAAGAGCAATTACGCCGTTGTGGGCCTCTATTTCTATCCCAACAAGGTGGTGGATGTGGCCGCAAACATAAAGCCATCGGCCCGCGGAGAACTTGAAATCACGTCCGTAAACCAGGAATTCCTGAAGGAAGGCCTCCTGAAGGTCCAGACTCTTGGCCGGGGCTTCGCCTGGCTTGACACCGGCACCCACGATTCCCTTGCCGAGGCCTCCATCTACATTGAAACCATAGAGAAGCGCCAGGGCCTGAAGGTGGCCTGCCTGGAAGGGATAGGGTTCAGCAAGGGATGGATATCGGCCGATAAACTACGCGAAATAGCCGCCCCCATGGCCAAGAACCAGTACGGGCAGTATCTTCTGAGGCTGGCCGATGAACCGCTTACACCCTGTCTGTAATCTGGATGGGTTTTGAGAGCTGGTCTATTGCGGCCAGCTCTTCTGTTGAGAAGGTGGTGTTATTCAATGCACCAAGGTCTTCGGAGAGCTGTTTTACGGAACTTGCGCCAAGCAGCACGGATGTGATGTGGGGCTTTGCAAGGAGCCACGCCAGCGACATCTGGGCAAGTGTCTGGCCGCGGCCGCGGGCTATCTCCCGGAGGCCGCGGAGTGCCTCCAGCATGGTCTGGGTAAGGATTTCCGGCCTTAGGGAGCCGCTCTTGGACATACGTGATCCGGAAGGGATGCCGCCGTCAAGGTAGCGGTCGCTGAGGAGGCCCTGCTGCAGGGGAGAGAAGGGAATGAAGCCCGCTCCGGCCTCTCCGGCAAGGGACACAAGGTCTTCCCGCTCCGGGTTACGGTCTATGATGTTGTAGCGGTCCTGGAACAGGAGGCAGGGGGTCTCGTGGGAAATCAGATAGTTGTATGCATACACTGCGGCCTGCTTGGGGTAGCGGGAAACTCCAACATAGAGGGCCTTCCCCTGGTGCACTATGTCCACAAGGGCCTGAAGGGTTTCATCCAGGGGGGTGCGGGGGTCATACCTGTGGGTGTAGAAAAGGTCCACGTAATCCAGTTTCATCCTCTTAAGGCTCTGGTCCAGGCTGGAGATGAGATACTTGCGGGATCCCCATTCCCCATATGGGCCTGGCCACATGAGGTAACCGGCCTTGGTGGAAATGAACAGTTCATCCCTGTAAGGCTTGAAGGAGGATGTGAGCAGTTTCCCGAAGTTTTCCTCTGCGGCGCCGGGCTCCGGACCGTAGTTGTTGGCAAGGTCAAAGTGGCAGATGCCCTGGTCGAAGGCATAGTGTGCCATCTCCTGGATACGCTCAAAGGGCGTTTCCGTTCCAAAGTTCTGCCAGAGGCCAAGGGTGATGGCGGGGATGTCAATCCCGGACCTGCCGCAGCGGCGGTATTGCATTGAGCTGTAACGCTCCGGGGATGCTGTGTAACTCATTTCTATGCTGTTTGTCATTTACAAAGCTACAAAAAAACCTTGATTTGTGCAGAAGAATTATTATTTTTACAAATAAAACTTCGAAACTATGATAAAGAAACTATTAGGCTTCTTTGTATCGGCCTTCCTTGCGGTGGCTTTTGCTTTCTCCTGCACCCCGCAACCTGCCGCGGAGGAGCCGCAGAAGGAAGAAGAAACCCCGTCGGGGGAGGATACAACCCCCTCTGCAGACCCTGAAGACCTTGAACCTTTTGAGTACAGCGTCACTTCCGGCGCAGAGGATTACATATTCTCCAAGAGGCCTCAGTTTACACTAAAGCTCACCAATCCTAATTCCGTTGCGGCTACGGCAGAATTAAAGATTACTGTCAACACAGACAAAAGCAAGAAAGCCGTAAGTTATGAGTTTACAAAGGAGGTGGCGGCAAAGGCCACTGAAACTCTTCAAATCACAACTGAAGAGGACCTGGCCCCCGGTTTTTACAAGATTACAGGAAAGGTTGGAAGGAAGAATTTCATGTCATCAACTCCATTTGGTATTGATCCGTTTGAGATTGAATCGGCCCCGGATTCTCAGGCCGATTTCGACTCTTTCTGGATTGACGCCTATGATCAGCTCAAGGCCGTGGATATGCAGCCGGTATTTGTACCAACAAAGTACGACGGTACGTATATGGTTGAACTTCAGTCCATTCCCGATGGCCTTGAAGGTGAGCCAATGAAAATAAGGTGCTACTACGTGGAGCCTCTGCAGGATGGCAAGGCTCATCCTGTCATTGTCCATTACTATGGTTACGATGACTGGAGCCCCGGAAAACTTGACTGTCCTCACGGCAGGGAGGAGTTCGCCCACCTCTATGTGTCCACCCGTGGCCAGAGAATCAACTGCCGCACGGCAAAACTCAGGGACGACGGAATTGAAGAGGATTTCAAAAACCCCTACAGCAAGCAGTGGTTCACGGTCAATTTCGGCGACAAAGACAGTTACTACTATCGGGGCGCCTATATGGACTGTGTCCAGGGCATCCGTTTCCTGGCTCTCAGTGAAGATGAAAGGGTCAAGGGCAAGATAGATATGAGTAACCTCTTTGTGGAAGGAATGAGCCAGGGCGGCGCTTTCTCATACGCAGCAGCATCCCTCAGTAAGGATTATCCCGTCAAGGCAATTGCAGCAGCCGTGGCATTTATGGGAGACTTCCCGGATTACTTCACAATAGTTCCCAATGAGGGCGGCGGCTTCCCCGGAATGGCCCAGAACTGTAAGAAGTCCCTGGGATGGACAGATGCTCAGATGTATGAGTTTATGTCATACTTTGACACCAAGAACCTGGCTACAAAAATATCCTGCCCCATCTTCGCCGCTATCGGCCTTCAGGACAACATCTGCCCTCCCCACACCAACATTGCGCCGTATAACAACGCCAAAACTCCGGCAGGCAAAAAGCAGATGACATTCTACCCCAAGATGGGTCACGCATACCCCTCCGGCTGGGACGCCAATGCCAAGGCATTCTTCAAGGCACAGTAGGCCGTAGAATGTAAATTGCTCATTTACAGCATATTATGCAAAATGCCCTAGGTAAATTTACCAGGGGCATTTTGCATAAACTATTGATAATAAATAGTTTACATTCTACGCTAATATTCTTCCTCGTTCCACATGAAGTCTTCCTTGGTGGGGTAGTCTGGCCAGATGTCCTCTATGGATTCGTAGATCTCGGTGTCATCGTCCAGTTCCTCAAGGTTTTCTATGACTTCTTCCGGGGCGCAGGTGCGGTTTGCGTAGTCTATGAGCTCCTCTTTGGTTGCGGGCCACGGGGCGTCGTCCAGTGAGCTTGCAAGTTCAAGTGTCCAAAACATTGTATTATAGCGTTTTAATTGTTAAAAATCTTACAGGTTCCCGCAATTGGGGCTGCAAAGATAGGAAAAAAACTTATATAATGAATTTTTTTCGCTATTTTTGTAGACAATTGCTTCAAATTACAGGCCAATGGCATACAGAAAGATAGAACAATACGACCAAGATACCACAGAGCAGATAGCCGCCCACATCAAGGCTATCCTGGGTCTTTTGGGAGAAGACGTAGAGAGGGAAGGCCTCCATAAAACCCCGGAGCGTGTGGCTAAGGCCATGCAGTTCCTCACGCAGGGCTATTTCCAGAGCGGAGAAACCATAGTAAAGAGCGCCCTTTTCACAGAGCCGTACAATCACATGGTCATTGTGAAGGACATAGAGCTTTTCTCCCTCTGTGAGCATCACATGCTGCCTTTCATCGGCAAGGCCCACGTGGCTTACATCCCCAACGGCCAGATTACGGGCCTGAGTAAAATTGCCCGCGTGGTGGAAACCTACGCCCGCAGGCTCCAGGTCCAGGAGCGCCTCACGGAACAGATCCGTGACTGCATCCAGGACAGCCTCCAGCCTCTTGGCGTTGCAGTTGTAATTGAAGCCATGCACACCTGCATGTCCATGCGCGGGGTGCAGAAATCCAACGCCATCACCACCACAAGTGCCTTCTCCGGCATCTTCCTCAAGAGCAGCAAAACACGTAACGAATTCCTAAAACTAATAGAACATTAATATGGGTGCATTTCACGCTTATGGAGGTCTCCCGGTGAAATGAAAAAGTTACAAAAATGCCATAAAAATGCCGTTACAAATGCGTGTGGCGGCGTTTTCCTTTTTTACCCTCAGAGGCCTTCGATGACAATGATAACACAATAATACCCTCATTTTTGTTACCCGTTTGTTACTCGAAACAAATTTTCACTATCTATTGCAGGCAAAGGGAAATGCTATGAGAAAGCTGAAACAAAACAAGGAACCCATACGCCTGCGGGCAAAGAAACTGAAGGACGGAAGCCAGTCCCTGTACCTGGATTACTACTCCGGCGGGGGTGCGCCAGTACGAGTTCCTGAAACTGTACCTGGTCCCGGAGCGTTCGGGCGTGGAGAAAGACAAGAATGCAGAGACGCTGAGGACGGCGAACGCATACAAGGCGCAAAAGATTGTGGAGCTCCAGAACGGCGAGTTCGGTTTCAGCAACGCCCGTCTACGCTGCCAGATGAACTTTGTGGATTATATGCGCTCTCTTTCTCAGAAGGCGAAGGAAAGGGGGACCAGCACCTACCAGACATACGACAACGGCATTAATCATTTCATTAAGTACGCCGGCGACCAGGTGGAGATAGGAAGCATAGACAAAGAGTTCTGTATGGGCTTTGTATCCTATCTGAAGCGCGCCAAGACATTGCCACCGTCAAGCTTCCCGGAACGTGGACGTACTACAGCGTGGCGACTGCAATCAGCAGCGACAACACCCTCGTTACCCTTGCATCCTCGGCCTACAAGACCAAGATAGAGAACAAGCTCAACTCCTACCTCGCAAAAGTGGGGATCAGGCAGGGCAGTGCGGTCTTCACCTTCACCGAGGCCGGCGAGTTCACAATCACCAACGGCACCAAGCAGATAGCTTCCGGCACCTACACGGTTGACAAGGAAAACAACGTCGAAATGAAGTTCGGCAAGGTTTACAGTTACCTCACCCTCAAGGGGAAACTTGCCGCCACCACATCTGGCTGCCAGATTCTCTTCAACGCCGACAAGTTCCTTGAATTCTTGAAGAAGGCCGTGGCCGTCGCCGGCAAGCTCATCAGCACCGATTCTCTCGCATCCCTCCTTTCAGACGCCAGCGGGCTCCAGCTGGGATTCATACTCACCAAGTAGAATTAGGGAAGAAGCTTTTTCCGGAGATACTGCGTGGCATGGAAAAGATGTGTCTCGACAGTTCTCACGGAAAGCTCGCAGAGGGAGGCGATGCTTTTGTTGTCCATTCCGTAAAAACGGCTTAACAGGAACACCTTCCTTCTTGCAGGCGGCATCCAGGAAACGGCCTTCTGCACCCTCCGAAGAAATTCGTCGGCTTCGTATCTGCGGGCTGTTTCCTCCGATACCTCATCGAATGTAACCCGGAAGTTCTCCGCGAATTTCCGGGTTACCTGTATATGGTCACATCTGTCAAGCACCGCATTCTTTGCGATATTCATCAGATAGGGCTCGAAAGAATTAATGCGAAGCAGCCGGGAACGGTATACCCAGAGCCTGACGAAGATATCCTGCGTGATATCCGCAGCCTCCTCGGGATCTTTCAGCAGACTCCTGACGAAACCTGCGCACTTGGGAGCATAGCGTTCGTACAGCAGGGCGAACGCTTGCCTGTCCCCGTGGGCACAGGACAGCAATATATTATTATCCGAAGACAAGTCAGTTATTATTTAGCAGATACAAAGGTAAGATTTTTTACAAAATGGTTAAGTATCCGGACGCAGAAAACCGTCATAATAATATAAAAGAGACATAATATCATCAAGCATATGAACAAGAACAAAGATATAATGGACGCGTGGAATAGTTCCACTCCCATGGACGCAACTATGCTGCACTCTGCCGGTAGTGTACTGGAAAAGGCGGAAGCGAAGGAAAAGGCCGTAAGAAAAGCGCGGAGAGCGTGGATCTCTTCCGTCATGGCCCTGATGGTTGTGGCGCTCGGCACAGGTATTTATGTGAAAAACAATGCCCCTGTGCGCCTTGTGGCTGAAGGGAAAAAGCAGCACTACGAACTGCCCGACGGTTCTTCCATCTGGCTCAACCGCAGTTCTTCCCTCAGTTACAAATCATCGTTCGGAAAGTCGGAGCGCCGGGTGAAGCTCACAGGCGAGGCCTTTTTCGATGTCGCCAAAGACTCCCGGGCCTTCGTGGTTGAAACCGGCCGGATGGACATAACCGTCCACGGCACCAGGTTCACAGTATCGGCCTACGGGGACGGAGAACAGTCTGCATGGCTCGAAGAAGGGTCAATCTCAGTAAAGGGCCACGGCCTTTCTGAAACCACGCTTTCTCCCGACCAGAAGGTGTGCTACGAGGGGGGAGAATGGACAGTTTCTGAAGAACCCGCATCCTGCCACACTTCGTGGATAAACGACAGGCTTGTGCTGGAAAACCGCTCCCTGTCGGAGATTGTCTCCGCGCTGGAGCATTGGTACGGCACTGGCCTCACTGTAAGCGACCCGGAAGAAGCAAAAGTCATCTTCCTGTCCCTTACCGTAAGGAGCGAAGAGCTTGATGCCATACTGGAAGCCATAAACCTTCTTTCGGATGTACAGGTAAGCAGGTAATGCTACGCAAGACCGTCATACTCTCCTTCTTCCTGCTGCTGGCCGGAGCCTTCTGGACCGGTCTGTCGGCTCAGAAGCTCTCGCTCGACCTGGACAACGTGAGCATACGGGAGCTGCTCTACAACATCGAGGAAGAAACGGGACTTGCATTCTTCTACAGCAACAACGAAATCGACGTGGAGGCAAAAGTGTCCGTCCACGTGAAAGGAGTTCAGCTCGAAGAAGTGCTGCGAAGCGTGCTTCCGGGCATACGCTGCATCATCCTCGAAGAGCGGATAATCCTTGTGCCCGAGCGCAAGAGAGCCGAGTTCCCACCCCCATCTGACGACAGTCCGGACGTTCCGGACAAAGCGGATTCGTTGCGGCTGCGTCCGCTTCTGCCTATGGTCAACTGGTTGAAGGAATCGGTGGTCGTGGGCTATGGAGTGCAGCAGAAAGCCAATGTCACCGGTGCCGTCTCCGTACTTGCCAGCAAAGAACTCAAAGACCGTCCGGTTTCCGGTGTGGGCCAGGTGATGCAGGGAATGGTGGGAAACCTGAACATCCTTCAGGAATCCGGGCAGCCCGGCGCCATCTCCCTGTACAACATCAGGGGAAAAACCTCCCTCAACGGAGGCGATCCGCTCATCCTGGTGGACGGGGTGGAGACCGATCCGATGAGCGTGAATCCCTCAGACATAGAATCCATATCCATCCTGAAGGACGCCTCGTCTTCGGCCATCTACGGCATACGCGGTGCTTTCGGGGTGATACTCATAACGACCCGTGGAGGAGAAAAAGATATGGCTCCCAAGGTGGTGTTCAACGCCAGGTATTCCCTTTCGGCAAACACGGTTTCAACCGACTATGAAACGCGCGGTTACGACGCCGCCAAGATAGCCGACACCTTTATGCTCACCTCGGTTTCGGGCATTCCGTACACCAGATACACCGACTACGATTACCAACGGCTCTACGAGCGCCGCGGAGACAAATATGAGGTTGCAGAAAGACCGTGGGTTGTAAAGGAAACAAGGGACGGCATACCTTCCTACACCTACCTTGGCAACTACGACTGGTATCATTACCTGTATGACGAATCCCGTCCCACCCAGGACTACAACATAGATATCACAGGAGGTTCGCGCCGCATCTCCTACAAACTCAGCGGCCGTTATTACGACCAACGCGGCATCCAGCGCCACGGGCCCGACCGTTTCCGTTCCTACACCATGTCCAGCAGAGTGCAGATGCAGCTTCGAAGCTGGCTTGCGCTGGGCTATAGCGTGCGCTTCTACCAGTCTGACTACTCTTACCTGGGACTCGAATCCCAATATATCAATTTCTACAGGCCCACCATTCATGCCCTTCCGTCCTTTGTTCCGGAGAATCCCGACGGAACCACCGTCTCGCACACCGTCCTCACAAATTCTTCGGCGCATTACATCATGTCGGGCTACAACTCCATGATACGCAGTGGAAATACAGGAGGGAGCAATTCCGACGAGCAGAGTTACAATACCCTGGATCTCACGGCGGACATTCTCCCCGGACTTGTGTTCAAGACATCCTGGACCTATCATTCTTCCACTGTTCAGAAGCTTTTCCGCAGCGCCCCGGCCTCCTATTCGATGTATCCGGGCGAAACCGCGTATGAGCCGGAGAACGCCTACGAAGACTATCTCTCAGAAAGGGACAACCGCCTGCGCAGGAACTCAGTGGATGCATTCCTTACCTACGAAGGTCATTTCCGGAAAGGGCATCATCTCACGGCCGTAGCCGGCGTAAACTACGAAGACTGGCGCAGGACCGCGCTTACGGTGCAGCGCAAAGACCTGCTTTCGGAAACCATGTCCGACTTTAACCTTGCCACCGGAGAACTCAAGCGCCTTAACGGCGGAGTGCGGGAATACAGTCTGATGGGCGTATTCTACCGTTTATCCTACGATTGGAAGGGCCGTTATCTGGTGGAGACGAACGGCCGTCTGGACGGCTCCTCCCGTTTCCCGGAAGGCAAGAAGTGGGGCCTGTTCCCGTCAGTTTCGCTCGGATGGCAGCTCAGCGGAGAGCCGTTCTGGGCTCCGCTGCTCCCGGTGATTTCCCAGGCCAAACTGCGTGCTTCAGTGGGTTCTCTCGGGAATCAGTCCATAAACGAATATGCCTACTGGCAGACAATCCGGACAGGAGGAACCATGAATTATTCCTTCGACGGCGAAACGCGCAGCCGTTACGCTGAGGCCGACGACCCCGTGTCCACCGGAACATGGGAGACAATACAGACCAGGAACCTGGGGGCCGATCTCGGATTCTTCGGAGGAAGGCTGCGACTCACCGGGGATTTCTATATTCGGGACGCGCTTGGTATCCTCACTTCCGGGCCGCTGTTGCCATCGTTCTACGGAGCCTCCGAGCCGATGGTGAATGCCCACGACATACGCACGCGCGGGTGCGAATTCTCTATAGAGTGGAACAACTCGGCGCAGCTTCTCGGAAAGCCATTTTCCTATGGGGCCAGCGCCACTCTGTCCGACTATATTTCCACCTATACGCGTTGCGACAACCCGTCAGGCCTTCTGTCGGAACCCTATCCAGGCCGCCGACTCGGGGAAATCTGGGGATACAGGGTGGACGGTCTTTTTGCAGACGATGCGGAAGCGGCGGCTTATGCTGCGGAGGTTGACATGTCGCAGGTGAGCCCCGGCTATTACTACTCCTTCAACGAAGCATCACGAGGAGTGCGAGGAGGAGACATGAAATACGTGGACCTTAAGAAAGACGGGGTTATCGATGCCGGGAAGAACACCCTGGACGACCACGGAGACCTGGAGGTTATAGGCAACAGCCTTCCCCGCTGGAGTTACGGTTTCCGTTTCCATGCGGCCTGGAACGGATGGGACGCACAGGCATTTTTCCAGGGAATAGGCCACATGGACTGGTATCCGGGCCATGAAAACATGCGTTTCTGGGGTCCATACTGCCGGCCTTATGCCTCGTTCGTTCCCAAAGGCTTCATGGATGACGTATGGTCGGAGGAAAATCCGGATGCCTACTTCCCGCGTCCAAGAGGATACGCTGCCCTCAATGCAACAGGCGGCTCCCTCTATTACACCAATTCCCGCTACCTGCAGAATCTGGCATACCTGCGGTTGAAGAATCTGTCGGTCGGCTATACGTTGCCAGCAAAGAGCCTGTCCCGAACCGGCATATCCAACGCCCGAATCTGCCTGAGCGGCGAAAACCTCCTCACCTGGAGCGCCGTGCACGGCGACTATATCGACCCCGAGCAGATTTCGGCCGACGGCGACCGCAACGGCAACACCTATCCTTGGTACAGGGTGTTCTCGCTCGGCATAACACTTACTTTCTGACGACATGGCAAGACGACTTCTCATAATCGCAAGCCTCCTGGCTCTCACCGCCTGCTCGGATTTCCTTACCAGGGAACCCGAAGATGCCCTGCCGGTCGGAGAGTTCTTTAAGGACGAGGAGCAGTGCCGGCTCTACACAAACCAGTTCTACCGCATGCTGCCGTCGGGCATGGACATCTTCAACGAAGGGGCCGACATCATCATCAAGAGCACTCTCGCCCCCGAGGTCCGCGGTTCCCGTTTCGTATCGTCAAAAGACAGTCACTGGACATGGGGCGACCTGCGCGACATCAATTTCTTCCTCGAGCGCGCCGACCAGTGCAGCGACACTTCAGCTCGCAGGGAATACGTTGGACTCGCGAAGTTCTTCCGGGCGTGGTTCTACTACGACAAAGTGCGGCGATTCGGCGACGTGCCGTGGTTCGAGCATACTCTCGGAACGAACGACGCCAACCTGTACAAAGGAAGGGATTCCAGGGTCCTCATCATGCAGCACGTACTGTCCGATATCGACGAGGCCGCATCTGTCCTTCCCGACAGGCACGAAGACTACAGGGTGACCCGCTGGACGGCGCTTGCGTTGAAAAGCCGCATCTTCCTTTTCGAAGGCACCTTCCGCAAGTACCACGGCATTTCCGGGTGGGAAGACTGTCTGGCGGAGTGTGTGAATGCCAGCAGGGAACTCATGGAAAACGGCGGTTATTCCCTGTACACCGCGGGAGACACTTCCTACGGCGACCTTTTCCGGAGTTCGAAGACCATCAACCAGGAAGTGATACTCTCCCAGGCTTACGGCCTTTCCATGTGCATTACCCATAACGTAAACGACTATTTCACGTCCACCACGATGGGCCGTCCCGGAGTCTTGAAAGACATTGTGGACAGTTATCTCAATTCCGACGGCAGCCGTTTCACCGACACGCCCGGTTTCGAAACCATGGATTTCATGCAGGAATGCCAGAACCGCGATCCGCGTCTTTCGCAGACCATACGTACTCCGGGATACACCCGCGTGGGCAGCAAGGTGTGGGTCGCCCCCGACATGAACGCCACCCTCACAGGATACCAGATTGTAAAATATGTGGGAGAGCCGAAGTACGACATCTCCAATACCTCCGAGAACGACCTGCCTCTCTTCCGTATAGCCGAGACCTACCTCAATTATGCGGAGGCACGTGCCGAACTCGGGACCATCACCCAGGAAGACCTTGATGCCACGGTGTGCCTGCTGCGCGCCCGCGCCGGAATGCCGCCGCTCAGCCTTGCCGCCGCCGATGCCGACCCCGACCCGTTCCTTTCCGACCCGACGACCGGCTATCGCAACGTTTCCGGCGCGCACAAGGGCGTGATACTGGAAATACGCCGCGAAAGAACGATCGAGCTGATATGCGAGGGCTTCCGCTACTGGGACATTATGCGTTGGAAAGAAGGCAAACGTTTCGACCGCCCGTTCCGGGGGATGTATTTCCCCGGCCCCGGCACCTATGACCTCGACGGCAGCGGCACCGACGACTTCTGTATCTATTCTGGCGACGCCCCGGCAGTGGAAAGCGGCGTTGCCTATTCCAACATCGCCGACCTTTCGCTCACGGAGGGGAAGAGCGGCAACATCGTCCGCTTCTCCAACGTGCCGCGCAACTGGAGGGAAGACAGGGACTACCTGTCCCCCATCCCAACCGACGACATAGTTCTCACCAATGGCGCTGTGACTCAGAATCCAAATTGGGAATAATATGAAAACCAATAAGATAATCTCATTATTAATCTTCTCCGTGCTGCTAGCTTCCTGTCAGGGGGAGCCGTCCGGGCAGGGGAACGATAATGGAAAGAAACCAACCGACAAGACCGAAGAGCAGATACGTCCGGGCGACCCGATCGACGTCATTGACGGCAAAGTCCGTTTCTACATCGGCCAGAACTCCGGTTCCATACGAAAGGCCGCCGGTATAGATTTCGGCGACTGGTCTGCCTTCAAGGTAAGCATCAGCGGAGTGGACTATCCCGTGCTGCTCTCTGAAGACGGCGAACCGTATATCGAGGCAGATCCGGCATCCTCATACAACGCCGTGCTCTACAGGGAGGAATCGGCCGGATACTATGGTCTTTCCCGTTATGTTGGAGTAGTGGTTCCTCCGGCTTTTTTCTATCACGATTTCGCGAAGGAGCTTGACGCTATGCCCCTTTATGCGAGCTACTGCGAAGAGGATGGCAATGTGCTGAAGTTCTCCCCACTCGTGGCTGCCGTTCAGCTTACCCTCAGCGGAGACGCCAGAATCGCTTCGATCAAAGCCTACGCAGGCGTTCCAATTTCCGGAACAGGCAGTTATCAGGCATCCAAGAAAACCCTCTCATTGACCAGGTCCGTTCCTTATATAGTTCTCAACTGCACGAACAGGGGTAATGGCGTGAGCCTCGCTGACGGCGGAAAATTCATGCTTCTGCTCGCCCCCGGAGAATATCCCGACGGTCTCAAACTGGACATCTGCGACATGTCCCACAGAATGACCACCGTGAACGTCGATGTCAAAAGTCTCAAAGCTGATGAGGTGTACACCGTGAATGCCAAATGGGCCCCGGAAAAGAATCTTCTGTTCTACGAGGGTTTCGACACCTTTGCCTGGGGAGGCGATTATGTGGGCGGCTCAGGCACGTACGGATTCTCTCCGGACGGGGAGGAGCCCACTTCTTCATATGGAACCTCGCTCACCGGTTATGAGCAGGCCTATAAGAAGGCAGAGTACACATGGGCCGGCAGCGGTTACATCCAGGGAGGATCCCTGTCCCAGGTCTCGGGAAAAACAGTGAATGCCATCCACTCCATGAGCGCGTCTTATGTGCGAAGCCGCAACATAGGCGACTATCAGTTGCTGCTTCACTGCCAGGAGTATCAGGGATACCTGGGCGTGGGTACGGCCGATGCCACAAGGGGTGTCGTACAGGTGCCGGATCTTGGAATAAGCGAGATGTGCGACCTTGTGATTTCCTTCGACTGCTGCCCTAAAGTGGGTTTCAAAGATCAGATCTGTCTGGAGATGAGCAACGGAGGCATTGTTTCCTCGGTAACGGTAGATGGCGAGCCGGCGGTACTGGATCCGGCTATTAACCGTTATGAGGGCTCTGGCGGCCGCTGGGCTGTTTCTGCAGCGAGTATCCCGCCTCCGACCAGTACTCCTGCGTCCAAGCCGTGGCGGCATGTGGAGTTCTATGTGGAGAACGTGAACAATGCCACCAAGTTCAGGCTCTCGACGGCACTTGAAGACGGGGGATACCATGGATTCTTCATGGACAACCTCAGCGTCTCGATCGCAAAATACCGTCGCACCCCCGTGAACGGGGTGAGGATCCTGTATTGGAATATCCAGTGCGGAATGTGGTCGGATCAGACCAACAACTACAACAATTTCGTGGAATGGCTCAACAGATACAAGCCCGACGTGTGCGTTTTCTGCGAAGCCCGTTCGCTTTACGACGAGAAGGGCGAATGGCTGAAAACCAGCGCCCGCACGCTCGAAGCAGGGTGGCCTGCCCTGGCGCGCCGTTATGGTCACAATTACACGATGTCCTGCCAGAAAGACAACTACCCGGAGATGATAACCTCCAAATACCCGATAACGAAGCTGAAGGAACTGGAAACGTCGGAAGTGTGCCACGGGGCCGCAGTTGTCAGGATAACGGCAGGCGGGAAAGACCTGCATTTCCTGTCCACCCACCTGTGGCCGGCCGATTACGCCAGGGGCATAGCGGAAGCCGACCGTCCTGCGTCGCAGGCCGCAAGGGAGGGAGACATAGAGCGGGAGAACGAAATGAAGAACATCGTGAATAACCTGCTCTCCGACTTCTCCGGTGCGGATTACCTGTTCATGATGGGCGACTTCAACTGTCCTTCCCCATTGGACGAATGGTACTATAATAAAGGAGCATCCCACACCGATTATCTTGCGCAGAGCTATCTTATCAATAACACCAACCTGATAGACGTGATAGGAACGTGGTGGCCCGGGAACTGGCTCAGTTCGGTGAACAAGGATTTCGAACGCATGGATATGTTTTACGCCACGCCGAAAGCATACGAAGGTGTGCAGAACGCTATGATAATAGTGGACGACTGGACGCTGCTCTATCAGGACACTACAGTGAGCGGTTATCTCTGCCGTCCTTCCGACCACAGGCCGGTTTTGGTTGATGTAAAATACTAACAATCAATAAAATGCATTTAAAGAAACTGCTAATTGCAATCGGAATTGCGACCGTTGCGCTTTCCTGTTCAAAGGAGCAGTCCGTCCAGACACGCGAAAACAAACTGAGTTTTCACGCCAAGGCAGACTGTTCCGACGAACCGATGAAGGATGCGGCGGTCGGAGTCCTTGCCGGCACCAGGACTCTCTATCTCAAGAGTTCATTCAATAAGGAGATAGACCTGTTCTGGCAGGATGCCGCAACCTATCCGTGGGCGAAGATCCAGGAATTCGAGCCCACCGGAACAAAGGGGGTGTACAGAATCACTCTCAGTTATCCTGACCGTTATCCCGGCGTCTGGTATGCCAGGAGAGTCGGCACGCTGTCGGCAGTAGTGCCAGGCGAAGACTTCGGTGTCTTCCTTCCCGTAAGGCAGGGCGCGACCGACCGTGTGACAGAGGATTTCTCGGACTGGACTTATGGCAGCGCCGATCCATGGTCGGAAGTCTCCGATACGCCGCTGGACAAATGGACTACCGCCCTGAAAGACAGGGGATTCTCTTCCGAGCCAGTCGGTTCCGACACCCTTGGCCGTTGTTATGGCCGTGTTGGTTACATCCGTCTCGGCGACAAGGACGCACACCGCGGCAGCGTGCTAACCCCGAGGAACGACAGCTTCCTCTACGACACCCTGCTGATGGTCTCATTCCGTGCCGCCGCCTTCAAGGAAAAGGTGGGCGCGAAGGACGACAACCGTTTCCGTGTGGAAGTCACGGGCGGCGGATTCATCAGGGATTACGCGGAAACGGAGCAGACATGGATAGAATTCGAGGCTCCCTATATAGCGAACCAGGACGATTTCTTCGGCCCTGGCAGCTGGTTCCTTGTCTTCGTTGCCGACAGCGACGCCAATCCGATGACTTCGACAACCCGTATCAAGATTACTTCCGGCACCGATGCCACAGAAGGCTGTGCCCGGCTTTATCTCGACGACATCTGCATCACCAGGCTTGTCCCGGACGTGGACGAAGACTTCTATACGGAGAACGGGGGCAGCGGGGCCGATCATATCATGACCACCATTAATACGGAATAAGCCTATGAAAGGACATTTTGCAAGAATAATCCTTACGGTGCTGGCTCTCTGCATCGGAGTCTCCGCATGGGCGCAGACCATCACAGTCACAGGCGTGGTGAACGACGCTTCCGGAGAGCCTCTCCCGGGTGCGGCAGTAATGGTGAAAGGCTCCAGGAACGGGGTCACGACCGACTTAGACGGCAGATATAGCATCAAAGCCGCGTCCGACGCCATGCTTTCCGTGGAGTGCCTTGGCTTCGAAAGCGTTTCGCAGAAAGTTGACGGCCGGAAAACAATCGACTTTACCCTTAAAGAAGAGGCCAACGTGCTTGAAGCCCTTGTGGTCATCGGCTACGGCACCTCGAAGAAGACCGACCTCACCGGCTCGGTGGCCTCCGTGAAAATGACGGATATCAAGGACGCCCCGGTGCTCTCCGTGGACAACGCCCTTCAGGGACGTATCGCAGGAGCGGACTTTATGTCCACAGACGGTGCCCCGGGTTCCACCACTACTATCCGAATCCGAGGAACCCGTTCCATCACGGCGTCCAACGAACCTCTTATCATCGTGGACGGCATAACCGATGCCATTCACGATCTCAATGACATCAACTCGGACGATATCGCGTCCATCTCCGTGCTCAAGGACGCTTCCTCCACCGCTATCTACGGTTCCAGGGGCGCCAACGGCGTCATCATCGTCACCACCAAGGCCGGAATGGGCAGCGACCGCCCGCGAATCTCGTTCAAAGCCGATCTTGGCGTCGCGGAACTCCCGAGGAGCCTGGATATCATGAATGCCTCCGAGTTCGCGCAGTATCGCAACGACTACGCATACTTCGGCAAGGATGCCAGCCATTCCGCAGTCGGTTCCGATACCCCGCTGAGCGGTTCCGTCTATCCGGATCCCCTCTCCCTCGGCGAAGGCACCGACTGGATTAAGGAAATCACCCGCAGGGCAATAAACCAGAACTACGGACTATCGGTAACAGGCGGAGACAAAGGCCATTCCTACTTCACCTCCCTGTCATACAACGACACCGAAGGTATTGTGGACGGAACGGGCCAGCGCCGTTTTACCGGCCGAATCAAGGTAGACCGCCAGTTGTTCAAGTGGCTCAAAGTCGGATATAACGGGTCGTACACCTATCGTATCACCGACGAAAACACCACTTCCATCGGCGGCAAGGAATGGTGGGGAGCTGCGCAGTATCTGTCTCCGATGATCAAGGTCACCGATTCCGAGAACCCCCTGTACAACCTCGGAGCCAAGATAAACACCCCGCGTTCCAAGATAGACCTTATCGACTATCAGACCGAACGCCACTCCACCAATCACTCTTTCAACGCGGAGCTGAATCCCGTGAAGAACCTGCAGGTAAAGAGCCTGTTCTCGTACTACAACTACTTCCGCTCCACTTTCCGTTACGATCCCGGCAACCTGCCCAACCGCACACTTAACCAGGGCGGTGACGCGCAGAGGGCGGAATACCACGAGAACTCGATGTCCACGGAAACCACCGCGATGTACCATGGCACATTCGGCAGACACACCCTTGTTCCCCTTGTCGGTTTCTCCACCTATGATTTTGAAACCCGCAACTTCTCCCTCACCGGGAAGGGGTATATGGACGACGAAGTGAAGTGGAACAACATGAACGCGGTGCTCGACAAGCAGACTTACAGCGCCGGCACATCCACCAGCGAGCGCAGGAAGATGTCGTTCTTCGGCCGAATCGACTGGAACTACGATTCCCGCTACTACGTCACCGCCACGATGCGTTACGACGGAGCCTCGAACTTCGCGTCCAACCATAAATGGGCGCCGTTCCCGTCGGCCGCACTGAGGTGGAACATTTCGAACGAGCGCTTCATGAAGACGCTGCCCTGGGTGAACAATCTCTCTCTGCGGTTCTCGGCAGGCCGCACGGGTAACGACGCCATCAGCGCCTACAACTCGCTGGCCGCGCTGACTTCCACCACGGGAGGATATATCTTCGACGGTACGCAGCCTGTCTCCTTCTACCAGAGCCGGCTCAATCAGCCCGAGCTCACCTGGGAAAAGACAGACTCGTACAACCTCGCCCTCGAAGGCTCCTTCCTGAAAGACAGAATCAGCTTCACGGCGGAGGCCTATAAGTCTTATACCAAGGACCTTCTGCTCCAGGTGCAGGTGGCCCAGCAGACAGGATTCCACAATCACCTGATGAATCTCGGAAAGGTGTCGAACAAGGGTGTGGAGTTTACCCTCGATACCCGCAATATCGAAACAAAGAAATTCCAGTGGACCACCACCTTCACCATCTCCCACAACGATCAGAGGGTGCTTGATATCGGTTCCGAGGACTTCGTGTCGGCGCTCGATTCCCCCGGCAACAATCCGTACCGCATGTATGGTTACGTGGCCGGCTATCCGCTCAACTCCCTCTGGGGATTCAAGTATGCCGGCGTGTGGAAAAACGACGAAGAACGAGCCCGTAACGAGGTGACCAATTCCTATGTGAGCCTTACCTCAAAATGGGAAGACGGCACTCCGCGCTACTACGACATCAATCACGACGGCGTGCTCAACCAACTCGACCTCATCTACCAGGGCAATGCAGATCCGTTCATCTACGGCGGCCTGCAGAACTCCTTCTACTGGGGCAACTGGCGGCTCGGTGTGTACCTGGCATATTCGCTCGGCGGAAAGATATACAACTATGGCGAATTCTACATGTCCGGAGGAATGTACACCAACCAGTACCGTTACATGCTCAACTCCTGGCATCCCGAAAGGAATCCGGAGAGCGACATCCCGCGTGCCGGTTACACCGACGTGGCCCTCCCGTCCGACTTCCTCATCCACGACGCGTCCTACCTCAGGATCAAGACCATCAGCCTCGGCTATACGCTCAACCTGAAGAATCGTTTCTTCAGGGACGTCACCTTCACGCTTTCCGGGGACAACCTGTACCTCTGGAAGAACTACAACGGCTTCGATCCCGACGTCAGCTCGGAAGGGACTTCCTCCACGCTGCGCCGCGCCGACATCGGTGCATATCCTAAGGCCCGTACCGTAACTTTCTCAGTTCAAGTCAGATACTAACGCTATGAAAACACTGTATAAAGTATTGATATTGGCTTTGGCCGCTGTTTCCTGCTCACTCGAAGAAAACACCGACGCTCTTTCCACCCCGGACAACTTCTTCCGCAAGTACTCCGAATGCCAGAGCGTGGTGAACGGCTGTTACACGCCCATAAAGAGCATCTACACCGCACCCTTCTTCATGGCCACAGAGTGCGCGTCCGACATCATGTGGATAGCCTCCGGCACCCTGGACGCCCAGCTCGACATATCCCCGGTAAAACCGCGTTTCGGCGCAACTGTATGGGACCAGTGCTACCAGGGCGTGCGCAAATGCAACTTCGCCGTTTACGGAATAGAGAAGACAGAGGCCGTAACCGAAGAGCAGAGAGCATCGCTCCTCTGCGAGGTGAAGGCGCTGCGCGGCCTGTATTACTGGCTGCTTACTTCCTTCTTCGGCGATGTTCCGTTCTATATGGAGCCCATTCTCGACAATGCTACCCTTGAGAGAGTGGCGTTGCTTCCCAGGATGTCGGCCGATTCCACCAGGGCGGCGCTGGTGAGGGACCTTCGGGCGATAGCTCCCCTTGCCGCCCAGACCCGTACTTCCGACAACGAAGGTGCTCGCCTCGGCTCCTCCATGGCCTACATGCTCATAGCCGAAATGGCGGCATGGAACAAGGACTGGGATGCTGTTGTGGAGGCCGTCGGCCATCTGGAAGACATCTACGGCGACCTGTCCAAATACGACCTCACGGAGAACACCCTCTGGCGCAACAAGAACACCCCGGAATCCATTTTCGAGGTTCAGCACACTTATGTCGAAGGCGGACTCAACTACACCTCCAATGTGGCCTGTGTGACCACTCCCAAGAGGACCAAGGACGACATCTACGACGGCATCCGGATTCCAGAGCTCGGCAGCGAGGCCACCACCTGGCAGAGCGCGCAGCCATGCGTGTACTTCAGCCAGGGTCTGCAGCCGCGTATGGGTGCCGACAAGCGCAAGGATATCAACTACGCTTGGGCTTACGAAGGGGAGATTTTCTCGAGCCTCAAGAACGCTACGCGCCCGTGGATGGGCCCGAAGTTCTGGTGTCCCGGGATGAAGGCCTCGTCGGACTACAACAACTACAAGGTGTTCCGCTATGCGGGGGCCCTGCTCCTCAAGGCCGAGGCCCTGTGCGAGCTGGGCAGCAACGCCGAGAGCGTGCGCTATCTCAATATGACCCGCAACCGCGCCGGCCTCGGTGACTACGTGTTCCGCACGAACGTGCGCCTTCAGGAAGAAATCCGCCTGGAACGCGCCCGCGAACTGTTTGGGGAGTTCCAGCGGAAGTTCGACCTGGTGCGCTGGGGTATCTGGTACAAGAGCGTGGTGGAATACTGCGACTACGGGACGCTTCTGAACAACGTGCTTCCGTGCCATCGCTACTATCCCATCCCCGACACACAGGTTGTTTATTCAAAGTATAACCTAGACAACAACGAATATGCGCAATACGGTATGTAAAATGCTCGTTCTGGCGGCCATCGTCGCCGCCTGCGACAAACCATATGAGATGGACCTTCCGCTCTCCGTGGCGGGGCGTCATATCACGCTGTCGAAAGACGGCGGCTCCACGCATGTGCTGGTGTATTCCAGCGGCGACTGGACTGCGCACTTCGACCATAGCGTGCGTTGGGCGGCCATTGACCGTACGTCCGGCAGCGGCAACTCCGAGCTTGTTTTCACGTTTGCCGCAAACTATGGTATCGCCCGACAGGTGGGAATAGTGCTGGAGAGCGGCGCAAACCGCGATACGGTCTTCATGCTTCAGAACGGCCCCGTCACCACTCCGTCGTTCCGTTTCACCGACGCTTCCGTGCCTGTGCTCAGGGTCGGCGGGCAGGTGAGGGTGTCGGCGACAAGCAACCTGTATTACAGCGCGGATGCACTGGTGGCCAAGGCCATCTACACCACTCCTGAAAACACCAAGGATACCGTGGTCATCTCCGGCGTCGATACCGATCCGTCACATTGGATCCTGTCGGCCAAACCATCATGGAACGGTCTTGCGTTCACCGTGGCGGACAATTCCTCCGGCAGCCTGCGCAATGCTCAGATACTCATGAACATCGACGATCCCACCGGACGCACGCTCAAGAGCGTCATTACCGTGAATCAGACTATGGACGGACCTAAATTCACGCTCAAGAGCGTGAGCGGCACCTACGAGAAGGAAGCAGCGACAATCACGGCCGATGCCACGCTCAACAATATCTATCCGTACGATGTGACACTCGCCGTTCCGGAAACCTGCGACTGGATAACCGCCCTGAAGCTCACCTCCAAGGGACTGCAGTTCAATCTGTCGGAGAATGCTTCCGGAAAACTTCGTTCGGCCAAGATAAGCATCGATTTCACCGACGATTCCGGCGCCAGCGTAAAAGCGTCATTCACTGTCATGCAAAAGGGTTAGAATATGAAAAAGTCAATAATCATAATGGCATCTCTCCTTCTCCTCGCAGCCTGCAAGGTGGATGATTCCGCCTTCGTTCCGCTGGTTGAGCTCGGTACGCCCGAGTCGTCCTACCTGCTTGAGGCGGACGGAGGAAAGATAGACCTTCAAATCTACTCCAACAGCGACTATACTGTTGAAGTCGACAGGGAAGCCTCCTGGCTCACTCTCGGGGCGACCTCGGGCAAAGGGGATGGAACCATCACAGTGACAGCGTCGCTCAACGAAGGTTTCCGCCGCATGGCAGGGTTGGTGCTCTGCTCGGAACTCGATACCCGTCGCGACACCGTGCTCATCAAGCAGAAGGGGATGATGGAGACCACGCTTTCCATCGACAACCCGTCGATTATCGGTGCGGGCAGCGGAGGAGACGCCGTGGCTCCCATCAACACCAATATCGACATCTCGGATATGCAGGTGACCATCAACTACCTGGAAGACAGCGACTGGATTACCGGGGTAACCATCGAAGGCGGGAACATCAGGATCACGACGCTCCCGAACGAAGACCCTGTCAAGGTCCGTACGGCCGCTGTGATTCTGTCCTTCGTGGACGGCTGGGGCGAACTGTTCCAACTGCAGCTCAACTTCTCCCAGAAAAACTCCAACGAGATCCTCGGAGAGCTTATTTCAATTGCAGACCTCAGGAGTTATTATGGGGACGGAGTCATCAACGAAGACATCCTCGTGGAAGGCATTGTGGTAAGCAACACTCCCGGCGGGAACGCCGGCGAAAACGAGCAGAAGACTACATCTTCCATAGACTATTCCGGCACCAAGTGCACCGTATATCTGGAGGCGTACGACGGCAGCTGCGGTATAATGCTGCTGACTGCAACCCCGGAAGACAACATCTTCAACCGTTACGACCACGTCAGCGTGCGTCTCAAGGGGACGGAGCTTGAGAAAGACGAAGAGCCGACGCGATTCTGCGTGAAGGGCGTTTTGTCTTCGATGGTAGTTTCCCAGACAGGCGGCAGCAAGGGCGACGTTCCTGAAAAGGTTAAGGCTTTCAAGGATCTCACCGACGACGACATCTTCACGTATGTTACCCTGAAAGACGTGGAAATACCTTTGAGAAAGGGCGCTGTCATGCCTATCAACGAGGGTTACTCCATCGCCAGCAACGTGGACCGCATCAGCAAGTATCCGCGCCTGCTTCGCGACAAAGACGGCAACAGCTTCTATATGTACACCAATTCCGTCTGTCTGTACCGTAACGACGGCACGCGACTGCCCTACGGCAGCGGGAATATCTCCGGAGTGATAGTGCACGAACGCTACTCCCGTTTCACCTGGAAGCAGGGCGCCGACCTCCTGGATATCGACATGGACCAGGAACTAGGTAATATCGGCCGGTACCAGATCCGTCATCAGGACAAGGAAGATATCTGGAGCGGAATGAATGACAGTGTGGAAGACAGTTTCTCCGCGCTACTCACAGAGTACCGCTTCTGGAACCCCGATCCGGCCGATTCCGTGATGCGGCCGACCTACGGGACCAACGGCTGGTTTACCCACACCTATCAGAAGAAGTACACCGGCTCCGAACTCAAGGATTACACGGTTGAGGGAGAAGACTTCAGGCGCGGACAGCATCTTCAGTCAGAGGTTTGTTTCAGCTATCTCGGTCCCATGGGCATGAATGCCAATTATCTATTCGGATATCATGTGGGGAACGTGAACGGCCTGGGAATCGTGCTTGATCCGGCGAAGGAACACTGGAATGCCGAGATGGACGATTGGGTGGCCGTGAACAAGGACGGCAATCCGGAATGGATGGAAGGCTCCGTGACGGACGAGGAGAACAAGATACGCATCGCCAACGGCGGCAACATGGCCGGCCGTACATGGTGCGCCTCCGACACCTATTGCACCTTCCGTTCGCAGAAGTGGTGGGACTACGACCTCGGCCGAGGCTACGCCTGGATGCTGAATTTCTCCACTGAAGGCATAGTCACAGACCATCTCTCCCTTCAGATTTCCCAGATGAACACCGCCCAGAAGTTCTACGCCCCCCGCTACTGGAAGGCAGAGTGGAGCGAGGTAGACTCCATGGACCCTGCAGACGACAGTAAATGGCACCTTATAGCGGAATACACCGTGCCCGACATCTCCCAGTGGTCCAATACCCTCTACAGCTCCATCGTGGGTTTCAAGGCGATGGACTTCTCCCTGCCGCTCGAGATTCTCGGCAAGCCGAACGTGTATATACGGCTGATGCCCACCTCCGACCTGTGTTCCGACGGCGGAGATTACGCCAATGCCGTAATAGGGACCGAAACGGGAAGCGGCTATCACGACAACACCATAGAATATATAGCAATACGTTACAACAAATAACCCATTTAAAAACACAAAACAATGAAAAAGATTTTATTGATTGCGGCTGCGGCTCTGCTCGCATTTGCAGCATGCCAGAAGCCCGACGAAAAGGCTGACGAACCGGAAGCGAAAGCTCCCGTTGTGACAAAGATCCAGCCCGCCAGCGGCTATGCAGGAGACGTGGCCACCATTACCGGTGAGAACTTCTCCGCCACTGCGGCAGAAAACAAGGTTGTGGTCGGCGCCGCAGAAGCGGAAGTCCGCGAAGCCTCCGCCACCACCCTTAAGATCGTTCTCCCGGAGAACCCTGAAGGAAAGGCCGCCGTAAAGGTTACCGTGAACGGCAAGTCGTCCAAGGAAGAGGTCTCTTTTACCTATCTCAAGGTTGTTCTTCCCATGAGTGTCAGCGGAATTGCTCCCGCCGAAGCCAAGATTGGCGACGAGGTGGTGATATCCGGTGAAAACTTCGGCACCGATCCCTCTGCAGTGAGCGTGCTGTTCGGCGAGGCCGTCGCGGAAATCAAGAGCATTACCGAAACCGCCATCACCGTCATCGTTCCCGAAGGAATGGGTGAAGTTGCGGTTCTCGTGCTCAAGGGCGATGAGACTTCCGAGCCCCAGCTGTTCACCTACAAGTTCGACCGCGTTATCACTGTTGATGAAGTATCTCCCGTCATGATAACGGCAGGAGACGAAGTCACAGTGGTCGGTACGGGATTCTCCGACAATATCGAGGACGTGACCGTCCTCTTCGGAGAGAAAGAGGCAACCGTCACCGTTTCCGGTGAAGACGGAATCAAGTTCGACGTTCCTGCCGGTCTTGAGAATCTCAAGGACTATGAGTTCACCATCAAGGTGTCCGGAGCGGCTCCCGTCACTGCAGGCCCGGTGCGCTTCTATCAGGTTGCGAAATACAAGGTTGAGTGTGTCCTTGGTAACTACGTCAGCGGCACATCGACCAATATCGAAGGAGTTGGTCTTGCGGCCAATATCGCTATGCCTGAATGTATGGTGCTCAACCCGGCAGGAACAGAGATTTGGGTAACCAGTCGCGGCGGTAATGGACCTTATCACGGTATTGAACGCGTGTCCCTCAGCAATTATGAGATGAAGATGGTTGCGGACAATAGCAAAATCGGCAACGGGAAATATCCCTGGGGCGGAGCCTTCAATTCAAAGGGAGAATTCCATGTCTGTCTCAAAGCGACAGGGGCTTACGGAAAGATAGTCGACGGTAATTGGACCGAATATTCCATCCTGAAGGAAGATGGAACGACCAAAGCGGCTGCTGTCCCGATGAACTGTGTTTTCGATTCAGCAGACAACATGTACATTTCCAACCGTGATGCAAAGGAAGTTGTCGTTGCTTATGATGGCAAGTACGTAAAAACTTATTCGGGCTCCCCAACCGGCATCTACACCATAGCATTCAACCCGGCAAAGACTGTCCTTGCCATCGGCTGCAATGGAGGCTACAAATTCTCACTCCTGGATCTAGAGTCTGGCACATATACGGTAGTGGCCGGCTCCGGCACAAAACCGACAAGTTCCAATTTCACCGACGGTGACGCAGGCAATCCGCTTACGGCTACAATAGGTGCGATGAGCGGTATCTATTGGGATAATGACGGCTGCATATATTTCAACGACCAGACCAGCCTTACCTTCCGTGTTATTATCCCCGGAGTTGGCGGAGATTATTCCAAGGGCGTGGTCAAGACCCTCGCCGGTCAGCCTTGTGTCGGCGGGTGTGTTGATGGCGACGGCCTCTCTGAGGTGAAATTCAGGGCTCAGGGAATGCTCACCAAGGATCCCGCTACAGGAGCTTTCTATGTGGCAGACGGCGGCAGCCACCGTATACGCAAGGTTACCGTTTCTGCCGAATAAACCTATGAAAAAATTCCTGACACTCTGCGCGCTTGTCGTGCTGTGTTTCAGTGCTGTGAGTTGGGGCGGCGAAAAGCCGCTCCGGCTCCTGTACTGGAATATCCAGAACGGGATGTGGGCGGGGCAGGAGGATAATTACGACGCCTTTGTCTCGTGGGTAAAGGGCTGCAGGCCAGATATCTGTGTCTGGTGTGAAGCCGAAACCATCTATAAGACAGGCACCGACGTAAAAATGCCGGCGGAAGACCGTTATCTGGTGGGCGGGTGGAAAAAACTCGCCCGCCGTTACGGCCACAGGTATATATATGTCGGAGCGCATTGCGACAGTTATCCCCAGGTGATAACCTCGCGTTATCCAATCAAAAACGTCGCCCGTATAACAGGCTCGGCACCCGATTCGCTCGTGGTTCACGGAGCTGGCTGGGCCCGTTTAAAAGTCCGCGGTAAAACACTCAACATAGTTACGTTGCACTCGAGTCCTCTGGCTTGTGATTTCCGGCTCAAGCATGCTTCCAAGGCAGAGCAGAAGGCCGACGCAGCCCGCAACGGAGGCGACCGCTACCGCCGCATGGAAATGGAAGTCATCTGCCGGAACACGGTCCTCTCGGAACCAGCGGCCTCCGAAGAATACTGGCTGATGATGGGAGACTTCAATGCCGTCTCCCGCCGCGACAACGCCTTCTACTGCTACCCTGAGGACGACCTGCGCTTTCTCGCCCACGACTATATTCTCGACAATACCCCGTACCTTGACGTGGTGAAAGAAAAACACCCGGACGCTTTCTTCCGTTCCGCCCAGAGCAACACCCGCATCGACTTCGTTTACGCCACCCCGGCGCTTATGGACAGGGTGATCGGCGCAGACATCATTGAAGATACATATACTACGCCTGTGCGCAGTTCAGAGGTGCACGGCTTTTTCCTCCCGTCGGACCACCTGCCCATCCTGATAGATTTCTCTTTATGAAAAAACTCTGTTTTGTAAAAACATTTGCGATTCTTACAATGACGGCGTTAGTAGGAGCCGCCTGCCGGAAGCAAGAATCGGGAACAACTCCTGGCGGTGAGCAGTCGGAGATTGAGAATGTCTCAGCCGACAGTCTCAAGGCTGTTTTCGCAGAACCGGTGAGCAAGACAGCCTTCGTCGGCCCGGTGTATTCCTGGATGACGGACGACCGCATCCGGGTGGCAGCAGCCGAGGAAGGCACCATCGACTTCAAGTATTCAGGGATGCCGTCGGCAGGAGAGGTTACCTTTGTGAAAAATGAGTCTACTGCGAAAACGGTTCTGTTCGGCGCTGAAGGATTTGCCATATATCCTTCGCTTGCCGAGGAGAATTGCATTGTGGATGCGGGTACTATGACATTGAACCTCAAGAACCGTTACGACTGGTCAGAGGGTAATCTCGAGGCCCCGATGATTGCAAAAGTCCTTTCCGGAACGCCTCTCAGTTTTACCAATATGTGCGGCCTGCTCAAGGTTGTTTACACCAACATTCCTTCCGATGCCGCGAGCCTCGTTGTCGTGACGCCGGGCTACGAAACCACCAGTTCCCTGCAGGTTGTCGGCTGGAACGGCGCGTTCGAATCGGACACTCCATACCTGCAGGCGAGGTCTGGCGGAGACGGGGAAATAAACATATCGTTCCCTCCCGGTTCTTCATCGGAGAAAACCTTCTATATCCCGTTGCCCGTGGGGCCCGGAGCGTCACATCTGTATCCGAAAATCAGGCTGTATCTTGCAACCTTAGAGGGAGAACTCATCCCGGGAACGCTACGAACGGCGACAAACCTTCAAATTGAACGCACAGCAATCAAGCCTATGCCGGAAGTTCCTGTTCCAAGTCCGTATTCCGTAACGACGCTGTTCGGGCAGAAAGGCCGCAATACGGCTGCTGGCTCTAAAACCGGGGGAGATTACTCAAACGTGGTGATGGGCTGCCCTCGCGGTCTTGGCTGGATAAATCCCGGCCATACGGCATTCATTCTCGACCAGAACCAGAGCGTGCGTATCTGGAATCTCGATTCCAAAACGGTTTCCGAGCCACAAACCTATGAGAGTTCGTCCTATGTCCCGTGGTACGGCACTTATAGGGACGGTTTGGTTTATTTTGCGGAAAAAGCCCAGGGTAAGATTTATTCGTACAACGTTTCTTCCGGCGCATTCACCCTCCTGCGCTCCGATTATTCCGGAAAGAGCCCGGTGGACGTCAAATTCGATTCTGCCGGGAACGCCTATGTGGCGGTATGGGACAATTATGCAATTTATCGTTTCGACGGAGGAAACCTTAACGCAGCCTCGCCGTCGGCAACCTACAGTTTTGACGGCAAGCGTCCGCTAAGCATGGCGTTCGACCCTTATGGCGACATGATTGTCACAACCAACGGCGGCCAGGTGATTCGGCTCGACACTGTTAGTGGCGAGCAGGAGCTCATTGCCGGGGAAAAAGCCGCCAACACCATTGATGACGGCACTGCCGGTCGTCCCCGCACCGCCAAATTTACCAACAACCTGAATTCTGTTGTGGTTACTTCCGGAGGAGTCATCTACCTGGGAGACAATTACCGTTTGAGAAAGATAGTGCCCGGTCTGGCCGGTTACGCGGATGCAGTCGTATCTACCGTTGCCGGGTCGACACAGGCAGCCTATCGCGAGGTGGGCGACGGAGTAGGGAGTGGCGCTACATTCAATTCCTTCGGCGGCATGATGCTGAGTCCGGACGAATCGGTTCTCTATATGACCGAGCAGACGGGAGGCTATGTGCGGGAGATCTTCCTTGGTAACGCCGATGCTTCCGTTTCTCCCTCACCAAGGCTCAGAGCCGGAACATTCAATATCCGTTTCATAACCGACAAGGACACAGGCGACAGAGCATGGGACGTACGCAAGACCAAGGTGGTGCGCCTCATACAGGACTACGGCTTCGACGTTATCGGTTTCCAGGAGTCCACGTCTGATCAAAGGACTTACCTCAAGTCGCAGCTCTCCGGCTATTCTTTCCAGGAATCCGGCTATGAAGAGCCGTGCATCGCATGGAAGAGTTCCCGTTTTACCAAACTCGACTGGGGCCAGTTCTGGCTGAGTCCGAATCCGGACACGCCTAATTCGAAGCCTGGCTCGCCATGGATAGACGTTACCATCCCGCGCAGCCGCATCTGCATCTGGGTCAAGCTGCGCGACACACAGACAGGCAATACCCTTCTGTTTATGAATACTCACCTTGAGGTGTACTCGTCCGGTATTGCCGGAACAGGAGGCCTTTCGGAGGAAGAACTTGAGGAGCGTTGTGTCACGGTGAGGGACAAATCGGCCGAACTGATTATCGAAAGGGCAACAACCTTGAGCGGAGGAAGCATACCGACGATACTTGTGGGCGACATGAACAGCGCCACCACCGAATCTGGAAACGAGCGATTCAAGGCCTTCTTCACCGATGCCTACTACGACGACTTGCTGGTTGAAACTAACTGCAAATACGGCCCCGTAGCCACTTATAACGCATGGAGCGACACGGATGAGCAGGCGGCCAAGTGGTATCACCGCTACGATGACGTTTATTTCAAATGGGGCCTTGTTCCCGATTCATACAGGGTAATACGACGCAATTACGACGATGTTTTACCCTCCGATCACTGGCCGGTTTTAGTAGAATTTATGTTAAACTCATTATAATCAATCATTTATTATAACCATGATAATCAATCATTTATTATGACCATGAAAACAAATAACTACCAAATTCCTCTCTGCGAGGAAATACTGCTCGCAGGAGAGAGTGTCATCTGTGCGTCCGTTCTTCTTCTTCTGACGGATTCGTCTCAGGGACTTGAAGGATGGACCACCGATTTAGAGGGTTCATGGGACTAATGGAGAGTAAGGTTATGAAAAAGTCATTATTGTTCTTCGCGGCGGTCGCCGCCCTCTCCCTGCTCGCCTCCTGCGCCAGGGAAGACTATGCTCCCGCCGGTTCCGACAATGCTGCCGGCAACGTCCAGACCCTCACCGCATGCTTCGCTCCCGGCGAAACCAAAACTGCGTTCGTGGGCGGTACCTACATGTGGAAGACAAACGACAATATCGTCGTCCGCAGCAGTAACGCCAATGGTTACTCCACATTCAAATACACAGGTGGCGACACGAATGGAGAAGCCATCTTCACCAATACTTCCGAAGATGTAATCACTTACGGACAAAACTCGTTTGCCATCTATCCGGCTAAGACTTCCGGTTCCGGAGATTCCGCTTACCCGAAGGAGGAAGGCGGCAGCCTGAAACCTGTGCTCAAGGATACTTATACCTGGTTTGACGGCAATGTTGAAGCGCCCATGCTCGCCCGCGTGGAATCCGGAACCCCGTTGGAATTCAAGCACCTTGGCGGATGCCTTAAGGTTACCTACAAGAACGTGCCTCCCAAAGCTACTAAAATTATGGTCTATGCCCCTGTTGTGGATGCAGATTTGCTGGCAGCAGGCAAAGTGTCCTATAAGATACACTCGATCATGAACCAGACATACAACTGGACGACGGCAGGTGGAGGTTTCGATCTGGATCCGGCCAACGTTCCCTATGTCAAGGCGTACGACCATTCCGGAGATTATAAGATTACGGTCAATATTTCCGCCGCAACGGCAGCGCAGCGAACCTCCGACGACGGCATTACCGCATATATTCCTCTCCCGGTGGGACCGGTAGAAGTTGATTCCAAAAACGTGTATCCCCAGCTCAAGATATGGCTCGCTTTTGCAGATGGCACAGAGGTCCCCGGCTCTCTCCGCACGGCCACCAACGTCCAGATTGAGCGTGCCCACATCAAACCTATGCCCGCAATATCGCTGACGAAGTATTCTGTCGAGGTTGTCGCCGGAACAGATAATACAAATGGTGATACTGACGCTACTGGCTCGTCTGCAAGACTGAAGCAGGTTCGTGGCTTGGAATGGCTTGACAGTGATAATCTGCTGTTAACCCAAAGTAATGGTGCAGATAATTCCACGCGTAATCTGAGAAAGTATAATAAGACCACTAACGATGTAAGTACGGTAGTAAACCTTGCTCTTGTGGCTAACAATAATAACGCTATCTGGCAAGGCGAATTGCACGGTGGATTATTCTATGTCATCAACAAGGGCTTGAATAAGGTGTATACGTGGAATACATCAACCAATACAGTAACTGATGCAGTAACTATTGGGAATAGCCCTATGTGCATCCGTTTCAACGGAGATGACGCATATGTCGTAAGCCGCAATGAGTCAAAGGTGTATAAACTTGAGGGAGGTTTAACTGGAACAAAAACAACATTCTTTGATTTTTCAACTTTGAATCTTGGAAGTACTGACGGTCAGACGAACTGGCCGGTTTCACTGTGCTTTGATGCTGACGGAAACGCTCTTGTGACAGTAGGATGCAGCAAGGGAGGATCGCCAAGCGCTTATATGATTTATGTTATTGATTCTGCAGGAAATGTAGTTAATACTATCGGAAAAGGAGGAACGGTAGCAGGTTCCTTTGCAGCCATGGTTGACGGAGCAAAGGATAAAGCAACGTTCTCTGCTAACATGAACGGCCTCAGACTTGGCCCGGACGGTGCGATCTATCTGGCCGAAAGGGGTGCGATACGCCGAATCACTCATTCTGCTGCGGATTATAGCGATGCGGTGGTCACTACTATCCTCGGAGGAGGAAGCAGCTACATCACTGCAGTAGGGGCAACGGCGGCGCTTGATTGGAATAATGGCGGTCAGGACATTATCTTTGATCCTTCCGATAGTAAGGTGTTCTACTATACTGATATGCGTTATACTCTCAAGAAGGTTACCATCGAATGACGTCGTTCAAATCTCTACTTCTGGCACTTGCCCTTGTGCTGCCGCTTTCTGCGGCCGCACAGGGGAAAGCGCCTGAATATGTGTACACGGAGGCTGCGCAGCTGACGCTGGTCGGCAAGGTCTTCCCGGATACCGGCAATCCTTATCAGCGCATCGACACCGCCCGCTTTCACGGCTTCACGAAGGAAGAAGTCAGACTGGTGCAGGAGTCTGCGGGGATAGCCGTGGCTTTCCGGACAAACTCGACATCCATCAGGGTGTGGCCCAAGTACGGAAAGGCTTATTTCGGCGGAGGGACCACGGGTTTCGCAGGAAGAGGCTTCGATCTTTATATTAAAAAGGATGGGAAATGGCTCTGGGCTGCAGCAGGCCTGCAGAACGACAACGCCCTGGACAAACCGGTGAATATGATAAAGGATATGGATGACAGTATTAAGGAATGTCTTCTTTATCTGCCGGTTCGAAGCGTTATGGATTCCGTGAAGATAGGCGTTGAGGAAGGATGCCTGATGGAGCCTCTGCCCCACCCGTTCCGGCACAGAATCGCCGTCTTCGGGTCAAGTTTCACCCACGGCGCTTCCACTTCCAAATCCGGAATGGCATACCCGTCCATCCTGACCAGGGAAACCGGAATCCAGTTCCTCAACCTTGGTGTCAGCGGACGCTGCCGTCTTCAGGACTACTTCGCGAAGGCTCTCTGTGAAGCTCCGGATGTGGACGCCTTCCTGTTTGATACTTTCTCGAATCCCACGCCTGACGAAATCAGAGACCGCCTTTTCCCCTTTATTGAAACGCTGCAATCTTCCCATCCCGGGAAACCCCTCATCTTCCAAAAGACCATTTACAGGGAACGCCGGAATTTCAATACCGAAGCCGAAGCATATGAATCCTCCCGAATGGATTTGGTGGATTCGCTCATGCGGGTCGCATGCAAACGATATAAGGATGTGTATTACGTAAAAACCACCAATGCCACGTCTCCGGACCATTACACCTCGGTGGACGGCACTCATCCCGGAGATTACGGATACACCCTGTGGGCTCGCTCCGTAAAAAAGCCCGTTCTCAGAATTCTCAGGAAATACGGTATTAAATGACTATGAAAAAGACACTGCTTATCGTTTCGCTCGCGCTGGTTTCCAGCCTTGCACTGGCCGGACCCGGAATTTCCGGGGCCGACAGGGAACGCGCCGCTGCGCTCGTGGCCCAAATGACTCTTGACGAGAAGATTGACTTCATCGCCGGCAAGACCGGCGGGTTCAGCACTTACGGCATTCCCCGGCTTGGCATTCCTGCCCTGTGGATGGCCGACGGCCCCCAGGGCGTGCGCAACATAGGCAGCACCTACATCCAAAGCACATTCTACCCCTGCGGGATGTCCGCCGCCGCCAGCTGGAACCGCGACGCGATGCGCCAGATGGGGGCCGGCATCGGCTGCGCCGCCAAGGCACACGGAGTGTCCATTATGCTGGGCCCTGGCGTCAACATCTACCGCAGCGCCCTGTGCGGACGCAATTTCGAGTATTTCGGGGAGGATCCGTACCTGACCGGCGAACTGGCCTTGAGCTATATCGAAGGGATGCAGGCAGAGGGAGTGATGGCTACCATCAAGCATTTCGCCCTGAACAACCAGGAATATGCCCGCCACAAGGTAAGCTCCGAAGCCGATGAGCGTACGATGAACGAAATCTACTTCCCCGCCTTCCGCAAGGCGGTGGAAGTGGGCGGCGTCGGCGCCGTAATGACCAGCTACAACCCGGTCAACGGGCAGCACGCGGCGGAGAATCCATGGCTTGTCCGCGACAACCTCCGCGCCTGGGGGCATAAAGGCATTGTGATGAGCGACTGGAATTCCACCTACCGCACACTGGATTTCCTGACCTCCGGGGTGGATCTGGAGATGCCCGGCGGGACGGTGGTCAAGGCCGGTTTCATTAAGCAACTGCTTGAGAACGGGGTGATTACGGAAGACGCTCTGGACGAAAAGTGCATCAACATTCTCTCGGCTTTCTCCGCTTTCGGTTTCCTTGACGGGCCGGTGGAACCGGACCCGGCTGCCGAAGACCCTTCCCTGTCGCAGCGGCGCGCCTATGAAATCGCACTGGAAGGCCCGGTGCTGCTGAAAAACGAGGATGGAATTCTGCCGCTTAAAGGCGGCCGTAAAAACCAGATTGTGGTGATGGGCCCCAATGCCAATGAAATCGTCTGCGGCGGCGGTTCTGGCTGGGTGAATCCGGAAGACGGAAAGGCCGTGACACTGGTGGACGGGCTCCGGAGACTGGGGAAAAACTGGGATATCGAAGTGCTTGGGTCTCCTCAGCCGGAAGTACTGAAAAAGGCTTCCGCAGTAATAGTTTCGCTGGGCTTCAACAGCGAGACCGAAAAGGAAGACCATGACCGGTCCTACAAACTGGACAGAAGCCAGTTGACTCTGTTGGAGCGTGTCACGGCATATACGGACAAGGTGATTGTAGTTGTGAATTCCGGCGGAGAATTCGACCTGGAACCTTGGAAAGACAAGGTAAAAGCCATCATCCTGGACTGGTATCCCGGACAGGAAGGCGGCAGCGCAATGGCAGCAATCCTGAGCGGCCAGGTTTCCCCTTCGGGCCGCCTGCCCTTCACTTTCTGGGGATCGCTCAACGCCAATCCGGTTCAAAAGTGGTATAAGCCCACGCCCAATGCCTATGCCGGAACGGGAAGGGTTTCCAGCCGTGACCAGGCGCAGTTCGCCACCTACGGGGAAGGCATATTCGTGGGGTATCGCGGAGTGGAGCATTTCGGCGTTCAGCCGCTCTATCCTTTTGGTTATGGGCTCACGTATTCGTCATTCGAGTATTCCGACGCCTCCGTAGTCCCTTCCGGGGAAGGATATGACGTATCCTTTACAGTACGCAACACCGGCAAGGTGGCGGCGAAGGAGGTGGCGCAGGTATATGTGTCGCCCGTGAATCCGTCCGTCATGAGGCCGGACAGGGAACTTAAGGGCTTCGACAAGCAGATGATTGACGCGGGTGCTACCGCCCGCTGTACCATCCATCTGGGCCCGGAAGCTTTCAGCTATTATGACGTAAAGTCGCATAGCTGGAAAGAGGATCCCGGGGAATACCGGATTCTTATCGGCGCATCGTCGCAGAATATCCTGCTTACGGTAAACCTTGATTGGAAACGACTTTGCATAGAGCAACAGATATCCGTGCAATGAAGAAAGTTTTGGGATTGTGGCTGCTATGCGCCTGTGCGGTTTCGTGCTGTGTGAATCATACAGCCGTAAACCGCGCCGAGGCCATTGCCGCCGAGATTCACAATCCAACCTCAAAGTATGTTCTGGTAGCGTGCCATCGCGGCGATTGGCGCAACTGGCCGGAGAATTCCATCCCTGCCATAGAGAGCGTCATTTCCATGGGGGCCGATATCGTGGAGATTGACATTCACATGACCGCGGACTCTGTCCTGGTGCTGTGCCACGACTCCGATGTGCGTCGAACAACCAATTTCAGGAAGGTGTTCCGGGATGATCCCGGCAAAAGCGCCAAGGTGTGCGATCTTACGCTCGCCGAGATCAAGTCCCTAAGCCTGAATCGCATGCACCAGGCGGCGGTGATAGACACCCTCCGTATGCCCACCTTGCGGGAGGCGTTGGAGTGCACCAGGGGCCGCATCTGCGTGAATATCGACAAGGGGTATGATTATTACGATATGGTCCTGGCACTGACGGAAGAACTTGGCGTGACCGGCCAGGTGCTCATCAAAGGCAAAAAACCTATAGAGGTTGTGAAGGCCGATATGGAAGCCCACCCGCACAATATGATGTACATGCCCATTGTGGACATCCAGAAAGAGAAGGGCAAGGCGCTGTTTGACAGCTATTTGGAACAGGGCGTTGTTCCTCTGGCCTACGAAGTGTGCTGGCAGAATAACGACGATGACGCTTTTGTATCGGCCTGTCGCCTCATCCGTGAGCAGGGCTCGAAAATCTGGGTGAACACCATCTGGGCCAGCCTTTGCGGCGGCGACGGCAATGATGACGATGCCGCTTTTCTTGCCGGGGACCCGGGAAAAGTGTATCAGCAGTACATTGACAAGGGCGTTTCCATGATTCAGACCGACCGCCCGGAACTGCTGATAGGCTGGCTTGCCAAACACGGGCTTCATTCACTTAAATAACGATGGATAATCTTCAAAAGAAATACAAGAACTACCGGATGCAGACGTTCATAGCCGCCACGCTGGGCTATGCACTGTACTATGTATGCCGCCTGTCCATGGGTGTGATGAAGCAACCGCTCATTGACGCGGGCCTGCTGTCGGCCACTCAGCTTGGCGTAATAGGCGCCTGCCTGTACTGGACCTATGCCGTGGGCAAACTGGTGAACGGCTTTCTTGCCGACAGCGCCAATATCAAGCGTTTTATGGCCACCGGGATCACCATTTCCGTAGGAATGAACTTCGCTATGGGAGTGATGGGTGTGAGCGCCATGAACGGACAGATATCCAACGCGGTGCTATTTAGCGCATTCTGCCTGCTGTGGGCCGGAAACGGCTGGGCACAAAGTATGGGCGCACCGGCTTGCATCGTTTCCCTGTCCCGTTGGATGCCGCTGAAGATACGGGGAACTTTCTACGGGGTTTTCAGTGCCTCCCACAATATCGGAGAAGGTCTGTCCTTCATATTTGTCGGCGCAATAGTGGCGGCCTTCGGCTGGAAGTGGGGTTTCTTCGGTGCCGCGCTGGCGGGATTGGCGGGGCTGGTACTGGTGCTGTTGTTCTTCCACAATTCGCCGGAAAGCAAGGGGCTTGCAGCCATAGAAGTGCTTTCCGGGGAGATGACGCAGGAGGAATATGAGCAGAAGGGCAGCGAAGGCAAACCCCGGGAACAGACCCGCAGCATGCAGCGCTCGGTAATCAAGAATCCCGGCGTATGGGTTTTGGCTGCAGCCAGTGCCTTCATGTACATGAGCCGATACGCTATAAATGAATGGGGAACAATCTTCCTTCAGGAGGCGAAAGGCTATAATCTGGCAGAAGCGGCTACGGTTATTGGCATCAATCCGGTTTTCGGTATCATCGGCACCGTGGTATCCGGCTGGCTCTCCGATGTTCTGTTCAAAGGAGACCGAAAGTACCCCGCCCTTGTGGCAGGTGTTTTGGAGGCCATTGCCCTTGCCCTGTTCCTGTATGGCGGACCGGCTAAGTGGGTGAATATATCGGCGATGATTCTCTTCGGCATTGCCATAGGCGTACTGATTGCCTTTCTTGGCGGCCTCATGGCCATTGACCTGGTGCCCCGCAAGGCTTCCGGCGCAGCTCTTGGCATTGTTGGTATCGCTTCATATGCGGCCGCCGGCCTCCAGAACGTTATAACCGGAGTGCTGATGGACAGCAATGCCGCCTCCGGAGCACACGATTTCCATTACGTGAGCATCTTCTGGCTTGGTTCGGCAATCATTTCTTTCCTGCTGCCATTGCTGAACTGGAAGCGCAAGCCTCAAAACACCGAATAGATGTTATGAAGAAGCCGGTCCTTTTTGTGCTTGCATTCACGATGTGTGCCGCTGCTGCCGCCCAGACCATCTGGTACGACGGTTTTCAGATGGGTTTGAGCGGCAAAGTGCTCCCTACGGAGAATCCATATCACCGGGCCGGTGCGGCGGTGCAAAAGGCGGGCGGAGAAGACAAGCCGATAACCATGGTGGCCAACATGGACGGGAAGGAGCACGAGCGCCTGATTTACCTTCCTATGTACAGTGAGCTTAAAGTGCTGAAAATCCTTAAAAAGTATGGTATCCGCGTCGCTCGGTGAAGAACATAGGCCACATCTCAAGCCGGTATTCCTCCTTGCGGAACCTGGAATGGCGCTGAAGTGACAGGCCGGTTTTCTGTGGCAAAACGAGTATTGTTTTGCCGCACTTTTCTTTACGGAATTTGGACGTTTGCGAAGCATTGTTTTCCTTTGCAGTGAAAGTCGACGAACGCAAACCGGATTCCTTACTATCGGCCCAACGGGAAGGAAATATACTTTGACCGGGAGGAAGTGGAAAGGTGGTTGCTCTCCAACCGCCACGCTACAGATGCGGAGTTGCACTCATTTGGCGTCATGAAGAAATTTTTGTAATTTTGTACGATATAGGTACGGACAGAGTGACATTGACGGCACTTTTTTATCTCCGGTTTTGTTACCCGTTTGTTACCCAACTCCACTTAATAATAGCATAAAAGGTTTAGAATTAATAACTTAATCGATACATTCAATATGGGTGCATTTCACGCTTATGACATCCGCGGTATCTACAACGTGGATTTTGACAAGGAAACCGCATACAAGGTAGGTTATTTCCTGCCGGAACTTTTGAAGGCAAATAAGGTCCTGGTGGGCCGCGACTGCCGCGTCTCCGGGCAGGAGATTCACGACTACCTTATCAAGGGCATCACGGATGCCGGTGCCGATGTAGACGATATCGGCCTCAGCAGCACGCCCCTTGTGTATTTTGGCACGGCCAATTATGGCTACAAGGCTTCGGTCCAGATTACCGCCAGCCACAACCCGCCGGAGTACAACGGTATGAAGGTAAGCCGTGAAAACGCCCTTCCGGTGGGCCTGGACACTGGTCTTGGCCAGATCAAGCAGTGGATTGACGAAGGCCGTCCCACCCCCAAGGCCGCAAAGCCCGGAAAAGTCACGGAGATTGACATTAAGCCGGATTACATCGCCTTTCTCAAAAAATACAAGGGAGACTACTCCAACCTCAAGATTGCCTTCGACCTTTCCAACGGTATGAGCTGCCTCTTTGCTAAGGAAATCTACAAGGGAGAGAACGCCACCTTCCTCTTCGACGAAATGGACGGCAATTTCCCCAACCACGAGCCCAACCCCCTGGTCCCCAAGAACGTGGAGCCCCTGAAGAAGCTTGTCTCTGAGATCAAGGCCGATGTAGGCGTCATCTACGACGGCGACGCAGACCGCGTTATGTTTGTGGACGACAAAGCCCGCTTTGTGGCCCCTGACCTTGTGATTGCCCTTATGGCCCGCTATTTCTGCGACGAAAGAGGGGAGAAGAATCCCAGGGTTCTTCAGGAAATCCGCTCCAGCCTTGCAGTTGCAGAAGAACTTCGCAGTAAATACAATGCCGATGTCCACACCTGGCGCGTAGGCCGTGCCTTCGCCGCACCCAAACTCCGTGAGATTGACGGTCTCTGGGGCGGAGAACTTGCCGGCCACTACTATTTCAAGGACTTCTTCTACAGTGACTCCGGCATGCTCTCCAGCATCATCGTGCTCAGGATAGTATCGGCCCTCAAGAAGCAGGGAATAAAACTCTCAGAAGAAATGGACCGCCTTACCGGCTATGAGAATTCCGGTGAGATTAACTACAAGGTTGAGGACAAAAAGGGCGCCATGGATGCCGTCAAGGCCTATTTCGAGAGCACGGAAACTCCCACCAAGGTGATGGACTTCGACGGCTACCGCCTGGAATTTCCCGGCTGGTGGTTCAACATCCGTCCTTCCAACACGGAACCCTACCTCCGCTTCATCTGCGAGGCAACTTCAAGGGATGTGCTGAATGAGAAGATTGCAAAGGCCGATGAAATAATCGTGGGTAAATTCGGAGGAAAGAGGTAGCGGTTGATGAGAAGATTCTTACTGATTCTAGCGGGCCTTGCCGCAGCTGTGACGGTAGGCGCCCAGGACAGGCAGGCAGATTCCCTGAGGCACTCTTTCGGCCGTCAGAAGCTCACTTCCTCCAACAGGAAGAGCACTCCTTATGCCGATACCCTGGACACCGGCAACCCCGCCGTGAAGGTGGTCCTTTACAATAACGGCACCTACCGGTATGTGAAAGATCCCGCCAAGGTTGTGGAGGACAGCGTCTTCACCGCCAACTGGGACACACGTGCCGTAAACCCCTACAGGGAGGAGCCTGAGGATCTCCCGGACCGCTTCTCAATATGGGTCGTAGACACCCTGGATTCATACTGCTGCCCCTACCAGACGCACCCCAGGTCTCAATACGGGTACCGTCACGGGCGCCGTCACCAGGGCATAGACCTGCCTTATCCTACCGGTACCCCGGTCCCTGCCGCCTTTGACGGAAAGGTACGTATCTCGGACTATGTTGGCGGCTACGGAAACCTTGTGGTTATCCGTCACGCCAACGGCCTGGAAACCTTCTACGGCCATCTTTCCCGCCGGGACGTCCAGTCCGGAGACTGGGTGAACGCCGGGGATATAATAGGCCTTGGAGGGTCCACGGGGCGCTCTACCGGCCCGCACCTTCACTTTGAGACGCGTTACAGGGGCGCTGCATTTGACCCCGCCTGGCTCATAGATTTTGAAAACGGTACCCTCAGGCACCGTCTCCTAAAGATCCGTTCCTGGTACTTCAATCCCAATCAACGCTATGTCCAGAGCGTAGACGACGAAGACGAAATCTTCCGCACTGATGAGGAAGACCGCCTGGCAGCGGAGGAACAGGCAAAGAAGGAGGCTGCAGCACGCGCCGCCGCCGAGGCCGCAGCAATGCGCTATCACACGGTCCGCTCCGGAGACACGCTTTCTGCCATCGCCCGCAAGTACCATACTTCCGTGCGTGAACTGTGCCGCCTCAACGGCATAAAAGAAACCTCCATCCTACGCGTTGGACAGCGTCTACGTGTCCGCTAGCTAAGAAAATACCGGCCCAAGGGGCCGGCGGGGGATAATAGGGGGCAGAGCCCCCTCAAAAGCAAAAAGGCGCGTAGGCCTAGCGGAGTTTGCTATTATAGTGCGGATGCACTTTTCCTTTAGTGATATTCAGCAGCTTGCTGGATATCATTTTTTTACGGATGGGCGCCGCGTGGTCCGTGAAGAGGTCTCCGTCAAGGTGGGAAAGTTCATGCTGGATCATACGGGCTGCAAAGTTGTCAAATTCCTCCGTTACCTCCTCAAGGGCCTCATTGTAGTAACGGACCTTGATCTTCTTGGGCCTGAGGACGTCGCAGTAAATGCCGGGGATGGAGAGGCAGCCCTCGGAGTAGGTTACCTGCTCCGGGCTTTCCTCCAGGATTTCTGGGTTGATAAGTGTGCGGCGGAAGTCTTTCAGATAGGGGTATGTGTCGGCAACCACGTCACCGTCCACAATCACTACACGCTGGCTGACGCCGATCTGGGGGGCGGCGAGGCCGCAGCCATCGGCCCTCACCAGGGTGTCCTTGAGGTCCTGGACCAGTGCGGCGATGGCTTCACGGTCATTGAGGTTGGCCTCCGAGGCCTTCTGGCGGAGAACCTCCGCGCCGTATAAGTATATAGGTTTAATCATAATCTTATCCTTTGGAATTACGGTCCAGATACCCCTGGAGTATTATTGCGGCCGATATACGGTCCACTTCCGTCTTGTCCCTGCGGCGGGAGGCTTTCATGCCGCCGTCTATCATTGCGCGGTGGGCAAGGACGGAGGTAAAGCGTTCATCCTCAAGCGTTACGGGAACGTCCGGGAAGGCTTTCCGGAGCTGGGGGAGGAAGGCGTCCACGTGGGCCTTGGCCTCCGACGGGCGGCCGTCCAGATTTACCGGATATCCTATCACAAATCCAATGATTCTCTCTTTTTGAGCATAAGTTTTGAGATATTCTATTATCTTTGTAGAGTGTACCGTATCAAGTGCCTGAGCAAAGATCCCCAGGGGGTCGCTTACTGCCAGGCCGGTGCGCTTGAGCCCAAAATCTATGCCTATGATTCTGTCCATGGATTCCGGGCGCAAAGTTAAGAATAATTATGGAAAGAAAAGAACACAAGGCCCGGAATTTCCGTCTGTCAATGGTGGACGCCTCCTCCCATGAACGCCTCTGGAGCCTCCGCTTCAGCCAGACAACAATGATTGTGGCCATAACATCGGCAGTGGTAATTTTTATAGTTGGCCTTTTCTGCATAATAGCATACACACCCATCAGAACCTTCATCCCGGGTTATCCTGACGCTTATTCCCGGCGTCAGGCCATCCAGAATGCCCAGAGGATAGATTCCCTGGAAACCCGCATCATCCAGTGGCAGCTCTACAGTGAGAATCTCCGCCGCATCGTCACGGGCCAGGAGCCCATCCGCATGGATTCCCTTATCCTTGGGAGCAAGGGGTCGTCGGCGCTGCCATCGGCCAAGTACCTGGAGCTGAGAGATTCTCTCCTAAGGGCCGATGTTTCCGCCCAGGAGCAGTTTGGAGTGTCTTCCCAGGGCCGCATCCTTCCCATCGAGGCCCAAACGTTCTTCCCGCCCATCAAGGGTGTGATCTCCAACGCCTTTGACGCAACCGTCCACCCCTGGACGGATATCACCGCCCCTGCGGGCACAATGGTCATGAGCGTGCTGGATGGCACGGTCATCTCTACCGGCTGGGACCAGGACAAGGGCTACTCAATCATCCTCCAGCACAAGGGAGACATCATTTCCATCTACCGCAACAACCAAAAGCTGCTGCACAGGGTGGGGGACAACGTCAAGGCCGGTACGCCGGTGGCTCTGCTGGCTTCGTCGCCTTCCCTCACCAAGGGTGACCACCTCCACTTTGAACTTTGGTACAACGGCCGCCCGGCAGATCCTGCAGAATATATAAGCTTCTAGCTATGAAAAAGTCCATCGCCATACTTGGATCCACGGGGTCTATCGGCACGCAGACCCTGGACGTGGTGCGTCAGCATCCGGACAGGTTCTCCGTGTATATGATATCGGCCAACAACAGCGCAGAACTCCTCATCGAGCAGGCGCGCGCTTTCAAGGTGCCGCATGTGGTTATCTGCAACCCTTCAAAGTACAATCAGGTGTGTGCCGCGCTTCCCTGGGCCGATGTCCGTCTGGGCATAGATGCCGCCTGCGAGCTTGTGCAGGACCGCTCAGTGGATGTTGTGGTTGCGGCTATGGTGGGCTTCAGCGGGCTAAAACCTACTCTGGCGGCCATCGAGGCGTCCAAGACAATAGCCCTTGCCAACAAAGAAACCCTGGTTGCGGCCGGTGCCATTGTGATGAAGGCGGCAGCCCGGCACAAGGCTCCCATCTATCCAGTGGACTCGGAGCATTCGGCCATTTTCCAGTGCCTTCTGGGGGCGCAGGGAAACAAGCTTTCCCGCATTCACCTCACCGCTTCCGGCGGGCCTTTCCGCACCTGGGAGAAGGGGCGCATTGCTGCGGCCACTAAAAACGAGGCCCTGAGGCATCCCAACTGGGATATGGGCGCCAAGATCACCATAGATTCCGCCACCATGATGAACAAGGGATTTGAGGTGATTGAGGCGGCGTGGCTCTTTGGCGTGAACGCTTCCCAGATTAATGTGGTGGTGCATCCAGAGTCAGTGATTCACTCCATGGTGGAGTTTGAGGACGGCGCCGTAATTGCCCAGCTGGGCTGCCCGGATATGAGGCTTCCAATCCAGCTTGCAATGGCATATCCGGAGCGTCTTCCCCTGGAAGGGAAAAGGCTCAATTTTGAGGAGATGAGATCCCTCACGTTTGAGAAACCTGACTTTGACAAATTCCCGTGCCTAGGCCTTGCATTTGAAGCCTTCAGACGCGGCGGAAACATCCCCTGCGCCATGAATGCCGCCAATGAAGCGGCGGTGGCGGCGTTCCTGTCAGATAAAATAAGGTTCTACGATATCCCTGACACCATTTCACGCGTTATGGATGGCGTGAATTTTGTAGCTGAGCCATCCCTGGAAGACATCTTCGAAACCCACAGGGTTGCTTATGAGATGTCCAGGCGTAAATGATTGCACTTTTAAAGACATTACAGGTTATACTGGCCCTGTCCGTACTCATCATTTTCCATGAGTTTGGACACTATTTCTGGGCCCGTGTATTTGGTATAAGGGTAGAGAAATTTTTCCTTTTCTTTGATGTGGGGGGCTTTAAGCTCTTTTCTTTCAAGATAGGTGAGACGGAATACGGCATGGGCTGGCTGCCCCTTGGCGGCTACTGCAAGATTGCCGGTATGGTGGACGAGTCCCTGGACACGGAGCAGCTGAAACACGCCCCGGAGCCCTGGGAGTTCCGCTCAAAGCCCGCCTGGCAGCGCCTCCTTGTGATGAGCGGGGGAGTGCTCAATAATTTTATCCTGGCCATCGGCCTTTTTGTGGCTATCCTTGCCATCTGGGGCAAGAATTACATTCCCAACGATAATCCCGTGTACGTGAATGAACTGGGTTATGACATGGGTTTCCGTACCGGTGACCGCATCCTGCTTTATGACGACTACGCTCCTCAGGAGTTCATGGATCTCCAGAGTGACCTTGCCCGCCGAAGGGTGCGTAAGGCTACGGTTCTCCGCGGGGCCGATACCCTTGATATCTACATAGACCAGGCCCTAATAGGGGATGTCCTGAATACTCCCGGAATGTTTGACATAGCCCTTCCGTTCTATGTGGACAGCGTCATGGCCACATCTCCTAATTCGGCCCTCCTCAAAGGGGACCGGATTGTGGGGGTCTCCGGTGAGGATACGCCATATCTTCAGGATGCCCAGAAAGTCCTGAGGGCACATCCCGGAGAAGCTCTCCAGGTTACGGTGCTCCGTGGCGGAGAGTCAGTTGATGTGCCGGTTCAGGTGGATTCCCTTGGAATGCTGGGGGTGTTCTTTGTGAATACATACCTCAAACACAGGGAATACACCGTGCTTGAGGCCGTTCCCGCCGGCTGCAGCTGGGCCTGGGAGTCCGTTACAGGATACCTCAGGGACCTCAGGCTTGTGGCAACGCCGTCCACGGGCGCATACAAGTCCGTGGGGAGTTTCGTGGCTATCGGCCAGGTGTTCCCGTCTTCCTGGAACTGGCATCAGTTCATGTACATCCTGGCGCTTCTTTCCATTATGCTTGGCGTTATGAACCTTCTGCCTATCCCGGCGCTTGACGGCGGGCACATAGTTTTCTGCCTGTATGAGATGATTACCGGCCGGAAACCTTCGGACAAATTCCTCCTTGTGGCGCAGTGGATAGGGATGATTCTCCTGCTTCTGCTTATGTTTGTGGCATTTGGCAATGATATAATGAGATTAATAAGATAAGCATATGAAATATCGTATTTTGGCCTTAGCTTTTGCAGTCCTTGCACTTGCCGGCTGTAAGAATGACAAGAAGGGGACCCTTCTTCCCAACGTTAGCGGCAAGGCCGGAGAGGTCCTTGTGACCATAGAGCGTGAGCAGTGGGAGGGAGACCTTGGCGTTGCAATCCGTGAGGTCCTGGCGGCCGATACCCCTTACCTGGCACAGCGTGAGCCGCTTTTTGCTCTGTCCAACGTGCCCCCGGGAGCATTCAACAACATGTTCAAGATGCACCGCAACCAGCTGCTCATCAACATCAATCCCCTGAATCAGACAACGGGCGTGGTGTACAAACACAACGTGTGGGCTCAGCCTCAGGCCGTGGTCCAGATCAACGCCCTTGATGAGGATGAGGCCCTGGCCCTTTTTGAGCACGACTGCGTGATCATTTCTGAGTACTTTGAGCAGGCGGAGCGTGACCGTGTTATCGCCAATGCCAAACTCTATGAGGAACGCGCCCTGCAGGACCCTGTGGCCTCTGTCACGGGCGGCATCCTGCATTTCCCTTCCGGCTACCGCTGCCGCAAGGTCACTGATGATTTTGTATGGATTGCCGATGAAAAGCAGTACACCAACCAGACCGTCCTCATCTACAAGTATCCCGTTTCAGGAGACGATGTATTCTCTCTCCAGAATATCATCTCAAAACGCAATGAGATCATGCAGGCAAACGTCCCCGGAATGTTTGACGGCTCATATATGACCACTTCAACGGCTCAGGAACCGGTATGCCGCTCCCTCAGCTACAAGGGAAGGGCTTTTGTGGAAACCCGCGGCTTCTGGGAAGTGCACGGAGACTTCATGGGCGGCCCCTTTGTGTCCCATTCATTTTACAGTCCTGACGGAAAGGATATCATAGTCCTGGAGGCCTTTGTCTATGCCCCCAGATATGACAAGCGTCAGTACCTCCGCCAGGTAGAGTCCCTGCTATATTCTTTTGAATGGAAAAAAGAAGAAAACAATTAATACTTAGCTACTTAAGATGAAAAAACTACTATTTGCCGCCGGTCTTGCGCTAGCGTTTCTAATGTCCGGCTGCGGTCAAGTGCAGGAGTATGAGGACCGTCTCTCCGCAGTGGAGAGCAAGCTTGAGGCCCTCCAGAACCAGGTGAATGAACTGAACAGTCAGGTAGCGCTTATCCGTCAACTGCTTAGCGGAAAGTATTTTGTCCAAAGCGTCTCAGACCTTGAGGATGGCAGCGGTTACTCTCTTGTGCTTGTGGATTCTGACGGAAAAACCGTAGAAAAGATTGTCAGGAACGGCTCAGATGCCCATTCTCCCCAGATTAGCGTGAAGAAGGACACAGACGGTCTCTATTACTGGACCATAGACGGTGAGTGGATGATGCAGGATGGCCAGAAGGTTCGCGCCAGCGGCGTGGACGGCAAGGATGGTGCCGATGGCAAAGACGGTGTAGACGGCCAGGATGGCCTAGACGGTAAGGACGGTGCCGATGGTCTCACGCCTGAAATCAAGGTGGAGAACGGCAAATGGTACTACCGCCTGGGAGACGGTGAGTGGATCCTTGCCGGAGACGCAGTCACCACCGTACAGTGCCCCATTGCCGGCATTGACACCACAACCAAGGAAGGCATAGTGATATTCACCCTTTCTGACGGCACAACCATTGAGGTTCCTTTTGCAAGTGCCGGAGCAGTAAAACTGCAAATCCTGGTAGACGATACCGTATTCCGTGCACTGGAAGAAGGGGAGGAAGCAGGTGCCCCCTATGAAGTGAAGGCCCCCGCAAACCTCACCTACACCCTTGAATCATATGAGCCCCAGGGCTGGACGGTTTCTTTCTCCAAGCCCCAGGACAACAAGGGAACCCTTACAATAGGCCGCCCGGAGAACTCATCTCCCGCAAAAGTGCTCCTCATAGTCACAGGAGATGACGGCAGCTGCTTTGTAAAGGTCCTATATGTTGGTTTTTCCACTCCCGAAGACGACACCGTATATGAGTCTGAATCCGTGACATCGGCCAGTGGCACTCTGGACCTTCCCGCCGATGCCTCCTCCGTGGTCATTCCTTCCGCCGCCCAGTCCTGGATTTCCCTCCAGGGGAACCAGCTGGTGCTCCAGGAGAATACCACCTATGATTCCCGCAGTGCCGTAATCACGTACAAGAGCGGAGGCAAAAACCACAGCCTCACCATAACCCAGGCCCAGAAGGATGCCATTGTGCTTTCCGCTTCAACGGTGGAGGCCGATTCTGCCGGCGGTTCCCTGGACTTTGTGCTCAGCGCAAACGTTACGGTATCGGCCCAGACAGATCAAGACTGGCTGCAGGTGAATCCTCCCACCAAGGCCCTCACGGAGAAGGTTTTCACAATAACCTATGAGGCCAATGCCACCGGCAATGCCCGTTCCGGCCATGTTACTTTCTCCTTTGAAGACATTTCCCAGACTGTGACGGTGGATCAGCCTTCACAGGGCGGCGTAGTCCCCGTTTCCCAGGACTTCGTGCTGCTTGAAGATGCAAGTGAACTGCTTGAGGGAGATCAACTCCTCATTGTGAGCATTGACGGACAGTACACAATGGGCGCCCAGGCGGGAACAAGTTCCAAGCCTTACAGGAGCCGTGTCTCCGTGACAGTGCAGGACGGCGTTATTTCTGAAGTTCCGGAAGGAGCGGCAGTGGTTACGCTTGAGGGAGAGGAAGGGGAATGGAAACTTGCCGTAGAGGGCGGTTACCTCTCGGCCCTTTCTACCGGAAATTACCTCAAGACTGTGACTTCCACAGACCAGTATTCCACCTGGAGTATCTCCGTGGCATCCAATTTTGTGGCCACCATACTGGCATCGGCAGGTGAAAGCCCTATGCTGTGCCATAATGGCGCCAGTAACGCTACGCGCTTCAGTTGCTACAAAACCACCACTTCTGTGGAGAAGGTTAAGATCTACCGCAGGGAGATAGGCTCCGGAGAGCCTTCCTATGTGACTCAGTACAATGAACCGGGTATTTATCTTGGCTCCAAAACCCGTATTTATACGCCCGGAACAGACCAGTACGTGCGTCTGTATGAGAACAATACCCTGGAGTTCATCCTTCTTGATCCGGATGCAAAGGAACAACTTGTCCTTTCCGGAATTGATACCTCTTCTCAGGTAGGGCAGCAGCTTACCGTGGGCGTGGAATGGAAGAAGGCCGCTACATCCGTGCTCTCCAAGCAGTACACCATGGAAGTTCTTAAAATCACAGAAGACATGATTTGGATAGGTGATAGCAATGGTAAAGGTTTTATTGTAAAGAAGTAAGTGACTATGAAAAAGATATCAGTTATTGCTGCGCTGCTTCTTTGCAGCCTCTCCCTTTTTGCCGTTCCTGCCAAGCCCGGGAAAATCCGCTACACCCAGCCCGACGGCTCCGTCATAGAGATTGTGAAGCACGGTGACGAATGGGGACACTGGACCACTAACGCCGCCGGAAAGGTGGTTGAGATGGATAAGGACGGCTTTTATCGTGAAGTCCCTGACCTCACTCCGGAGATGGCCGCCCAGGCCGCATCCATCCGGCGCAGTGCAAAACTCCAGCTCCGTAAGCAGCGCCACAATGCCCCCGCCGGCATTGCAATCGGCCAGAAAAAATTCCTGGTTATCCTGGTACAGTTCCAGAACGTCAGTTTTAAATCCCAGAATAACCTTCAGGCTTTCAAGGATATGCTCAACAAGCCGGGATATTCTGACAATGACGGCACAGGCAGCGCCCGAGACTATTACTATGACAATTCACACGGCGTCTTCGAGCCCGTCTTCGATGTTTTCGGCCCGTTTACCGTATCCCAGAATATGTCATATTACGGTGGAAACACATCCAGCGGAGATGACTCTCATCCGGAAGAGGCTGTCATAGAAGGCTGCCGCGGCCTTGACAATCAGATTAATTTTGCCGATTATGACAACGACGCAGACGGATACCTGGATCTGGTATATATGGTGTATGCCGGAAAAGGAGAGGCCGATGGTGGAGCTGCCGACACAATCTGGCCTCATCAGTGGGAAATATCCAACGCAGGGTACTACGGCAATAATGCCGTTGTGCTTGACGGTAAAACCATTGATAAATATGCCTGTGGGTCTGAACTCAACGGTGATGGAGTTATGACCGGAATCGGCACAATGTGCCACGAATTTGGCCACGCAATGGGCCTGCCGGATTTTTACGACACCAATTATACCACCAACGGAGAAGCCCACGGACTGGCATTTTTCTCCCTTATGGACTCCGGCAGTTATAACAACGACGGCCGTACGCCTCCATACCTCAACATTGAGGAGCGCATCCTGCTTGGGTGGCTGGACAGCAGCGTCCTGGAGGAATTCCCCAAGAACGGCAGTTATTCCCTTGCTTCTGTAGACAATAATAAGGCATATAAGATTCCCACAGACCAGGAAGGGGAGTACTTTGTGCTGGAATGCAGGGACAACACCGGCTGGGATTCCGGCATTTATGGCGCCTATGGAATGGTTGCATACCACGTGGACAAGAGCGCACGCATTGTGGGAGGCGGCATTTCGGCCTTTGACCTTTGGGATAAATGGCAGCAAACCAATATGATTAATGCATATGGATCCCATCCCTGCTTCTATGTTATTCCTGCGTGTGATCAGACTAACCTAAACTATCAGTTCAGTTACGTTGATGACGTCTGGGCAATGCTTTTCCCCGGCCACGCAGACCTTAGTACAAAGGTTACCAGTTACGCTCCCAAGAGTTGGAACAGTGTCAATACGGACATTTCCCTTTCCGGTATTTCATATTCGGCCGGTATTGTGAGTTTCACCGTTAGCGGAGTTGTGTCTTCAAGCATGGATTATCCTTACATTGCAAACCCTGGAAAAGGCGTTTATGAAGCAGGAAGTGCTTTTGCCCTTGAAGTGGTAACTCCCGGGGGAGATGAGCCCTCTGAGGTGGTCTGGAAGATGGATGGCGCAGCCGTAAGCGGCCCATCCGTAACCCTTACTTCAGGCTCTCATAAGTTTGATGCTTCTGTTACTTTAAGTGACGGAAAAACATATGCTGTAACATTGGAACTGAAAGCTTTGTAAAAAGATGAAAAATAATTTTGTGGGGTAAAAAATATTTACTACCTTTGCAGTCCCAAGTTTGGTGGGTTCGTATAACGGTTAGTACTCGGGATTTTCATTCCCGCAATAGGAGTTCGATTCTCCTACCCACTACCAAATATAAAAAAGTAAAATAATGGCAAACACTAAATCCGCCGCGCGTGCCGCCCGCCAGAGTGAGCGTCACCGCCTGCATAACAAGTATTATGCAAAAACAACCAGGAACGCTATCCGCGATCTCCGTAACATAACTGACAAGGCCGCAGCTCAGGAGAATGCTCCCAAGGTCTACGCAATGATTGATAAACTTGCAAAGATTGGAGTTATCCACAAGAACAAGGCTGCAAACCTTAAGAGCGGTCTTCAGGTATACATCAACAAGCTCGCCTAAGAGCTTGTTTTTCATCTAAAGCGGGATGTAGCGCAGTTGGTAGCGCACTACGTTCGGGACGTAGGGGTCGCTCGTTCGAGTCGAGTCATCCCGACCAAAAACAGGAAGCCAGACGGCTTCCTGTTTTTGTGCCGGGATGACCAAACCCACGTTACCCCCACCCAAACCCTATATAAGAAAAGCACCAGCATTTCTGCCGGTGCTTTGAGGAGCTCCCCCTGTTGGACTTGAACCAACGACCCTCTGATTAACAGTCAGATGCTCTAACCAACTGAGCTAAGGAGGAAGGTATCCGTTACTGGAACGGGATTGCAAAGGTACAATCTTTTTTGAATTCTGCAAAGTAATTGAGAAAAATTTTTTAAAAAATCTTTATTTCCTTCTTAGAGAGTTTTTTTGTACCTTTGTAGTCTATAAGAGGTAAGGTTTCAGTATGGACATAGATCTTCTGTCAAAAATGGTCAAAGAAGTGGTCCTGGACCACGATTCCGTGACTCTTCCCGGGCTGGGAAGTTTTGTGACGGAGATTGTTCCTGCAAGTTTCACAGACCGCGGCTATACCATTCTGCCGCCTTATAGAAGGCTCTTCTTCTCTCCCAAGCAGGGGGATGACACCCTCCTTGTGGACATCTACCGTAAATCCAATCCGGATGCCTCGGAGGCGGATGCCACGCGTATCCTGGTGGAGTTCCTCCAGGAGATGAAGGAGGTTCTGAAAGTGAGGAAAACCATCATCTTCCCTGGCCTTGGGCGTCTCAGGGCCACCAAAGAGAACAATTTCTTCTTTGTGGCCGATGAAGACCTTGACATCTATCCCGCCGGATTCGGCCTCCAGCCCATCTCCCTCAAGACCCACGAGGAAACTCCGGAAGAGACAGAGGCCGCCGTGGCAGGGCTTGCCAATATCCTTGAGGCCGATGCTCCAGTAGAAGTTGCCCCTGACGTGGTTCAGGACTTTGAACCCGCACCGGAACCGGAGCCCGTTCCCGAACCGGAACCAGTTCCCGCCACGGAACCAGTCCCTGAACCGGAACCCGAGCCGGAGCCGGAGCCCGAACCCGAACCCGCTCCTGTCATCCCGAGCGAAACCGAGGAATCTCCGGAGCCTGTCAAGAAGTCCAATTGGCTGAAGATTGCCCTCTGGGTTATTCTGGGCCTCATTGTACTTGCGGTACTGGCGCTGGTGATTCTGGGCAGGGTGTGCCCGCAGTGGCTGGATCAGTTCCTTTATTCTCCTGAAGAACTGGAGATTCTTTATCCTGGCAAGTTATGACACCGGTTAGAAGGGAAGGGTATAAATTCTGTCAGGACATCTGCATTCCTTGTTATGATACGGACCGTAGGGCTCTTCTGAAGCCTGCGGCCTTCATGGATTTTGCCCAGGAGATAGCGTACTGGGCGGCAAACGACCTTGGCTTTGGTTACGACACCCTCCATGTCCACCATACCGCCTGGGTGCTCACAAGGATGCATATCCATTTTGAGGAGCCCCTCAAATGGCGTGAGAACGTCACTCTTTATACTTGGCACAAGGGCGCCAGCGGCCTTTTCTACCTAAGGGATTTTGACCTCAAGGACGCCGCCGGCCGTAGCCGCGTAAAGGCCACCACCTCTTGGGTGGTCATTGATGAACGCACCCGCCGTATGGTGCGTCCGGAAGACCTCAAAGACCTTCTGGACCCAGATATGAAGGTGGATGATGCCATTGCAGAGCCCGTGCAGAAGATTGTGCTTCCAAAAGGGGATTCCCGGTCGGAGTCGGGAATGACAGTGGGGGAGCACACGGTGTCATACTCAGACCTGGATTTAAACGGCCATACCAACAACTCCCGTTATGTGGTGTGGGCAATGGACTGCCTCCCCAAAGAGGTTACTGACAGTCCGGTCAAAGACTTATATATAAACTTCGTTAAGGAAACTCTCCCCGGGGACAAGGTGCAGCTGTGTGCCCTAAGTGACGGCAGTACCTGGTATGTTGAGGGGAAGGTTTCAGATAGAACCTGTTTCCTTGTTAAAGCAGTTTTCTGATGCATGATTTGTTCTTCGGGCAGGGGATTGCCCATACAATCCTTCTGCTTGCGTTTGTAATAGGAATCGGCCTTTATCTTGGCCGTTTCAAAGTGAAGGGAATCTCCCTTGGCACCACCTGGATCCTGTTTGCGGGCATCCTGATGGGCCATATGGGCTTTAAGGCCGATCTTAACGTCCTCCATTTTGTGAAGGAGTTCGGCCTCATTCTCTTCGTGTTCTCCATCGGCCTGCAGGTTGGTCCCGGTTTCTTCCACTCTTTCCGCAGCGGAGGCGTCAAGATGAACCTTCTGGCGGTTATGAACATCCTCCTTGCCGTGGCGGTCACCTGGGCAATATCGGCCCTTACGGGTGAGCAGCTCACCACCATGGTGGGTGTAATGTCCGGCGCCGTCACCAATACGCCCGGCCTTGGTGCCGCACAGCAGACTTTCATTGACGTTTCCACCGCCGGCGGCACTACCGCAATGGCGGCCAGCGTTGCATCGGAGAAACTTGCATCGGCCTATGCCGTAGCATATCCTATCGGCGTTCTTGGCGTTATAGCCGTAATCCTTATCTTCAAGGCTGTCTTCAAGATTGACCATAACAAGGAGCTGGAAGTGCTCAAGGAGGCCGAGGATTCCGGCGAGCATGCCCGCCGTATGCATGTTGCCGTTGAGAATCCCGCCATTTTCGGCCGGAAACTCTTTGACGTTGTGAAGGAGTTTGGTGGAGACTTTGTTGTATCCCGCGTCATGCAGGGGGAGGAGATCCTTCTACCGGACGAAAATACCGTCCTCAATGAGGGCGACAAAGTGCTTATTGTGACCACCAATGCAGAGGTTGACCGCCTCCGCATCCTCTTCGGGGAGGAGGTTCCCATGCATGTTCAGGAATGGCGTGAAAAGGACCACGTGATGGTTACCCGTCGCATAGTCATCACCAATTCCAAACTCACCGGCAAAACCCTCAAGGACCTCAGGCTCCGCAGCGCTTATGGCGTGAGCGTCACCCGCGTTATCCGCGCAGGCGTTGAACTTGTGGCCCGTCCCACCCTCTACCTCCAGATGGGTGACGGCCTTCTGTGTGTGGGCCCTGAGGCCAGTATAGACCAGGTGGCCGGCATAGTGGGTAACTCCGCCGCCGCCCTCAATAAACCCAATCTGGTGCCCATCTTCCTTGGAATTGTGGTTGGTATCATCTTCGGCTCCATTCCAATCCGCTTCCCCGGCATTCCCCAGGCCATAAAACTGGGCCTTGCCGGAGGTCCGCTCATCATTGCAATCCTGCTTGGTCACTTCGGTCCCAAGTATAAAATCACTACCTATACCACCACCAGCGCCAACCTTATGATAAGGGAAATCGGCATATCGCTGTTCCTTGCATCAGTTGGAATCGGCGCCGGTGCAAACTTCTGGTCATCAATTGTTGGCGGCGGTTACTGGTGGATACTTTACGGTGCAGCAATCACCATCATCCCTCTGTGTATCACTTTTGTTGTGGCCCGCGCCTGGGGCAAGCTCAACTTTTACCAGATTTGTGGCCTCATAAGCGGCTCATGCACCAATCCTCCGGTTCTGGCCTTCTCTCAGGGTATGTACGGAAGTGACTATGCTTCAGTTAATTACGCTACGGTTTATCCTCTATCCATGTTCATGAGGGTGCTTGTTGCGCAGCTTCTTGTTCTAATTGCCATAGGATGACGGACCTTGTGTACCCGGGCGGTCCGGTTATCCTGTATCCGCGCCCATCTGTGGACCATCCCGGTCCTTTTCCCCAGCCAAAAGGGGAGATGCTTCCCATCGTGGAACCAAGCGGCCTTGTGTACGGTAAGGCCCCCAGGGACTGGTGCCACAGCGGTGCAAAGCCCCTCCATCCCGTGGTGCACCTTCACCTCATAGACCGTGACGGCAACATCTACCTCCAGAAGCGTTCAATAGTGAAGGACCTCTATCCCGGTTACTGGGACACTGCGGTTGGCGGGCACGTCAGTTATGGAGAAACGGCCCAGGAAGCCCTTTTCAGGGAGGCCGATGAAGAGCTTGGCCTCACTGCCTTCAACCCCGTCCAGCTTGGTACATACGTGTGGGAAAGCGAATCGGAGAAGGAACTGGTATTTGTGTATGCCCATGTGGGGCATCCTGACCTGAGTCCCAACGGCATGGAGGTTTCAAAAGGAAGGTGGTACTCCGTACGCGAGATAGCGGAAAACGTGGGCAAAGACAGGCTGACGCCAAACTTTGAGCACGAATTCACCAAATACGGGGAGAAACTGCTGGCAATGCTATAGCTGCCCCCAGGTTTCGTCAATTGCGGAGCGGACGGCAGCATCGGCCTTATCCGTGATGCCATAATAGGGACGGCAGTGCTCCGATGCGCATACGTCAAAGCGCAGATGTGCGGGGGTATCCTCCGCCTTTTTTTCTTCAGGCCGATGTTCCAGCCAGGTTACAAGCGATGGCGTATTTTCAAGACCCGGACCGCCAATGGCGGCCTTGTGGGCATGCCTCAGCCCTACCTGGGCCATGAGCCACTGCCTTGTGCCTATTGCCTGGGACTTAAGGTCATAGGCTCCTGAAGTTGAGACCACGCTCATGAGATAATCCTCAGCGCCGATGATGTTTACCGCACACACCTTTCCGGCGTCTACAATGAATTTGAGCGTGCCGGCAAAGCGCTCCTCCCCGTCTTCACGGTAGATGATAAACGAAGGCTCCGCAAAAAGAGTAGATATTGTGACGGCCTCAAAGACAAGTTCGTCGTAGAGCATCCCGTTATAGTCTATTTTGCCTTCACGGTAGCTTACTGTCTGGGGACCGGCACCGTCGGATATTATTTCAAACCGGATCTCCTTCTGATGGACTATGCCCACTTCTATCCTTGGCTGAGTGCGCACCAGACGCCACAGGAGGCGTTTTTCGTCTTCCTCGCTGATGGTGACGTCATTGTATATTTCCTTAAGGACATCGGCATTGAGTCGGTCAAAATCTTCCGGTTCCGGGACAACCACAAAGCCGGCCATCTCTGCGGCTCCGGGAGAGATGGAGAAGTGCTTTTCTCCCTTGGCATAATAGCAGCCCGGCTTGGAATTGGCACTTCTGATGGTCACTACGGTGCGATATTCACCCTCGCTGCAATATGCCAGGGCATTGAAGCGGGGCTCAGTGTCTTCCGTGAGAAGGTTCAGGCAGTCAAGGAGCCTGTAGAACATCTTTGCCATGGATTTTGGCGTAAGGGCCCTGAGCATGAAGATGCCGCGGTGGAATTTCTTATAATGGTATAGCTGCGCGTCACGGACGGATGCTACAAATTCCATTTCTTCCGTGGATCTTCCGGCCGATACATCCCTCAGAAGCCGTTCTGCGGCCCTTTCCAGCGGCATATAGCCTTTGGGACAAGCCTGGAAATGGGCGTGGCCGGGAACGGTGGTGCCGCTTTTGGGGCTGTTGTAAAACACCAGATATCCGTCCAGCGAAGCGGCCAGGTCCAGCATATCCGGGAAACGGTGCCAGATTGTCTGGGGCACGTGGACGTCACGTGTAATTACCAGATGATTGGGGAAGATGGGGGCGCGGTTTACGAGGATGTTGTATTTGCGGCCCTTGCGGCCCTCAAAGGGGAGCGTGTGCTGATGCTCCATATAGTTCTCTTCGCACAGGGGACAGCCGTGGTCGAAGATTGGGAGACGCCCGGGGTTGGACTGCAGCGTTACCAGAATGCCGCCGTAGGGGAGCGTCCTGGTGCGTGTGCTCTTGAGTGCGCGGTATTTTGCCGCCACCGCGGGCCACACGGAGAGCTGGTCATGCACAAATTTATCAATATCTGTAGCCATACGGGTAACAAATATAGCAAAAATATGCGTATATTTGTAAGGATATGGCAAGGATAGGCATTTTTGATTCCGGTAGCGGCGGGCTCTCAGTCTACAGGGAGCTTGTGAAATTGCTCCCCATGGAGCAGTACCGGTATTATGCCGATAATTCCCATTGCCCATACGGAGAGAAATCCCCGCTCTACATCCAGCGCAGGGCCCGTTTCATCACGGAGCGTTTCCTGGACTGGAAGGCCGATATTATTGTTGTTGCCTGCAACACCGCAACAGCCGCCGCCATAGCTACCCTCCGCAAAGAATATCCTGATGTCCCTTTCGTGGGGATGGAACCCGCCGTGAAACCTGCCGCCCTTGGCACTGAAACTGGCGTGATAGGCGTACTTGCCACGGCCGGCACCCTCAAGGGCTCAAAATACCTTAATACAAGGGGCCTTTATGAGAGTGACGTAAAGATAGTGGAGCACGTAGGACAGGGCTTTGTGGAGCTTGTGGAGCGTGGCATCCTGGATGGCCCGGAAGCTGAAGAAACCGTAAAGGCATCCCTGAAGCCTCTCCTTGACGCCGGCGCAGACCGCATCGTCCTTGGCTGCACCCATTATCCTTTCCTGAAGCCCGTAATAGAGCGTCTCTCCGGCCCCGGAGTCCAGGTAATAGACCCCGCTCCCGCAGTTGCACGCCAAACGCTGCGGATTTTGCAGGACTGCGGGGTGGCAACAGGCATCGGCCCGTTTTCCATCATCCTGGAGGCGTCCGGAAGCACCGAGCCCCTTAACCGTATTTTTGAACAGATATGAAAAAAATAATATCGGCCATAATCCTTGCACTTGCATGCCTTTCTCTCAGCGCCCAGGTTGTCCCCGGTGTGGAGGTCCTGGAGCAGGACGGCTTCCGCGTGCTTCAGGGAAAGCGCGTGGGCCTTGTGACCAACCCCAGCGGCGTTTCCCGTGACCTCCGTTCCACCATAGACATCCTTTTTGATGCCCCTGAGGTGAACCTTGTGGCTCTTTACGGCCCGGAGCACGGGGTGAGGGGAGACGCCTACGCCGGAGACCACGTTGAAGGTGGTAAGGATCCCAAAACCGGCCTTCCGGTACATTCCCTCTACGGCCCCACGCGTGAGCCCACCCCGGAAATGCTCAAGGGGATAGACGTCATGGTCTACGACATCCAGGATGTTGGCACCCGCTGCTATACCTTCATCTCCACCCTTGGCCTTGTGATGCGCGCCTGCGCAAAGGCCGGCATTGAGGTTGTGGTGCTGGACCGCCCCAACCCCCTTGGAGGCAAAAAAGTTGAAGGGACATACGTGAGGGAGGGATTCTTCTCCTTTGTGAGCCAGTACCCCATACCCTTTGTATACGGCCTTACCCCCGGTGAGGTTGCCCTTATGATCAATGAGGAAGGGATGAACCGCGGCCAGAAAGGCAACCTTGATCCCGTAAAATGCAAACTTAAGGTAGTACCTATGCGCGGCTGGCACCGCTGGATGCGCTATGAAGACACAGGCCTTCCGTGGGTTCTGCCTTCTCCCAATATCCCTTCTCCAAGAAGCGCCCTATGCTATCCCGCCTCAGGCATAGCCGGAGAGTTTGGTCATCTCCAGATAGGTGTGGGTTACACCATCCCCTTTGAGGTATTTGCGGCAGAATGGATTGACGCAGATGCCCTGAAGGCCCGTCTGGACAGTTACCGCATACCCGGCACGGCATTCCGCACAATGCATTACAAACCCCTCGCGGGTTCCAAGCAGGGAAAACTTGTCCATGGCGTCCAGTTTTTTTTCACAGACTGGGAACTTGCGCCCGTAACCCTCATCCAATTCTATGTGATGCAGGCGGTTAATGAACTTTACCCGGACAAGAACCCCCTGCCCCTGAAGAGCACCAGGATGCTGGATATCATTTCTGGTACGGATTATGTAAGAACAGGTTTTGGAGAGCGCTTCCAGGTCAGCGATATCCTAGATTTTTGGACCCGGGACGTCAAGGACTTCAAAGCACTTTCCGCAAAATATTACTTATACTTTTAACTTTTAAAATTTTGATGCTATGAGACGTTTAATGACAATGGCCGCAACGGTGCTAATGGCTCTGTCCCTCGTTTCGGCACCTGATATGATGGCCCAGACCCGCTCTTCCAGCGGCACAAGATCATCTTCCACCCAGGCAACCCGCTCAAGCTCAGGTTCCTCCGTTTCACGGTCAAGCTCTTCTTCAGCTACCCGCTCCAGTTCTGCTGCCACCGTGTCCCGTTCAAGTTCCTCCGCCAGCCAGCAGGTTAGCCGTTCCACTTCCGGCTCTTCCGCTTCTTCCACTAGAAGCGCTTCGGGAAGCTCCAGCCAGCAGGTTACCCGCTCTTCCAGCGGCAGCAGCCAGCAGGCCACCCGTTCCAGTTCGGGCAGTGCAGCATCCACAAGCAGCACCCGCTCCTCAAGCAGCAGCGCCGCTACCACAAGCAGCACCCGCTCCTCAAGCAGCAGCCAGCAGGCCACACGCTCTTCCAGCAGCAGTGCTTCCGGAACGGCTGTAAGGAGCAGCAGTTCCTCAGCAGACGGCTCTGTAAGAAGCGCCAGCACTGGTCAGGCAACCCGCAGCAGCTCTACCACCAGCAGTTCCACCGCCGTACGCGCCACCAGCAATGTGACCCGTTCAGGCCTTTCCGGAGACAGCTCCGTGGCAGAGAACCGTTCCACTGACAAAGTTTACAGGGATTCCGGCTTCAACTATCGTTACAACGACGACATGCGTGTGGATAACTCCCACAACATGTACAGGGTAGCACCCCGTCAGCGTGACATGATGGCCTGGGACCGTCCCGGTAACTTCTGGGGAGACCATCCTCACTACTACGGATATCGCATCCACAACCGTCCGCCTCACTGGCGCCACATCAGTCATTGGGGAATCGATTACTACTTCTATAATGGAGTTTATTATCGGCCCTACGGCGGTTACTACGTGGTTTGCCGTCCTCCTTTCGGAACTCCCCTTGAGGTAGCAATCAACAGGGCAATCCTTCACAGCCTCAGGTTCGCGTACTACTGCGACGTATATCGCACCTTCACCCGCACCTTTGACTACTACAACGTAATTGCCCGCCAGAATCTGATAATAGCCCAGCAGAACGCCCGCATCATAGCAAACAATGCTTCCTATGCCCTTAACAGCAACAGAGCACTTACCGCTTATGAGCTTGCAAACCGTCTGGGACTGGTACAGAGCTACGCTTATGCCAACAGCCAGTACTTCTATCAGGACGGCGTCTTCTACACCATCAGCGCATCCGGAGCCTACACCACCATCGTACCTCCTGCAGGCGCTCTGGTAACCTCCCTGCCTGACGACTATGAGATCATAGTAATGGGTGGCGTAGAGTACTATATGGTAGACAACACCGTGTATCGCACCACACTCTTTGACGGTATGCCTTACCTTGAAGTCCTTGGCCAGATGTACGGTTCCCTCTACAACCAGTACGACATCTACCGCTAGAGTTTTTCCAGACATTCTTAAGAGTGACCGCCTCAGGTCACTCTTTTTTTTGTACTTGAGCCAAAAGTATTGTAAATTTGTATGATTGGAATCATAATACTGAGATGAAAGACACAGCCCTTGTCATTGTAGATATGCTCTACGACTTCATTGACGGCTCTATGGCCTGCCAGGAGGCCGATGCAGCAGTTGCCCACACTCTTGAATTCATCAAGGCACATCCTGAGGTGCCCCGCATCTTCGTGAGAGACCATCACCCGGAGGATCACTGCTCATTTGCGGCTCAGGGCGGTCCCTGGCCGCCTCACTGCGTACAGGGTACCCGTGGAGCAGAGATTCACAAGGACCTTGCCCCCTATGCCGATGACGAAGGCCTTGTATTCTACAAAGGAGAGAACAGGGATCTTGAGCAGTACAGCGGCTTTGCGGGTCTCAATGAGGCCGGCCAGCAGATGGGGGAAGTGCTCCGCCTGATGGAAACGGACAAGGTGCTGGTATGCGGTATTGCCACGGAGTTCTGTGTAAGGAATACCGCAGAGGATCTTCTGAAGGACGGCTTCAAGGTAAGCGTCCTCAAGGACTGCATTTCCTATGTAGACCATAAAGGTCACCTGGAAGCCCTTGACGCTATGGAAAAAGAAGGTATCCGCCTCATATGATTACACAGGAACAGATAAGGGACCTGCAGGAGCGGGTGAAAACGCTGGAAGGCTGTCTGGACATTGCCGGAAAGCGCCGTGACGTTGAGAAGAAGACGCAGGAGAGCCTTGCGCCGGACTTCTGGAATGATCCAAAGGCTGCGGAGGCGTTTATGAAAAAACTCTCCGGTCTCAAGTCCTGGGTCACGGACTATGAAAAGGCTTTCAGCGCATCTGAGGACCTGGATGTCCTCTATGACTTTGCCAAGGACAGCATTTCCGGGGCCGATGAAGAAGCCATTGAGACGCCCGAAACCAAGGAGCTGGAATCGGCCTTCAAGGACGCCTCAGACAAAGTTGAGGCCCTGGAGCTAAGGAATATGCTGGGAAATGAGGGGGATAACCTTGGAGCCGTCCTTACCATCAATTCAGGCGCCGGCGGCACCGAGGCCAACGACTGGAGCGCAATGCTCATGAGAATGTACCTCCGCTGGGGAGAGCGCAACGGCTACAAGATGACCGTCACGTCACTTCTTGAAGGTGAGGAAGCCGGCATCAAGAGCTGCACCATAGAAGTGGAAGGGGATTACGCCTACGGCTATCTGAAGGCCGAAAACGGCGTTCACCGTCTGGTTAGAATCTCTCCTTTCAATGCCCAGGGAAAGCGCCAGACCACTTTCTCAAGCGTTTTTGTGTATCCGCTTGTAGACGACAGCATCAATATAGAGATTAACCCCTCAGACCTTGAGTGGGACACTTTCCGCAGCGGCGGCCACGGCGGCCAGAACGTGAACAAGGTGGAAACCGGCGTGCGCGTAAGGCACATCCCTTCAGGCATTATGGTTGAAAATACGGAAACCCGTTCCCAGCAGGACAACCGCCAGAGGGCCCTCCTTATCCTCAAATCCCGCCTCTATGACATAGAGCTCAAGAAGCGTCAGGAAAAACAGGCGGAACTTGAAGGCCAGAAAAAGCGCATTGAATGGGGCTCACAGATAAGGAACTATGTCCTGCACCCCTATAAACTTGTGAAGGACCTCCGCACCGGAGTAAGTACCGCCGATACCCAGGGCGTCCTGGACGGAGACCTCAATGAGTTTATGAAGACCTTCCTTATGGGCAAGGGATCGGCCGTGACTAACCCGGATGACATTGACTAAAACCTTTGATATGGATATCATCAACAACGCCTACGTCTCTGACAAGTACCAGTACACTATGGGAAAGTCCTATCTGGAATGCGGAAAGCAGAACCAGATAGCCGTTTTTAACCTCTTCTACCGCAAGGCCCCGGAAAATAACAACTGGGCCGTAGTGAGCGGCACGGAGGAAGTGATAGAGATGGTCCTCCATCTTGGCACTGAACCGGAGGAGTTCTATGAGAAGTTCCTTCCGGGGGAAGAGTACAGGGAGTTCCGTAAGTATCTCAGCACCATGAAGTTCACCGGAGACGTGTACACCATGAGGGAAGGGGAGATTGCTTTCCCCAACCAGCCCATCGTCACAGTTGTTGGCCCCATGATAGAGGCTCAGGTGCTGGAAACCCCCATGCTGTGCATCCTCAATCACCAGATGGCCGTTGCCACAAAGGCTTCACGTGTTTGCCGCTCCACGGATAAACCCGTCAGTGAGTTCGGCTCACGCCGCGCCCACGGCCCCTGGGCAGCCGTTTATGGCGGCAAGGCCGCCCAGATTGCCGGCTGCGCCAGCTCCTCCAACATCCTTACCGGCGCCTTCAACGGCGTGCCTTCTACCGGCACAATGGCCCACAGCTTCATCACTTCCTACGGCAGCACCGTGGAAGGGGAGCACAAGGCCTTCTGCGACTACATCCGCACTCATAAAGGAGAGAACCTGATCCTCCTCATAGATACTTATGACACCCTCCGCTGCGGCGTCAAGAACGCCATCCGTTCCTTCAAGGAAAACGGCATTGATGATAGTTACGCCCCCGGCTACGGCATCCGCCTTGACAGCGGAGACCTTGCGTATCTCTCCCAGGAGGTAAGGCGTATCCTGGACCAGCACGGCCTCACAAAGTGCAAGATCTTTGCAACCAACGGCCTGGACGAATACCTCATCACGGACCTCGAGCGTCAGGGCGCCCGCATAGACAGTTACGGCGTTGGTGACGCAATTGCAACGTCAAAGGCCGCCCCCTGCTTTGGCAATGTGTACAAACTGGTGCAGGTAGACAATGAACCCGTCATCAAGCGCTCGGAGGACAAGATCAAGCTCATCAACCCCGGCTTCCAGATTACCTGGAGAATATCGGCCCAGGATAAGGAGAAGGGCAACTCCCTTGACGGCTATGTATTCAAGGCCGATGTTACCTGCCTCCGCGGAGACGCCATGGACCTTGCCATCCAGCAAGGTAAGACCATCACCATCCGTGACGAATACGACTCTTTCAAGACCAAGACCTTCGAGGAAGGCTCCTACGACGCCCGTCCGCTGCAGCTCCAGTCCATAAAGGCAGGGGAGCGCATCGCTCCTTACTACAGCCTCCTCCAGAAAAGGCAGTTCTACAAGGACAATCTCCACCACTTCTCTCCCGCAGAGCGTCGTCTCATCAATCCCCACTACTACAAGGTGGATATCTCAGACGCCTTGTACGACTGCAAGATGAGTATAATCGGCAAACTTGTCAAGGAGATTGAACAGTTTGAAATATAGTCAAAAAAGCGTATATTTGCTTGTTAAACAAAGCGCCTTATGAGAATACCGGAATCAGAACTTATTATCAACTCCGACGGCTCCGTTTTCCACATTCACCTCAAGCCTGAAGAACTGGCCGATAACGTGATTATGGTGGGAGACCCTTCCCGCGTAGACATGATAGGGGAGTACCTTACGGACATAGAGTTCCGTCATGAGTCCCGTGAGTTTGTCTCAATTACCGGCAAACGTAACGGAAAGCGCATTACGGCGCTGTCCCACGGTATCGGCCCTGACAATATTGACATTGTGATGACGGAGCTTGACGCCCTGGCAAACGTGGATTTCAAAACCCGTGAGGTGAAGCCGGTGCACAAGGCCCTGAATATCCTCCGTATCGGCACTTCCGGCGCCCTTCACGCAGACATTCCGCTTGGCAGCTATGTCCTTGCCCATATAAGCGTTGGATTTGACGGCGTCATGAACTGGTACGGCAACCGTGACAAGGTTACTATCCCTGAGGTTGAGGATGCCTTCAAGAAGCATATGAACTGGCTGGATGTCCTTCCTTCTCCTTATTTTGTGAAGGCTTCCCCCAAGATCATAGACCTTATGAAGGACGTTACAATTAAGGGCGTAACCATATCGGCCAACGGCTTCTACGGCCCTCAGGGCAGGGTAGTGCGCGTTCCTCTTGCAATGCCCAACATGCTTGAGGACATTGAGAGTTTCCGTTTCTCTACCGGCGGTGAGGATTACCGGATCACCAACTTTGAGATGGAGAGTTCTCCTCTTGCCGGTCTTGCCGCGCATCTTGGCCACAACGCCAGCACCGTATGTTGCATAATAGCTAACCGCTACCTCAAGAGCTCCAATCCGGACTATAAGCCGGCAATCCGCAAGCTTGTTGAGCTGTGCCTTGACAAAATGAGCACGCTGTAGCAGTTTTTTTGAAATTTTTGAGTTTTTGGGAGCTTGTGCTGCAGATTGGCGCAAGCTCCCTTTATCTTTGCGTCAGAAATTAAAAAGAATATGGCTATGCGTAACACAGACTACTCCACAGACGTTCTTTTAAACGTGATCTCTCCGGATACAAATTTCCAGGCCCTGAAGGACCTGATGAAGGACCTTGGCCTGGAAATGGAAGATGCGGTGGCACTTTAAGCGCTAGGCTGGTACCACTGTGGTAGACTCTTTGTCCTCTGAGAGGATGAGTTTGAGGGCTTTGAGGTCATCGGCCCCGGCTTTATGGGAAGAAAGCGCGCGGTCCGCAATGATAAATTCAGACACGGGGTCTTCCACATAGTGCATGACGGCCCTTCTGAGTGGACGGGCGCCATAGGCGGGGTCATATCCTGCATCGGCAATGAATCTCTTTGCGGTAGGGGTTATGGTGAGTTTATAACCTGCTTCCTGCACCCTGGCCTTGAGTCCCTTGAGCTCAATGTCAATGATCTTTTCAATGGCTTCCTTGTCAAGGGAGTTGAAGTACACCTGGGCGTCCACGCGGTTGATGAATTCCGGCGGGAAAGCCTTCTTCACGGCCTTTTCAACAACGGACTTGCGGTCGGCCTTCACATTCTTTCCTGCGGTTGCAAAGCCAATTCCGCTGCCGTATTCCTCCATCTCACGGCTTCCTACGTTGGAAGTCATAATCACAATGGTATTCTTGAAATCCACCATGCGGCCGTTGCTGTCTGTGAGCCGGCCTTCGTCCATGACCTGAAGCAGAAGGTTGAAGATATCCGGGTGGGCCTTTTCAATCTCGTCCAGTAGCACTACGCAGTAGGGTTTACGGCGCACGCGCTCTGAGAGTTGCCCGCCCTCCTCATAGCCTACATATCCGGGAGGCGCTCCAATGAGGCGTGAGACGCTGAATTTCTCCATATACTCGCTCATGTCAATCCTCACCATGTTCTCCTCGCTGTCAAAGAGGTATTCGGCAAGGGTGCGCGCCAGCTGGGTTTTTCCAACGCCGGTGGGACCGAAGAACAGGAAGGTTCCAATGGGCCTGTGAGGGTCCTTGAGGCCTGCACGGCCCCTCTGTATGGCTCTCACTACGGTTTCTACGGCTTCGTCCTGGCCGATGATGCGCTCCTTCAGGCGGTCACGCATCTTCACAAGGCGGTTGCCTTCGGATTCGGCCACCTTGTTCACGGGAATCCCCGTCATCTTGGAAACCACGGTTGCAATGTCTTCCACCTCCACAACTGAAGATGCGCCCTTTTTCTTGGAAAGGGCAAGGCGTACCATGGAACCAGCCTCGTCAAGGGCGTCGATGGCTTTGTCCGGTAGGGATTTATCCGTGATATAGCGGTTTGTAAGGCGTACTGCAGCCTCTACGGCATCATCGGCATAAGTTATCCCGTGGAATTCCTCATACTTGGGTTTGAGGTTCTTAAGGATAGCTATGGACTGCTCCACGTCCGTGGGCTCTACCACAATCTTCTGGAAACGCCTGTCAAGGGCGCCGTCCTTTTCCACAATCTTTGTGAACTCGTCAAGGGTGGTGGCGCCTATGCACTGGAATTCTCCGCGCGCAAGGGCAGGCTTGAGCATATTTGCAGCGTCCAGGCTTCCTGAAGCGCCGCCAGCGCCCACGATTGTGTGGAACTCATCTATGAACAGGATGATGTCCGGGTTCTCCGATGCTTCCTTGATGATGGTCTTGAGGCGTTTTTCAAAGTCTCCGCGGTATTTTGTGCCGGCAACCACGGACGCAATGTCAAGGGAAAGGATGCGCTTTTTTGCCAGCGCGGCCGATATATTCCCGGAGGCAATCTTCTGCGCTATGCCTTCCACTATGGCCGATTTCCCCACGCCGGGCTCACCGATGAGCATGGGGTTGTTCTTCTTGCGGCGGCCAAGGATCTGGATTACGCGGGAGATTTCCACGTCACGGCCAACCACGGGGTCAAGTTTACCCTCGATGGCCGCACGGGTGAGGTCATAGGCAAATTCCTCAATGTCCAGCTTCTTGTTTTCATCGGGGTCGTCCTCCGGCCCCTGGGAAGGCTGAGTGTTGCCGTCGGGGTTGCCCTGCTGGTCCATGGGCTTCAGGAGACCTTCGTCCTCCATCACGGCCAGAAGCCTCCCGTAATCAATGCCGCGGGCACGGAGATATGCCTGTCCGTAGCTCTCCGTAGTGCGGCAGAGGGCCAGCAGGAGGTGGTGGGTTTCGGCCTTGGGGCTCTTCAGCCTTGTAGCCTCCATCACCGTAATGCTCAGGACGTTCTGGGCCTGGCGGGAGAAGTTGATATGGTCTATCTGGTCGTAGGGGATGGTCTCATTTGTGAAGATGCGCTGGTCTATGAAGGCCTTCAGCTCTGCGGGCTCCACACCAAGGTTCTGGAGGATGCGGAATGCCGCATTCTCCTCCTGACGGATGAGTCCCAGGAACAGATGATCCGGGCCGATTCCATAGCTTCCGGTGCGCATTGCTTCCTCACGCGCATATTTGATGACGAGGTTAAGTTCGTCCGAAACTTGTAACTGCATATTAAATCTGAAAAAATGCTTACCTTTGCAGGCATTAATTTTGCAAAGATAGCAAGTTATGAGAAAAATACTAGCATTTGTACTGCTCCTTTGCGGTATTTCCGCAGGAGCACAGAATTTCAGCGGAACATTCGACCAGGTAAAAACCCTCAAGGTCTCAGGTAAAACCATAAAGAGTGCAGGAGAAATCACATTTACTGCTCCTGACCAGCTTGCAATGCTCTACACCAAGCCGGACGGAGACTTCTTCATCATTGACGGAGACCTTATCCGCATGGACATGAAGGGTGTCCAGGCCGATGTAGACACCAAGACCAACAAGACGGTTGCCCTCCAGCGCAATGCCCTTATCTACAGCTGCCTGGGGCAATATGAAAAAATTGCAAAGGAAATGGATGCCGACTGCACCGTGTCGGCCGGCAAAAACGGAGGCAAGCATGTTGAGCTCAAAGTCCGGAAGGCATCCCCCAAAGGCTATTCCGGAGTTATCCTTGAGTATAACAAGGCAGGCCTTATCCAAAGCCTCACGCTTGAAGAATTCGGAGGCATTTCAACGGAGTATGTGCTCCACGTGAAATAATCATTTTTCAAGCCCGGATTTCCGGGCTTTTTTTGTAGGTTTTTCCAACATTTTTCCTTATATTTGTATGTTTATAGAAATGATATAAGTTATAAGGAAAAATATGGATAACAACGAAGATAAGAATCCGTTGGAGGAGGTAGAAGGAACCGGCTACATTGAGCAGGTAGAGATAGACCACGAGATGCGTACCGCGTACATAGACTACTCTATGTCCGTGATAGTTTCCCGCGCCCTCCCGGATGCAAGGGACGGCCTCAAACCCGTCCAGAGGCGTGTGCTCTTCGGTATGGACAATATGGGCCTGAGTTACAGCGGCCAAACCAAGAAGAGCGCCCGTATAGTAGGTGAGGTGATGGGTAAGTTCCACCCTCACGGAGACTCCAGCGTTTATGATGCAATGGTGCGTCTGGGCCAGGACTGGAACCAGCGCTATCCCCTTGTGAAGGGACAGGGTAACTTTGGCTCCGTAGACGGAGACTCTCCCGCCGCCATGCGTTACACTGAAGCAAAACTCCAGAAGATGGCAGAGGATGTCCTTGGAGATATGGACAAGGACACCGTGGACATGACCCTCAACTTTGACGACACCCTTCAGGAGCCCACCGTCCTTCCCACCAAGGCCCCGCTGCTTCTCCTTAACGGAGCATCCGGCATTGCCGTGGGTATGGCCACAAACATGGCTCCCCATAACCTTGGAGAATGCTGTGACGCAATCTGCGCATATATTGACAATCCGGAAATTACAACGGATGAACTCATGCAGTACATCAAGGGTCCGGATTTCCCCACCGGCGGTATAGTAATGGGCAAGTCCGGCATCAAGGAGGCCTATGAAACCGGCCGCGGCCGCGTGGTCATCCGCTCAAAGACTGAAATAGAGGTAGACGAGCACGGCCGTGAAACCATAGTGGTCACGGAAATCCCCTATATGGTGAACAAGCGTGAGATGATTGAGAAGATAGCCCAGCTCGCTGATGAAAAGAAGGTTGAGGGCATCTCCTACATCAACGACGAAAGTTCCCGCGGTGAAACCCGCGTGGTGATCCGCCTCAAACAGGGGACCAACTCAGGCGTCGTGCTCAACATGCTGTTCAAGTACAGCCCCCTCCAGAGCAGCTTCTCCTTCAATAACGTTGCCCTTGTGAAGGGACGCCCCCGTACCCTCAGCCTTAAGGAAATCATCGGCCAGTTTGTGGAATTCCGTCATGAGGTTGTGGTGCGCCGCACAAAGTTTGAACTTGACAAGGCCCAGAAGCGTGCCCATATCCTGGAAGGCCTCCTGAAGGCCATGGATATCATAGATGAGATTGTCCACATCATCCGCTATGAGACCAAGAGCATCGATGAAGCAAAGCAGATGCTCATGGACCGCTATCAGTTCTCTGAGGCCCAGGCCGGAGCCATTGTGGAGATGCGTCTCCGTCAGCTTGTCGGCTTGGAGCGTGAAAAGCTTCAGAACGAGTACGACGACCTCATGAAGTTCATCGAGCACTGCCAGGCTATCCTTGGTTCCGTAGAGCTCCAGTTCGGCGTTATCAAGGAGGAAACCCAGGACCTCAAGGCCCGCTACGGAGATCCCCGCCGCACTGAAATCACCATGGCAGAGGATGAATTCAACCCTGAGGATTTCTATGCCGATGAAGACCAGGTGATCACAATCTCGCACCTTGGCTATATCAAGCGTACCCCTCTCACTGAATTCCGCACCCAGAACCGCGGAGGCGTGGGGATGAAGGGAAGCGCCACCAGGGACGAAGACTTCATTGAGCACATCTATATTGCAAACACCCACAGCACCATGCTCCTTTTCACCCAGAAGGGAAGGTGCTACTGGCTCAAGGTATATGAGATTCCGGAAGGTACGCGCACCTCAAAGGGCCGTGCCATCCAGAACATCCTTATGATAGAACCGGACGACGCAGTCCGCGCATACCTCAATGTCAAGACTCTCAAGGACGAGGAATTCATCAATAACAACTACATCATGATGGTCACCCGCCAGGGCGTGGTGAAGAAGACTTCCCTTGAGGCTTATTCCCGTCCACGTACCAATGGTGTCAACGCCATCAATATCCGCGAGGACGACGAACTCCTTGAGGCAATCCTCACCAACGGCCGCTGCAACATCATGATCGCAGCCAACGGAGGAAGGTGCGTAAGGTTCGATGAAACGGAGGCAAGGCCCCTTGGCCGTACATCCACCGGCGTCCGTGGCATCAATCTTGATGAAGGAGACTTTGTGGTTGGTGTGGTAAGTCAGGACCCTGAAGCTGAAGATGCTGCAAAACACCAGGTCCTGGCTGTGTCAGAGAACGGATTCGGCAAGCGCTCGGATCCCATGGACTACCGCCAGACCGCCCGTGGCGCAAAGGGTGTCAGGACCCTCAACATCACGGAAAAGACCGGCAAACTTGTAGCAATCAAGAATGTCACGGATGAAGATGACCTTATGATTATCTGCCGCAGCGGTCTTACAATCAGAATGCCTGTCAGCACTATACGTGTTGCCGGACGTGCCACTCAGGGCGTTAAGCTCATCAACATCAAGGACGGAGACGCCATTGCCGCAATTTCCGTAGTCGCCCACAGCGAGGATGAGGAATCACAGGCGGCGGAAGGCACCCCGGAAGAAGTGTAAAAATGTTTAACACAAGATAATTATGAAAAAGCTTTTACTCGCACTCGCACTGGCCTGCACAATGCAGGTTGCGTTCGCACAGAAGTCAGACGCTGATATGCAGAAGGCCGTTGAGAAGGCCGTAGCTGCCAGCCTGGATGCAAAGAAAGCCGCAAAGGCCGCCACTTGGGTAAACCTTGGAAAGGCTTATCTTACGGCCTACACCAACCCTACATCGGCCGTGGCTCCCGGCGTAGACAGGGCCACCTGGGATCTGATGTCCAAGGAAAAACCCACCGGTGAGGAAGTGGTCACCATCAACGGCGCCCAGTATAACAAGCTCACTTATTCCCACATTGACATTTACTTCAATGCGGCCGGTCAGCTTGAATTTGCCGTGGTAACCAAGCCTTCAGTAGATGGAGACCTTCTTGGAGAGGCCGCAAAGGCATATGTAAAGGCCTTCGAGCTTGGCGCAAAGGAAAAGGATGTCAACGACAAACTTACTGAGATTGTAAATCATTACAACTCTGCCGCTTACAGCGCATATACCCTTGGCGATATGGCAAAGGCCAGCAAGCTCTTCAAGGGCGCCGCAGACGTAGCCTATATGGCTCCCTGCACCGCTCCCGGAGACGATTCCGCCTTCAACGCTGCCCTCACAGCAGTGCAAGTGGAGGATTATGACACTGCCCTGAAGTACTATCAGATCTGCCTTGATCACAATTATGGTGACAACGGTGATGTACACGCCCGTATCGCAGACGTTTACGGTGCTCTGAAACTTACCGCCAAGCAGAAGGAAATCCTTGAGGATGGTTTTGCAAAATATCCTCAGAACCAGGCTATCATCATCGGCCTTATCAATTATGCAGAGGCAAACAACGAGGATCCCAACTACGTCCTTTCCCTGCTTGACAAGGCAAAGGAGAATGATCCCAACAACGCTTCCATCTATGGTGTTGAGGGTAATATCCTCTCAGAGATGAAGCGCTATGATGAAGCAGAGAAGGCTTTCCGTACCGCCATCGAGAAGGATCCTTCATATCACTACGGTCTCTATGCATGGGGCAAGATGTGGTATGAGCGCGCCGTTGAGTTCCAGGTTGCCGCAGATGAGCTTCCTCTCACCGCTCCCCAGCGTGAGTATGATGCCATTATCAAGAACAGGGACGAGGCAGTTGCAAAGTGCATCGAACCCCTTGAGAAGTGCTTCAACGAGAGCTCTGAGATGGACTACAAGGTGGCCTGTGCAGAGTATCTCCGCCGCGCATACTACCAGCTCTCCAACAGCTCCAACGACTACAAGGAGAAGAGTAACTTCTACAAGGAGTTCGCAGAGAGCAATGGCAATAAATAATAATCTGTAAACGGATTATTCTTTAGGAGATGAGCCTTCGGCCTTTTGGTCGAAGGCTTTTACTATTTTTGTAACAAGGGGATGGCGCACGATGTCTTCATTCCCGAAGCGGATGGTGGCTATTCCCTTGATTCCTTCCAGAAGGCGTATGCCGGCAAGAAGGCCGGAATCTTCGCGGCGGGGGAGGTCTATCTGGGTGGCGTCTCCGGTGACGATGAATTTGGCGCTTGTTCCCATACGGGTGAGGAACATCTTGAGCTGGCCAAGATTGGTGTTCTGGGCCTCGTCCAGGATGACGCAGGCTTTATCCAGGGTACGGCCTCTCATGTATGCCAGGGGGGCAATCTGGATGGTGCCGTCTTCCATGAATTCATGAAGGCGGCGGGAGGGAATCATATCTGCAAGGGCGTCATAAAGGGGCTGTAGATAGGGGTCCAGCTTATCTTTGAGGTCTCCGGGTAGGAATCCCAGGCGCTCTCCGGCCTCTACGGCGGGGCGGGTGAGTATGATACGCTTGATTTCCCGGTTCTTGAGCGCGCGCACGGCAAGGGCGATGGCCATATAGGTTTTACCGGTTCCGGCAGGGCCTACGGCAAAGATAAGGTCATTCTCAAAATAGGCCGATATAAGGTCCTGCTGGGTTTTATTGCGGGCGCGGATTGGCTTGCCGTCCGTGCCGTGGACTATGATTGCATCTGAAGTGGGCCTGTGATGTTCACCGGCTGCGCCGCTGAAGATGTCTTCCACGTCATATACGGTAAGATTCATCTTGTGATGGCGCTTTTCCACGAGCTCCGCAAAGCGAACATTGAATTCCGCTATATCACTTTCACGGCCTTCAAGGATGAGTTCCGTACCCCTTGCCGTCACTTTGAGGTGGGGGAAATATGAGCAGAACTCTATTAGTATTTTATTGCCGACCCCGTAGATTTCAAGGGGGTCCATTGCTTCCAGATGGATTGTTTTCTTCATACAGACACAAATATAGTTTATATTTTTGTAAAAATGATTAATTTTGCAGAATTAGGAGATACTGTAGCCCCGTAGGGGCTCTAAAAACTCTTGTTATGAGAAAGTATATCATACTGCTGGCTCTTTGCGCCGCCACTTTCCAGGGCTGTGACTTTGTGCGTACGCTTGCCGGACGCCCCACGGCCGCCAAGGTAGAAGAAATCCGTCAGGAGCAGATGAGGCTGGAGGAAGCCCGTCACCAGGCCCGTATCGATTCAATGAAAAGGGTCCAGGCGGCTATGGCAGACTCACTTGCCGCACTTGAAGCCCATCTTATTGATTCACTCTCCCAGGCAAGGGGAACAATTGTGAATCCCGCCAAACTTGGCGGACTTTTCACCACAAAACTGGAAGCGAAGTACTCCATTATTGTGGGCGCTTTCAGAAACAGGGCATACGCAGAGCGCAAACTCGCAGCCTGCAACGATGCCGGGTATAAAGCTTCCATAATAAGTTTCCGCAACGGCCTCCAGGCAGTGGCAGTATGTCCCTCCGAAAGTCTGGACGAGACTGTGAAAACCCTGAAGCAGTTGCGCGGCAAGGGAATTTGCCCGGAAGACGGCTGGATTTTGGTTAACGAATGATAAAACAACGTATTCTTGCCTTAGCGCTTATCCTGGTATCGGCCACGGCCTTTGCCCAGTACCGCGTATCTGTGGAAGACCTCTCGGACTCAGAGACCGTGAGGGCCTTCAAGGAGCACGTGGGGTGGCTTTCATCGGCCGCAATGGAAGGCCGTAAGGCTGGAAGTGAAGGTGAGGCTGAAGCCGCCCAATACGTTGAGGGAAAGCTCAAAGAGTATGGCATAGACGTCCTCACGGCCGGTAATGACTTCAGTATTGCTTCCGGGAATGACACCATCAGTTCCCGTAATGTACTGGGGTTCCTCCAGGGCTGGGACAAGTCTGTCAATGACCGCTACATAGTTGTCGGGGCGCGCCTTGACAACCTTGGAACAGACTATGTGACCATAGACGGAGAGAAGGTGAGGCGCATCTATTATGGCGCCAACGGTAATGCCTCCGGCCTTGCCATGATGCTGGAACTGGCCAGGAAACTGTCCTATTCCCGTTCCCTCGTTAGGAGGAGCGTCCTGTTTGTGGGATTCGGGGCATCGGCCTCTACCTTTGCGGGAGCATGGTATTTTCTGAACCGTTCTTTCAAGGATGCCGGCAACATTGACGCCATGGTGAACCTGGACATGCTTGGAACGGGAGCGCAGAATCTGCTTCTGTTTACGGCCGGTAACGGTGACCTTAATTCCATTGCCGACAGCCTCCAGGGAGAACTTCTTCCCGTAAGGGCGTCACTCACCCCCCAGGCTCCGTATCCCGGAGACCATATGGCCTTCTATGACAGGGAAATCCCAAGCGCGCTGTTCACTACAGGCAGGTACCCTGAACATGGAACCAACCGTGACAGCTATGAGATAATAGACTTTGAGGGGATGGAAAAGGAACTGGAATATATCTACAGCTACGTTTCCACCCTCTGTAACGGCCCCAGGCCGCTCTTCAGGAACGATTCAATTACGTCCACGCCTTCCAAACCCGGAGTTATGGCGTATTCAGATGTTGACGTGAAGCCCATGTTCCTGAATTCCCCGGATCCCCGAACCTTCATGGAAAAGTGGGTGTATCAGTATCTGAAATATCCTTCCTACGCAGTTGAGAACGGCATTCACGGCCGCGTGCTGGTAGATTTCATAATTGATGAGACAGGTAAGGTAACGGACGTGAGGGTGTCCAGGGGCGTCCACACTTCACTGGATGAGGAAGCCCTGAGGGTAGTGAGCGCGTCTCCAAAGTGGAGGCCCGGCCGTCACCAGGGCAAGAAAGTGAGGGTAGCGCTCACGGTTGCTGTGGACTTCAAACTCCAGAAGGATAAGGGTAAATTTGGAATAAACGGAAAAACTTTAAGATAGATGGACTATAATTTTCAGGAAATAGAGAAGAAATGGCAGGAGCGATGGGCTCTTGAGAAGACCTACAAGGCGGAAGTAAGTGCCGATAAACCCAAGTACTATGTTCTGGACATGTTCCCGTATCCAAGTGGCGCGGGACTTCATGTGGGGCATCCTCTTGGCTATATCGCCAGCGATATCTTTGCCCGTTACAAGAGGCTGAAGGGCTTCAATGTCCTTCACCCCATGGGTTATGACGCCTTTGGCCTTCCTGCAGAGCAGTATGCCATCCAAACGGGCCAGCATCCGGAAAAGACCACCCACGACAATGTGGCGCGTTACCGTGAGCAGCTGGACCGTATTGGCTTCTCCTTCGACTGGGACCGCGAATTCAGGACCTCTGACCCTGATTATTATAAGTGGACCCAGTGGGCTTTCCTGAAGATGTTCGGTTCCTGGTATGACAATTCCGTCCAAAAGGCCCGTCCCATTGAGGAACTTGTGGCCGCCTTTGAAAAGGGCGGATCGGCCGCAGTGGACGCAGCCTGCTCCGAAGGCCCCGCTTTCAGCGCTGAGGAGTGGAAGGGCTTCTCTGAGAAGGAGAAGTCGGACACCCTCATGCGTTACCGCATTGCATATCAGGGAGAGAGCACTGTGAACTGGTGCCCGGCCCTTGGAACCGTACTTGCCAACGACGAGGTAAAGGACGGATTCTCAGAGCGCGGCGGCCACCCTGTGTTCCAGAAGAAGATGACACAGTGGCAGCTCCGCGTGAGCGCATATGCCGCACGCCTCCTGGACGGCCTTGACAGGCTTGACTGGACTGAATCCCTCAAGGAGATGCAGCGCAACTGGATAGGCCGCAGCGAGGGCGCAGAGATGGTGTTCAAGGTGAGCTGTGACGGCATAGAGCACAACGTAACCATATTCACCACCAGGGCCGATACCGTATTTGGCGTGACCTTCATGGTCCTTGCCCCGGAAAGCGAGTGGGTGGAGAAACTCACATCGGCCTCTGAGAAAGCCAACGTTGAGGCATATCTGGAGCAGGTTAAGAAAAAGACGGAGCGTGAACGTATGGCTGCCAAGGCCGTTACGGGCGTGTTCTCCGGCTCTTACGGCATCAATCCCCTTACCGGAGACAAGGTCCCTGTGTGGATATCGGAATACGTGCTTGCAGGCTATGGCACTGGCGCCATCATGGCGGTTCCCGCCCACGACAGCCGTGACTACGCCTTCGCAAAGAAGTTCGGCCTTCCCATCATCCCTCTCATTGAAGGGGCCGATGTATCCGAGCAAAGCCTTGACGCCAAGGAAGGAATCATGTGCAACAGCGGTTTCCTTAACGGACTTACCGTAAAGGAGGCAATCCCTGCTGCCATTGATTATGTGGAAAAGCACGGAATCGGCCACAGGAAGGTGAATTTCCGCATCCGTGACGCCATATTCTCCCGTCAGCGCTACTGGGGAGAGCCTTTCCCCATCTACTACAAGGATGGAATTCCCACTCCCGTACCGTTTGAGGACCTTCCTCTTACGCTTCCGGAGATTGACCAGTACAAGCCCACAGAGGATGGTCAGCCGCCTCTTGCACGTGCAAAGGACTGGACCTACAAGGGTTATCCCCTTGAGACCAGCACCATGCCTGGCTTCGCGGGTTCCAGTGCTTATTATCTTCGCTATATGGATCCCCGCAATGCAGAAGAACTTGTAAGCCACAAGGCAAACGACTACTGGAGGAGCGTAGACCTTTATGTTGGCGGCACTGAGCATGCTACCGGTCACCTCATCTACAGCCGCTTCTGGAACAAGTTCCTCTATGACCTTGGCTATGTGTGTGAGGATGAACCTTTCCGCAAACTCATCAACCAGGGCATGATCCAGGGCAGGTCCAACTTTGTGTACATGATTCCCGGTACAAACAGATTTGTATCGGCCGGCCTGAAGGACAAGTACCAGACCATCCCCGTTCACGTGGATGTTAACATCGTGTACAACGACCACCTTGATATTGACGCTTTCCGTGCATGGAGGCCTGATTACAAGGATGCGGAATTTGAACTGGAGAACGGAGAGTACATCTGCGGCTGGGCCATCGAGAAGATGTCCAAGAGCATGTACAACGTGGTTAATCCTGACAGGATCTGCGATACTTACGGGGCCGATACCCTTCGCCTCTACGAGATGTTCCTGGGACCTATCGAGCAGGCAAAGCCCTGGGATACCAAGGGCATAGACGGCGTGAACCGCTTCCTGAAGAAGTTCTGGAGGCTGTTCTGGGACAGGGAGAAATGGCTGGTGACGGATGAAGAGCCCTCCAGGGATGAACTGAAGGCCGTGCATAAGCTCATAGGCAAGGCTCAGGAAGACATCGAGTCTTTCTCATACAATACCACCATATCGGCCTTCATGATTGCCCTGAATGAACTTGGAAACTGCTCCAAGAGGGCCGTCCTGGAGCCTCTCACCGTGCTTCTGAGTCCGTTTGCACCGCATATCGCGGAAGAATTGTGGCATCAGCTTGGCCATGAGACTTCTGTTGTGTATGCATCTTTCCCGGAGTATGACAAGTCCCTTGCAGCAGACTCATCTGTGAAGTATCCCATCTCCTTCAACGGCAAGACCAGATTCTTCATTGATGCTCCGGCATCGGCCTCTCCCGCAGAGGTGGAGGGCCTGGTAAGAGGCCACGAAAGCACTCCCAAGTATGTTGGAGATATGGTTATCGCCAAGGTGATTGTGGTGCCGGGACGTATTGTAAACGTTGTTCTTAAAAAGTAAGACTGATGGACAGGAAGAAGAAAATATTGATTGGAATCTTTGATTACATAGTCATCACCATAGGCGTTGTGCTGTTTGTGATGGCGTGGCAGAGTTTCCTTCTTCCAAACAATATGATTGACGGCGGCCTCACCGGCGCATCGGCCCTGTTGTCCATGGTCACAGGCATCTCCGTGGATATCTGGTACTTTGGGATAAACGTGCTCCTGCTTATCCTGGCATGGATCATACTGGGACAGAGTTTTGGGATAAGGACCATTTACGCCATCGTGCTTTCCACTGCGCTTTTCCGCCTTCTGGGAGATGAGAGCATGCGGTTCCTCTGGTCCGTTGAGGGCCAGCCCCTGTATGTGGGAGACGGCATCCTGGTGCCAATAATCGGCGGTCTCCTTGAGGCTGTCGGCCTTTCCCTTATCATCATGAGGGGCGGCTCAACCGGCGGCACGGATATCCTGGCACTCATTGTGAACAAGTTCTGGCCCATCACTATCGGCCGTTTTTATCTTTTTGCCGATTTCGTGGTCATCACCCTCCTTATCTTTGTGCCAGGGCATTGCTTCACGGATGTGGTATACGGTTATATCACCATGGGTGTTTGCGCCTATGTCCTGGATCTGATCATGCTGGGCAAGGACTCAACCGTGCAGGTTATCATCTTCTCCAACGAGTATGAGAAGATAGGGAACTACATCAATCAGGAGATGGAAAGGGGAGTGACGGCCCTGAAAGCTATAGGATGGTACACCCGTGAAGACCGCAGGGTCCTTATGGTGATGCTCCGCCGTACGGAACTTTCAATTCTGGTGAAGGCTGTGAAGGATATCGACTCCAAGGCTTTTGTGACCGTCGTCCCTGCTAATAACGTTTACGGTGAAGGCTTTGACCAGATGAAGACAGGAATAGTCAAGAAGAAGAAATAATAGCGTTATGCCCGTTCTCAAGAAATCTTTATTCACCCAGGTCAAGGAGTGGCTCATGGTCACTCTGGGTATCCTTACCTACACCACCGCGTGGGCTTTGTTCCTCATTCCCAACAACCTCATCGGCGGAGGAGTTTCCGGTATAAGTTCCATGATCCAGTACGCAACGCACGGCGCTGTCCAGATGGGTTATACCTATTTCATCCTTAATGCGGTCCTCATAATTGCGGCAATGGTGGTCCTTGGAATGGGCTTCGGTGCAAAGACAATTTACGCCATCATCCTTGCTTCCTTAGCACTGAGGTTCCTGCCAGGGTTCATACCAGCCTCCATAATCAAGACCCTGGCCATTGATAACGGAAAGCTTCTGAGCGTCCTTATGGGTGGCCTCCTGGCGGGTATCGGCATAGGAATGAGCATCTCAAACGGCGGCTCCACAGGCGGGACTGACATCATTGCACTCATCTGGACAAAGTACCACAACGTGTCTCCCGGCAAGGTTATACTCTTCCTGGATTTCATCATTATCGGCTCATCCCTGCTGGTCCCTTCTTTTGTGACCCAGCTGGATCCTCAGACAGGATTTGCCGTGCTGGACGCGGAAGGTAATCCCGTGATGTTCAAGATGCCGTTTGCGGAAAAGATAACCACGGTCCTTTACGGTCTTATCCTGGTGACGGTGACCAGTTATGTGCTGGATATGTATATATCCGGTTCCCAGCAGAGCGTCCAGCTTTTCATCCTGTCCAAGAAATATGACCAGATTGCCGATTCTATTACCCAGGATCTCCACCGCGGCGTAACCGTCCTTGACGGCAAGGGCTGGTACACCAAGCAGGATACCAAGGTGCTCATGGTCCTTACCAGAAAAACGGACCTTAACCTGCTTCTGCGCTACATAAGGCAGATAGACTCACACGCGTTCCTTTCCGTCAGTTCCGTAAACGGTGTGTACGGCAAGGGATTCGATACCATTAAAAAATAAGCGCTCTTTGACATATAGGGGGTGCTCCCGGCAGCCGGCCTGTCTCAAGTGAACGCCAATGAACTACCTCACAATTGTTCTGGCTTCATTTTCTGTACTTGTTGCGGCCATGGTTGTATACCTGACAGTGCGTCTGTACAGGAAAGAGGCCAAAAACCGGGCCATGGGCATAGAAAGGCCCGGCGCGGATGCCATGTATCCGTCAGACTCTTCCATGGACTTTACGATGACCGATCAGTTCCTCTACGACAGGTGTTGCAGGTTTATGGTGGAAAGGCGGCCATATCTGGTAACGGATTACCAGCTTCAGGACCTTGCTAATTCACTGTTTACCAACAGGTCTTATCTCAGTAAAACCATCAACAGATTTTCCGGTAAGAACTTCAGGGCATACGTCAATTATTACCGAGTGATGTATGCAATGGAACTCTACAGGGCTAACATGAGCCTCAGGATCAACGATCTTGCACATCTTTCCGGTTTCAGGAGCGAGTCGTCGTTCCTGAACAGTTTCAAAAGCGTGATGGGGGAGGCGCCAAGTTTTTGGTGCGCCAGAATACGGAAAAAGTATAGAGATAGACTAAAATGAAAACCGGCTGCCGGGACTGCCTACCCCTCGATCCCTTTCCAGGAATCAGGAACGGGAGCCGTTACATCCACCTCAGTCTTCTTGACGGGGTGGATGAACTGTATATGGCGGGCCAGGAGGCTTATCCCACCGTCAGGATTGGAACGCTTTGCCCCATACTTCAGATCTCCTTTGATGGGGCAGCCCATGTGTGATAACTGGCAGCGGATCTGGTGATGGCGCCCGGTGTAAAGCTCCACTTCCAGAAGGAAATAGCGGTCTGTAGTTTGGATAAGAGTGTATTTGAGGCGTGCCTCTTTACCGTTTTTGCTTACGTATGACTTGTTCTGGGCCTCATTGCGGGTTAGGAAATCCGTGAGAGTGTCACTCTGTTTGGGAGGTCTCCCTGCTGTGAGCGCCCAGTAAGTCTTGTGGATTTCACCTTTACGGAGCATCTCGTTGAGGCGTTCCAGGGCCTTTGAGGTTTTTGCAAACACGCATACCCCGCTCACCGGCCTGTCCAACCTGTGAGGGACCCCCATGAACACCTGCCCCGGCTTCCCGTCCCTTTGGGCTATGAAAGCCTTGAGGGTCTCTGACAGAGGTTCATCCCCGGTCTTGTCTCCCTGCACAATTTCCCCGCTCCTTTTGTTGAAGATAAGGAGGTGATTGTCTTCATACAGGATCCTTCCTCCCAGATCCATGAACTCTTTGGCCGATATTTCCCTGTATACGCTCATAATTATTGCAAACCTTAGATTTGCAGCGTAGTTCTCTGCACCTAGGTTTGTACGACAAAAGTAGTAAATTTATGCCGATAATAAAAGTTTGACAAAAGGACAATGGAGCCGGGCGGTTCTCAATTTTTTGCAATGGGTAAGACCCGTCTATATTTTTTGCCCCGCCCGGCCCGTTGATCCAGGACCTGAATAAGAATATCCTTAGTAGCAATAAGGTTTGTAGGTGACGGATCGACGGTCCACTGTCCGCTTAAAAAGCAGTGCAAGTTATGAAAAAAA
>JAEESO010000028.1 GCA_016286385.1 Bacteroidales bacterium | reverse complement strand
GTGAGAGGGAAAGGAAAGAAGCTGTTATCGCCTATAAGACAGCAATGGCCAACCTCGGTTACTCCGAGGAGGATATGAAATCTTTCCTTGATGGGGAGGAGTCTATCAACCTGACTGAACCTGTGGTTATCCCAGAAGTGGTGGAGATCCCCAAGGAAAACGTGAAAGAAGTACTGGCTCTCCCTGAGCACCAGGAGGATACCAAGGTGGAGACCAAACCCACCAGTGTGTTTGATCACCCCGCTCTTCAGGAAGACTATAACCCCCTGAAGACCAAGGAGAGTGTTCCCACCCCTGAACCAGAAAAGACCTCTGTGGCGGAAACAGAAGAGGTTATTCCCTCTATGGAAAGTCTCCTTTGTGATGACCCTGAATACCAGAAGTTCTATCATCCTGACAACCCCAAGAGGAAGAACAACAGGACTCTCCCCACTATGGATGAACTCCTCTCCGATGAACCTGTGAACAAGATTCTGTGTTTGGGAAACCTGACCCCCAAAGGAGCGCCTTACCGTCAGCACACCAGGGTAAATCACGTAGACGGTATCATTCCCACTGAAACCGCCACCGGAAAGACTCTTGTCTATATCCCCGCCTCGTAAATACTGTATGAAACTACAGAACATATTGGATATAGAACAATTCTCTATCAAGATGAGTGAGGGGAAGAAGAACTCCCCTCTCTCATCTTATCCTTGGTTTCAAGACTGTATAGGAGAGGTAGTGAAATGGATATGCCAGGATCGTACGACTACGAATGACGATCTTCGCGAGAAAGCTGAAAACTATGCCAGGAACTATCTGGCCATCCACCCGGAACTATCATCTATCAACAGGGATGACTTGGTAAGGGAGATTGCAGATGACGTGGAGCAGACCCTACAGGACAAGAACTTTGACCAGCGACCACCTGCATCAGTTTTAGCACAGGAGGAGAGAAATAAGATTCCTGAAGACCCCGAGAAAAGATTTATCAAATTGCGGCCATAAGCCTTGCGTATATCGTTTTAAACGGCTAGATTCGCATAACTTGCTTTATGACCCTGGATTCTTACTGGGGGACAAGATTCTAGAATCAAAGAAGCTCCACTGCAGACTATGCACTGGGGCTTCCATCTTGATGGGGATTTCAAAAAGGTGACCAAAAGTGACCAAATTTGGTGAATAGAAAAAACCAGATTTTGTTAAGTGGTTGAAAATCAACAACTAACAAAGTCTGGTTTGTGCCCCGGGCGGGAATCGAACCCGCACGGCCGTTTCGGGCCAAGGGATTTTCTTACCACTATGGCTTTCGCCACCATTTCTGTTTGTGGTCTGGACTATTCCTTCACCTTGGAGCTATGCTCTTTAGGTGTGCCGTGTCTAGTCTCTGCACCTTCCTTCTCTCAAAGGCTTGGCTCAAGATTGCCATCGGCGTTACCCGTTATGGTTTCCTTGAATTTACGGCATTCTACATCTCTCTTTTCAGAGAGTGCACTCAATTTTGTCTAAGTCCCTCGTGTCTACCATTCCACCACCAAGGCAGGATGTGGGACTGCAAAGATAGTAAATAAAATGGAATTATCCATAGCGGTGGCCGTGTTGACAGCCAGATGGCTCGGAATTGGGTTTTTAGTGCCAACACGGCTGCGTTTTCCGGGGAAAAGGCCGATTTTGTTGCCGTTTCGGCAATGAAAGTGGCCGTAGAAGGTGGTTTGGCTGTCAACACGGCAATCGGCCTAAATTAAATGGGCCTGGTGCGTAAGTGGGTGGTAGTAAGCGGATTACGCAAAGTCGGGTGCACTTATAGGTGCACCCGTAGATGGGTAAGTAATTGATAATCAGCGAGTTTGGCGCCAGGGTGCGGCGCCCCCTACAGTTTCTGCGCGAACTTGGCCACTCCGGGGCTGGCGAGCTGCCTGTTCATGGCGTCCCACCAGCGGTCCGGCAGCAGGGCGTGCCAGAACACTATATTGGAGGCGCCGATGCCCGGACGGTAGCGCGTGCGGGGGCGGCGGGCCACGGCGGCCTTCACTATGCAGCGGGTGACAACGGACGGGGCCGACAGAACCCGCAACGAGTATGCCTTGTGCATGGTGGCGGCCTCGCGGGCGCCGGCGGCCTCGTAGGCCGTACCGGCCGTGCACGCCGCCAGGTGATCGGCCGCAATATCTCCCCAGCTGGTCTTGATGGGGCCGGGCTCGATGAGCACCACCTTTACCCCAAATGGCTTCATCTCCATCCTGAGGGCATCTGAGAAAGCTTCCACGGCAAACTTTGACACATTGTACCAGCCGCCAAAATGCATTGCGGCCTTGCCGGCTACGGAGCCAATGTTCACAATGCGTCCGGAGCCCTTGGTGCGCATCCCGGGAAGGACCATCTGGCAAAGGCGCGCAAGGCCGAAGAGATTCACCTCAACCTGCCGACGGGCGTCCTCCATAGGAACCGTCTCAATGGGGCCGAAGTATCCGTACCCGGCATTGTTCACAAGAACATCCAGGTCCCCCACCAGCTCCAGGCAGGCCTTCAGGGATTCTTCCGAGGTGACATCCAGCGCCACGGGCGTGACGCTAAACTCCTTCAGCGGCTCCATAAGGGCCACGCGGCGGGCGGCGGCAAACACGGTGTGCCCCATGCGGGCAAGCTCCGCGGCGGCGTCATAGCCAATTCCGCTGCTGGCTCCGGTAACAAGGATCCTAAGCGGTTTAGAAGTATTTTTTCTCATTTCTGTAAAGTGCCAAAAAGATGAAAATCAGTATTGTAAATGCCCACAGGGAAGACCCGCCGTAACTGAGGAGCGGCAGCGGGATGCCGATAACCGGCATAAGTCCCACGGTCATACCCACATTGATGAAAAGGTGCATGAATATGCACGCCGCAACGCAGTACCCGTATATGCGGGTGAACTTGCCCCTGCAGCGCTCGGCATCCATTATGAGCCTTGCTATTAGCCATACGTAAAGACTAATCACTATGAGGCAACCAAGGAAGCCCCATTCCTCGCCAACGGTGCAGAAGATGAAGTCCGTGGACTGCTCCGGAACAAAGCCGAAGGTGGTCTGGGTGCCCTTCAGGAAGCCCTTCCCAAGGAGCCCGCCGGAGCCTATAGCAATCTTACTCTGGTTCACGTTGTAACCAACTCCCGCAAGGTCCTCCTTAAGTCCCAGCAGAACCTCTATCCTTCCCCTCTGGTGCGGCTGCAGCACGTTCTGGAACACAAAGTCCGTAGAGAACACCATAATGGTTCCGGCAATGAAAACCCCGCAGCAGAGCGCCAGGAACTTGTCCTTGATCTTATATGCCTGCCAGAGAAGGAACGGCAGTGCGGCAAACGTGAGGCCTATGAGCACCCACACCGGCTTGATCTTGAGGATAAACCCCCAGAAATAGTCTTCCGTTTCATCGGCCTGAGGAACCCAGGGGCGCAGCGCCAGCTTGTCCATCTCTCCCTGCACAAGGCCCCCTATCCATCCAAGAAGGATGGGGAACAGTGCCATCAGGAGCACAAAGCCGCCGCCAAGAAGAAGCCTCCTCTTCATGCGTGAAGGCTCGCTGAGGGCGCAGCTCAGAAGCAGTATCCCAATCATTGTGAGAAGGGTGGCATATGCCCCGGCGGTAAGCGTCCCCACAAACAGCAGGATAATAAGGCCGATAGCCGCAAGCCACCACCCGGAAAGCCCTTCCCTATATAGCACGAAGATGAATCCGGCATACACCAGGGCGCTGCCGGTCTCGCTTTCCGCCACAATCACAAGCATGGGAAGGCCGATTATTGCCGCAGCAATGATAAAGTCCCGGGGCCGGCTCATCTTGAACCACTGCTGGCTCATCACCAGCGACAGCAGCAGCGAGGTAGTTATCTTTGATATCTCCGCCGGCTGGAAGCGTATGGGCCCAAGGTCAAACCAGGAATGTGATCCCTTCACATCTGAGGAAACGAATATCACCAGCACCAGAAGCCCCAGCACAAAGGCATAGAACACCGGTGCGCCACCCTCCCACAGTTGCGGCGGCAGCAACCACAGGATAAGCGCCGCAAGGCCGAATGATGTGAGTATCCACACAAACTGCTTCCCCGCGCGGGAGCCCCAGTCCAGCATGGAACCGGCCCCGGCAGTATGCGTTGCGGCATAGATGTTCACCCAGCCTATGACAACCAGGGCAAGGTACACTATGATCATCCACCAGTCTACCGTCTGACGGATGCCTCTTCTTCCTGATGAGCGTCCGTCAATCATGCTTTACCCTTGCCATAAGATCGGCCTCCTTCATGCGCTTTTCAAGCGCGGGCCGGGAAACCGAACCTGTAAGATATTTTTCCGCCATCAGGGAGGCCATGGGGGCTGCGTAAGTGGCCCCGAAGCCGCCGTTTTCCACATACGCCGCAATGGCAATCTTGGGATTGTCCATGGGCGCAAAGCATATGAACACGGAATTATCGGCGCCGCGCGGATTCTGCGCAGTGCCGGTCTTTCCGCATATCTCAAGGGAATCCACATGCGCTATCCACGCCGTGCCGCCCATACCCGGGCCGGAATTCACGGCCCGCCACATACCCTTTATCACCTTGGGGAACTGAGTTGTGTCCACCATTGTGTACTGCCTTTCCTTGAACCTCTGGTCCAGCGGTACGCCCTCAGACTCCTTCACGATATGCGGGATATAGTAGTAACCCCTGTTTGCAATAGTTGCGCAGAGGTTTGCAAGATGCATGGGCGTTGCAAGGATTTCTCCCTGGCCGATAGACAGGGATATCACCGTGGTGGAGTTCCATCGGCCCTTGCCGTATGCCCTGTTATAAGTCTTTGAGGAGGGGATGCTGCCGGAAAGCTCTGCGGGGAAGTCGCTCCCCAGTTTTCTGCCAAAGCCAAAGCTCATCACCATCTCCCGCCAGTGGTCCATTCCGTCGGCAACGTTGTCGTACTTGCGGTTGTCAAGGATATTCTTGAGCACGTAGCAGTAGTAGGCGTTGCAGCTCATCATGATGGACTCCTCCATGTTGAGAGGGCTCTTGTGGGCGTGGCAGCCAAGCTTATGCCCCGCGCCAAAATGATAGCCCTGGTGGCAGGGATAAGTCATTTCCGGTCTCAGAACACCTTCCTGAAGGCCGATAAGCCCGTTCACCAGCTTGAACACTGAGCCCGGAGGATAAGACGCCTGCACCGCCCTGTTGTACATGGGCTTGTAGGGGTTGGTGGAGATTTCCTCCCAGTGACGGCCTATATCGGCAAGTTGTGAAACGTCTATGCCGGGAGAGGAAACCAGCGCCAGGATTTCCCCCGTAGAGGGCTCTATGGCCACGATGGACCCCACTTTGTTCTGCATGAGTTCCTGCCCGTACTGCTGGAGGTGGGCGTCAATTGTGGTCACGATGTCGTGACCCGGTATGGCCTCCTTGTCCTCCGCCCCGTCCTTGTAGGGCTGCTCAATCTGGTTACGGGAATTGCGGAGGTAGATGTGGTAGCCTTTCTCCCCGCGGAGTTCCTTTTCTCGGGCGGCCTCAATGCCGGTCATGCCGGCGTAGTCTCCGCTGCGGTATTCGTCCGGATGCCTGTCAATGTAGGCCTGGTTAACCTCAGAGACATATCCAAGGAGGTTTCCGCCGGCGTTGAAGGGGTAGTCCCTCACGCTTCTCACCTGGCCCTTGAAGCCGGGGAAGCGGTATTTTACCTCGTCAAAACGCATGTATGTCTCGGCCGGAACCATACGCATCATGGTGACGCTCTGGAAGCCGATAGCGCTGCGCCTGCGCCGGTATTCCTTCAGTTTCCCCCGGATAAATTCCGGCGTTACATCCAGAACCGCCGCCAGGGCCACGGTATCGAAGGCCTGGACCTCACGGGGGCTCACAAGGATGTCGTAGGCCACCTTATTACCAACCAGGATATTCCCGTTGCGGTCATAGATGATGCCGCGGGTGGGGTAGATGGTCTCATAGACGGTGGAGTTACGGTCTGCATCCTCCTTGTAGCGGTCAATCACCTGCAGGGAAAAGATCTTTCCCAGCAGTACCAGGGCGGCTATCGTAAGGCCGATGAGCAGCGGGATATGACGCTTTCCCGGCTCCATTTACCTGGAATCCGAAGGAGTGAGAACCCTCACGGACAGCACGCAGAACAGCATGCTCACGGCCAGCGAAGCTCCAAAGCGTGCGGCGTTGAAACCAAAGCTGCGGGTGCCGGCTGCATCGGCCCAGATATAGATGACAAGGAAGATGGCAAGGCTTATGAAAAGGGCCATAAGCACTGCCGTGAGGCCGTTACGGCGGATGGTGAAAGGCTTTTCCCTGGTGATGAGGTCCTGCCCGAACACCATGGAGATTATCTTTTTACGTGCAAAGGCAACGGGCACAAGCGCAAGGGCGTTGAGGCCGATGATACCCTCGGCCAGGAAATCCACCCCAAGACCCGTGATGCAGGCTATGACCATTGCTCCGGTGGTGCCTATGTTAAGGGGTATGCACAGGACCATTGCCGGAAGGAGGGTTGCCATCATCCAGGGAGTGAACACAAAGTAGTTGCACAGGAGAAGCTGGGCAATGAAAAGAAGCACGTATGCTATCCAGAAACCTTTTTTCATTTCAGGAACTCCTCCACTTCGTTAAATGAATCGTTGTGAACTATGGTCACGTAGCGTATGGCCTTGAACTCCTGGAACAGGGTGACCTGGATCTCATTGGTGGAGCCGTTCACTACCTTTGCCTTGCCGGCCGTTCCAAGAGGGATGTCCGGGGGGAACACCAGGGAATGGCCGCTGGTGTAGATGGTGTCTCCAGGGCTGTATTTGTACTGCAGTGGGATCTCCTTGAGGATGGCGCCGTTTGTGCTTTTCCCGTCCCACACAAGGAGGCCGCTGCCGCCCTCGGAGCCAAGGCGGGCGCTGATGGAGATATCGGCATTCTGGAAGGAGAGGGCATAGGAGAAATGGGCGCTTACTGCGTCTATTATGCCCACAACACCCTCACGGGTGACTATGCCGGATTTCTCCTGCACGCCGTCTTCATAGCCCTTGTTAACAATGATGTAGTTGTGCTGCTTTGAGCGGCTCATCTTCACAACCTCTGCGGGAAGGGTGGTATAGCCGGGGAGTTTCCCAAGCTTCACTGTATCGGCTTTAGCAAGCCTCAGCTGCTCCCGGAGGCGGATTACTTCCTTCTCAAGAAGGTAGTTCTCCTGAGAGAGCTGCTCATTTGTCCCGCGGAGGGAGAAGAAGTTCCTCACCTTTTCAGAACTGCCCCAGACGGCACCCTTGACGGCATTTCCCGCACCCGCAATCCAGGTTTTCTGAAGCTCTGAACTGTGGGTTATGAGATACAGCGACGCGATCTCCAGTAAAATGAAGACCGCGAAGTTCACTATTCCGGGAAGGGCACTGCGTCTTGGCATCCTTTATCTCATGAGGAAGGAGTAGTTGTCTGTGTTCTTGAGGGCGATGCAGGTGCCGCGGGCAACGGCCTTGAGGGGATCCTCCGCCACATGGAACGGGATGTTCACTTTGTCGGAGAGTCTCTTGTCCAGGCCGCGGAGAAGGGCGCCGCCGCCGCTGAGGAAGATGCCGTTTTCCACAATGTCAGAGTAGAGCTCCGGAGGAGTCTGCTCCAGGACCTGCTGGATGGCGGCCTCAAGACGGGCGATGGATTTGTCCAGGCAGTGGGCAATTTCCTGATAGGGGATGACGGCCTCTGCGGGGTGGCCGGTCATGAGGTTGGGACCGCGTACCACAAAAGGTTCCGGTTCCTCACCGGGGAGCTGGGGAATGACTGCTCCAACGGCAATCTTGATTCTCTCTGCGGTGGTTTCACCAACTTTAATGACGTGCTGCTGCCTCAGGTAATTCTGGATATCGGCCGTAAAGACGTCACCGGCAACGCGGATGGATTCCTGCTGGACGATGCCGCCAAGGGAGATGACGGCAATCTCAGTGGTGCCGCCTCCGATATCTACAACCATGTTTCCCTTAGGGGCTTCTACGTCAAGGCCGATACCAAGGGCTGCGGCCATGGGCTCATAGATGAGGTATACGTCACGGCCACCGGCGTGCTCAGATGAGTCACGGACGGCCCTGATCTCAACCTCAGTGGAGCCGGAGGGAATGCCCACAACCAGTTTGATGTTGGGGGCGAAGAGGCTGCGGTGACGGGAATTCACCTGCTTTATGAAGCCGCGGATCATCATTTCCGCTGCGTTGAAGTCTGCGATTACGCCGTCACGGAGAGGGCGTACGGTTTTGATTCCGGGGTTTGTCTTCTCATGCATGAGCTTGGCTTTCTGGCCAAGTGCGATGCATTTCCCGGTTTGGTTGTCAATGGCGACGATGGAGGGTTCGTCCAGCACAATCTGGTCATTCTGGAAGATGACGGTGTTGGCGGTTCCAAGGTCAATTGCCAGTTCCTGATTTAAAAAACTGAAAGCCATATGCTATGTATAGGTCTATTTGCGATTAACTTTCAAAGTTACTAAAAATTGTTTAGATTTGCGTAAAGTATTTACTCTATGGAGAGAAAAAAGTACCTCATCGTTACGGCAGGCGGCGTGGGCACCAGAATGGGGGCCGCCGTTCCCAAACAGTTCCTTGAACTGGGAGGGAAGCCTATTCTGCGCGTGACGCTTGAAAGATTCATGTCGGCCGTCCCTGACCTCCATATAATAACGGTGCTTCCGGAGGCAAATGTGGCCTCCTGGCGTCAGTACTGCATAAAGGACAATTTCACCTGCCCGCAGCGCCTTGTGAAGGGCGGCTTCACCCGCTTCCATTCCGTGAAAAACGCCCTTGCGTATGTCCCTGACGGCGCTTTGGTGGCAGTGCATGACGGCGTGAGGCCGCTTATATCGGCCAGCTGTATAAGGAGACTTTTTGATGAGGCCGCTTCCGTAGAGGCACTTATTCCCGTAATGCCGGTAACGGATACCCTGAAGGTCCTGGACAAGGACGCTTCCGGGAAGTTGGTCTCTTCCGGGGAGAAGGCCGATCGCAGCCGCTTTTTTGGAGCCCAGACCCCTCAGATTTTCTGGAGCGAGCGCCTGAAAGAGGCCTATACGCAGGGGTACGACACCCTTTTCACCGACGACGCATCCGTGGCGGAACGCTTCGGCATCCCCCTCACTTACACGGAAGGGGAAAAATACAACATAAAAATCACTACTCCAGAAGATTTGGCCCTGGCTTCTGTCCTCTCGCGTGGAGGTAAGTGATTGATGCTGAGTGTTTTATGTAAAAGAGGGTGCTTGATTATGAGCACCCTCTTTCGCATAACGTATTAATAATAAGAAACTTACTCCCACGGCTTAAATGTCGGAAACAGTCATTTCGCACTCTGCGCAGTGGAAATCCAGGCGCAGGCGCTTGCCGGCGTTGAGAAGATATAGAGGTTCGGGCTTGTATTTGCCTTGTCTGGGGCACAGGCCAAGTTCGTGACGGACGCAGTATTTGCTCCTCATAAGTTCCGCACCAGCCCTGTGAGTAATCTCATAGGCATCTTCAATCTGGGCGGCACCGCGGGAAGAGTAGAGCGCCCGGTCCCTGGAATTTGCCACATTCGCCTTGTAGGACAGCGTTTCCGGGGATGAGGCCGATGATATCGCACCCGCTTTCAGCGCAATGGCATTCACGGGCATTCCATCAAGTTCGCCGGCGATATCTCTCCGGATGCCGTTGAGGAAGGAAGCCGCCATGAAGGGAACGGTGCCGGAGGCCTGCAAATCAGTTACTTCAAAACTGTAGTGACCGCTTCGTTTTGAAAGCTGCCCGTGAATAATCTCCAGCATTCTGGAGCGGTCCCGGGCTGAATCCGTGCCTGCAGGAAACTCCCGGGTCACTTTTCGGCCATCCTCGGAAACCGCCGTAACCGTAATGGAATCAGGGGAAACCGTCACGCTCAGGGACACGCTGATCTCCCTTACCGGGGCCGAAGCTTCCAGCCGTTTCTGGAACTTGGCGCTTATGTTGCGGTAGAGTTTTGTCCCAACCCGGAGTTCTTCCGGAACGCGGCAGCGGAGGGTGTGGCCTTCTGCTACATCGGCCCGGAAGCCCACAATCTCATTGCCGCTGAGGAAGGCAAAGCCGTCTCCGTTTGAGAGGTCCAGGGCCGATGACCTTAAGACTATCCCGTCCCGTGTGATGCTGGCGACTTCTCCCACATACTCTCCAAGATGGGTGGGGACGTCCATGGAGGACCATTTCCCGCGGGTGCCATCAATGAAGAGTTCCGTGTAGCCGCGGTTGAACGTCTTTTCAAGGTCCGGCGCAACACCGCCGCTCACTTGGCCGAACGATGCCCTGGAGTATTTCTGGGGGTATTTCTCAATCAATGCGTTCAGCGCCTGGTTGTATGCCGTGACTACGTTTCTGACATATGATTCGCTCTTGAGGCGGCCTTCAATCTTGAAAGAGCATACGCCGGCATCGGCCAGATCCTCCAGCCGGTGAAGAAGGTTGTAATCCTTGAGAGACAGGAGAGCCTTGTCCTTTACGATGACCTTCCCGTTTGCATCCAGGAGGTCATAGCGGCTGCGGCAGGCCTGGGCGCATTCTCCGCGGTTGGCGCTTCGGCCGGTGAGATATTCTGAAAGGTAGCACTGCCCGCTGTAGCATACGCAGAGAGCCCCGTGCACAAAGAACTCTATTTCCGCTTTGACGGCATCCCTTATGGTGCGGACCTGGTCCAGGGATAATTGGCGCTCAAGGACAATCCTCCCGTATCCAAGGCTCTCCACAAAACGGGCCTTTTCCGGAGTGCGAATTGCGCACTGTGTTGACGCGTGTGCTATTTGGCCCGCTTCAGAGGCCATTTCTATCACGGCAGGATCCTGTACAATGAGGGCGTCAACTCCGGCCCCTGCAAGGTCCTGGACAAGTTTTCTGACGTCCTCCAGTTCTTCCTCATAGATAATGGTGTTTACCGTCACATAGATCCTTACACCAAAGCGGTGGGCATATAAGCACAAATCACGGATATCCTCCACACTGTTTCCCGCCGCCGCGCGGGCCCCGAAAGCCGGCCCGGCAATGTACACGGCATCTGCGCCGCAGTCTACTGCAGCTTTCCCAATATCGGCCGTACGTGCCGGAGCAAGTAGTTCAAGGTATGTCATTCTTCTATCCAGTCTTCAAGTTTCAGTCCCATTATGCGGGAAAAGTGTTTGGTGTTATGGGTGACAAGGGTATAATCATTGGCTAAGGCTGTTGCGGCAATGAAAATATCCATTTTGTCCAGTACTTGACCGGTCTGTTCCAGATGCGCCTTGATTTTTCCAAATTCTTTCAGCGCTGAAGTGATAGGAACAATGGTAAAAGTGTCCTCCAGTACTTTAACCATCTCAAATGTCCTAAAATTGGCATTTTTAAATGCGCCGACATATAATTCTGCCAAACTGATTTCAGAAATGACGCAATTGGAAAGCCCAGCATGATTAATGCGTTTTTGAATGCCGTACTTGCCTCTTTTTGTGATAATCAGTATATCGGTATCAAGTAAATACATACTATAAGTCCCCCCAATCTATAATTCTTGGCTCTGCATTGCTGTCGTCCCTGAGTTTCCTGACATATTCTACGGCGTCTTCCCCTCCCCAGGGGTCTTCCATGTCCTTAAATGCAGCCAACGCCTTGAACGGGCCGGTGAAAGGACCGGTGTAGGGCTCTTCCTCTGCAGGAGAAAACTTGAGATAAATCCTGCCGTTTTCTTCTTCAAGTGATACGGAAGAATTGTCATCAACCTTATACTTCTTGAGAAGTTTTGCAGGAATGACGATGCCTCTGCTATTTCCGATATTGATGAGTTTGGTAGTCATAGCGTATTCATTTGCTATGGCAAAGATAGAAAAGTTATTACGGATATCCAAATTTGTAATAACGGTCAGTGGAAGTGCCACACTACTCATAGTTCCAGGGAAATCAGTTCTTCTCCCAACTGATGCAGGGCCCGTTCTATCTTTTTTACCTGTGCCGGACGGGGCTTTGACAAGCCGTTGGCATAGTGCCACAGTTGTTTCTGATTGATTCCAGTGAGGCGTTCCAGTGCAGATTTAGTAAAAATCTTACAGTACATCTGCAGAAATGATCTGGTATCCATCCTGAAAACCAGTTGATAGTCATCTACAAGGGCCTCAGGGACTTGGTACCCAAACTCCAAACAATCATCTTTTAGGACTATTAGTCCCTCTTCAAGGCTTTTTTTTACCTCATCAAGAGTGTCGCCGACACCTCCGACACCGTCTACCTCCTCAACATATGCAGAGTAATTGTGCTCTGCCCGTTCAATAACTGCGTGTAATGTTCTCATATTATCAGTTTTTAGTCCAGACCTGCTTCTCTGAGAATTCTTCTGTATGTTCCTTCTGCCAAATCATCACTTTCTTTACCTGCTATCGGGATAGATCGTGGAGCCCCCGGTTTAGTGAAGATTCTATGGCTTCCGCGAGTTCTTGAATGGTGCCATCCGTTTATTTCCAGCAGAAGGATAACCTCTTTAACCTTTTTACTCATACAAAAGTAACTAAAATTCTATTGTTTTCCAAATAAAAGACATCATATTAGTTCCAGGACCATGTCAATGTCTCCGAAGTGGCCAAGTTCTCCGCTATACTTTTCTATGTAGGAACGGGTGAGGGAACCGCGCCACACAACGTCGTCGCGGGAGTTCAGGGGTAGCTCCAGTTCAATGCCGTAACTTTTGGAACTCACCTTTACCATGGCATTTGCCTTCCAGGTTGTACGGTATCCGCCGTCATCCTCGATTATCATGAGAGCACAGTTGTTCAGGGCCTTAGTCCACTCAGAGATGAGCACGGCGTTGAAAGGAATTTCCTGCCCCACCTGCTTGCGTCTCACCACAATCATGAAGTCCGTTATGGTGGGGCTATATAGCCTTAGTTCGGCCTCAGTGGATGCCTTGAAATTCTCCACGCCTCCCACCTTTACAAAGAATTCCGCTGCACCCGCGAACCAGCTGTCATACTGGCGGCTTACGGTGAAAGAGCGCAGAATCAGGGTCTTCATATCGGCCTGGGCCTTAGTGTCAGGCCTTACGATGATATCCCCGCCGCCGTTTCCCCAGGAAGGGTCTTCCCGCCGCCTCATTTCAAGGGATTTGTAGTCTGCATCGGAATTCCGGTTCATCACCCACACGGGCCTCTCGCGGGCCATCTGCTCGTCCACGAGCACTTTGTCATAACTGCCGTCGGCCTTAAGTGCATAACCTACGTTACTTGTTGCAAAATCACCCGGATCGAAGGTGATGACCGGCAGCTCGCTGCCGTTCCAGGAATCGCTGAACGGCCAGTATATCTGGACGTCTGAGACCATCAGGGAGTCCAGCCACTGAACGCCCTCAGCATCGGCCTTGGTGGAAAGAGCCTCCCTCAGAAGGTCCCTCAGCGGCCTTGAATATTCCTTTGCCTTGGAGGGAGCGTCACCTACGCCGGTTCCCGGTGCCTCAAAGAGGTCTTTCATCAGGTATTCTTCGTCGTAACCGTTGACGGCGCTCCCCGATGCGGCGTCGTGCACCTCCGTCATCTGCTCCACGCCTATCGGCAATCCGGCAAAGATCTTTGCCACATCTTCAAGCGCAACGTACCGCGGCGCTTCCTCGCTGGCGGTTTCAGGTACAAAATCGGTTTTACTGCAGCCGCAGAATACGGCGGCTGCCAGGGTCACAATAAGCAAACTCTTTTTCATAGCATTTCATATCCGGATTAAAGCCCGGCTCCGGATACAAAGTTGAGGAGAGTTATCCGTTTCAAAAATAGTGAAACGGATGAAACGGATAAAAGGTGTTTGAAGGGCCTCAGAGGCCTATTTCATATAGAAAACGAAACGGTTTTTGTCAAAAAAGTCCTTAACTATGTCAATTTCTGAAAAACCGTAATCCCTGAAAACCGCCACGGTTTCTTTGGGAAGGACCTCGTTGATCTCCGTAAGACCCTTTCCTTCCGGAGACAGGAAGCGCTGTGACCACCGTGCAACGGCGCGGTAGAAAAGGAGGGGGTCTTCGTCAGGGACAAATAGGGCCGATGCCGGCTCATAGTCCACCACGTTCTTCCTGAGGAGCGCACGCTCCTTCTCCATGATGTAGGGAGGATTTGACAGGATAAGGTCAAAGGAACCGTAGTTGAATTCCTGCTCCGTGTCCAGGACATCGGCCGCCACAAAGGTGGGGGCAAGGGCTCCCGTGGCCTTTAGATCGGCAGAGAAATTCTGGCTTCTGGCAACGTCCAGGGCGGCTTCGGAGATGTCCACACCCACAACTCGCGCACCGGGAACTCCCAGTGCCACGGACCAGGCTATGTTGCCGGAACCGGTGCATAGATCCAGGATGCGCACGGGCTCTGCGCTTTTGCCGTAGGGGATTCTCATACGCTGGATGCGGCCGGCAATCTTGATGGCCTCCCTCACAAGGAGCTCCGTCTCCGGGCGGGGGATGAGGACGTTCCTGTTTACCTTGAAGGAGTGCCCGCAAAAATCCGTACGCCCTATCACGTACTGGATGGGCTCCCCGGCCTGAAGACGCAGCATTGCCTCGGCAAGGGGCTGCTCAGCCTTGCGGTCAATGTCGTACCGGGGCTCCACAATATGCGTGTAGCTCTTTGTGCCGATAAGGCTTTCGCACAGCATAAGGACAATGCTGTGGGCTTCGGCGGTGGGATACAGGGGCTCAAGGGCCGCTACGCCCTTCTTGATGAAATCGGCAAGGAGCATCAGGCGTTGTCGATAATCTTTGACAGGAAGTAGGTCATGTCCATTCCGGCGGCGCGCACCATCTTGGGCACCAGGGATGCGTTGGTCATGCCGGGAATGATGTTCACCTCAAGGAAGTAGATTCCGTCCGGGGCCGATATATAGTCTATCCTCACAAGCCCCTTGCAGCCAAGGTGCTGGTAGATGCGCTTGGAGATTTCCTGGACGTGGACGGAAAGTTCTTCCGGGATCTCTGCGGGGCAGACCTCTGAGCTGAGGCCGTTATACTTGGCGTCGTAGTCAAACCAGCCTGTCTGGGAGATGATCTCAATGACGGGGAGGGCCTTTACTTCCTGGCCGTCTGCGTAAACGGCGCAGGTGAGCTCATGCTGGCAGGGGATGCCCTGCTCCACCATCACGGTGCGGCCCTCGGAGAATGCAAATCCTATGGCCGATGGAAGGTCTTCCGGCTTTGTCACCTTGGAGATGCCAAAACTGGAACCGTTGTCCGTTGGCTTCACAAACACGGGGAAACGGAGCCTTTCCGTAACCATCTTGCAGAAATTGTGGACATCTTCTCCGCGGCGGATCACGCAGTCCGGGGCAAACTTAACGTAATCTGCGTCCTGGATATATCTCTTGCAGGAATACTTGTCAAATGCCACGCTGGTTACAAATGCGCTGCAGGTGGAATGGGGGATTCCCAGCATTTCAAGGTAACCCTGCAGAAGGCCGGTCTCTCCGGGAGCGCCGTGCTGCATTATGTATGCGAAATCCAGCTGTACCTTCTCTCCAAGTACCATCACGGAGAAATCCGTCTTGTCAACCTCCGGCTGGGCGCCCTCAGGGAACGGCATGCGCATTGAATTTGCCTTGCGCATTGCGACCAGCTTCCACTTTCCAAAGCGGGCAAAGATTTCATAGACATCGTACTTGAATTCGTCTATACGGGAGGCGATGAACTCTCCGCTGCGGCACGATACCTCCCATTCTGAGGAGTCTGAACCGTAAATGACTGCAATTGACTTATAATTTGCCATTATTCGAAATAATAATTTTCAAGATCTTCTTTTTCCGGTGCCTGTTCTTCCGTAGTCGGTGAGCACCAGTAGCCCTTCATTTCCTCCGGGAATACATCGGCCTCTGAAATACCCAGGGTGCCGTCCTTCAGGACTTTTTTCATCCACAGGGCCCAGATGGGAAGGGCCATGTTTGCGCCCTGTCCAAGGCTGTTGTTTGCAAAGCGCACATAGCGGTCTTCGCAGCCCACCCATATACCTGCAGTGATGCGTGGAGTATAGCCGATGAACCAGCCGTCGGAGTTGTCGTTGGTGGTACCGGTCTTGCCGGCTATCTCTCCCTTGAGGCCGTATTTTAGTCGGAGCCTGACACCGGTACCCTGGTCCACCACGGCCCTCATCATAGTGAGCATCTCTCCGGTTGCGCGCTGCGAAAGGGCCTCGTGCTTACGGGTAGAGAACTGCCCCAGGATATTGCCTTCGCTGTCTTCTATACGCGTCACGAACATGGGGTTGGTGTAAACGCCGCCAGAAGGGAAGGTGTTGTACGCGGTGACCATATCATACACTGAAAGGTCTGCGGCGCCAACGCACAGAGACACAACGGGGTCTATGAATCCGGTGATACCCATCTTTCTCATCATGGAAACCATGGATTCTGCGCCCAGCTGCTTCATGAGATAGGCCGATACGGAGTTGGAACTGTGTGCAAGGCCCCAGGTGAGATCCACCATGGTGCCGTCTGCGTGAGGGTCCTGGGGAGACCATGTGTCTCCGTCCTTGTTGATGACAATCACAACGGGGGAGTTGAGGACCTGGTCACAGGGGGTCATGCCTGACTCCATGGCCTGGGTATAGATGAAGGGCTTCACGGTTGAACCAACCTGGCGCTTGCCCTGACGGACGTTGTCGTATTTGAAGTAGCGGTAATCCGGGCCGCCCACGTATGCCTTGACATAGCCGGTACCGGGCTCTATGGCCATGAACGCGGCACGGAAGAAGGATTTATAGTAACGGATTGAGTCGTTGGGGGTCATGACGGTGTCCCTGTAGCCGGGCTTGTTCCAGGTGAACACCCTCATCTTTACGGGCTCATTGAAGGAGGCATCGATCTCTGCGTCAGTGGCGCCGGAGGCCTTCATCATGCGGGTTCGGTCGCTCCAGCGGCGGGCCTGCTTCATGGTGGTCTCTATGACGGACTTTTCTGTATCGGCCATGAAAGGAGGATTCCTGCGGTACTTAAGCTCCCTGTCAAAGGCCTTCTGGAGGTCCTTCCCAAGATGCTCTGCGATGGCTTCTTCTGCGTAGCGCTGCATCTTGTAGTTGACGGTGGTGTATATCCTCAGGCCGTCACGGTCAAGGTCATAGGGGGTTCCGTCGCTCTTTGTGTTTTTATTCAGCCAGCCGTACAGGGGGTCATCGGCCCAGAGGAGGGAATCGGCCCTGTAATCCTCTATCATATAATAGGAGGAGCGCTTGGGCTCTTTGGCCGACAGCGTGCGGCGGAGCATATCCCTGAAGTAGGGGCCCACTCCGGTGGTGCGGTCTCCCTGGCGGGCGTGAAGTTCTATGGGGAGGGCCTGGAGGGAATCACATTCTGCCTTGGTGAGATATTTCATCTCCCTCATGCGCTCCAGAACAAGATTGCGGCGCTTGAGGGCGTTGTCCGGGTTGATGGCGGGGTTGTAGCGGGTTGGTTTATTGACCATGCCCACCAGAACGGCGCTTTCCTGGGTGAGGAGCTCTGACGGCTTTTTCCCGAAGAACTGGTTTGCGGCCGATGATATGCCGTAGGAGTTGGATCCGAAGAAGATGGCGTTGAGGTACATGTCAACTATCTCTTCCTTGGTGTAGTTGCGTTCCAGCTTTATGGCCGTGATCCATTCCTTGAGCTTGATCCACACCATCTTCACTTTCCCCACGCGTTCCCCGCGGGGATAGAGGGTCTTTGCAAGCTGCTGGGTGATGGTGGAGCCGCCGCCCTGGGAGGTGTCCCTGGAAAGGAGGGTCTTGAAAAGCACGCGCCCAAGGGACTGGATGTCCACGCCGGAATGCTTGTAGAAGCGTTTGTCTTCAGTTGCCACAGCGGCCTGGACCAGTGAGGGTGCGAGTTCGTCGTAGCTTACGAATGTACGGTTCTCTATATGATAAGTGGTAAGGATCTCCCCTTCTTCCGCAATTACCTGGGTGGCAAGTTTGGAATCAGGGTTCTCAAGTTCTTCCAGGGAAGGGATATCGGCAAAGGCCCACACCAGGCACAGCAGGCCGATAACCGCCACTACCGGAGCGGTGATGAGGATCCAGAACCATTTGGTGACTTTCTTCTTATTTTGATCTGTCATATTCAAGCAAAAAAAAATTGTCCGCGACAAGACCTTAGGTCTTGCCTAAATATGGAATTACAAAAATAATCAGAAAATTTGGAAAATTGCCCAGATTGTGCTTTACTTTGCAGAAAATTTGAAGGATATGAGCGGCAAAAATCTAGTCATCGTGGAGTCACCCGGAAAGGTGAAGACCATTCAGAAGTATCTGGGAACTGATTTCCTGGTAAAGGCCTCAATCGGCCATGTCAGAGACCTGGAAGAACATAATCTTGGAGTAGACGTTCAGAACGGCTTCAAGCCGGAGTATGTCATTCCGGCCGATAAAAAGAAGGTAGTGGCAGATCTCCGCAAACTTGCCGATGCCGCTTCCACCATTTGGCTGGCCTCCGATGAAGACCGTGAGGGAGAGGCTATTTCCTGGCATCTTACCCAGACTCTTGAACTTCCAAAGGACAAGACCCGCCGCATAGTTTTCCATGAGATTACAAAGCCCGCTATCCTGGAGGCCATAGAGCATCCCCGTGACATTGACATGCACCTTGTGGATGCCCAGCAGGCACGCCGCGTGCTGGACCGTCTGGTGGGCTTCGAGCTTTCTCCCATCCTGTGGAAGAAGATTCAGCCCAAGCTTTCTGCAGGCCGCGTCCAGAGCGTGGCGCTCCGCCTTATCGTAGACCGTGAGAAGGAAATCATGGCTTTCAAGCCGGAGCCCTTCTATCGCGTAGAGGCTGAGTTCCGCCCAGTTGGCTCAAAGATCGGCCTTAAGGCAACACTTGACACAAAATTTGCCTCCGAGTCAGAGGCCAGGGCCTTCCTTGAGCAGAGTATCGGTGCAAACTACAGGATTGCATCCATAGACAAGAAGGAAGGTGAACGCTATCCGGCACCGCCTTTTACCACCTCCACGCTTCAGCAGGAGGCAGGCCGCAAACTCCGTTTCCCGGTGGCTACCACAATGAGGGTTGCCCAGAGCCTCTATGAGAGAGGTCTCATCACCTATATGAGAACGGACTCCACCAACCTCTCCACCCTTGCCCTTGGCGCAGCGAAGCAGTATATCCTTGACTGCTACGGACCGGATTATCTCAATATCCGCCAGTACCATACAAAGTCAAAGGGCGCACAGGAAGCCCACGAGGCTATCCGTCCCACCTATATCGGATCGGCCTGGATTGAGGGAACCCCTCAGGAAAAGGCGCTGTATGAACTGATCTGGAAGCGCACCATCGCCTCCCAGATGGCCGCCAGCAAGGTTCTGAACACGTCAATCACCATTGAGCAGGACCGCAGGCCGGAGCTTTATGGCCTCCAGAGCGCTGAACTCCTGTTTGACGGTTTCATGAAGGTATATATGGAAGGCCGTGACGACGACTCCCAGGACACCATGGAGGTCATGCTCCCGTCGCTTAACGTGGGTGACGCCCTGGTTGAACACGGCATCTACGCCATGTCCAAGTTCACCGCCCCGCCTCAGCGCTACTCTGAGGTTACGCTGGTGAAAAAACTTGAGGAACTTGGGATTGGCCGCCCTTCAACTTATGCGGCAACAGTAGACACCCTTACCCGCGGCCGCGGATATGCCGTCAAGGGAGACAAACCCGGTACGGCATATGAGGTGAAGAATCTTACGCTCAAGGGCTCCAATATCAAGGAAACTACCAAGAAAGAGGTTGTAGGCGCAGAGAAAGGTAAACTCCTGCCTCAGGAAATCGGCCTTATAGTGACGGACTTTCTGGTTGATAATTTTGCCGATGTCCTGGATTACGACTTCACCGCCAACGTTGAGGAAGACTTTGACAAGATTGCAGATGGCAAGAAGGACTGGAGCTCCACAATAGGCGCTTTCTATCGTCCTTTCCACAAAAACGTGGAGAAGGTGCTCCAGGAAAAAGGCTACAGCCGCGTAACCCGTGAACTGGGCCTTGCCCCTGACGGCCAGATGGTTACGGCAACCTTTGGAAAATTCGGCGCCTACGTCCAGAAGGGAGAGGGGGAGAACCGCCAGAGCGCATCCCTCGGGAAAGACCAGCTCATTGAAACCATAACTCTCTCCGATGCCCTCAAACTCCTTGAACTTCCCCGCACCGTTGGTAAGATCATGGGACTTGACGTGATTGCAATGCGAGGCAAGTTCGGGCCGTACCTCAAATACGGTGTCAGAAATGTGAAACTGCCCCGCGGCAAGGACCCTCTCACAATTACCCTTGAGGAGTGCGAGGCCCTTATCAACGAGACCCCGGCAGAAAAACCCGCCCAGGAGATAATTGCGGAGTTTGGAGATATCAAGATAATCAATGGCCGGTATGGCCCCTATATCAAGCAGGGAGATTCAAATTATAAGATTCCCCGTGGGAAAGACGCCTCTTCTTTGTCGGAGGCTGATTGTCAGGCCATTATTTCTGAAAGCGGCCCCACAAAAAAGTTTGTCAGAAGAGGTAAATAATAAAAATAATTTGTATTTTTGCCACTGGTTAGTTAAAAAGTGTAACTTATGGCAAAATATCACATTGACGAAATAGACCAGAAAATCCTCTCCTTCCTGGTAAAGAATGCACGTATGCCCTTCCTTGAGATTGCCCGTGAGTGCGGCGTCTCCGGTGCGGCTATCCACCAGAGAGTGAAGAGGTTGGAGACCAACGGCGTAATCACCGGCTCCCGCCTTCTGGTAAAGCCCCAGGCCCTGGGTCTGAATATCTGCGCATTTGTAAGCATCTCCCTCAGTGAGTCCACCAAATACCCTGAGGTAATTGCAAATCTTAAGAAGATCCCAGAGATTGTGGAGTGCCATTTCATCACCGGCCGTTTTGCCATCCTTGCAAAGCTTTACTGCCTGGACAACGACCACCTCATGGAGGTCCTCCTGAATACCATCCAGAAAATTCCCTACATCCAGTCCACAGACACCATGATCTCCCTGGACGAACCCATCGAGCGCCAGGTGTGGGTGAAGGACTTTAAGTCCACCTCCTATTCAGGAAGGGACTAATCCTCTTATATGCTTCGCCCCGCAGTTCCTAAAGACCTCCCCGCCGTTAACCGGCTTCTTGGGGAGGTACTTCATGTCCATAACGGTATCCGCCCGGACCTTTTCCGGCCGGAGGGCAAAAAGTATGCGGATGCTGAACTTATTATATTATTCTCCAACCCGGACGCTCCCGTATATGTATATGAGAAGGACGGAGAGGTCCTGGGATATGTCTTCTTGGAAATCCGGCATCAGGACAGCGGAAGCCTGCAGGCACTTTCCACCTTGTACATAGACGACCTTTGTGTGGACAGCGCCCACCGGGGTGAAGGAATCGGCAGAATCTTATATGAAAAAGCCCTGGAAATTGCCAGGGAAAGAGGCTGTCACAACGTAACCCTACACGTCTGGGAAGGAAATGATGAGGCCCGGGGTTTCTACGAGCATCTTGGAATGAAGCCTCAGTTCACATCAATGGAAACAGTATTATGAAAAGGACGATGAGTGCAAGGATGGCACGGGGCCGGAGTGGAAGTTAAGTTATTGATTGTCAGGTAATTACAAAAACTTCTACTAGAAATAATTCTGGTAGAAGTTTTTGTAATGTGCTGCGATTCAAGCAGTTGGGCTCCACCGCAAGGGGAGAACCGTAAGGGGGGAAGGGCTATTTCAGGTAGTTCTTGGCCTCTTTTGCGTAGGCTTCGTTCTTGCTGGAAGCAAGCTTGCCGTAGAATTCCTTTGCGGTTTCGGCATCCTTCAGGGCCACGGCGTTCTGGGCGATGGTGAGGAGGATGTCGTCGTTGGCGGCGGCAGCGGCGTCAAGTGCGCAGTACTTCTTGAGGGCCTCGTTCTGATCGGCCTTCTTTCCAAGCGCACCGTAGCTGATGCCCATCTTGAAGAAGATGGCGGCTTTCTCGGGCTCCGGATTGATCTCAAGGGCTGCCTTGTAGTCCTCTATGGCCTCTGCGTACTTCTTGGCCTGCTGGGCCTTCTGGCCGTTGTTGTAGTAGTAGTTGAAGAGCTGCTTCTTGACATCGGCCTCTTTTCCGTTGGCCGATGCTACCTCGAATGCGGCCTTGGCCTCGTCGATCTTGCCCGAGCTGAGGAAGAGACGGCCAAGAAGGAACTGGGCCTCACCATCCTCGGGGGTGTATTCTACGCTCTTCTTGAGGAGAGAGAAAGCGGTCTGGGCATCCTTTGCGGCAAGGGCTTTCTTGGCCGATGCCTTATAGGTGAAACCGAAAAGGTCTTTGACTTCTGCGGCCTTTTCCTCTGCTGCGAACTCTGCGCAGTCTGCGGCTGCGGCCTCAAGGGCAACGATGGCGGCGTCATAATCCTTGGCTGCAATGCTTTCCTTTGCAACAGCTACGGAATATGCGGGGATGATATCCTTGAGTTCCTCTACCTTTGCCTGTGCCTCTTCCTCTTCTCCGCAAGCTACAAACTGGGAGTAAGCCTGCTTGAAAAGTTTGAGGGCATCGGCCTTTGATTCTGCCTGGGCTGCCTGGTTGAAGGTTTCAACAGCCTCATTGAAGTCCTGGGCCATTGCGCTGAAAGCGAGGCTCAGAGCTGCGAACACTACTAAAAATTTCTTCATATCCTTAAAGTTTAAATTATTTCAATCTTGGCGTGCAAGTTGCAAATATAGCAATTTTAATCTTAACTTTGCAGTGTGAATATACTCAAAAGCATATTTGCTGTGCTTGCCGGGCTTTGTTTCGCAATAACTGTGCCAGCCCAGCAGCTCCCGCCGCTCCAGGTAGATCCTTCCATAGAGATGGGAAAACTTGGCTGTGACGCCTCATATTATATAGTAAAGGCCCCAGTCAAGAAAGGGTATGCCTCAATAGCCCTGGTCCAGAAAGGTGATTCCCTCACTGCTGAAAAACGTGCCGGGTTATCATCGGCCTTTCTTGCAAGGATGGGCGTAGGGCCCTCCAGGGATGGTTTTCTGACAGAAAGGGAAGGATCCACCGTATACACTTTCAGGGATGTCCCGTTCTATAAGAAGGAAGTCCTTGACTCAATGCTGCTCTATACCTTTTATAAGATGGCGCAGAGCAGCGCCCCGCAGGCCATCATAGTTTCCGGAGATGTGGAGCCCACCGTGGAACTGAAAAAGAAGATGGACCTTTTCTCCCTTCTTGTCCAGAAATTAAATGCCCCGCAGCCGGAGCCGGCTTATAATTGGAATCCAAACCAACCGGTGGCGCTTGATTTTAAGATCGGCCCCGGAGCCATAGCCGTCACATATGCCGGAAACCGCATTCCTGACATTTTCATGAATACTGCCCAGGCCCTTGTGACGGACATCTTCGGGCTGGAATTCCTGGTGCTCCTGAAAAACCGGCTGGAGAAGGATTTTGCCCGCGAAGGAGTTACCTGCAGTTCCATAACATTTGATTCCCTTAGAAGTTGTGATTACAGAGGGGATGAGAGATACACTGTGACAGCAAGTATAGCCCCCGGCCAGGAATTCAGTGCCCTGAGGGTTATGGCGCGCACTATTGCATCAATGGATTCCACAGGCGTGAGCGTAAAGGAATTCACGGATGTCAAGGAGGTTCTGAGGCCCGTGCTCCTGAAGGAGGCGGCTGCAGTGGAAGACAAGATAGCCTCCTGCATAGCCCATTTCCTGTTTGGGGCCAACCTTGCCCCCGCAAGCGAGCGCGTGCGCCTCTTTGCCAGAAAAAACATCCCTGAAGAGACGGAAACAAGACTTTTCAATAAGTTTGCATCGGCCCTTCTGGCGGGGGAGGATAACCTTACCCTGGAGCTTTCAGCAAGGGATACTCTTGACCCCGCAGAGGCCCTTCTGGTATACAACGCCACCTATAAAAACGGACTTATAGCGCCTTTTGAGGCCGATTACACCTGGCATGGCGCAGACTCTGCCGGTATAGATTTCACCCCTCCAAGGGTGCGTCTCCAGAAAGAGAAGCCGGAGCCTGTTTCCGGCGGCACGGTGTGGACTTTCTCCAACGGAATCAAGGTGGTTTACAAGGAGATCAAGGGCTCCCGGATGTTCAATTATTCGCTTGTGCTTGGAGGCGGACTGTCCCAGATTCCTGACCTTCAGGAAGGAGAGGGCGGGCATATCGGCCCTATGCTCAGGCTTTACGATGTAGGCGGCATCCCCGCGCCCGTTTTCCAGGACATGCTTGAAGTGAACGGCCTTTCAATGAATGCCGATGTTCACCTGAACAGCCTTGTCCTGAGCGGCAGCGCCCCGTCCGGGAAGCTGGCCTTCCTCATGAAAACCCTCCTTGCCATTTGCAATGAGCGTGAGATGAACAGGGAGGAGTTCCTCCGCTATAGTGCCGTCCAGGAGCTGATGGAACCATCGCCCCAGGATATTATCTATTCGCAGCTGCACCCCGGATACCGTTATACGGAGCGTCCCGGCGCGCTCACGGCGCAAACCCAGATCAAGGCCGAGGCCTACTTCGCAGACCGCTTTGCCCGTTTTAACGACGGAGTCCTCATCATTTCCGGAGACCTTGAAACCGGCGTTGTAAAACGTATTCTGAGCCGCTACCTTGGAGGTTTCGGAATCCAGAAAGGCACCACGCCGCGCCGCCCCGTAGAGTTCAGGCAACGTAACGGTACCGTAACTGTTACCGGAGACAAAGGCCCCCGGGGCATCCACGTTGTGATTGAGGCTCCCATGGCCGTGACGTCGGATAACTTCTACCTTTCCACCGTTGCGGCTGAGGTCCTGAAGCAGTCCCTTGTCTGGGAACTTGCTCCATATGGCTTCACGGCCGATGTTTCAGTGGGCCCCATGACCCAGCCCCAGGAGCGTTTCTACATGGAGATTTCCTGCTTCCCGGTACCCGCCCAGGGCCTTCCCGCAGATGTGGTGGAGCCGGATGTGAACAAAGCCATTACGGCAGTGAGGGCGGCAATAGTGAAGTCCGGAAAACGCCTTCCCGCGCAGGCCGACGTCCAGGCCTGGAAAAACGGCCTGTCGGAGAGAGTCAAAGCCCGTCTTTCAACTCCGGAGGGCTTTACAATGGCCCAGCAGACGCGTTACGCCCTCAATAAGGACATGAATTCCCGTTATTCGGAGAGTTTGCAGGCCATTACCCCGGAAAAGGTGCGCGGTTTCCTTGCCGCAATATCTGCCGGCGGAGCAGTAGAATACATAGTGGAATGAGTAGCGCCTTTGGAACCATAGTGGAGATTGGAGACGTCCTTGTTTCAGAGGATGTCATCCTTGAGTTTTTCGCCTGCGACTACCCCGTATGCAAGGGCTGCTGCTGCATAATAGGAGACAGCGGCGCGCCTCTTAAGGAGGAGGAACTGG
>JAEESO010000056.1 GCA_016286385.1 Bacteroidales bacterium | reverse complement strand
CATTTTTATACATTTGTCCTGGGGTTTGGATATGGCGATATCCAAGCCCCTTTTTGCATTGAGCCATAGCCGAACCCCTTTTGTTATTGAACAAATACTTTTGGTTATGATCGCTCTTCCTTCCATCGCTTTCGGCGGCTTCTCCGGATCAGCAAAGGGTGTTACGGCTCGTTTTCAAGACGGCCGTAGCATCCTTTCGCTGAAAGCCTATCCTACCGGCGAAGCCACCATCACCCAGCTCGCAAGAAGGACCTCCCTCAAAAAGATTACCAAATCTTGGGCTACCCTCACCGACGTTCAGCGATCTGATTGGGACCGCCTGGCAGAGCACGTCAGCGGTGCTTCCATTTTTGGCCAGAAAGCTAAGCTCTCCGGCATCAACCTCTATGTCCGGCTGAATAGCAACCGGCAGATGGCCGGAGAGACGCTTCTTTCTTCCGCGCCAGAGTCCACCGTAGCCATTCCTAATGTCGAGTATTCCCAGATTGCGGTCTCTCCCGCCCTGGTTGCCATCTCCGGCATCCGTCACCAGGCCAGCCCCTACAAGCTGGTGGTAAAGATGTCCGCGGGACAGTCCGTGGGCATTTCCAATGGCTGGAGCAAGACCGTCATCATCACTCCTGGTATCGAGGATGACTGGGGTGAGGCCGATGTAACGACCCTTTACCTGAAGACCATCGGAGTAGAGCCCGTGCCCGGACAGAAGGTGTTCGTGGAGTCCTATTGGATGGACACATCCACCGGGTTTGCTGGCCAGCCAGTTCAGGACTCCGCCATTGTTACCGGTGAGGCCCCTCACGGCCGACGCGTGAGAGTTACGATGGACAACGTGGACACGAGCAAGGATTGCAATGTTTCCACATTTGATATGGATTTCTCTACCGGGGCGCCGGTAGCTCAGTTCAGCGCCATGTGCCTGGGGATGGATAACGTGGCCGCATCCGAAGTGACCCTAGAGACTCCTCTGCCTCAGGAGGTAATGGGTACCGGAATGTGCCTGTGCCGTTCCTGTGACGACCATGGACATATCAACGTCCAATCCGCGATGGTATATATGAGGAACTGGAAGGGTGAGACGACTATTGAGTTTGCCCACCGTGGCGGCACGTACTACGCTCCTTGTGAGGCCTTTGGCGCCGGTATCCTTTACTAACCCTCAAACTGAAAAGCCATGTTCAACAGTACAGGAAATAACTTCGGTGCCGGACAGATCCAGTTCAAGGATTACCAGGCTTCCAATTACGTGGTCCTGAATTCCAAGTTCAGTTTTGACCCCACGAACGCAGATTACCAGGCCTGTGAGCAGCTGGAAATCTACGTGCCGGACCTCTCCATAGACCGCAGCGCAGTGGGTGCTGTCTTCGTTCGCTTTATGGAAGACGCGCACTACTCCTGGGGTGATTCCATCTATGACGGCGGCTCTGTGCTCAAGTCCTGGGTGAAGGACAAGAACACGATTGTGATTGAGAAGCAACCCTGGTTTGACCAGAACGGCCCTCTCATCATCTACATCCTCACGCTCTATCCACAACTGAACCAGGGAGCCAACACCATCAAGGGGACGCAGCAGCGCCTTACGATGACTACGCCGGACAACTACCTGCGTTTCGGATACGAGACCTTTGTGGTGGTATTCGAGCACTGGGCATTCATCCATCTGCTGTTCGGCGGATGCTCCTATGCCTACAGGGATTCCCTCTGGGAAGTAGTCATGGAAGAGCTGCCTGCAGACATTACCGCGGATGTCCCCATTTGCGGAGGCGGCAATCAGATGCACCCCAACATAGACGGGATGGCGGAAGCCCACATCGAGAACAAGGTGCTCAGCAACCAGCGCCGCGTGATGGGATTCTGGGACACTGGCCACGATCCGTTTGTGTACGCATTCCTGGTTCGTGACAACAACGTATAATGACTATGGCCCCGAAGAAAAGAATAGAACTCACGCGCCTCCAAGGCGGCATGGCTATCGCCAGCTTCAGCGCCGGCGTTGGCATCTCCGTGGGTTGTCTTTTCTTCATTGAGCCCCTTGGCGAAATAGCCAGTAGCGCCATTGCCATCGTGAGCCAACTGCTTGTTCTCTGCGGCGCCATCCTGGGCGTGAAAGCCAGTTATGATGTAAAGTTCAGCAAAATGGCCGCCGAAATCCGCAACGTTGAACGCAAGACCGGCATTGAACCCGAATATGAAGATTCTTCGCAACGCTCAGAATGACAAGATGATTCGCTTTCCCTCCATATTCTTTCCGCTCGCTCTTCTGGCAGCCTCATCCTGTGGTGCTCTCCGTCCCACCTCGCCATCCATAACGGTCAGCACCACGGTTGAGGTGAACACGCACACCGAAACGGTTCACGACACAGCCTACGTCCAGCTGCCGGTTTACATCGAGAGCAACGTAACCAGGGACACGACTTCTACGCTGGAGAACCCGTATGCCAAAAGTCTGGCCACGGTCAAGGATGGATTCCTGAGCCACTCCCTGGAGACCAAACCGGTGAAGCATCCGGTCAAAGTGGAGAAGCAGATTGTTCACCGCGACAGCATCGTTTACCGCGACCGCGTCCAGATTCAAACCGTCGAAGTTGAGCGCAAGCTTACCAAGTGGCAATCCTTCAAGATGCGCACTGGCGGCACCACCCTTACTCTCCTTATCCTAGCAATAGTCACTGCAGCACTATATCTATTCCTCAAATCCAAAAACCTTTTCAAACTGTAATTCGCCATGAAATACATCCCCTCCATCGCTTTTGAAGAGATGTCCGGCAGCGCCAAGGGCGTTACCGCCGCGAAAGTAAAAGGCCGCAAGTTCATCAAGAACCGCGGCTACGGTGGCCGAATCGGTACTTCCGACCAGGCCAAGAACAAGGGTGTGATGAAGATGATCACCACCTCTTGGAAGTCCCTCACCAACGAGCAGATCCTTGCCTGGAACAAGGCCGCCCTGAGTGCTGACGCCAAGTCCATCCTGGGCACCAAGGGTAAGATCTCCGGTCTGAACCTCTTCCAGCGTCTCAACTTCTGGGTTGTGAAATTGGGTGGCGCCATCCTGACCACGCCTCCTACCCTCTCCGGTGTGGAGACTCCTTCCGAAGCCACCATCGTGTGCACCAGCGCCGCGTTCACCTTCAAGCTGAACCAGGCCATCGCTGACAACGGCGGCATCTACCTCATCATCCAGGCCTCCGAAGGCCAGAGCAACGGCGTGAGCCGCGGCTATGGTAAGGCCACCCAGATCAAGGCCGTGGAAGAGCCCACCGATGCCGCCATTGACATCAAGGCCGACTACGAAGCCAGCAAGGGTGTCCTGGGCGCCGGTGCTCCCAAGGTCTTCCTCCGTTACTTCTACGTGAACTCCTCCACCGGCGAGACCTCTGTCCCCATGCAGGCCATGGCCAAGTGGGCCCAGGCAGCTGAGCCGGATCCTGACGAGCCGTAGTCTCTCACCGGCCCGGGGTCCGGTTCACCAACCCCGATTCGTTCCAAAAACTCAGCCTCCGCCGTCGCGATGACGCCGGGGGTTTTTCTTGTATACACGGGGTTTATTCTGGACGCAGGATGACAGCGCGAAGGTCCAAGGCCTCCATGATGCGGCAGAGATTCTTCAGGCGAAGGATCCAATTTCCCAACCGATTACGGTCCCAAACTCGATAGTAGATTTCACTCTTATTTGCGAACTCTTCGATGGAATAGCCAGCTTTTGCAACGGCCCGATAAAGGATTTGGACACAATACGTATTCATCGCACTATCAAGGGCCGATGCAGGAAGGTTGTCGTAAAGGCGCGTCGTTTCCCTCCCTTCCAGATAGGACCGCAAACAGGCCCTGGCCGATACCGATACCTTCTCCAGTTTCTTCTTCCGCCGAGAGTGGTCCCTCATATACTCGCACCATAGTACGATGAGTTCATCCCCATCCACACAAAAGAAGGTTGTATACTCATGGCCCTTGAAATCTGTGTCCATTACATAAAGGCCTTCACCCAGATTAGTGACAAGGGTCTCCGGCAATTCCGGGAGTCGGGATATCAACAGGAGGCCGGCTTCAATCAGTTCGCGTTCGTTAGGCGCAATGTTTTCTATGAATTCCTGGTACTGATTCCCGAAAATGCGTACCGGGCGTTCCGGATGCCGGCATACCATCTTCTGAACATCTACCCTCGCCTCAGGGTTCATCTTTCTTCCAGCCATAGGAAGTAAGGTGCTTATGGGATACGGATGTCCTTTTTGTGTGTAACTGACCTGGTCGGATTCCTCTATATAGACGATGGGGACATCTTCGACTGACTTCCCATTACTGATGAGCGTCAAGGTCTTGTTCACCTTAAAACCCTCCTGGCAGAAGACCTTGTTCAGTTTCTCCCGATACGCAGGCAGTGGGCCCTTTGATATCTTATACAGCATATCTATGGAGTTAGAACCGTCCCAGTAACTGTCCTCGCCGGTCTCGGACTTGAGTAGCATGAATAAGAAAGAACGTTGGGCAAGGTTCATCTGCGGGGCATCGCAGAACGGCAAAACAACAACCTCCTCCCTGCTTGCATCATACAGTTCTACCTCCCGGTCCACCCCTGAATGACGGAGAAGTTGTGACACAAGACTGTTGTAGGCTTGGAGCGGGACGTCAAAACGAAGTCCTGTTCTTTTCACGATATCATACGCGGCCCGGACCAGCGGAACCTTCACCTCCAGAATCTTTCTCCTCCGCTTCTGACTTGTCTTCGCCTCCAGGCGGCTCAGAGGAACGTAATGGACATAGGGAATGCCGCGGGATACGGACACGTTGTCCAGTGTCAGCAGCTGGAGGTCTTTCTCCTTCATCCCAAGCATGCACTGCAGGACAAAGAAATCCCTTATGGCCAGCAAACGTTCCGGCACCGAGGCCGACAGGACTCTCTGAAAATCCTCCTGCTTGAGGGCAAGCAAGCCGCCGAAGAGTTGTTGTATCTGGCGCGGGGGCTTATTCAGCGTTTCTGCATAGCCGGAGGAGGGAGATTCTGTAATCTCCTGCGCCTCCAACAATGCGTCCCAAAACGAGCAGAAGAGTTTCATCATCAGGCGCACCGTGTCTCTTCCAAGTTGGCTATTGGGAAAGGTCAAGTACTCTTCGCGAGGATAGATGGCTGCATACTTCGGACTCTCTGCGTAAAGGTACTCATCACGGATGAACTTCTCAAACTCCAGAATCATTTCCTGCGTGAAGTCTCCTACACCCATAAACTCAACATCCTTGACCCGCAGATAACGGTTCAACTTATTATTGAGGACCTTCCATTGCTTTTGATTGGTTACGCTCAGCTTGCCGGAACGGCAAATCTCGTCCACAAAGCGCTGGAAGCGTTCACGCAGCGTCTCTTCCCTGTCCACGCCAGGGACACCCGCCGGAGCGTAGGACCAGAGTGCCTGGTCAACGGCTTTGTGGAAGCTTTCCTCATTGACCGGTTTCCCTTCAATCCTAAGCTGTATATAGGCTTCCTTCATCGCCGGGATAATCCGGTCTATCTGGGCCTTAAGCAGAACATCGTAGCTTTTTGCGCGCTGATGCACTGAACCGTCAAGTGTAAATGCGTGGAGCTCTTTCACCGGCACAAGCTGGGCAGAGATATACTTCACGCCGGCCGTTTTCCCGTCAACCAACAGGAATTCAAGATTCACTTCCCCGCTTTTCTGCCGTGGGTAAAAGCATAGAGTAATCTGTATCACTCTGCAACGGCGTTAATGTATTCTTCAAAGGTTTCACATCGAGTGCCGCCACCGTTTCGGATTTCATTCACTGCGGCAAGCGTCACATCATTGGGTCCAGATTACGCCCAAATCACGAAGATAGCGGACCAGGCTTTTCCCTTCCTTAGTCCGCTCATCTATTGTTATTGTGTATGTTGCCATATCTCAATGCCTTTTGTATTCTCCGGCAACCAAAACGGTATGGTACAAGAATTAGCGAAGTTTATTATACAGTTTCTCCAGTTCTTCAGACACAAAACCATCCACCTCCTGGCCCAAAAGATACACCTCAGTT
>JAEESO010000055.1 GCA_016286385.1 Bacteroidales bacterium | reverse complement strand
GCTACAAGATTGCCGATGCACCCCGTGCCGTTTACATTGACGGCATCTGGAACCAGGAGGACCCCGACAAGTGGCTCACCATCATCCAAGTGCCGGTGGAAAAGGCATAATGAAAATACACGCCCTTGCGGAAATGGCTGCAAGGGCGTATCTTTGTAAGTATAAAATAAACTCAGAAAGATGCCCTTCGATTTTAAGAAAGAATACAAGGAGTTCTATCTCCCGCCCCAAGGGGAGAGCTCATAAGTTCAAATGAGTCAGAATAATATGAAAATACGACTTGAAAGACAGGATGATTACCGTGCAGTTGAGATTCTCACTCGCGATGCATTTTGGAATGTATATCGCCCCGGATGCACGGAGCACTTTGTGCTGCATTGCTATAGGGGCAATCCGGACTTCATTCCGGAACTGGACTTCGTGATGGAGGAGAATGACCGGCTGATAGGTCACGTGATGTTCTCCAAGGCAGAACTGGTGCTGCCTGACGGTATGCGCAAGCCGTCCTGGACCTTCGGCCCCATCTGCATCCATCCAGACTATAAGAGGAAGGGATATGGGCTGAAGTTATTGCAGTTCGCCCTTGAGAGGGCGCGTGAAGGGGGAGTCGGATTCCTTTGCATGGAAGGAAATATCGACTTTTACAAGAACGCCGGCTTCTCGCTTGCCAGCGGATTTGGTATCCACTATCACGACTTCCCAAAGGATGATCCGGTTCCCTTCTTCCTGGCGCAGGAGCTGATTCCCGGCTGGCTTAAAGCCAATGGCATAGAGGAAGCAACTTATTGTCCGCCCAAGGGTTATTTCATTGCCGATGAGAATCCGGAAGCATTCGAGCAATACGAGGCCACCTTCCCGGCAAAGGAGAAGAAGCGACTGCCCGGCCAGCTGTTTTACGATGGCGTGATGGAAACAGACCGGATCATTCTCCGCCACTGGCGGGACAGCGACGCTCCTTCGCTCTACAAGTGGGCATCGGATCCCGATGTTGGCCCCCGGGCCGGTTGGCCGCCTCATCAGTCCGTGGAAGAAAGCCTGGAGGTTATCCGGACGGTCTTCTGTGACGCCACCAATACCTGGGCCATCGAATTGAAGGAAACGGGGGAGGCTATCGGCGCCATGGGTTATGGTCCCTCGTGCAACTGCAATCTGCCCGCCCGTGACGGGGAGCCTCTTATAGGATACTGGATTGCAAAACCATACTGGAACAAAGGCATTTGCACGGAAGCGCTGGGGCTGATGATTGAACATATCAGGTGCAGGACAGATATCAAATCCCTTATTTCCGGCCATTTTGTGGATAACCCTGCCAGCGGCCGGGTGATGGAAAAATGCGGCTTCGTCCCCACCGGAGAAACAGTCATAGACGAAACCCAGTATCAGGGCAAAGACCGCCCCATACGAGTACTTCGCTTAACTATTTCTGCATGATAAGAGAAAGCCTGAAGAACTACATTTATAGTGAAGTCATTCCTGGGTATGCGGCCTTCGATAAGGCGCATCGGGAAGACCACGCACTAACGGTCATTGAGCGTGCCCTGTCGATGGGCAAGCAGTATGATATCAATGAGGAGATGCTCCTGACGGCAGCGGCGTGTCACGACCTTGGTCTTGCGGTGGACCGGAAAACTCACCATTTGGAAAGCGGACGGATTATCCGCGAAGACAAGCGGCTCACCGAATGGTTCTCACCTGAGCAGATAGAGACAATCGCCCAGGCTGCGGAAGACCACCGGGCATCGGCAAAAACGCCGCCAAGAAGCATCTATGGCCGTCTTGTTGCCGAGGCAGACCGTCTAATTGTTCCTGAAACCATCATACGCCGGACTGTTCTCTTCGGCCTTTCCAACTACCCTGAACTGGACAAAGAGGGGCATTGGAACCGCACTCTGGAGCATCTCAATGAGAAGTATGCCGAAGGCGGCTATCTTCACCTTCTGATTCCTGGGTCGCCCAATGAGGCCCCCCTGAAGCAGCTGCGTGAGATTATCAAAGATGAACCGCGGCTCCGGACCATCTTCGAATCCGTTTACGCGGAAGAATCATAACCGTCGACCACCCGGCCCTCCAGACGAGAGGTATTCTTTCAATGCTTCCACATAGTTACCAAAGGCTTCCTGACCTGCAGGAGTCATCCTGCAGGTAGTGCGGGGCATCTTGCCCTTGAAGCCCTTCTCCACCGTGATATAGCCGGCGGCGGTGAGTTTGTCTATCTGCACGCTGAGGTTCCCGGAGGTGGCACCCGTCTGTTTCTTCAGATAGGTGAAATCGGCCTCATCCACTCCGGCCAGGATGCTCATCACCGCCAGCCGGAGTTCGGAATGAAGGAGCGGATCTAACTTTGGAAACATAGGCTACTTGTACTGCTGTTTTACAATAAGCCCTGTGGCGGCAAGGACGATTCCTGCAAAAGTGAAGATGAACATCTGCTCAGCGCCCGCTTGCGTAATGTAAAAGATGGCCAGGCCTCCGATGCCGGTAATCCACCCTGCAATCTTTATCGTCCAGTTCTTGAGGACAACGCCGCTGATGGTCTCGGCGATTCCGAAGAGAAGGACAATCTGCGCTGTCAGAGTAGCGCCAAGGACAATTGCGGTAAGTTGACTGTCTCCAAGCAGGCTGTAAAGTACAGTGAAGAGGGCAACAGAGCAGGCAAACAGGCCGAAGGAGCCCCAGATACCGCCGTTGATACGGCTGATGTAGTTCTCTGCGCGAGCAGGCTTTTCTTTGCTTTTTATCATCCGCGCAAGAGGATAGCCTATGGCGGGTAAGGCAAACCATAGGTTGTTCCATACCGCCTTTCCTGTGGTTTTCCAGAGGATGAAGACAAGAAGTGAGAATACTGTGAGCAGAATTCCCCACAAAACGAAGTATTTTCCGCTGCTACGAACAATATCCTTGCGGTTGTTGTTCATTGTTTCAGTGATGATCGACAGGCTTTCCTGAGCCGTCATTTCTTTGTTTTGTCCCATTGTATCAATTGTTTAACTTGTTTTTGCGGCAGGACGAAGCTGCGCAGTCTTCCCCTTCCACGGTGCAAATATAAACAAGTTTACAATATAAACCAAATTTTTGCGGTTTATTTTGTAAGGACTAATGATTATCTTTGAGAGTTAGATAAATCGAACTTTTAAGAAAGACTATCAAAACCTTATGAAAATCAGAATCACGGCCGTCAGGAAGGCTTCGTATCCGGATTTGATGGCAAAATATGAGAACCCCATCGAACACGCCTGCGATGTGCTGGAGGGGCAGGAGTGGATTTCAGTTGACGGCAAGTGTCCTGAGGGGATGTGCCCTTCGGCCTGGGGCTCTATGAAGGAGTTTGTGGAGGCTCTGGCCCGTGGTGAGGGAAACTTCTACGACGGCTGGATGAAGAATCCCCAGAGCGCCATGATCAGCTGCAACGACGGCTTCAGGCCGGTGAGTTTCTACATTGAAGTGATATGAGGCATTCAGATAAATCGGAATATGTCGGTCAAAACGTGGTCAAGTTTTTAGCCAAATCGCCATATAGAAGAAGGTTTTGGCTAATTATCGTCGCATTATCAAAAATGGATTTTTAGCCAAATCTTGCAAAATCGTTTGGTTTTGGCTAAAAATTTTCATTACATTTGTAAAAACATGACACTATGCTGATAGGAAGAATAGCAGAACAAGAGACGCTCCGTGAGGCCCTTCGAAAAGACCAGTCGCAATTTATCGCCGTCTATGGAAGAAGACGTGTAGGAAAAACTTATTTGGTGAGAGAGACCTTCAATTACAAATTCACTTTCCAGCATACCGGATTGGCTAGAGGAAAGACATCTGAACAGCTGGCGAACTTTCAGGAATCACTAAAGGAGTATGGCTACGAAGATGCACCGCTGCCGCAAACATGGCTGGAGGCCTTCTCCTTGTTAAAACAAATAGTCAAGAATTCTCGTGCCAGAAAGAAGGTTATTTTTATTGATGAGTTGCCATGGCTGGACACGCCGAAATCTTCGTTCTTGCCAGCGCTAGAGCATTTTTGGAATGGATGGGCTACAAACAGGAAGGATATCGTTATGATTGTATGCGGGTCGGCAACATCCTGGATAATCAGTAAAATTGTCAACAATCACGGAGGGCTGCATAATCGGCTTACTGACAAAATCTTGTTGGAGCCGTTCTCTCTGTCCGAATGTGAAGCATACTCACAGTCTCTGGGACTGGTTATGTCTCGCGAACAGATTTTGGAGAGCTATATGATTCTTGGCGGAATTCCATATTACTGGAGTCTTCTGATGGCCAGGAAAAGTCTCTCTCAAAACATAGATGCCTTATTTTTTGCAAGAAACGGGAAGCTGGCGGATGAGTTTGAGCATCTATACGCGTCTTTGTTTAAAAAGAAGGCTCCTTATATTGACATCGTATCTGTTTTAAGTAAGATACGGGAGGGAATGACTCGGGAGGAAATAATAAATGCGCTTAAAATTAAAACAGGCGGCGTACTTTCAAGGAGGCTGAAGGAATTGGAGCAGTGTGGGTTTGTGAGGAAGTATTGCGCTCCCGGAAAAAAGGTAAAAGATGCGCTGTATCAATTGATTGACAACTATACCATTTTCTATTTCAAGTTTATTCAGAATAACGTTGGTGGAGATGAACGCTTCTGGACATCGTCAATAGACGCGCAGTTCCACAGGGTTTGGGAAGGACTTGCATTTGAAAGGGTTGTTTTACAGCATGTCACACAAGTGAAAAAAGCGCTTGAAATAGGTGGAGTCTTATCGAATGTATATTCTTGGCGGTATCGGGGAGACGAAGGAGCACAAGTAGACTTGGTAATAGACCGCAGAGATAATGTCATAAACCTCTGTGAAATCAAGTTTTCCAGCAGTGAATATGTGATAGACAAGGCTTATTCCAAAGAACTGAAACATAAGCGCGATGTCTTTAAAGAGCAGACAAAAACAAGGAAGGCCGTTCATTTGACAATGATTACGACGGAAGGAGTTAAAAGAAATGTTTACTTTAACGACATTCAGTCAGAAGTAACATTAGACCAACTGTTTATAGATTAATTGGAAATACTCGAAGTTGTAGTCAAAACGTGGTCAAGAATCAAGGGCATCGACGAAGTCCCGTTCAGTGAAGGTTCAGTAAAAATCCTTACCTTTGAGAGTTAGATAAATCGTAATTTAACCGCCTGAGTATGAAACGATACGAAAGCACTCTTATATGCCTTCTCCTATGCTTGTGTATGAATGCACAGGAGTTTGAACCCCAAGAGTATAATGGGATGCTTTATCAGGAGTTGGCAAGCCATGTCATAGATAAAGAAGACGCAGCCCTGGTAATCTATCTTCATGGCAGGCATGCCAGCGGGAACGATAACCGGAAACAACTTTCTCAAGCAGGCGTTCAGGCCATTGCCCGCTATCTTAAAAAGAATCACGTTTCTGCCTATTTTCTCGTTCCTCAATGTCCGGAAGACCGAGAGTGGGATGGACGTGACGGCAAAGCCGGATATACGGACAGTGTGGAGGACCTGATCACCCTGTATATGAAAACAAAGTACATCGATGTGTCCCGAATCTATATCTGCGGTGCATCAATGGGAGCCTGCTGCGTTTGGAAACTCCTGAAAGATAATCCCAAACTGTTCACAGCGGCAATCATTGCTTCCGGTCAGGCGCAGCGTGCCTATCCTTCAGACTTCACCGGGATTCCGCTATATGTCACCGTGGGCTCGGAGGAGAGGAGTTATGAGGCCCTGAAGTGGTTTTCGTCAGAAATTGAAAAGGCCGGAGGGATGGTTCAATTTGATGTTCTTCTCGGGCAGCGTCATCGCGATGCGTGTGATAATGCATTTACTTCAAAGCGCCTCAAATGGCTTTTCTCGCAGGAAAAAGGCCTCAGGTAAATTCCTGTTTATCGAATTGAAAACACCCCGACAGTCCAGTTAAGGATTGTCGGGGCGTTGGTTTGTTAAGGATGATTTAGCGCTTATCCTGTAAGCCGAAGCCGGCCCACTGGTCCTGCAAGTAGTTCTGCTTGATGATTTTGCGATAAACGGCTGCACGGTCTCGTAGGGAGTTCAACTGCTCGTTGGCTTCCTGGAGCTTCCGGGTGACCTCCTCGCGAAGCCTGTCTACCTCGC
>JAEESO010000002.1 GCA_016286385.1 Bacteroidales bacterium | reverse complement strand
CTGACCTTAGTACGAGAGGACCGGGTCGGACCAACCTCTGGCATACCGGTTGTGGCGCCAGCTGCACCGCCGGGTATCCACGTTGGGTCAGGATAAGCGCTGAAAGCATCTAAGCGCGAAGCCGTCTCCAAGATGAGTTTTCCCTTGAGGGTCGTGGGAGACTACCACGTTGATAGGCAGGATGTGTAAGGTCGGTGACGGCCTCAGCAGACCTGTACTAATAGCCCGAGAGACTTTCTCTTATAGAAAGATAACTGCCGATTGAAGCGAAATCTATCGGATGTTTCCTTGAAATATTCTCTCAAGTAACATATTGCCGCGGTTATAGCACTGAGGAACCACCTCTTCCCATTCCGAACAGAGAAGTTAAGCTCAGTCGCGCTGATGGTACTGACCTACCAGTTGGGAGAGTAAGTCGCTGCGGTTTTTTGGAAGCCCCGATCGAGTAATCGACCGGGGCTTCTTCGTTATATCCATTCTACATCAGTGAGGTCAAGTTCATTGCCGGGAAGGCCCCAGATGGGGGAGTAGAAGAACCTGTAGCCCCTGAGCTCTTCCGGAATCCTGTTAAGGAAGGAAAGCCTGGGGGCTCCGTAGTCTCCTGAACTGCCGTAAAGAGTCATTGTTTTGGCGGCATCGTCCTTATTGTACCAGCCGCCTCCATGTACCTTCACATAGCCCTTCACAAGGTCCTTGTGCTGGAATACCATTCCATACACAAAAGTTCCTGTAAGAGGGCTCTGAGGTTCTGATACCAATATGAATTTGGGATGCATGGCAAAAATCTTACGCGCTAAGGTACAAAAAAATAAGGATGTTTCCCTGAAAAATGGTATATTTGTAAGGATAAACCCTAACCTTAACCATATGCTTATCGTACTGAAGCTGTTGGGCTCAATCGCCCTTCTCATATTCGGCATGAAGGTGATGAGTGAGGCCCTCCAGAAAATGGCAGGTCCCCAGCTCCGCCACCTGCTTGGCTCCATGACCAAAAACCGTTTCTCCGGCGTTGCCACAGGTGCCCTTGTGACCGTAGCCGTACAGTCATCGGCCGCAACCACCGTTATGACGGTTTCCTTCGTGAATGCCGCTCTCCTTACCCTGAGCCAGGCAATTTCCGTGATCATGGGTGCCAATATAGGTACCACGCTGAGCGCATGGATCATGTCGGCCGGTTTCTCATTCAATGTCACAAACATTGTATGGCCGGCCTTTGTTGTGGGTATCATCCTAATCCAGCTGGGTAAGCACAGGTATATTGGAGATTTCCTCTTCGGACTGTCTTTCCTCCTCTTTGCCCTTGGCATGCTCAAAGCCACCGGCGTGGAGATGGACCTTGCCAGTAAACCCGCCGTGGTGGACTTCTTTGCAAGCTTCCAGACCAATTACGGCACTATCCTGCTGTTCCTTCTCATAGGCACCATCCTTACCGCAATGGTCCAGAGTTCCGCCGCCCTCATGGCCATCACAATGGTTCTCTGCGCCACCGGAGCCATCACCATCTATCAGGGTATTGCGCTGGTTATGGGTGAGAATATCGGCACCACCGTTACCGCAAACCTGGCGGCAATGAGCGCAAATACGCAGGCACGCCGCACGGCTATGGCGCACCTTCTGTTCAACGTCTTCGGCGTTATCTGGGTGCTCATATTCTTCTTCCCGTTTGTGAGGATGGTCTGCAGCATTGTTGGAATGGATCCTACCGCAGCGGAACAGAACGCAACGCAGCTTTCCTTTGCCCTTGCAACCTTCCATACCTGCTTCAACGTCATCAATACGGCTGTTCTCATCTGGTTCATTCCCCAGATTGAAAAGTTTGTGTGCCTTATCATCAAGCCCAAGAAGACCGACGAAGAAGACGAATTCCGCCTTCAGTATATCCGCAGCGGTATCATGAAAACTCCGGAACTTTCCGTTTTCCAGGCCCAGAAGGAGATTGCAGTGTTTGGAGAGAAGATGCAGCGTATGTTCGGCCTTGTGAAGGAGCTTTATGTTACGGCCGATGAAAAAGCCTTCGACGCCCTGTTTGAGCGCATCAAGAAGGGAGAGGAGATGAGTGACCAGATGGAGAACGAGATTGGCAAATACCTTGGAGAGGTAGGAGACGCCCACCTTTCAGATGAGACCAAGGCCAAGATCCGCGGCATGCTCCGTTCCATCAGTGAGCTTGAATCCCTTGGCGACAGCAACTTCAACCTTGCCCGTATCCTCAAGCGTAAGCGTGACCAGAAGATCACCTTCAACAATCAACTGGAAGCCGGCGTGCAGGAAATGTTCTCCCTCATTGACACTGCTCTCAACCGCATGAACCTTGCCCTGGGCGGCCACAAGGAGGATATAAGCATTGATTACTGCATGGAGGCCGAAAAAAATATCAACGCCTGCCGCAACCGTCTCAAACAGATGAACGTTGAAAAGCTTGACCACGGCGCCTACAGCTACGACGAAGGCAATATCTTCAGTGACCTCATAGGGGAGTGCGAACAAACCGGTGACTACATCATAAATGTGGCAGAATCCAGGCTTGGACCTTCTCCCACCAAAAATGCACCAGAAGCATAAATGTTAGAACTGATTTTACTGGCCCTTGCACTGGCCATGGACTGTTTCACAGTCTCTGTTGTCTGCGGGGTCATTACAGGGAAATACAAAGCCGGGCTGATGATGCGCCTGGCTTTTCTCTTTGGGCTTTTTCAGGCGCTCATGCCCTTTATCGGCTGGCTCCTTACAAGCCGTTTCTCGGCATATCTGGAGGCGGTAGACCACTGGATTGCGTTTGGTCTGCTAGCTTTTATCGGCATAGAAATGATTGCCGATGCCTTCAAGAAAGAGGAAGACAAAACCATTGACCCTTACGGGCTTAAATCCCAGCTTCTCCTTGCCGTGGCAACCAGTATAGATGCCCTTGCTATTGGTATTTCATTCGCGTGCACGGGATATAATGAGGTGTCTCAGTTATGGACTCCGCTTGCCCTTATAGGCGCCGCCTCATTTGTGATGAGTCTCATTGGCTTTGCCCTTGGAGTGCGCTTCGGGGACGTTGTCACCCGGAAGGTCAAGCCGGAAATATTCGGAGGCCTTATCCTCATAGGAATCGGCATTAAAATACTTATAGAACATACACTACAATAAACGTTTTTCCTCTTGATTCTTCTTCTCAAACTGGGATTCAGCCGGCCTGTACAACGACGCCTTCTACGGCAACGTCTACCGCAACACCCCGGAGGAATTCCTGAAACCCAGGTAGGGGTACCCGTTGTCTCAAAAGAAAAAACCCGCTCTGTCTGATGTGACCCCCAAAAGTTGGACGGTTTAACATTAGTTACGAGGCCTTAGATTGGAACAGAGCTCGGTATTGCACCGGGCTCTTTCCTTTTAGCCTCAGTTTGATTCTATCGTTGTTGTAGTACCGGATATATGTCCGGAGAGCTTTTTTGAACTGGTCGATAGAGTCCCACTCCTGCAAATATAGCAATTCATTCTTCATCAGGCCAAAGAAGTTCTCCATCATGGCGTTGTCCAGACAGTTGCCCTTTCGTGACATGCTCTGTGTTATATGCCTGTCTTCCAAGGCTTTCTGATATCGTTTATGCTGATAATGCCAGCCTTGATCCGAATGAAAGATCAGATTGCCTTGTATATCCCTTTTCTTGAAGGCCTTGTCCAGCATCGTCAGGACCATCTTTAGATCCGGGCTGGTGGAGATTACGTAGGATACTACTTCACCGTTGAACATATCCAGGATCGGTGACAAGTATAACTTTCTGTCCTTTATCTTTACCTGGGTGACATCGGTGGTCCATTTCTGATTCGGCGCCATGGCTTTGAAGTCCCTGTCAAGCACATTAGGGGCAATCTTTCCCAGCTCTCCCTTATATGAGCGATAGTGCTGCTTCTTCCGTTTGGCTTTCAGTGACATCTGCCCCATCAGTTTCTGCACGGTCTTGTGATTGATCTCCAAGCCTTCATTGCGTAGCTGTGCCGTGATGCGCCGGTATCCATATCGGCCATGATGCTTGTCGTATATCGCACGGATACGCTTCCTGACGGCTTCATAGCCATCGGGCTGTCCGAGTCGCTTGGTGTGATAATAGAACGTTGAACGAGCCATCCCCTTGAGCTCCAGAAGGAGGTCAAGGTCATGTTCCGGCCTTAGTCCTTCGATGGCTTCCGCCCAATCTCGCGCAGACGGGCTTCCCTTTCTTCGACTAAGGCCCTCACTTTTTTTAACAGAGCATTCTCGGCCCGGAGCCGCTCATTCTCATATCTGAGCCGCTCCAGTTCCGTCATCTCCTCTGGTTTCTTTTTCTTGGGCCTTCCCATATCCTTTGGTGGGCGGCCTCTACGCTTAGTCTCATACAAGGCATCATAACCAGATTCCCTCGCCATTCGCCTCCAGAACATTATCCGGTCAACGCTTACGTTGTACTTGATTGCCGCCTCGCACAAAGTTAAACAATTGTTCTCAATATCCCGCAGAACCATCTCCCGATACGATCCGTCAGAACGAATGTTTTGCTTTTTAATCAATCCTGACGGCCCATCCTGTTGATACTTTCCCCACAATACATTTAGCAGATGGTGGGATATACCATAACGAGTGGCGATGTGTTTGACGGAATAACCATCCTCAAGCAACTTCATATACTTGAGGCGGTCTTCATAAGTGTGTTTTTTGCGCATAACAAAACCCCGAAAGTTTTTTGTCTAACTTTCGGGGGTCATGTCACTACCAGGATGGTTTTTCTATTTCTATGCCGCAAACGGGGGGGGGGTAAGTTATTGTTACACAGGCGTTTATGGAATCATTTGGGAGAAGAAATAATACCAGAAGATTCTGTAAGTTATTGAGTGCCAGCGATTTGGGCTCCACCCAATCGGCATTACAAGGGAGGGGATGTGCGGAGTTTACCAAATAATACGTAACTTTGAGACGGAAATGTTTATCGGCCTATGAAAATTGAAGAAGCCATAGTGTACCTCCTGGCAAGTTCCGGGTACGGGATGCGGACGGAGCAGATTGCCCGGGAAATCAATGCCAGGGGCCTTTGTGTCCGCAGGGACGGGCAGCCGGTGACTGACAAGCAGGTGTACGCCGTTATTATGTCCCACCCGGAGACTTTCGTAAAGTCCGAGGGCAGGATAAGACTGATGATATAAACTTTTGAAACTATGCGTGCAGTGATTCAGCGGGTGGCGTCGGCGTCGGTGACAATTGAGGGGAAGGTGAAGAGTGCAATCGGCCCGGGGCTTCTGATTCTTCTTGGGGTGGGGCACGAGGACTCTCAGGAGGACATAGACTACCTTGTGAAGAAGGCGGCGGCGCTGCGGATTTTCCCGGATGAGGAGGGTGTTATGAACCGGAGCGTGGTGGAAACGGGCGGAGACATCATTGTTGTGAGCCAGTTTACGCTGATGGCTTTAACAAAAAAGGGGAATCGGCCGTCATATATAGAGGCAGCGGGGCATGAACTTGCCGTGCCTATGTATGAGAAGTTCTGCGCCGCAATGTCTGGGGCTATCGGCAAACCCGTTGGGACAGGGGAGTTTGGGGCCGATATGAAAGTGGCGCTTGTGAACGACGGCCCCGTGACAATTTGTATGGATTCAAAGAACAGATAATTGGTAATTGTTAGTAGTATGAAATTCCTTGGAAATATCTTCTGGCTGCTTCTTGGCGGAATAATCATTGCCTTCATCTACTATATGGTGGGGCTTTTAATGTGTATCACCATAGTGGGCATTCCCTTTGGCATTCAGTTGTTTAAGCTTGGAACGTATTCCCTGTGGCCGTTTGGTCACGAACTTGTTGACGGGCCCAATGAACCCGGGTGCCTCTCCACTGTGATGAACCTTATATGGATCCTTCTTGGATGGTGGGAGATTGCAGCCCTGCACCTTGTGTTCGGGCTTATCTTCTGCGTCACAATTGTGGGAATTCCGTTCGGCCTCCAGCATTTCAAGATGGCCCTTGGCAGCATTTTCCCGTTTGGAAAGCAAATACAGTAGTTTTGTTTTTATGAAAAAGATCGTTATCATTCTTGGCCTTATCGGCCTTCTACTGCCTTTTGGATGCAAAAATCAAAATAACACTGATATGAAAAACTCAGAACCCCTCAAGGAGGTTTCCGGCCGCAAGAATTTTGGCCCGGACCACGCCCTTGTTACAACGCCCCAGCCCTGCGTTATGATTGCAACCTGGGACAAAGACCATAACCCTGACGTTATGATGGCCGCCTGGGCAGGACAGTACGACTACAAGAAGATTGTGGTGTCCCTCTCCAAGCACAAGACCACTGAAAACCTTGAACTCACAGGCGCATTCACTGTTTCGTTTGCCGACGTACGTACAGTGGCGGAGTCTGACTACTTTGGCCTTGTGAGCGGCTACAAAGTGCCGGACAAGGTGGCCAGGGTTGGCTTTACGGTAACGCCCAGCCCCAATGTTGACGCTCCCATCATCAATGAGTACCCTCTCACGCTTGAATGCAAGGTGGTTAGCTGGGGAGACGGAATCCTGGTAGGGGAGGTTGTGAACCAGAGCGCCTCTGAAAGCATCCTCACAGACGGTAAGATAGACCTTGCCAAACTCCAGCCCATTGTGTTTGACGCCGCCGGAATGTGCTACCGCGCCATAGGCGAGGTTGTTGGCGGCGCCTGGAACGCCGGCAAGAAGTTTACGGAGTAGCCTGGCCGCTAACTCGTTGACACTCAGCAATTTGCCAACAGTCGGGTGCACCTGCAAGTGCACCCGATTTTACGTAATCTATTGAAGGACAATTAGTTACTGGCCAGGACGCCGCTAAGCAAGCATTGCCTCGCAGCCTTCCAGAAGGTCCTGGAAGGTCTCTTCGAAGTCTCCGGTGTACCAGGGGTCTGCTACGTCACGGCCTACACCCGTGTAGGACATCATGAGGTGTATCTTACCCTCCGGATCATTGGGTATGATGCGCCTTATGAGGCGGAGGTTGGAGCCGTCCATACAGATGATACGGTCAAAGCGGTTGTAGTCTTCCCTGGAGACCTGGCGGGCGCGTTTACCGGGGTCAAACCACACTCCGTGCTGGGTGAGACAGCGCTTTGCCGGGGGATAGATGGGGTTCCCAATCTCCTCTGTGGACACGGCTGCGGACTCAATGAAATAGAGGCCCTCCAGGCCCCTTGCTTTCACAAGGGCCTTCAGGATGAATTCGGCCATCGGGCTCCGGCAGATGTTGCCGTGGCAGACAAACAGGACTTTCATAAGTGGATGCAAAGTTAATACTTTTTACTATCTTTGCATCTTAATTGACGAAAGACTAAACCCTGAACCTGATGTTTTTTAAACTTAAACGTGGAATCATTCAAAGGGGCCTGGAGAAACGGAACAAAGAGAAGCCCTTTGATTTTGACTACGCAGAGAATTTTTCACTGGAGGGCGTCACAGACCCTCTTATAAATAATTCCTATTACTTCTCAGCCCACAGTGAGGGACTGTCATTCTATGCACGCCTTGGCAAGCGTGTGAACATGGACGAAACCTGGTTTGCGCTGTTTCTGGGCGGTAAGATGTATTCCCTTCCCGTGGAGATTTATCCGGCAGGGGAGTCTCCCATTATAGTTTCAAGGGATGGTAAGAACTGGACCATTTCCTATAAGGGAATCCTGAATGAGAAGGATGAGGTGGATTTCTCCGGCACCTTCATTCCAAAGCACCACCCCATTGATTTCACCAGCAATATGCCGGCCGTGAGAATGGCAACAGGCATTGCCAACGAGAAGTGGAGTAAGGATCTTTTTACGGAGCTTCAGAATATAAGCGGCCAGTGCCACTATGAGCAGGAGGGCATTCTGAAAGGGGAGTTTACACTCAATGGTGCTAAAACACCCTATGAACTGCCGTGCGTACGGGACCATTCCTTTGGAAAGCGTGACTGGAACTATATGAACAATCACCTGTGGCTGATGGCGGTTTCGTCAAAAACACAGTTCAATTACTCCCTGGTGTCTTATCCCGTGATAAGTGCCCTGGAAGTTGGAAACTACCGTGACGCTTCCGGAATGCACTATATGATGCAGGCCGATCTTGATCTGAATGAGGTTGGAAAGGGAGAAGTACCGTCAGAGCTGTCTTTCAATGTGATTCTGGACAGTGGCAGAACTATCCCCGTGAAGGCCACAAGGCTTGACGGAGTAACCTACCATTTTCAGGACGGGCAGTACATTCTCATTGAGAATATAGCAGAGTTCACAATAGATGGAAAAACCTGCCGAGGCATACTTGAAATAGGCTTTAACAGTGACAGCAGCCGTTTCTTTAACAAGAGAAATCTGGGAGAGATAAGAAGATGAAGATATATAACCTGGGAGAATTACCTGAAAAACTATACAGTGAGGTAGGAGGGAAAGCAAAAGGTCTTGATGAACTTTCAAGGCACGGATACACCGTTCCCGCCGGATTTGTAATTACAGATATAGACAAACTGGATGAGGAAGCCATCCTCACGGCATTTGACTCCCTTGGCACCGCCAAGGTGTCTGTCCGTTCCTCCGCCTCCAACGAGGACCAGGGCGCCGCATCAAACGCCGGTCAGTATGAAACCTACCTCTTTGTAGACCGCGCCCACCTCATAGAAAGCGTTCAGAAATGCGTGGCGTCCCTTAATGCCGCCCGCGTTAAGGATTACGCAAAGCATTTTGACCTTGAGAAGGGCCGGATGAACGTTGTGGTTCAGCAGATGATTGACAGCGAAAAGGCAGGTGTCCTTTTCACCGCCAGCCCTTCCAACGGCTCCGCAATCCTCATTGAGGCCGTCTCCGGGCAGGGGGAGAACCTTGTTTCGGGGAAGGTATCGGCCCATAGATATGAGATTTCAAGGAAGTACTACAGGGCTATCTCTGACGACCTCCTTTCTGAGGAAGAGGTCCGGCTCCTTTATGAAACAGGCAAGAAGATCAGGGCCAGTTTCAATGCCGATATGGACCTTGAATGGGCCATCGCGGGTGGAAAACTCTACCTGCTCCAGATGCGCCCCATCACCACGGAAATCATTGACATCGAGGAATTTGACAGGGACGACGACATCTCCGGCCACCTATTCACCAAAAGAAACGTAGGGGAGATGATGCCGGGGGCGGTGACTCCGCTTACGCTATCTACATCTGCCAAGGCCATAGACTACGGCATGCGATATATGCTGGCGCTGGCGGGCGTGTACAAAGATGCCAATGAAGAGACCCCTCTGAGGCTCATTTCCTCCATTTCCGGGCACCTTTTCTTTGACATGAACCTGCTTTATGCCATGCACGCTAAAGTTGGCATTGCAAATCCTCAGTCAATGAATCTCTCAATCATGGGAGAGTATCACGATTACCCGCCGGTGACCGCACCATATTCCAATGGCGTTGTGCGCGTTATCAATTCCGTGAAGTTCCTTAAATACGTCTTCTCAGGGCATGCCGCCATGGGAAAGCTTGACAGGCTCATCCCAAGGATTTCGTTTGAAGGGGAGAGTTATGCCGATCTATACGCCAGCATAGACAGGAACCTTGCCCTCCTGGACGAGAGCCTTATCTACCACTACGCTTCATCGGCCTATTCCGGGAGCGCCACAAGTACGCTCTATATGATGCTGGACAAGTACTTCCCGGATAAGAGCGAGTATCAGTCCTTCCTGTCGGGGCTCCTCAGCAACATCCCCGGAATTGAAAGTGCCGATATCCTTAAGCGCCTGCAGGAGCTTGCCCGCGAGATAAAGTCCATAGAGCCCCGTGCGGCATCTTTGAAGGCCGATGAACTTCTATCATTCATAGGGAAGCACCCTTCCGTGAGTGAGAAGTACCAGGATTTCCTCCGCGTGCACGGGCACCGCTGCATCAAGGAGGCGGAACTCAGGAACAAGCCCTGGCGGGAGGATGAGATTCCTCTTATGAACTACCTCTCAAGTATTATCGGCTCTCCCATGAATCTCACTGAGAAGGAGGAGCGGATTGATTACAGGCGGAAGTTCAGTTTTGTGAGGAATCCGCTTCTTAAGGCAGCCAGCATAATCTATGCAAAAAAGGCCCGTCAGGCCGTTGTGGACAGGGAATACACAAAGTCCAGGCTCATTGAAATCATAGACCTTTTCAAGACTCAGTATGCACGTCTTGCAGCGCTTCTGGTTGCCGCCGGGCTGCTTCCGGATGCAGATCTCATTTACTTCTTTACACATGATGAAATTGGCCGCTTGATTGGCGGAGAAGCATCCCTGGTACCTGTTGCTGTGCGCCGCAGGAAGGCCAATGCCATCCAGGAAGGGCTTTCATTTGACGACACCTATATCGGCAAGCCTGTTGCCGATGTCTTTGACGTTGAACCAGGTGAAGGTGAAATTTCCGGCGTTCCTGTTTCAAATGGCCGGTGCGAGGGAATTGTCCGCATTGTGAACTGCGCCCAGGACGCCAATGACCTGCAGAAAGGTGAGATTATGGTTGCCCGTTTCACTGATATTGGCTGGACGCCGTATTATTCAATTGTCAGCGGCCTTGTCACGGAGATAGGCTCCTCGCTGTCCCACGGCGCGGTTGTGGCGCGTGAGTACGGCCTTCCAACCATTGTAAACGTTAAGGGCGCTACAAAGGTCCTCAAAAACGGTGACCACATTGTGATGGATGCCAGCCGTGGCCGCATCACCAAAGTGGCCTGATAATTGCGGGAAAAGGGAGTATGAAAAGAATTGTTTTAATTGTTCTGGCAGTTCTTCTTGCGCTGCCTCTCTTTGCTCAGGTGGGCCGCTTCAAGAACATCAAAACCTGGTATCCCGGCTATTCCCTCAAGTTTGACACTGCAACGGGGGAGCTCTTTGCCATCCATTATGACAATGAGGCCGATATGACCTTCGAGGCCGTCGTTTCCCCAAAGCAGAGCCACAATCATCACCAGATAGGCCGATACGAATTCCGCCGTACCGGTCATATCGGCACATATCAGATCTTTGATACCTCCACCGGGGATTACATCACCGTGAAGTGGATCCCCAAGGACAGCGAGGGGAAGGATATGGGAATTGATGTGGACAGCCTCATCAACAGCGCCGGAGAAGGCATAAAGAACCTTCTGAGGCTGATGGAAGAGGGGTTGGAGAAAGCCAGGGAGAACTTCCCGGACACTCTTGTAAGAGCCTCCTAGGCTATTTCACAAACGGTTTAAGGTCCTTGGCGGCATCGGCGGCGGTGATTTTCTTTCCGCCGTTGTCAAGGTCTATGAGAATGTACTTGTCATGGCCCATGCCCAGTTCTTTCATGTATGAAAGCTGGCGGAGGCCATGACGCGTTTCTATACGCTCCACAAGATCATGGTGTTCTTCGGCGGTCATTGCATATACAATGTCCACGCAGGCCTGGTCCACGGCAAGGATATCCGTGGAGGAGAGGATTCCAACGTTGGGGGTTACCACGGGGGCCGCGGCCGTGCCTTCGCAGTCGCAGGAGACGGACATGTTGCGCATCACGTTCACGTAGGTGACATGCTTCCCAAAGTGGTCTATGGTGGCCTTGGTGCTCTCTGTCATACGCTCCATGAACTCTTCCTCAGCAATGTCCCACTGATTGGGCTGACCGGGAGTGGTATGGATCCAGGCTTTGCCCACGCGGCCATCGGCACAACCTATGCCGATATTCTTGTTGGAGCCGCCAAATCCGCCCTGGGTGTGACCCTTGAAGTGGGTGAGGGCTACCATTGAGTCATAGTTCACAAGGTGGCTTCCCACAGCCATTTTCCGGAACCACTTTCCGTCCTTTACGGGAAGGGTGAGGGTGTCATCCTCATCTATGATATCCACAGGGCAGAATGTCCAGCCGTTCACCTCAAGGGTTTTGCGGTGCAGCTCCGTGGTATAGCGGTCTCCTTTATAGTAGGTATTGGTCTCTATGATTGTGGCATCTGGGAGGTCCTTCTCAATGAGGGCCTTCACCCATTCACGGGGAATGATGTTAGGACCGTTCTGCTCTCCGGTGTGGAGTTTTACGCCCACCTTTCCGGTAATCTCTCCGCTTACTTTCTCATAGGCGGCTAGGAGGCCTTCCGGAGACAGGTTACGGGTGAAATACACCACAGCCTCTTCTCCGTCACGCTGGTCATAGGGGACATACTTGTTTCCGTCCTTAACGCCGGAATTGTTGGTGGTTCCGCAGGCTGCAAGGATGATGGCTGCTGCTGCAAGGATAGGGAGTCTTTTCATATTCTTATGTTTATCGGCTTAAAGATAAGGATTTTTTGCGTAACTTTGAAAAACTGAACCTTTGTCCATATGAGAAAACTTTACGTTCTTATAGCGGCGCTTCTTATTGCCGCACCGGTTGTAACTTCCTGCGGTACAGCTTCCAAGACCACTGAAAGCACTTCAAGCACTAATGTGGTGCGCACTCCCTCCACCGTCCGTAACCGCATCCTTTCCATGGGCCGGAGCCATCCTGAGGGCTTCACAATGGATATTCACACTATGGAAGAGCCCAAAGCTGGCATTGCCGTAGCGTATGCAGAGACAAGGGGAATGAGAGGCAACCGTGATATTTACAATGTCACCGCGCACGCCTATTCCCATGACGGCTATGTTGGCGGCTGGAAGGACAAGGAATCCGGAAACTACTACTACGAGAGCGTAAAACTGTTCCCGGAGGAAGACCTTGAGGGCGCCATGAAGTTTGCCCGTGAAAACGGTCAGAAATCCGTGTACATCCTCTCTTCTGAAACCGAAGTTCCGGTTCAGGAATAGTCCCGGTGCGGTTAGGGGTACAAAATATGTGCAGCCTAACAGCGAAAAAGGGGTGTTTTTGCGGTTAGGGGTCCAGTAGTATGGACCACTAACCGCACTTTCTATTTCAGTGAGTTGTAAATGCTGTCATTGACAGGCTCCAGCCACTCATTGGAGGCGCCTTCCTGCACATCCTTATGGTAGGTGATGTGCTGGAACCAGGAGTCTGCGGCAGCGCCGTGCCAGTGCTTTACTTCTGCGGGAACGGAGATTATGGTTCCAGGGGGCATCGGCACTGCTTCCTTGCCCCATTTCTGCAGGAGATGTGCCAGAAAAAGTCACATCACCGGCACTTTTGCCCCATTTATGCGGGTGGTGTGCCCAAAATAGTCACATCACCGGCACTTTTGCCCCATTTATGCGGGTGGTGTGCCAGAAAAAGTCACATCACCAGCACTTTTGCCCCATTTCTGCGGGTGGTGTGCCAGAAAAAGTCACATCACCAGCACTTTTGCCCCATTTCTGCGGGTGGTGTGCCAGAAAAAGTCACATCACCGGCACTTTTGGCCCATTTCTGCGGGAGATGTGCCAGAATAAGTCACATCACCAGCACTTACAGAACAAAAAGGGAAGAGCCACAATCACTAACAATGGGGATACTGCCATACAGTTTTATTTGCTAAATTTGCACTGCAAAATGAATTGAGAGATGAGAGAGTTTTTGATGTCCCTTTTGAAAGTGGTCTCAGAGATGAGCCCGTACCTGCTTCTTGGTTTTCTGATAGCGGGTATCCTGCACGTTTTTGTGCCAAAGGGATTCTATAGGAAATACCTTTCAAGGGACAATAAGTGGGCGGTTCTCTGGGCCGCGCTTCTGGGGGTTCCGCTGCCGCTATGCTCCTGTGGGGTTATCCCCACTGCAATAGGCCTTAGGAGGGAAAACGCTTCCAAAGGTGCCGTGGCGTCGTTTCTCATTGCAACGCCCCAAACGGGGATAGACTCCATCCTGGCAACGTTTTCGCTGCTAGGACTGGGCTTTGCCATTGTGCGTCCGGTGGCGGCTCTGGTGACAGGTGTCTGCGGCGGCATTCTAGTAAACAGGCTGGCAGGGAATGAAGAAGCCACATCTGAACAAAATGATTCCTGCAAGGTAGAATCCGGGAACCGCATCTGGAGGGTCCTGAAGTATTCATACTTTGAGATGATCCAGGACATTGGAGGCCGCCTTGCAATTGGTCTTCTTGTTGCCGCACTCATACAGGTGGCTATCCCGGACCAGTTTTTCCTGCAGTTTGGCAGTGAGCCTCTCCTTCAGATGCTTGTGATTCTGGTAGTAGCCGTCCCTATGTACATATGCTCCACTGGAAGTATACCTGTGGCGGCGGCGCTTATGATGAAAGGCCTCTCTCCGGGTGCCGCGCTGGTAATGCTTATGGCGGGACCGGCGGTAAACCTGGCGTCAATCCTTGTGGTCCGTAAGGCCCTTGGAAGCCGTTTTACGTGGATTTACCTTGGCACAATAGTGGCGTTCTCCATTGGCTTCGGGCTTGTCATCAATGCTATCGGCCTCAAAGTTCCGGAAGCTGCGGGAATAGCTTCCTGCTGCGCCGCGGAGGCTTTTCCCGGCACTTTCAAACTAATTTGCGCGGCCGTTCTCACAATTCTTATTATCTTTGCTCTTACTATGAAACTTTTTGAACGCTTTAAAGCTAAGGCTCAGGACCCTGATACCGCTGTCTATACAGTTGAAGGGATGCACTGCAGCCACTGCGAGGCCGCCGTCTGCCGCGCCGTGGAGGATGTTCCCGGCGTGGAGGAAGCCAAGGCCAGTGCCTCCAGAAAAAGCCTTACCATCAAAGGCCCCGCAAAAGCGGAAGACATCCGCGCCGCCGTAGAAAAGGCCGGATACACCTTCAAAGGATAGACGTGCTACTGAAAAAGCGCATATCGGCCCTTCTTATGCTGGCAGTAATCCTGCCGGCGGTTCTGATTGCGCCTTTTCATCATCATCACACGCCGCTTCTGCAGGAAGACGCAAACTGTCATTCCTGCGCCCAGCATCAGCCGCACCAGGGCCATCTGAACCCCGGCGCCGGCACCGATGAATGCCTTATATGCCAACTCCTGGGGCAGCAGTATGTGCCCTCGGAAGGCATCACGGTATGCTTCAATGCTGCCGTTTCCGCGCCGTCTCCGGAAGATTCTCCCAAAGACGCCGCATCTCCAGTCCATAACCCTTCATCCCCCCGTGCCCCGCCCGTTTCATTCTGTATCTAGTTATTAATCCTTAAAAACTGAATCAGAATGAAAATGAAGACAATTATTGCATTGTCGCTGCTCCCTTTTTGTGTAGCAGCGGCGGCTCAGGAGAGCCATCAGGACTCCACGGATGTATTCTTTAAACACCTGGAGCTCAAGGAAATAGTAGTTACCGGCCTTGCAGGGGAGGCAAAGATGAAGGAAATGAGCGCGCCGGTTTCCGTAATCCGTCCGTCGGAATTAAAGGCATCTTCCGGCGGTAACATAATAAACATAATATCAAGGGAACCCGGCATCAGTGAAATCACAACTGGCGGCGGAATTTCCAAACCCGTGATCCGCGGAATGGGCTACAACCGCGTTGTGGTTGTGAGTGACGGCATCCGCCAGGAGGGCCAGCAGTGGGGCGACGAGCACGGCATTGAAGTGGACGGCGCCGGCGTCCATTCCGTTGAAATCCTGAAGGGCCCGGCATCCCTGATGTACGGCTCCGACGCCCTTGCCGGCATCATCATCTTCCACCCGGAGCCCGTGCGCGGCCCGGGAGAGTTTGGCGGAAGCGCAGAGGCGGAGTACCAGACCAATAACGGCCTTGCAGCCTATTCCCTTGCCGCAGACGGTAATGTGAAGGGCTGGATTATCGGGGGCCGATTCTCCGACAAATACGCCCGCGCCTACTCCAACGCCTCCAACGGCCCCGTGGCAAATTCCGGGTTCCGGCAGCGGGCGGCATCGGCCTTAATAGGTAAAAATGGCCGATGGGGATACTCCAGGCTGCGTTTCTCCTACTTCCACCTCACCCCCGGAATGATAGAAGGGGAGGGCGACAACTATGGCTATATGCCCACTCTTCCCTTCCAGCAGGTGCGCCATTACAAGGCAGTGCTGGATAACACCATCCATCTTGGCCCAGGAAACCTCAAGGTGCTCCTTGGCTGGCAGCAGAACCGCCGTCAGGAGTTTGAGGAGAGTGCATCAGAGCCCGGCCTTGACTTCAAACTTAACACCCTGAACTACGACATCCGCTGGCAGGGGAGCCTCTGGGAAGGCTGGAAAACCGCATTTGGCGTAGCTGGAATGGGGCAGAGGAGCAGCAACCTTGGCGACGAATACCTCATTCCCGCATACAGCCTCTTTGACGCCGGCATCTTTGCAACCGCCTCAAAAACCCTTGGGGAATGGACCCTTTCCGGTGGCCTGCGGGCCGATATCCGCTCTCTCCACAGCGAAGCCCTTGAAGGCAGGTTTGAGGATTTCAGCCGCACTTTTCCCGGCATCAGCGCCAGCCTTGGAGCGGTGCGACAGCTTGGGGAACACTTCACTCTGAGAGCAAATGTGGCCCGCGGGTTCCGCGCTCCCAATCTTTCGGAACTTGGCTCAAACGGTGAGCATGAAGGGACCTTCCGCTTTGAGGTTGGAAACAGGGACCTTAAGCCGGAATACAGCCTCCAGGGTGATCTGGGAGTGGATTTCACTTCCAATTATGTATCCGTCCAGGCGGCCCTTTTTGCAAGCCGCGTGGACAATTACATCTTTGCGGCAAGAAACGGAGCCGTCTCCGATGAAGGCCTCCCGGTTTATGCCTTCCGCAGCGGCCTTGCCCACCTTGCGGGCGGTGAAGTGGGGATAGACGTCCACCCCATCCATCAGCTGCATCTTAGCAGCGCATTCTCCTACGTCTATGCCCGTGAGGCTTCCGGAGACTTCCTGCCGCTTATACCGGCACCGCGCCTTTTTTCTGAGATCAAGTGGGAGATTACCCACGGCCAGCATGTCTTCAACAATGCTTTCCTGTCCCTTAATCTTGACTGGAATATGCCCCAGAACCACTTCTACGCCAAGGATGGCACGGAGACAGCAACGCCCGGGTACCTCCTTCTTGGAGCATCGGCCGGAACGGATGTGGTGATTGCGGGAAAGACACGTTTCTCCATTTACGTGATTGGCTCCAATCTCACGGACACCGTCTACGCCCCGCACCTTAGCCGCCTGAAGGACATCGGCATATTCAATATTGGCCGGAACGTCACCTTTAAATTGGTGGTGCCGTTTTAACCACCTAAAATGATTATATTTGTAAAACTAATCAGTTCTTAAGATGGAAGAGATGAAACAGATAGACCTTGCTGCCTGGACCAAAGTTGGAGAAGGCGGAAACGGCTCCACGTATGAGAATCCCCAGGAGCCCGATGTAATCCTGAAGGTGAACAAACCCAGGATGAATAAGCTTCCCGTCATAGAGCATGAGTACAATGTGTCTAAAGCCGTAGAAAGTGTAGGGCTTCTTACGCCCAGGATGCTGGAGATTGTGAAGGTGGGGGATTACTACGGCACCATCTCTGAGCGCGTAAAGAACAAGCAATCCCTGTCCCGGATATGCCACGATGATCCTTCCCGTATTGAAGAAATGGCCCGGGTGCTGTCTGCAGAAGGTAAGAAACTCTTCTCCACGCCTTGTCCCAAGGACCGTTTTCCAAGCCGTAAAGAGCAGCTTTTGAGTGTCATAGACAAGGTCAAGTTCCTCTCCTGCAAGAGCAGGCAAATGGTGCGTGCCTTTGCCGCCACAATCAAGGAAAATGAAGGCTGCGTTCACGGAGACTTCCAGTCCGGCAACCTGATAGCATCTGACGGAAAATACTACTGGATAGACCTTGACCGTTTTGCCCACGGAGACCCCATGTTCGATATCGGCCATCTTTTCCAGATTTGTAAAGTGTATGCCCCCATGAAGCAGGTACAGGAGATATTCCACATGAATGAAGAGCAGTTGCACCGTTTCTGGGATGCTTTTGCCGATGATTATGCCGGGAAGGATAGGCGTATGGAATTTGACGCCCTTGCTGGCAAATATGCTCTTCTGGACCTTGTTGTCCGCGTTAATTTCAGCCGCCCCACATTTGTGGAGAATTTATTTTTCGGCATAATTGCGCATCGTATCATTAAGCAGTATTACAAATGAGAAAATCACGTATAGCCCTTTTATTATCAGCTATGACAATCTCTTTATCGGCATACGCCCAGCAGTTCCTTCCGGTCAGAAGTATAGTTAACGCCCGTGACCTGGGCGGCTACACAGTACAGGACGGAAGAGTTGTCCGTGACAGCGTCCTGATCAGGGCCGCGCATCTTGCCGAGGCCTCAGAAGATGACATAGCATATCTTGAATCTCTCCCTGTCGCGAAGATTGTCGATTTCCGGAAGATTGAGGAAAAACGCGGAAAGGAGGACCTTAAGGTTCCCGGGGCCGATAATATCGTCCTTCCCATAGATGCCAGCGGCAATGCTTCGGCCCAGGCTTCTGAAGAGGAGATGAAAAAGGTCAAACGCGGAAAAAAGTTCGATATAAAGAAGATAATTGTTTTCTTGGCTTTCAACGACAAAGCCAAGGCCGTGGCAAGGGAGATGTATCCCACGCTGTTTTTCGACCCCGATTGCCAGAGGCAGTTTGCAAAGTTTTTCCGCCACGTCATCACAACGGAAAACGGTGCCGTCCTCTACCACTGCACGCAGGGGAAGGACCGCACAGGAGTGGCATCGGCCCTTCTGCTGGCGGCTCTTGGCGCAGACCGTGAGACAATCGTGGCCGATTTCGACGCCACCAACCGCGTATATGAGGCCGATGTACGTAAGTACTCCCGCCGCGTTGAACGCCTTGGCGGCAAGGAGGAGGAGATTGGTGTTGTGAAAGCCTTCCTTGGCTGCAACACGGACAATTTTGTGAAGGCCCTGGACCGTATTGACGCTGAGTACGGCTCCATTGATTCATACCTTGAGAATGTCCTTGGAGTTACCCACGAGGACAGGGAAATTCTCAAAGCCAGATACCTGAAATAACCTTTACAAAAGATTTACTGTTTAGATATATGAACTCAGACACAATCATTTCCCCGGTAGACGGGCTAAAACTCTCACTCATCTATTCAGAGCCCGCAGAAGCCCCAAAGGGCATTGTCCAGATTGCACACGGAATGTGCGAGCACAAGGAAAGGTATATTCCGCTCATGGAGTACCTGTGCCAGAACGGTTATGCCGTTGTGTGCCATGACCACAGGGGCCACGGCGCTTCCGTGAAATCCCCTGAAGACCTTGGTTTTATGGGTAAAGGCGGCTGGCTGGCCATGGTGGATGACACCAGGGAAGTGACTCTCTGGGCAAAGAAGAAGTGGCCGGGAATCCCGCTCACTCTCTTTGGGCACAGTATGGGATCCATGGTGGTGCGCTCATACGCCAAGCGCTATGACAGCCTCATAGACAGCCTAATTGTGTGCGGCTGCCCGTCCGACAATCCCGCAAAGGGTGCGGGCATCCTTCTGGCAAAGGTTATAGGCCGTATAAAAGGATGGCGTTTCAGGCCCTCGATCCTTCAGAAAATGTCATTTGGCGCCTACAACAAGCCGTTTGAGAAGGAGGGCTGGCCCGCCGCCTGGGTGTGCTCAGACCCTGATATCCTCAAGGCCTACCACGCAGATCCCCTGTGTCAGTTTGTGTTCACCGCCGACGGCTTCCTGAACCTTCTTCTCCTTATGAAGGACTGCTACTCAACAGACTGGAAAACCCTCCGCTCCAGCCTTCCCGTTCATTTCATCTCCGGGGCCGATGACCCCTGCCGCGTAAACGACAAAGCCCTTCAGAACGCCGTCCAGGCCATGAAGGACCGTGGCTATGAGAATGTATCGCTGAAGGTTTACCCCGGCCTCAGGCATGAAATCCATAACGAGACCGCACACGCTGAGGTTTGGGCCGATATCCTCTCATACCTGGCATAATGAAAACACTGTACGGCTGGCTATTTGCGCTGCTTCTGAGCTTTGCTTCTCTGTTTACCCTTGAAGCAAAGGAATTCGACATCCGCGGCCCCCAGGGAGGTATCTCCTATACGGTCACAGTCCCGGAAGGGCTCAATCCTGAAACTGACAAATGCCCCATAGTAATCCTCATGCACGGCATCTTCTCCAGCAAGGACTACAACCCCATGCCCACGCTGGCAAAGGGGCTTGCAAAGGCCGGGATTGCCTCCATCCGCTTTGATTTTGGCGGCCACGGAAAGAGCGAGGGGAAGAAGCAGTATATGACAATAGAGAAGGAGATTACCGATGCAATGGCCATCTATGAGTACGCAAAATCCCTTCCTTATGTGAGTGAAATAGGCTTTCTGGGTCATTCTCAGGGCGGCGTGGTTGCCTCTATGACAGCCGGCCGCCTTGCCGTGGCCCATGATGAGCCGGATGCCCTGGTCCTTCTTGCCCCCGGATCTGTAATCAAGGAAGCCTGCCAGGGAGGGAAGTTCTTCAATGCCCGCTTCGATCCCAAGGACCCGCCGGAGTTCATCCGCTGCTGGGGGATGTACAAACTGGGGCGGGAGTACCTCCTCAGTACCCAGGAACTGGATATTTTCGGGACTGCATCGGCCTATGACGGAGATGTTCTCATCCTTCACGGCACAAGGGACGGCATTGTCCCTCTATGGTGCAGCGAGCGCTACAAGGAAACCTACGGAGACAATGCCACGCTGAAACTCATTGACGGAGAGAACCACACCATAACCCGCCGCCGCAGCCAGGTGGTTTTAGAGGTGGTGGAATTCTTCAGAGAGTGCCTTGGCGCTATTTAAGTTTTCTGATAACCCTGCAGGGATTTCCGGCCGCAACAACGTTTGCAGGGATGTCCCTGGTAACAACTGAGCCTGCACCAATTGTGGTATTGTCACCTATGGTCACCCCGGGAAGGATGGTCACGCTTCCGCCAATCCAGACGCTGTTACCAATTGTTACGGGCTCGGCCCATTCCCGCCGGCTGTTGCGCTCTTCAGGGTCCGTACTGTGGCAAGCCGTATAGATACTCACATTGGGGCCGATAAAACAGTCGTCCCCGATTGTCACAGCGGCCTCATCCAATACCGTGAAATTGAAGTTTGCAAAGAATCTTTTGCCAACGCTGATCTGCTTTCCGTAGTCGCAGTAGAACGGCTGGTTGATGCAGATGTTATCATCTCCTATATGCCCCAGCAGGTCCTTCAGTATGGCACGAAGTTCCTCCTGATTGGAAGGCGGCAGGGAGTTGTATCTATGAATCACATCCTTTGTGGCGTTCAGTTCCCTCAGCAGCTGCAGATCCACAGCCGAGTAGGGAAGTCCGGATTGCATCAGTTCTTTTTCTGTCATAATACCCCCACGCTAGGACAGGAGTTTCTTGACGATGGTGGAGATTGTGCGGCCATCGGACTGGCCGGCAAGGGCCTTGTTGGCTGCGCCCATTACCTTGCCCATATCCTTGATGGACGTGGCGCCAACTGCCGCGATGATTTCCCTGACTTTTGCTTCTACTTCGGCCTCAGAGAGCTGTTTGGGCAGGTATTTCTCCATTACGGAGGCTTCGGAAAGTTCGTTGTCGGCCAGTTCCTGACGGCCGGCGGCTACAAACTGTTCCGCGGCTTCCTTGCGCTGCTTCACAAGCTTCTGGATCATTTTCTGGATATCTGCATCCGTGACTTCCTTGGAGCCGCCCTCAGAGGTTTTGAAGAGCAGGATCTCTCCCTTGATGGCGCGGGTGGCGTTCATGGCCACAGTATCCTTGGCCTTCATTGCGGCCTTGATGTCTTCCTGAATCTGTTGTTCGAGTGTCATATTGCGTGTAATAATTTATTCCAGTCCATTTTCAATTTCCTTCTCAACGTACTCCCGGCTGGTGGGTATGATGACCTTTATTTCAGCAATGAGACTGGCCGATGACCGGTCAAGCTCAATCTGGCCCACGAAGGGGCAGGGGAGGTTCTGCTCATTGAAGTCCTCGTACCAGTCCAGCTGCGTGCGGGGGATATAGCCAAGCAGTTTGCCGTCACTACGGATTACGGCCTGCGCCCGGGCATCATGCACATTGGACGGTTCCGGTTTAACTATGCCTACAACCCTGCCGCAGTCATACACCGTACAGTGGTATCTGAGACCTGTGATGTCGAAGGTTTCCGTATTCTCTTCAAGGTCATCGGAGTAGTCTATGGTATCAAGGAACTGAAGATCCATCTCCTCTTCTTCAGGGAACTGCTCATCCACCACGTCTGGCTGGGACGGCACTGAATTCCACCCGTCCTGTGCCTCCTTGATGGCGTTTTTCACTACATCCCTGGCCATTCCCATCACTTCACCAAAGAGTTTCAGCGGTTCATCGGCACCTTTCTTTGCATCACCTATTGCAGCCTCTATCTCGCCGAGAATCTGGTCCTTGAGCGATTGCCCTGAGGAAGGTTTCTTCTCTGCCTTTGGCTGTTCCTTCTTTGGTTCCGTCTTGGGAGGAACGGAACTGAAATGCGCCTTGGGGGCTTCCTTCTGATAATGATTCTGCTGTGGCTTTTTCTGCCCTTTTTCGGCTTTATTGTACGAACGGTCGTGGTCGTCCCAGAATATCAGGAACAACGCCACGGCAACTATGATTCCAAGAATAGCGTAAAACATACCGCTAATATAGTCATTTTTAACGACTAATTAAGCGCCTTTACGAAACTCTCCGGAAGACAAACATTGTCAAGACCCACGGCCTCACTGAACAGCGGGGCTATCTCTTTGTCCCGGAAGCCGGCGATGCCGCAGCCGATGCGGGTGACATAGAAAAAGAGTTCCGGGTGCTCCCTGGCAAAGGCGATAAAATCATCCACATAGGGCTTGATGGTCTCTACGCCGCCCTGCATTGTGGGTATGGCATAGCTCTGCCCCCGCAGCCCCACGCCGCATCCCATCACGGCGCCAAACTGCCTGAAGGCAACATATGCCGCGCCACCGCCATGCATGCCTGCAAGGTTGGAGCCGAACACGAATATTTCATCGGACTTAAGCCCTGTGATACGCTCCGGCGTGAACTCCGGACGCTCTATTCCACTATATGTTCTCATATTGCAGACGAAGGTACGAAGAATTCCCGGAAAAGCCGCAGAAAACCTACGGCTCAGTGACAACGTTCTCATGGCTGTTATTGCAGAAGGTAAAAGCACCTTTCACCAGGAGCACCAGAGCTCCGACATAAATAGCAACGGAAATGACAATCTCTAACATGGCTCAATTCATTTAACTTCTGCAAAGCTAAAGCCAGGTTGAGCCAAACCGCTGCGCAAGCTCAAATTAATACGGAATTTTCCGTAACTTCGTAGCATAAGTGCCACGCATCATCTTTCATATCGACGTGAACAGCGCCTTTGTCAGTTGGCTGGGAGCCAAGCTGGTGAGGGAAGGCAAGCCGGATATCAGGCTTGTTCCGTCGGTTGTGTCCGGTGACCCAAATGACCGGCGTAGCATAGTAACTGCCGCCTCCATCCCCGCCAAGAAACTGGGAATACGTGTCCCGGAGCCGGTCTCAATGGCGCTCAGAAAGTGTCCTGACCTTATAATTATGAGAGGGGACTGGGAGTGGTACAAGCAGTGCTCGGAGGGTTTTATCGGCATTTGCCGAAGCTATTCTCCCATCCTGCAGCAGTTCTCAATTGATGAGTGTTTCATCGATATGAGCCTTCGCTGCACGCCGGAAAATGCCGTGGCTGTGGCAACGAAACTGAAGGACCAGATCAGGAACACGCTGGGCTTCACGGTGAATGTCGGCATCGGCTCAAATAAACTCCTTGCGAAGATGGCCTCGGACTTCGAGAAGCCGGACAAGGTGCATACGCTTTGGGCCGATGATGTTCCCTCCAAAATGTGGCCTCTGCCAGTGAGGGACCTCCTGTGGGTAGGGAAGAAGACGGAGGAGCGGCTGGTGGCGTATGGAATCAGGACCATCGGCCAACTGGCGGCAATCGGCATGGGCTCTCTGACCCGGCTGGTGGGTCAGAAGTTCGCCGTGCAGTTGCACGAGAACGCCAACGGGCGGGACGATTCCCCTGTTGAGACTGAGATTGCCGAGGCCAAGAGTTACAGCGCCGAGCGTACGTTCCAGACGGATCTGGTGAATCCCAAGGATATCGACAGGGCCCTTTTCAACGTGGCATGCATCGTGGCACACCGCATACGCCGGGACGATTTCCGCACTTCCTGCGTGTCTATGTTCGTCAAGTACAAAGACTTCACGGTGGCTCAGAAGCAGACCACCCTTGAGCAGCCGTCAGATGTCACTGCCATCATCCTGAATGCCGCCCGCAAGATGCTTCCGGAGATCTGGGACGGCGTTACGCCCATCCGGCAGGTTGGCCTTGGAGTTTCGCGCCTGACGCACGAATCGGCCGTCCAGATGTCCCTGTTCGAGGACCCCAGAATGGAGTACTACCGCGAATGGGACCGCCAGTTTGACGAGGACCGTGCGCGATATGAGGATGCCAGAATGCTGGCGTACGAGCGGAAGGCCGCGCCGCATAAGGACGACACGCTGGCCTTCCGCTACCCGGATGGGGAGCAGGCTCTTGCCGCCGCAAAGAAAGCCGTCAAGGACCATCCTTCATACCGCTTCCATCGGCAGCAGTTGGAGGACGGGACTGACTGCTTCGAGGTTGTGGAAGGAAGCAAGGTCATTGAAAGGCATATTAAAGCTCAATAATAGAAAACCAATACTCAAATACCGTTATGCCACAGCTCATAACTTTCAACAACGAACTTATAAGGATCAACCCGGCCAATAACCGCATTGAATACTCCACAAACCGCGGCCTCTCCTGGATATCCCGCTATTCAGGCAGCAGTTGCGGCACGTTCCGTGACCTGGTTCCTTATAACGGGAAGATTGTAGCCATTACAGATAAAGGCGTGTACTATTCCTCTAACAAGGGACTCAGCTGGATATCCAAAAATACAACTTCCCAGGCCAAGACCTTCATTGCCATTCAGGATGCCGGCAGGGAACTGCTGGCCCAGACAAATGACGGTCACCTGTACTATTCCACCAACGAGGGATTATCCTGGATAAGGCGGAGGTAAACGCTAATGGACCACCTTCCTCTCAGTGACATCCCCATGCTGGTCTCCACCATCAACTTCCTTCTGAGGGACCAGATCTTCGACAACCTGGACCAGATCTGCTACTGCTTCAACGTGGAGCGCGAGGAGATGGACCGGCTGCTGGCCAGCCAGGGCTATGCCTATCAGGAACATCTTAATTGCGTGAAATGAAGGCCGATAAGAACACCATAGAGCAGGCCTACGCCTTCTTCCACCAGAAGCTGAAAGTCTATGAACATTCCACTTCCGAACGTGAGATGGATCATATTGAGGACACCATAGCGGACTACGCAAACTCCATGTCCAAGGATCTATTCAACGAACTCTCACAGGGAAATCCGGCCTTTCTACACGAGCACTCCACCTTCCAGGATGACCTGACAAAGGCAGTGCTTATGATGGAGAGTTGGATAGGTGAGGCCGCCACATTAACGAAATAAGGCCGCTTTTCAGCGACCTTTTGTGGAGCATAGGAGAATCGAACTCCTGACCTTTTGAATGCCATTCAAACGCTCTACCAACTGAGCTAATACCCCGTTTTTCCTTTTGGGATTGCAAATGTAATGCAATTTTTTGAATTAGCAAAAACTTTTGCCGTTTTTTTCATTGTAACACGAGTATGCAGAGGCAATTGTTTATCCCAACAAATATGATTATATTTGTATGCTATTATGAAAATTGTTGCAGATACCAATATACCGTTCCTGAAAGGGGTCCTGGAACCCTATGCGGAAGTAGTCTATATGGACGGCAGGTCCATTAATCGTGAGGCAATGATGGATGCCGACGCTATCGTCATCCGCACCCGCACCCGTTGCTGTGAGGAAACACTCAGCGGCACAAAGGTCAAAATGATTGCAAGCGCCACTATCGGCACTGATCACATAGACCTCCAGTGGTGCCATGAGAACGGAATCGAGGTCCGTAACGCCGAAGGCTGCAATGCCGGCGCCGTTGCCAACTACATCTTTTCCGCAATGTACGCCGTCACTTCCAGGCGCGCCATCAAGATGGAAGACGCAGTCCTGGGCATAGTGGGCGTAGGAAATGTGGGCAGGAAGGTAGAGCATATGGCCCGGACCCTCGGCCTCAAAGTCCTTCTCAATGACCCTCCAAGGGCAGCCCTGGAAGGGGAGGAAGGCTTTGTGGACATTGACACCCTCCTCAGTGAGGCCACAATCATTTCCATTCATGTTCCCCTGGACAACACCACCCAGGGTATGTGCAATGACGCCTTCTTTGAGAAGATGCGCCCCGGCACCATTTTCATAAACGCCTCCCGCGGGGAAGTGGTGGATGAGGCGGCCCTCCTGAGGGCCCGTCCCAAGCTTGGCGCCCTTGTCCTTGACACCTGGTGCAATGAGCCCAATGTGAGCCAGATCCTCATAGACGCCTGCGACATAGCAACGCCCCACATTGCCGGCTACTCCTATCAGGGCAAGCAAAACGGTACCGCAATGGCCGTACAGGCAATTGCAAGACACTTTGGTTTCAAGGACCTGGAATTCTTCAGCCCCGCTATGGAAGATGCCCTCATGCCCAAGGTCATAAACGTGAAAGGCAAAACACAGGGAGAGATTGCAGCGGCCGTGCAGTACAATTATCCCATCTTCACGGACGATTTCCTTTTCCGCGTAAACCCGTCCAACTTTGAGAAACTCCGCAGCGAGTATAACTACAGAAGAGAATTTTATTTTGAACCATAACACTATGCTAAACCAGAAAGACATCCTCCAGATTGAGGAACGCGGCGCCACCGTTGCAGGCGTCAAAGATCAGATTGAGCATTTCAAGACAGGTTTTCCCTGGATGAAGATCGTTGGCCCCGCAACCCCCGAGCGCGGCATCAAGGTGCTTGACAAAGATGCAGTAGCCAAGGCCGTGGGGTACTACAAAAAGGCCGATATAAAAGGCAAGAGCAAATTCGTTCCCGCCTCCGGTGCAGCCTCCCGTATGTTCAAGGACCAGTTCAGCGGCCTTGCAAAGCTTGAGGCAGGGGAGGATCTCCCTTCAGACGCCCCCGGTTACAAGCTGGCTGCCAAAATCAAGGATTTCGCCTTCTACACACCTGAACTCTTTGGGGAGCCGGCCGATACAAAGGAATACAGGCTCAAGGCCCTGAAGGCCCTCCTCAAGGAAGAAGGCCTTGCCTACGGCAGCAAGCCAAAGGGCGTCCTCAAGTTCCACCGCTATCCTCAGGAAGTTCGCACCGCAATCGCAGAGCACCTTGTGGAAGCCCAGGAATACATGCGTAACGCAGACGGCACCTGCAACCTTACCGTCACTATCTCTCCGGAGCACCAGGCTCTGTTCGAGCAGGCTATCGGAGAGGTAAAATCGGCCTATGAGAAGCGCTACGGCGTAAAGTACAACATCCATTTCACCTTCCAGGACAAGGCCACAGACACCCTTGCCGTGGATATGGAGAACAAGCCTTTCCGTAAGGCCGATGGATCCCTCCTTTTCCGCCCTGCCGGTCACGGCGCCCTTATCTACAACCTAAATAAGGTAGAGGATGAACTTGTAAGCATAAAGAACATAGACAATGTTGCACATGAGAAGCTCCTGCCCGTCACCGCAGAGTACAAGCAGGTGCTCATGGGCGTCGCTCTCCAGTTAAGGGACAAGGTATTTGACTACCTCCGTAAACTGGACGCAGACCCTTCAGTGCAGCTTTGCAATGAGATAGAGAACTTCCTTGACAAGGAACTCTGCATTCAGATGCCCCTTGCCCATGGTGAGGCCGACAGAATCCAGATGCTCCGTGAAAAGCTCAACCGCCCCATCCGCGTATGCGGCATGGTAAAGAACGAGGGTGAACCCGGCGGCGGCCCCTACATCATCGCCGGCAAGGACGGCTGCACCAGCCTCCAGATCCTGGAAAGCGTCCAGATCAACAAGGAGGATGCAGGTGCCATGGCCGCAATGTCACACGCCACTCACTTCAACCCCGTAGACCTTGTGTGCTGCCTCAGGGATTATAAGGGAGGGAAGTTCAACCTCCTTGAGCACGTGGACCCTCAGGCAGGATTCATCAGCTCCAAGAGCTTCGAAGGCCGTGAACTCAAGGCCCTGGAACTTCCTGGCCTATGGAACGGCTCCATGAGCGACTGGAACACCCTCTTTGTGGAAGTTCCCGTAGAAACATTCAACCCCGTAAAAGTAGTACTGGATTTACTTAGACCCGCACATCAAGCATGAAAGAAGCAATAGCCGGAACGTTGGAGTCCGGAGATATTATGGTAAAAATCGGCCCTGGAAAGGGGCTGGAAGTTCAGCTGCAGAGCTCCGTGGAGGCGCAGTTCGGAAGGCAGATAAGGGCTCTGATTTCAGAGACCCTTGAAGGCCTTGGAATTAAGGACGCCCATGTGGACGCCATAGACAAGGGTGCACTTGACTGCACCATAAGGGCCCGCGTCACCGCAGCGGCGGTACGTGCAACAGGAAAGGACGTATGGAAAGACTGAGGAGAACAATGATGTTCGTTCCGGGCAATAATCCCGGAATGATGGCCGATGCCCATATCTACGGCCCCGACAGCATTATGCTGGACCTTGAAGACTCCGTGACTATGGCAGAGAAAGACGCTGCGCGCCTTCTGGTGCACAATGCCCTCAAATCCATAGATTACGGCACCACGGAAATGGTTGTCCGCATTAATCCTCTTAACACTCCCTACGGCAAAAAGGACGTAGAGGCAGTGGTAAAGGCTGGTGTGGACGTAATACGTATGCCCAAGACGGAGACTGCCGATGAAGTCCGTGAACTTGAGGCCGAAATCCTCAAGGTGGAGGAAGAGATTGGCGCCGTTGGCCGCACCCAGATCATGGCCGCCATTGAAAGCGCCCTTGGTATTGTGAACGCATATGCCATTGCAACGGCCTCAAAGCGCATGATGGGCATCGCCCTTGGCGCAGAGGACTACAGCGCAAACCTCAAGACCAACCGCACTTCCGGCGGCGCTGAGCTTCTCCTTGCCCGTGAGCAGATAGTTGTTGCCGCACGTGCCGCAGGCATTGCCTGTTTTGACACTGTGTACTCCAATCTGGACGACATGGAAACCTTCCGTAAGGAGGTTGAGCTTATCAAAACCCTTGGCTTTGACGGGAAATCCATCATCAATCCCCGCCAGATTGAGGTTGTGAATGAGGTGTTCACGCCCACTGAGAAGGAGATCAACAAGGCCCGCGCCGTTGTTGCCGCCATCAAGGAGGCTCAGGCAAAGGGTTCCGGTGTAATTGCCGTGAACGGCAAGATGGTAGACCGTCCGGTGGTCCTGAGGGCAGAGCGTACAATTGCCCTGGCCGTCGCTGCCGGTGTTATTTCTGAGGAGGAAGTGCTATGAGAAATTCAAAGGTAGTATCCCTTGAAGAGGCCATCCGCCGGAGCGGCCTCAAGGATGGTCAGACCATCTCTTTCCACCACCATTTCCGTGGCGGAGACAAGGTTGTGAACATGGTTGTGGATAAGCTTGCCCAGATGGGGTTCAAGGACCTCAAACTGGCAGCTTCCAGCCTCTCAGATGTCCATAAGCCTCTTATTGAGCATATCAAAAACGGCGTTATCACCGGAATCTCCACTTCCGGACTCAGGGGAGAACTGGCCGATGCCATCTCCCACGGCCTCCTCCCGGAGCCTGTTGTATTCCGCTCTCACGGAGGCCGCGGCAGCGCAATCGCAAAAGGGGAGCTGAGGATTGATGTGGCTTTCCTTGGCGCTTCATCGGCCGATGAACTTGGCAATGCAACCGGACACGGAGAGAAAAGCGTCTGCGGCTCCCTGGGCTATGCCCTTCCGGACGCCCGCTACGCAAAGCACGTGGTTGTGCTCACCGATGACCTTGTGGAATATCCCAATATGCCTCAGTCCATTTCTGCCGCAGACGTAGAATCAGTGGTGGTTGTGGAAAGCGTTGGAGACAGCTCCAAGATTTCTTCCGGAGCAATCCGAGATTCCAAGAATCCCCGTGATATTCTCCTTGCCAAACAGGCTGCTAAAGTGATAATTAACTCTGGTTACTTCAAGGATGGCTTCAGCATTCAGACCGGTACCGGCGGTGCTTCCCTAGCTGCCGTGAAGTATATCCGTGAGGAAATGATCGCACGCGGAATCAAGGCCAGCTTTGCCCTTGGCGGAATCACCGCCCATATGGTGAAGCTCCATGAGGAAGGCCTTATCGGCAAGCTCATAGACGTCCAGTCCTTTGACAAGGTTGCGGCGGAGTCCATCCACAATGACCCTCTGCACCAGGAAGTATCGGCCGTGGAATATGCTTCCGGAGAACATCTTGGAAGCGCCACCCACGCCCTGGATATCGTAATCCTGAGCGCCCTGGAGGTTGACACCCAGTTCAACGTGAACGTGCTTGTGGGCAGTGACGGCATTATCCGCGGCGCCATTGGCGGCCATCAGGATACCGCCGCCGACAGCGCCCTCAGCATAATCGTATGCCCGCTTCTTCGCGGCCGCATACCTTGCGTGGTGCCAAAGGTTACCACCCTCATCACTCCCGGAAAGAGCGTGGACGTAGTGGTAACGGAGTACGGCATAGCCGTGAATCCCGCCCGCCCGGAGATTGCAGAAAAGCTTAAGGAAGCCGGCCTCAAGGTGGTAGATATTAAGGACCTTGCTGCAAAGGCGTCTTCAATTATCGGCACGCCTGATCCTCTTCCTTTCGGGGACAAGGTTGTTGGCGTAGTCATGAACCGTGACGGCTCCGTGCTGGACAAGATCTATAACATCAAGTAGTGATAACACTTCAGGAACTCCTGGATAGCCGTGACAGAAGGGCCCGTCGTCAGGGAGAACTGCTTTCTCAGTTCCCCGGACGGGCACTTTTATGCCTTACGGTGCAACTTCCAGGGCCTGAAAAGAGAAATGCCTTATCCCTAAAGATTGCCCGCGCAGGGGTGGAGGCCATAAAGAAGCGCTTCAATCCTGTTTTCCAGGAAACAAATGACCTTGAAACCGGTTTTGAGGGCTTTTTTGTAATTGACGGGCAGCCGCTGGAAGTGAAAAGAGCAGCGGCAGAACTGGAGGACACCCATCCTCTGGGCCGATTGATGGACCTTGACGTGATAGGCCCGGAAGGGCCCATCGGGAGGGCCGATATCGGCCTTGCGGAAAGGCGGTGCCTCATTTGTGAAAAGCCTGCCCGGTACTGTATGAGGGCGGGAAGCCATACTCAGGATGAGCTTATGGTAAAAATTAAACAGTTAGTCAGTAGTTATGAGTGAACACAAAAAACTTACGCAGGAACAGATAGACCTTCTTGTGAGCCGCGGATGCCGCGCTGAAGACTGGGGCACTGTCTATTGCACGGACCCTCAGTCCCTAAATTATGTACGTGGAGTCCGATTTTCAGGAACAGTGAAATTTGGCACTTTCACAGAGGTCTTCACCCTCCCCGGAGGCATCAGGAAGCACTCCGGCCTCAGGGAATGCACCCTCCACAATGTTACCGTGGGGGACGACTCCCTTATTGAGAATGTCACCAATTACGTTGCCAATTATGATATCGGCTCTCATACATACATTGAGAACGTAGACCTTCTTCTGAATGAGGATCCCAGCGCTTTTGGCAATGGCGTGGAGGTGTCTGTCCTCAATGAGACCGGCGGCCGCGAGGTAAAGATCTACGACCGCATGAGCGCCCAGATAGCCTATGTCCTTGCCATGTACCGCCACAGGCCGGTCCTCATCAAGAAGATCAACGACATGATTGAGGAGTATGCTGCCTCCCAGGTATCTGAGAGGGGACGCATAGGTGATTACGTCTCCATCCGCAACACCCGCCACATCAACGGCGTGAGGATAGGGGACTACGCGGTCATAAGCGGCGCCAGCCGTCTCCGCAACGGTACTGTGCATTCCAACAAGTATGCTCCTGTTACCATTGCGCACGGGGTTATTGCCGATGATTTCATCATCTGCAGCGGTTCCCATGTGGCCGATAACACCACCCTGGAGCGTTGTTTCGTGGGACAGGCATGCCATCTTGGACATGGCTACAGCGCCTCGGATTCCCTGTTTTTCAGCAACTGCCAGGGAGAGAACGGCGAGGCCTGCGCCATCTTCGCGGGGCCCTTCACGGTTACCCACCACAAGAGCACGCTCCTGATTGCCGGTATGTTCTCATTCATGAACGCAGGCAGCGGCTCCAACCAGAGTAACCATATGTATAAGCTTGGCCCCATCCACCAGGGTATCCTGGAGCGCGGCGCCAAGACAGCCTCAGATTCTTACATCCTCTGGCCTTCCCGCGTAGGCGCCTTCTCCCTTGTGATGGGCCGCCACGTAACCCACTCAGACACATCCCATCTGCCGTTCTCATACCTCATAGAACAGCAGAACACCACGTATCTGGTGCCCGGAGTGAATCTCCGCAGCGTAGGTACGGTCCGCGACGCCCAGAAATGGCCAAAGCGTGACAGCCGCAAGGACCCTGACCGCCTGGACTGCATCAATTACAACCTCCTGAGCCCCTACACCATCCAGAAGATGTTCAAGGGCATAAAACTCCTTAACAACCTTCAGTACTCTTCCGGTGAACTGTCCGACATATATTCCTACCACAGCACCAAAATCCGCAACTCATCCCTCCGGAACGGCATCCGCTATTATCAGGTTGCCATCACAAAGTTCCTTGGGAACTCCATTATCAAGAGGCTGGAAAAGCTGCCTGCAGGTGCTTCTGACAAGGAAATCCAGGAGGCCCTGAAGCCCACCTGTCCAATCGGCCAGGGAATTTGGGCCGATCTTAGCGGCCTCATTGCCCCCAGGGATGCCATCAAGGATATCATAGAGCGTGTGGAGAGGGGAGAGATGACTCTACAGAGCCTTTTCGACGCCTTCCAGAACCTCCACGCCTGGTACTACGACGCAGAGTGGACCTGGGCCTATGACAAGTACGAGGAGTTCTTCGGATACCCGCTTGAAAGCATTACGGCTGCACAGGTGATAGACATAGTGGAGCGCTGGAAATCGGCGGTTATCGGCCTTGACAGGGAGCTCTACGAGGACGCCCGCAAGGAATTCAACCTTGCCTCAATGACCGGTTTCGGGGCCGATGGCGACCGAGAGATCAAGGAGCGTGACTTCTCCGAGGTCCGCGGCGACTTCGAGTCCAATTCCTTCGTCACCGCCGTCCTTGAGCATATCAAGGTGAAGGAAGCCCTTGGAAATGAACTGATTGAACGCCTTAAGAGATAGATGCAGGAAAATGGTCTCATACAGGAACTGCCTCTAAGCGTTCCTTTCTTCCGTAAACAGGTGGAAACTTTCCTCCGGGAAAGCGGCCTCCGTATGGAAGAACTGGACCATTATTATGCCTTCACGTCCCCGGACGGCTCCATCCTTGCCGGCGCCGGGATCAAGGCCGATATCATAAAGTGCGTTGCCGTGGCCCCTTCTGCCCGTTCAGAAGGCTTTATGCTGCCTCTACTGTCCCGGATTGTCTCCGAAGCAGCTGCTAAGGGCATCCTGAATCTCAAGGTGTTCACTAAGCCTGAGAATCAGGAGATTTTTGAAAGCATTGGGTTCAAGGTACTGGCCAGTGCACCCAAGGCTATCCTCATGGAGAATGGCCGGGGCCTGGAGAAGTACTGTGAGTACCTCTACGGCATTTGCCATGCCTCCGGCAGTGAAAAATTATTTTTCGGGACGGTGCCCGAAAAACCAATTTTCCACTGCCAACGCAAGCCCGACGCACGCAAATGCGGCGTCATTGTAATGAACGCCAATCCCTTTACCCTGGGGCACAAATACCTCATTGAGAAGGCCCTGGAGCAGGTAGACCGCCTCTTCGTGATCCCCGTAAAGGAAGACGCCTCCGCCTTCCCGTACTCAGAGCGCCTTGCAATGATAAGAGCGCACGCAGATGCCCGTATCACGGTGCTGGAGGGGTCAGACTATTGTATTTCGGCAGCAACGTTCCCTACGTATTTCCTGAAGGACCTCTCTGATGCAGCTGAGACGCAGATGACCCTGGACATTGACCTCTTTGAGAGGCACATCATGCCGGCTCTTGGTGCCACCGTGCGCTTTGTGGGTTCCGAACCCCTGGACCCTCTCACAGCCCGGTACAATGCCCTCATGCATAACGCTGTGGTCATTCCACGATTGAATGCCATATCGGCCTCACGGGTCCGGGCAGCAATCGAGGCGGGGGACTATGCATCGGCCGCGGCACTGTGCCCGGTCACAACGCATCCGTATCTTCTGGCGGCGTTGGCGGAAAGGGCTCTTCTTCTGGAACTGAATACTCCTATGAAGCCTGGCCTGGTGGGTCCGGACGGTCCCGGAGCGCACAAGGACATGGACTATGACACTATGCTCAGGGGAATTAAGGCCCTGAGGCCGTTCTGGTCCAGGATGGCCATGGCTTCAGGCCCGGATGAACTCCGAGAACTTGGAATTGAGGCGGAGAAGGCTATGCTTTCTGCAACGTGCGGGGTGAACACCCACCGCGGGGCCATTTTCTGCCTTGGAATTGCTCTTAATGCTGCAGAGGCGTGGAGGCAACAGATTGATATTCAGGAGCTTATGCAAAAACGTCTGCCTGAAATAGCCCAGACGATTTTTGATAATCAATTGATAAACAACAATATAGCTCCACGGCGCAAAGGTGTCAAAGATGCCCGTGCTATGGCGCTTGACGGCTACAGTGACCTTTTCACGGACTGGCTGCCGTTTTACAGAGAGGCGGAGCAGGACGCCCTGCAGATGACTCTGCTCCGGATTATGTCCACGCTGGACGACACCTGCGTCATTAAGCGTGTTGGCTATGACCGGGCTCAAGATGTGAAACGTGAAGCAGCAGCCCTTCTGGCATCTGCTCAGCCATCGGCCGAAGAAAATTATTTTTCGGGACGGTGCCCGAAAAACCAATTTTCTCCGGCCAACGCCAGCTCATCGCTCGCAGATGCCCTGAAAGATATGTGTATCCGCTATGCCCAGGAGGGGATTTCTCCGGGTGGGGCGGCGGATATGCTTGCATTGACAATATTTTTTGATTCTATTATATGATAACACTGAACCCTAACGGAGTATATCTCCTTGACGGAAAAACTTTGAGTGAGACCGCGCCCTTAAGCAAAGACGAGGCCCGTGAGAACACTATCGCTTATCAGATTCTCCGTGCACATGACGTGAACGGATCCAAAGGTGACAAACTGCACATCCGCTTTGACGCCATGGTGTCCCATGACATCACGTACGTGGGCATTATCCAGACTGCACGTGCAAGCGGCCTTAAGGAATTCCCCCTGCCGTATGCAATGACCAACTGCCACAACTCCCTGTGCGCAGTGGGCGGAACTATCAACGAGGACGACCACGTGTTTGGCCTAAGTGCCGCAAAGAAATATGGTGGCATCTATGTTCCTGCAAACCAGGCGGTTATCCACCAGTATGCACGTGAAGCCCTTACGGCTTGCGGCAATATGATCCTTGGATCCGACTCCCACACCCGCTACGGTTCCCTTGGCAATATGGGCGTAGGTGAAGGCGGCGGGGAGCTTGTGAAACAGCTCCTTAAGAACACCTGGGACATCAATGCCCCTGAGGTTGTCCTTGTGTGGCTGGAGGGTAAGCCCAGAAGGGGTATCGGCCCTCACGATGTTGCAATCTCCCTTGTTAAGGCCGTGTTTGAGAGCGGTTTCGTGAAGAACAAGGTGCTGGAATTTGCCGGCCCCGGCGTGAATGAACTGCCCATCGATTTCCGTAACGGAATTGATGTGATGACCACCGAGACCACCTGCCTCAGCTCCATCTGGATCACTGACGATGAGGTGAAGAATTACTTTGAGATGCACGGCCGTCCGGAGGCTTACAAGGAACTGAAACCAGGCGCCGTTGCATACTACGATTCCATGGTAACAATAGACCTCAGCACCCAGGAGAGCATGATTGCACTTCCTTATCATCCCTCCAACGCCGTTTCCATCCATGAGCTGCAGGAGAACCCTGAGAAGGTCCTGAAGGCCATCGAGGAAGACACCGTAAAGCGTTTTGGAGACAAGGTGCATCCTGACCTTATGAGTAAAATCCGTGACGGTAAGGTGTGGGCCGATCAAGGCATCATTGCAGGCTGCTCCGGCGGCACTTATGATAACCTGAGTGAGGCTGCAACTATCCTCCGCGGTAAGTCTATCGGCAATGATTACTTCACCATGAGCGCCTATCCCCAGAGCACTCCCGTGTATCTTGCCACCACTCGTAACCACATTGCAGAGGAACTCCTTGAGGCCGGCGTAGTTATCAAGCCTGCCTTCTGCGGTCCTTGCTTCGGTGCCGGCGACGTCCCTTCAAACAACGGTCTCTCCATCCGTCACACCACCCGCAATTTCCCCAACAGAGAGGGCTCCAAACCCGGTCAGGGCCAGATTTCAATGGTGGCGCTCATGGATGCCAGAAGCATTGCCGCAACCGCAGCAAACGGCGGAGTAATCACCGCTGCTACGGATATTGAATATAATGACGACCACAAGCCCTACAGCTTCGACGGCCGCATCTATGAGAAGCGCATCTACAACGGATTTGGCCACGCTCTCCCGGAAACCGAGCTCCGCTACGGACCCAATATCAAGGACTGGCCCGCAATGCCCGCAATGCAGGAGAACATGATGCTGGAACTTGCCGCCGTTATCCACGATCCTGTGACCACAACGGACGAGCTAATCCCTTCAGGTGAAACTTCAAGTTACCGCTCCAATCCTCTTAAGCTCAGCGAGTTTGCCCTGAGCCGCCGCGTCCCTGAATATGTGGGTATCAGCAAGCGCATCCAGGCCGATGACCGTAACCGCCGCGCCGGCGTTGTGAGCGAAGACCTCCGCAGGGCCCTCATGGTAGCAGGAGCATCGGCCGAGAATACCTCTCTTGGTTCCTGCGTATTTGCAAACAAGCCCGGAGACGGCAGTGCCCGTGAGCAGGCCGCTTCCTGCCAGAAGGTCCTTGGCGGAGACGCCAACATCTGCTACGAGTACGCCACAAAGCGTTACCGCTCCAACTGCATCAACTGGGGAATCGTTCCTTTCACAATTGACAAGGACACTCCCTTTGAATATGAGACGGGGGATTACGTGTTTGTTCCCGGAATCCGCAAGGCCATCCTTGGAGGCGAAGAGCAGGCCGAAGCACGCGTCATTACAAAGAATGGCCGATGCATCCCCATCCTCCTTCACTTTGAGAACCTCACGCCCGAAGAAAGGGAAATCCTTGCCGACGGCTGCCTTATGAATTACTACAAAAACCGCATATAAAATACTATGGAAAAAAAGATTAAAATGACAACTCCGCTCGTCGAAATGGACGGCGACGAGATGACAAGAATCCTTTGGAAAATGATCAAGGATGAGCTCATCCTTCCCTTCGTTGACCTTAAGACAGAGTACTACGACCTTGGTCTCCCGTACCGTGACAAGACCTCCGACCAGGTTACAATTGACTCTGCCAACGCAACAAAGCGCCTTGGCGTTGCAGTAAAATGCGCCACCATCACGCCCAACGTCCAGAGGATGAGCGAATACAACCTTCACCAGATGTGGAAGAGCCCCAACGGCACCATCCGTGCAATGCTTGACGGCACCGTGTTCCGCACACCTATCACCATCCCTTCAATCCACCCCGCAGTGAAGTTCTGGAAAAAGCCCATCACCATTGCCCGTCACGCCTACGGCGACGTTTACCGCGATGTTGAGATCCAGACCACTGAACCCGGCGTTGCAAAACTTGTGTTTGAAGGCGCTTCCGGTCAGAGAATTGAGGAAGTTATCCACGAGTTTGCAGGCCCCGGCGTCATTGAGGGTATGCACAACACGGATAAATCCATTGCCAGCTTTGCCCACTCCTGCTTCAAGTATGCCCTTGACGTGAAGGAGAACCTGTGGTTCGCTACCAAGGACACCATCTCCAAGAAGTATGACGGAAGGTTCAAGGCTATCTTCGAGGAAATCTATGAGAAAGAGTACAAGGAGAAGTTCGAGGCCGCCGGAATTGAGTATTTCTACACCCTCATCGATGACGCCGTTGCGCGTGTGATGCGTTCAGAAGGCGGATTCATCTGGGCCTGCAAGAACTACGACGGAGATGTCATGAGTGACATGGTCTCCACCGCATTCGGTTCCCTGGCCATGATGACTTCAGTCCTTGTGAGCCCGGACGGCAAGTACGAGTACGAGGCCGCTCACGGCACCGTTACCCGTCACTACTACAAATATCTGAAGGGAGAAGAGACTTCCACCAACCCCATGGCAACAATCTTTGCCTGGAGCGGCGCTTTCCGCAAGAGGGGAGAGATGGATAATCTTCCGGAACTTATCAATTACGCCAACCAGCTGGAACAGGCCTGCTTTGACACCCTGAACGAAGGCCTTGAGACCAAGGACCTTGTGAACCTCTCAGAGGGTATCACCCCCAAGGGCCTTACCTCACTGCAGTTCCTTCAGGAAATCAGAAAACGCCTTGAAGCCCGCCTTGGGGCATAGGTGCCGTGGAAACAAACGCCTGATTTACAGCGTGTTATGCAAAAACGTCTAGGAAAAAACTCCTAGACGTTTTTGCATAAATAATTCACACTCAACAAGTTAGTCCCACGCGCAACTTCTAATATTCTCTGCCATTTCATGTGCCAGCCTTGCCCTGGCTTCGTGAGAGTACCACGCGATGTGCGGAGTAAGGATCAGGCGCTCCGGGTGCTGCATACGGAGGAACGGATGATCCTCCGGGATGGGTTCACGAACGTATACGTCTATGCCGGCTCCGGCAATGAGGCCTTCGTCAAGGGCCTTTGCAAGATCTTCCTCCACGGCAATGCCGCCGCGGCCGGTATTGACAAGGTATGCCGTGCGCTTCATCTTCCTGAACTCTTCTAGGCCGATAAGCCCCGCCGTGCGCTCATTATAGGGTGCGTGGATGGAGATAACATCGGCCTTCTCCAGCAACTCATCAAGTGAGACTGAAGGATAGTCCTTGCAGTGGGAAGTGCCTGATGTTGAATAATATATGACATTCATCCCAAAGGCTTTGCCAATTGCGGCAACCTTCTGGCCGATAGATCCCATTCCTATGATCCCAAGTGTCTTTCCGGCTATTTCCGTGAAAGGATGGCGATAGTCTACATGCACCACATTTTTGCTGTACTGCCCGCTGCGGACAAACTCATTGTAATGGAACGCGCGGCCGGATAGATTCAAAATGTGCATCCAGGCCGTCTGGGCTACGGAATCAGTGGAATAACCGGCAACATTCTTAACCAGTACGCCGCGCTGCTCACAAAGCCCCACATCAATATTATTTATGCCGGTTCCGGCTTCACATATTAGCTTCAATTTAGGAGCGGCATAAAGGAAAGCCTTGTCTACAATTACCTTATTAAGGCACGCTACATCTGCATCCCTGACTCTTTCACGGGCCTCCTCAGCAGTTGAACTTGGGTATACAGTAAGCTCTCCAAGCGAAGCCATCTCATCCAGGGAGGCATCTCCCATTGTTATTGCATCCAGAAATACAATTTTCATAACCGGCCGTATTTTAGAAATGTATGCAAACTTACGCAAATTTTTGTATATTTACGTCTTGAAAATGAAAACTGTAAAAGAAATACTAGCCGCAATTGATGAAAAAGCCCCTTATTCCATGGTGGTTGAAGCCTCCGTCAGGGACTATTGCGTGCTTGCCCTTGAGTTCCTGCGGGGGAAGGCGGATTTCGGCCGGTATTTCCAGTCCCGTCTCCCGGATCCCATACCTTCGCTGGAAAAGGAAGTATCGGCCCCCCAATATGCCTCAGAGCGCTATGCGGCCCAGTTTTACGCGCCTTCAGATGAAGCCCGCCTGGCCGATGCCATTGCCGATGTATCCTTTGCCCAGAGCCAGCGCCTTACCCTCACAACGCCCGCTACTCCTCAGGCCGATGACCGTGAGCGTGCCTGTGTCTATATTGTGGCAGTCTATACGCTTTTTGCCCTTACGCTTCATCAGCGCACGGACTTTGCCGTATTGTTCCTTGAATCCTGGGCCAATTTCAATGCCTTTGCAAGCGCCCGCACCATCCGCAAGCACTATGACCGCAGTTGGCACAGCCGCTATGAAGGACTGTTCTATCCGCTAGGATAAACAAATTATTACTTTTTAGCGTGCTTCTGGCGCCATTTGTCCGGTGATAAACCGGTGATTTCCGTAAATTGACGGAAGAAATTGCTGCGGTCCTGGACACCAACCATACGGGCAATCTGGGATGACGACATTTCCGGCTCTTCTATGAGCAGTCTCTTTGCATCTTCAATCCTGAGGGAAGTGCGCCAGGCGCGGAAATCCATCCCCAGGGAGTTGATGCAGTAGCGGTGCAGCTTTACGGAAGAAGTGCCAATATTATCTGCAGCCTCCTGAAGAGTACGATGCGGAAGGCGATAGCCTTTTGCCCTGACCCACTGCTGAACCAGAACGCCCACTTCACGTGCTTCTGAGGCCGATATCGGCCTGGCCATTGGAGACACGCGTCCGTCAGGATAGGAAGAAGCAGCCTGCTCCTTTTTACGGAACAGGCCCTTCACTTTAGAGATGATATTCTTCTTACCAGCCAAGGACGTAAGCGAAGATAAGAGGTGCTACGATTGTTGCATCGCTTTCTACGATAAACCTTGGTGTATCAGGAGCAAGCTTGCCCCAGGTGATCTTCTCATTGGGGACAGCGCCTGAATATGAACCGTAGCTGGTGGTGGAGTCTGAGATCTGGCAGAAATATGCCCAGAGGGGAGTGCCCTCCCATCCAAGATCCTGCTCCATCATGGGAACGCAGCAGATGGGGAAGTCACCGGCGGTGCCGCCGCCAATCTGGAAGAAGCCAACTCCGGGAGCGTTCTTCTTGTACCAGTCTACAAGGAACATCATTACTTCCACGCCCTGGATGACCATGTGGGGATCATACTCACCGCGAATTACATGGGCGGTGAAGATGTTACCGGTGGTGCAGTCTTCCCAAGCGGGGCAGATGATGGGGATATTCTTCTCACAAGCTGCAACAACCCAGCTGTCCTTGGGATCAATCTCATAGTACTGCTCAAGGACGCCACTTCTGATCATCTGATAGATGAACTCATAGGGGAGGTAACGCTTGCCTTCTGCCTTTGCCTTGTCCCAAACCTCTACAAGGTGCTTCTCCAGACGGCGGAAAGCCTCTTCTTCCGGGATACAGGTGTCTGTAACGCGGTTGTAGTGGTTGTCAAGGAGTTCCTGCTCCTGCTGGGGAGTGAGGTCACGATAACCGGGAACCCTGTAATAATGGCTGTGTGCCACAAGGTTCATGATATCCTCTTCAAGGTTGTTGGCGCTGCAGCATACAAATGCAATCTTGTCCTGACGGATCATCTCTGCAAGAGTAAGGCCCAGTTCTGCGGTGGACATGGCACCTGCCATAGCCAGAAACATCTTGCCACCCTTGTTCAGGAGGTCTTCATAAGCCTTTGCTGCGTCTACCAGCGCTGCGGAATTGAAGTGACGGTAATTGTGGGTAATAAACTGTGAAATAGGACCCTTTTCCATTTTATTTGTTGTTTTTAAGTTCTTTCGTTTTCAAACGTACAAATTTACGCAATTTTTTCAGTAAATTTGCAAACTTTAAATAAAGAATGAATCTGTTTCCCAACATAGAGAAGGCTTACACCAAAGATAACCTTCCTGCCCGCGATGCCCAAAGGCTCGCCCAGTTCATCGCATTTGGTCCCATAGTATTCCAGGCAAGCCGCCTTATGCTGAAGTTTGGCATTCTGGAGGCCCTGAGGGACAATCCTTTAACTCTTGAAGAGGTGGCAGGGAAGGCCGGCATAAGCATGTATGCTGCCAAGGTTCTCCTTGAAGCATCCCTTTCTATCGGCACGGTTATTATTGACACTGCAACTGACAGGTACAGTATCACCAAAACCGGATGGTTCCTCCTTACAGACCCTTCCACACGCGTAAACATTGACTTCAATCACGATGTGAATTATGAAGGCTTCTTCCACCTTGAGGAAGCCCTGAAGGAAGGCCGCCCGGCAGGTCTTGACCACTTTGGTCCCTGGCCCACAATATATGAGGGCCTGTCATCACTGCCTCCGCAGGTTCAGAAGAGCTGGTTTGGTTTTGATCACTTCTACTCAGACCATTCTTTCCTGCAGGCCCTGGAATTAATCTTCTCATTCAAGCCACTGAAGATAATGGACGTAGGAGGCAATACCGGCCGCTTTGCCCAGCGCGCAGTGGCATATAATGAGGACGTGAAGGTTACCATAGTGGACCTTCCACAGCAGATAGCCCTCATGAGAAAGGCAGTAGCCGGGATGCCCGGGGAGGAAAGGATAGATGCCAGGCCCATGAATCTTCTTGACAGGAGTAATGAATTCCCCACGGACGTCAATCCGGACATTATCTGGATGAGTCAGTTCCTGGACTGCTTTGCAGAGGATGAGATTGTCTCTATCCTGAGCCGCGCAAGGAAGATTATGAAGCCGGGGGCAAGGCTCCTTGTAATGGAAACCTTCTGGGACCGCCAGAAATATGAGCCTGCATCCTTCTGCCTTACTATGACCAGCCTCTATTTCACGGCTATGGCAAACGGCAACTCAAAGATGTACCACTCGGACGATATGATACGTCTTGTGCGTGAAGCAGGCCTTGAGGTTGAAGCCATCCATGACGGGCTTGGACAGGGACACAGCATTCTTGTATGTAAAACCTTAAACAAACAGTAGTTATGAGTATCGAAGAGATTAATGAGAAGGTTAAAAACTTCCTTGTGGAAGACCTTGAAATTGAAGAAGAGAAGATTGAAGGCGGCGCACGCCTCAAGGAAGACCTTGGGATTGACTCCCTGGAAGTAGTGGACGTAGTTGTACTGGTGGAAGACCAGTTTGGATATAAGATGAAGCCCGAGGATTTCAAGGAGCTCATCACCCTGGACCAGTTCACTAAGTTCATTCAGGATCACGTTGCCTAATACGGAGCATAGCGCCTGGACGGGAAAGACAGACGGTACGCCCTGGATGCAGAGAGCTCTCATCAGGCTGTACCGCATACTGCCATTATGGCTCCTGTACGGCGTAATGGCCCTTGTAATCCCTTTCTACATCCTGTTTGACGGCAAGGGACGCCTCGCATCCTGGCGTTTCTTCCGCAAGAGGATGGGCTACGGCCGCTTTGGAAGCGCCTTCCACGTATACCTTAATATGTTCAATATGGGCATGGTGGTGCTTGACAGGTTTGCCGCTTATGCCGGCAAGAAGTTCAATGTGGAGCGTGAGGACAGCGGTCTTTACCAGCTTTACTGCAGCGGTAAGGACGGCTTTGTAATCCTCAGTTCACATATCGGCAACTACGAGATGGCCGGTTACACGCTCCTGAGCCCCAAGCACATGAACGTGCTTGTGTACGCCGGAGAAACCGCCACCGTGATGGCCAACAGGGAGCGCATGTTTGAGGACTGCAACGTTACGATGGTCCCGGTAAGCGATGACATGTCCCACCTTTTCAAGCTCAACAATGCGCTTGCGCAAGGTGAGGTTGCGTCTCTTCCCGCAGACCGCGTCTTTGGCTCTTCCAAGGCCGTCAGATGCAGTTTTCTTGGGGCCGATGCTTCCTTCCCAGCTGGGCCTTTCACCCTTGTTCATTCCAGGGAAGTGAGCGCGCTGGCTGTCTTCTGCATCAAGACTGGCATGAAGAGTTATAAGGTAATCCTCCAACCAGTGGATGGAGGAAACATCAAAGAACTTGCGCAGGCATTTGCAAAGGAAGTGGAATCCGTGGTAAGGCGGTGGCCGGACCAATGGTACAATTTTTACGATTTTTGGGCATAGATGAAGCCTTTTGAAGATATAGACATGGATCTGCTGCTGCCCCAGCAGCCGCCTTTCCGCTTTGTGGACAGACTCCTGTCATACACGGAGGAAGTCACAGTGGTGCACCTTACCGTTGGCTCCGGACATATGCTTATGGATGGGGAAGAGCTAAGCGCGGCAGGGCTCCTGGAGCATATGGCCCAGGCAAGCGCCGCCCGCTCCGGGTATCGCCAGCGCTTCGTGCTGAATCTCCCGGTATCCATCGGTTATATCGGCCAGGTAAAGAAATACTCTATCACAAGGCTTCCCAAAAAGGGAGAGGAGCTCACCACCACCGTGCACCTGGTGCAGGACTTCTTCAATGTTTCAATGACGGATATTGAGGTTAGGGTAGGGGAAGAACTCATTGCCAAGGCATCATTAAAATCAGCGCAGGCATCTTAGTGACAAAGGTTTATTGCATAGGAGAAGGGCTTGTAACCCCGCTTGGGAACACCTTAGAGGAGGTGTTTGAAGCGGCGCGTGAGGGCCGAAGCCGCCGCTTGTTTAACAAAAGCGGCTTCCCTGGCGCGTCATTCTTTGAAACCATAGCCATAGAGGCTGCCAGAAAGGCTATTCAGGGCATTGATTTAACGCCCCGCACCGGCCTTGTCCTTTCCACCACAAAAGGAAATGTAGAGCATATCGGCAAGGCCGATATCTCCCTTGCCGCCAGCGCCCGCAATATTGCAGATGCAATCGGCATAAAAACCTCTCCCATCGTGGTTTCCAACGCATGCATTTCCGGCATTGCAGCCCTCCTTCAGGGCATAAGGATGATCAGGAGCGGGGAGTATGATAATGTGGTAGTTGTTGGCGCAGAGGTCCATTCACACTTTATCCACAGCGGTTTTGAGTGCCTTAAAGCCCTCTCTCCGGAGCCCTGCAGGCCGTTTGACAAAGACCGCCAGGGGCTTAATCTTGGAGAAGCCGCTGCAGCTATTGTATTATCGGCCAAGGAAGGCCCCTGGGAAATATCTGACGGCGTTATACGCAACGACGCCAATCACATCTCAGGCCCGTCACGCACCGGAGAAGGCTCCTACAAATGCCTCCGCTACGTGATGGACGGCATTGATAAGGAGGATATCGCCTTTATCAGCGTCCACGGCACTGCAACGCCTTACAACGATGAAATGGAATCCATCGCGCTTCACCGCGCCGGGCTTTCGGATGTGCCCATAAATGCCCTCAAAGGCGTTTTCGGCCACACCCTTGGCGCTGCCGGAATACTTGAGGCAATTGTCTCCATGGCCGCATTTGACAAGGGGATTGTCCTCCCCACCAAGGGTTTCCATGAGATGGGAGTCACATACCCCGTTAATATATCAGCTCAGGAAAGGCCCGCAAAAGGGAAACTCTTTATCAAGCTCCTTTCCGGCTTTGGGGGAGTTAACGGAGCCATGGTCTTCAGAAAAGGAGGTGCCCTATGAAAGCAGTGAGCATCCCTTCCGGCGCCAGCCTTACCGCTCTCTACAGGGAGCTGGTGGGTAATTATCCCAAATTCTTCAAGATGGACACCCTCTCTAAGCTGGGCTTCCTTCTTACGGAGATGCTGGTTAAGGATGAGCCGGCCCGATTCACCCCCCGCGAGGACCGCGCAGTGCTTGTTTTCAGCCGTAACGGCTGCCTTGCAAATGACCTCAATTACGCAAAGAGCATGGAGGATTTTCCGTCCCCGGCGCTCTTTGTATATACGCTTCCAAACATTGTTGCCGGAGAGATTTCCATAAGGAATAAATATGAGGGAGAGACATCGGCATACGTTTTGGAGAAATATGACCGGCCGCTCATTGACGCCATTGTGCGCCAGGCGTTTCAGGACAGGATAACCCGTGACGCCATTGTGGCCTGGATAGACTGCCCCTCAGACTCTGAGTGGACGGCCATGGCATGGATAGGAACTAAATAAGAAATATGGAAAATTTGATTACAGAGCTCAAGCTCAAGATTATTGATTCACTGAATCTGGACGGCATGACTCCGGAGGATATAGACAATGATGCCCCTCTCTTCGGAGACGACGGCCTTGGCCTTGATTCAATTGACGTCCTTGAGCTCATAGTGCTCATGGAAAAGAATTACGGTATCCGTCTGGATTCCCCTTCAAAAGGCAAGGAGGTTTTCCGCAGCGTAGCCGTTATGGCGCAGTATATTGCCGATAACAGGACTAAGTAGGTGGCAGGAAGGCTTGTCATAACCGGCGCCGGCGTTGTAAGCGCCCTTGGCTGCGGCAAGGCCGTGAGCCTTCAGGCGCTGCGCTCCTGCCGCAGCGGCATAGCTCCTGTAAAGTACCTCAAAGGCGGCCCTGAAGGGCTTCCGGTAGGGGAGGTTCCGCTCTCCAACGAGGAGATGGCGGCCCTTGCCGGCGTTCCGCTTTCCATGGCCTCCAACTGGCCCAGGACCACCCTTATGTCCATCCTGGCGCTCCAGGAAGCGCTATCTCAGGCTTTCATAGAGACTCCCGGGAGTAACAGGCTTTCTTCCGTGAAAAAAACTCCAGAAAGCCTCTCCCTTGCGGATATCCCAGTCATAGGAGGGACTACTGTTGGGGGAATGGATATTACGGAGAGGATTTATCCAAGGGTGTCGGCGCTTCATAGCTGCGGCGCGTCAACGGATCTGGCAGTGGAGTTCCTTGGCGGGGCAAAGTTTGCCACAACGCTTTCCACAGCCTGTTCATCGGCCACAAATGCCATCATTTACGGGGCAAATCTTATCCGCAGCGGTAAGTTCCAGTGCGTGGTGTGTGGCGGCAGCGAAAGTCTTTCCGCCTATCATTTCCATGGCTTTAATTCCCTCATGATCCTGGATAAGGAGCCCTGCAGGCCGTTTGACGCCACAAGGGCTGGCCTTAATCTTGGCGAGGGAGCGGCCTATCTTGTGCTGGAAACGGAGGAAAGTGCGCTCCGGCGTGGAGTAAAGCCCATTGCGGTTCTAAGCGGCTGGGGAAATGCCTGCGACGCTTTCCACCAGACTGCTTCTTCTCCTGACGGGGAGGGTGCTTTCCTTGCTATGAGAAAGGCGCTTGAAATGGCTGGACTTGATGTATCGGCCATAGATTATGTCAATGCGCATGGCACCGGAACGCCCAACAATGATGCCTCTGAAAGTGCTGCAATCAGGCGTATCTTCGGGGAGAGTCTCCCTCCGGTTTCTTCCACAAAATCCTTTACTGGGCATACCACAAGCGCATCAGGCTCCATTAAGGCTGTGTTCTGCTTGCTTGCCCTTGAGAATGGTTTTGTGCCACAGCAACTTAACTGGAGCACGCCGGATCCCTCCTGCATAGTGCCCCAGACTGAACCTCTCCAGAAAGAGCTTAGGCACATCCTATGCAATGCCTTCGGCTTTGGCGGCAATGATTCTTCTATTATCCTGTCGGCCTATGATGCGTAATGTAAAAATACTCTCCATAGTATCCCTTGGGAAGGAAGACCCTGACTTCAAGGAGGTTATCCCTCCCATGGAGGCACGCCGTATGGGAAGGCTCCTCAAAAGGGCTCTCTGGTGCTCTGTAAAGGCTCTTGAGAAGGCACAGATCAAGTGTCCTGATGCCATTATCACGGCTACGGATTATGGCTGCATGGAAAACTCGGAATTCTTCCTAAACGGGATCCTTGGCATAGAAGATGCCGCAATGAGGCCCGTACATTTCATGAATTCCACTCACAATACCATTGGCTCGGTGGTTGCCATAAAGCTTGGCTGCCATGGCTACAATGCAACTTATTCACACCCCGGGAGGTCCCTTCTCAGCGCCCTCGAAGACGCCGTGATGCAGATCGGCCTGGGAGATATTGACACCGCCCTTGTTGGCTGGTACGACGAGCGTACGGAGAAAATGGACGCTTCCGGACTGCCAGGTTTTGAGAGGGCCATAGCAATAGTTTTATGTTCAGACTGATTTTTCTTGCCGTCACGCAGGCTATCCTGATGTGCACATGCCAGTCACTGTTCAAGGTTGCCAGTGACAAAATGCCCTCCTTCAGCTGGAGCTGGGCCTTTTTCCGTGACGGTATATTCCTTAACTGGACTCTGGCCCTTTCCGGCATCTGCGCTATCGCAATGATGGTGGAATGGGTTTACATGGTAAGGAACTATCCCTTCCACCAGGTGTATCCGCTCACATCCCTTAGTTTCCTGTTTGCCATGTTCGTTTCCATCATTTTCTTCAAGGAAACCGTTGAATGGCAGCAGTGGGTGGGCGTTTTCCTTATCCTTGGTGGCTGTTTCCTCATAGCCAAGTAATGTTTCTTGTATCCATCATACTGAGCCTATTCCTGGACCTTGTCCCGCCGGCATCCTTTGAGGCCAGCTGGACGCAGGTAAGGCACAGCCCGCTTCTCACGGAAGACCTCCAGAGCAGCGGAACCGTTGTCCTGAAGGAACCGTCATACCTTCGCTGGGAGGTTAAGGAGCCTGTTCAGTCCGTCACGGAATTTGGGGCCGATGATTCCCCCCGATCCCGCTTCCGTATGCCCACGGAAAAGGATTTCAAAGTTAAGGAAGAAGGGGAGGGAACAATTATTCTGGAACCTCTCAGGAGGGATTTACGGCAGATGTTCCGCCGAATAACGCTAACTCTTGATCCCGTATCAAGCAAAGTCCAGAGTGTTTTTCTTGAAGGCACGGATGACGGCTGGACAAGGATAGATTTCAAAGACGTAAAGTAAATGCTTGAAGGAGTATTATATACGGTGGTTTCAAAGGAGGAGGACAGCGCCATGGTGCGTCTTCTCCCTGAGAGCCCCATCTATAAGGCACATTTCCCGGAGTACCCCATAACTCCCGGAGTAACACTTCTGCAGATAGCCCTTGAACTCATGGGCAAAAAACTTGTAAGTGCCAGGGAAATAAAGTTTGTGGCTCCGGTTCTTCCCGGAGACGGTACGGAGGTTCGTTTTGAATGGGAGTTCAAAGATGACAATGCCGTTAGTGTGAGCATCCTTTCCATAGACGGTACGCAGCACGCCAGAATGTCGCTTTCCGTATGACAGATACCGTAGTCGTCATACCCACTTATAACAATGCTGGCACCCTTCGGGAGGTGCTGGAGCGCACCCTCGCCCTGGGCCTTCCCGTTATTGTGGTAGAAGATGGCTGCACGGATGGCACCAGGGACGTGCTTGATTCCGTCATTGACGGCCCCGACCGGCAATCTCCTGTCACAGTCCTTACACATCCCCATAATTTAGGCAAGGGCGCAGCCCTAAAAACCGCCTTCAGATGGGCCCAGGAGAAGGGGTACACTTATGCCGTAACCATTGACTCGGATGCTCAACATTACCCTGAGGACATTCCGCTTCTTCTTGAAGCGAAGGGGGAGAGAACCCTTGTTGTTGGATCCAGGACCACCCGCGGAGCCAATGCCGGCGGCTCATTTGCCAACCGCTTCTCTAACTTCTGGTTCACCGCTTATACCGGTATCCGTCTTATGGACACCCAAACCGGATTCAGGCTATATCCACTGCGTGATTTACCCTCTCTGAAGGTGGTTGGAAACCGTTATGAAGCAGAGCTTTCACTCCTTCTTTTCAGCGCCTGGAAAGGCCTGTCACTGGTTCCCGTCCAGGTCCGTGTAAATTACCCCAAGGACCGCGTTACCCACTTCCGTCCGTTCCAGGACTTCATGCGTATCACCATCGTGAATATTATCGGCCTTCCCCTTGCCCTCCTCTACGGCTGGCCCCGCATACTCCTCCGAAAACTCTTCACCTAATCTCTACACTGGACCTGGTCCACCACTCAATTGGACCTGGTTCACTACTCAATTGGACCTGGTCCAGCCATAAGGGCAACGATTCACACGTTTTGGGCTATTCCCGGCACATCACCAGCACTTTATCTTTTCAGGCACCAGGCAAAAGCACGGGCAACGCGGCCCTCGTTGTCAGTGAAGTGATTTCCTTCTTCCCATACAAGGGTACAATGGTCTAAACCAATGGTATGCGCAAGAATCTCATACTCCTTACGGATGCAGTCTCCAACCTTTTTTATGGCACGGTTTTTCACATGCTCCTCCTCATTCCCAAGGCTAAGATAAACTGAGTTTGCCATTGTGGGGTGTTCCAGGGCATATGGAACCCAGTCCTTGATCCAGACTGAAGGTGAAGCAGCGGCGACTGCCGCAAAAGAATCCGTCTGAGATGAAGCCCAGAGCGCAAAAAGCCCTCCAAGTGAATACCCGCCTATGATGATAGGTAGGGGACCGTACGTTTCCCGGAGGGTGGGAAGCAGAGTCAACAGAACATATTCAAGCGTGACCTGGCCCTTTTTTCCGGCATCTTCTTCACGTGAGATATTATTATCGGGCCATGGCATAAGGTCCACCATCCAGTTATCCACATCAAAGGCAACAAGTACAAAGGGTATTCCAGAGAGCGCGGCAATACATTCAGCCTCTCTTTGAAGTGTTGCGGTTTCATGCCTGGCCGATGGCTGAATAAGGATGCATGACGGAGCCTCCGATTCAAAGAATCGGCATATCTTTCCCCCAATATGCTGTTCAGTGATGTGCATTCATACAAAGTTAGTCTTTTTTTATTATCTTTGTAAGATAAGGAATGAAAGGCTTTATCCTCAATATCTATGACTTCCTGTCCTCGCATAAAGGACTGGCGGCACTCATATTAGGTATAGTGGTTGGTTTTTGCGCCCTCAGTGCATCCAGGCTCACCTTCAATGAGGATATCACTGACTTCCTTCCCCAGCGTGAGGAGGTTAAGGGGCAGGAGAAAATGGCAGTGCTCTTTGAGGGCGGCTCCCTTGATGAGAAACTGGAAGCAATGTACGCCTTTGACCTTGCCTGGGATATGCCAGGGGCCGATACCGATATGTTTTCGGTCAATCCTGACCCGGCAAGGATTGATTCCCTTCTCTCCGTTCCCGGATACATTGACAAGGTGCTTGAAGAGGACAAAACCCTTCTGATGTCTCCTAATCCCTTCCTTTCCAATTATGTAAGGCAGGATCCCCTGAGGCTTAATTCCTCAGCGCCAAAGGTCAGGATTGAAGACGGTTATCTTTTCACCCAGGACGGTGAAACTGGCATCATCTTCTTTGACTCTCCCTATGGAGGCAGCGAGAGCTCCCGAAATGCTGCACTTATTGACAGTCTGAACACCGTCAAGGCCGCCATTCAGGCAGAGTATCCTTCCGTGCATATCTACTCTACAGGTGGCCCCGAGGTTGCTGTGGAGAACTCAAGCCGCATCAAGAAGGATTCATTCCTTGCCCTTGCAATTGCCGCGCTACTTATCTGCGTAGTGCTCTGGTTCAGTTACAAGCGCTTCCAGGATGTACTGTGGATACTTATTTCCATAGCATTTGGCGCTGTATTCGCCCTTGGAATAATTGCCCTTTTCCGGCCAAGCATATCCATAATAATCCTTGGAATAGGGTGCACGGTTATAGGAATTGCCGTGAACTATCCTCTGCATTATGTGGATCACCTCAAGTATGAACCGGACAAGAGGGAAGCTCTGGCACAGCAGGTAGAACCACTTCTTACTGGCAATATTACAACAGTAGGCGCATTCCTGGGCCTTCTTCTTCTTAAGGCTCCCGCCCTCAGGGACTTTGGATTCATAGGGGCAATGATGCTTCTTGGGACCATAGTCTTCGTGCTCTTTTTCCTGCCGGTATTCATCCCGGAGGCAAAAGGTCCCAGAAACACTCTCAAACTGGACCTTGACAGGAACTTCAATCCGTCAAAGAAAACCCGCAGGATTATTTTCTGCGCCTTCCTTGCTGCAACCGTATTCTTTGCATTCCAGTCCCGTAAGGTTGGATTTGATACCAATCTTCACAATATCAATTATATGACGGAGGAGCAGGAGAAGGGTTTTGCGGTGCTGGAAGGGCTAAGTGAGATGCCCGGTCAGGCCGGGCAGGACGGAACAGCCGGGCAGGACGGGTGGAAATACCTGGCCGATAATTATCCCGCACTTTCCGATACCCTCATAGCCGCCGGCCTAAGGCACGGATTCACAGCCCACGCTTTCCAGCCGTTCTTTGATTCCCTGGACAAAGCAGCTACTTCGCAGCCCAAAACCAGCCTTGTAGAGGCCCTGAATGAGGATTTCGACACCATCGGCCTTGTGTGTTCCATTATTGTTTTCCTGTTCCTTATCCTCAGCTTCAAGAGTTTCTCGCTGGCAGTTGTGGCATTCCTGCCGCTTGCCATAAGCTGGATTTGGATTGAAGGGATCATGGGGCTCAGCGGCCTCAGCTTCAACATAGTGAACATTATCCTGGCAACGTTCATCTTTGGCATGGGCGACGACTACACCATCTTTATCACGGAAGGCCTGGTGTATGAGCGCAAAACGGGAAATAAGATCCTCCATTCCTTTAAGAATGCGGTTATCCTCAGCGCCCTCATAATGTTTATCGGCATAGGTGTGCTGGCATTCGCAAAGCACCCTGCAATGCGTTCCCTTGGGCTTGTGACGGTGATCGGAATGATTACAGTGGTTGTCATGGCCTGCTATATTCCGCCGGTCCTTTACCGCTGGGCTACCACCAAGAAAGGACAGCCGCGCCGGAGCCCTGTCACCATCGGCTCCATCCTCAAAACCCTGTGGATATGCCTCCTGTACGGCATTGTGATGGGCGGGCTCATAATCTGGGCAAACCTATTCTTCCTTATCGGCCCTGACTCCGAGAAAAAGAGACTCCGCTTCCATAAAGTTATCCAGGCCATCTCCAAGGCAGCCATTTACACTGTTCCAGGCGCAAGATACAGGCTCATTAACCCTCATGGAGAGGATTTCTCAAAGCCTGCGATTTATGTGTGCAACCACCAGAGCCACCTTGACGTCCTTGCCATCATGGCCCTGAATCCCAAACTGGCATTCACCACCAATGAATGGGTATGGAACTTCCCGCTTTACAGGTATATCCTGAGGAAAGCGGAATTCTATCCGGCTTCAAACGGCCACTTTGGCAATGCAGAGCACGTAAGGAACCTGGTTGAAAGGGGATACTCCATTGTGATATTCCCTGAAGGCACCCGCAGCCTGGACGGTGAGATCCTTCGCTTCCACCGCGGAGCCTTCCTTACAGCCCAGGAGCTTGGAATAGACGTTCTTCCCCTTTGTATAAAAGGCTTTACCGACGTTCTTCCAAAGCACGATTTCTTCCTCAGGAAGGGGCATCTTTCAATGGAGGTAGGGCAGCGTCTCAGAGTACCGGCAGACGCTGAAATACGGGCTTTTACACGGCAAATGAGGCATTTTTACCAAGATTGGTACAAAAAATGATAATATATTCGGGTATGAAAAGATATATACTGATTCTTGCAGCAGTGCTTCTTCCCATAATTGCAGAAGCACAGATTAAGATTTGGGACGGTACGTCCTGCGCGGCAAAGCAGGTAACCCTCACGGAATACCTTCCGGAAGGGAAGCCCATCGCGGCCATCATCGTGTGCCCCGGCGGTAGTTACCACTGGCTGGACCAGAAAAGTGAAGGCGCAATGGTTGCAGAGGCCCTTGCAAAGGAAGGCTATGTAGCCTACGTACTCCGTTACCGCGTTGCAGGTAAGCTTGAGTTTGTGTCCAAGTACCGCAGCGTCCTCAGGGGCCACCGCCATCCTGACATGATCTGTGACCTCCAGAGGGCCATACAGATTGTGAGAACCCGCTACAGCTGCCCCCTTGGCGTGATTGGTTTCAGCGCCGGCGGCCACCTTGCGATGATGAGTGCGGAGTTCTTTGATACCAATTACCTGGAGAAGTACAAGCTTAAACCCGCCGTTTCTCTGCGTCCGGATTTTGCCGCAGCCATCTATCCGGTTGTCACTATGAGTGATGACCGCTACGTGCACAAGCGTTCCCGCCTGGGCCTCCTTGGAGAACGCTATACCGGCAAGAAGGACCTCCGTGAATCCCTGTCAGTGGAGCTGAATGCCAGGGCCGATATGCCCCCGGTATTCATCCTTAACTGCCAGGACGACGAAGTAGTGGATTACCACAACTCCGTACTGCTTGACTCGGCCTTAAGCTCTAAACACGTGCCTCACCACTATATCCAGTACGCTGAAGGCGGTCACGGCTTTGGAGTGAACCCGGAAAAGTACACAGAAGAAACCCAGAACTGGTTCCAGGAATTCATCTCCTGGCTCCACAACATGTCTTTCTAAAGGATGAAGCAGGACATAGAATTCAAAAGCGCGGAAGAGATAAAATCCTTCCAGGAAGGGCTGCTCAAAGAGGCCCTGGAATACCTGCAGGCCAATTCCAAGTATTACCGCAGGATGTTTCAGAAGTGCCATATAGAGATTGACCGCATCAAAACCATAGAGGACCTTCAGAAGATTCCTTTCACAGAGAAAAAGGACCTTCAGCTGTTCAACGACGAATTCCTCTGCGTTCCCAGGGAGAAGGTGATTGACTATATAACCACATCCGGCACTATGGGAGATCCCGTCACATTCGGGTGCACGGAAAAGGATCTCCAGAGGCTTGCATTCAATGAGAAAAAGAGTTTTTCCTGCGCAGGTGTAAGCCCCGGGAGCATAGTGCAGCTCATGGTTACGCTGGATAAGCGTTTCATGGCCGGCCTTGCCTATTTCCTTGGCATCAGGGAACTGGGCGCGGGCGTCATCCGCGTTGGTAACGGCATTCCGGAACTCCAGTGGGACACAATCCAGCGCCTGAAACCGGACACCATAATGTGCGTGCCCTCCTTTATCCTGCGCCTTATCCAGTGGGCCGAGGACCATGGCATCGATTACAAGAACTCATCCATCAAGCGTATCATCGGCATAGGCGAGGGCCTTAGGGAACAGGATTTATCCCTCAATCTCCTTGGCCGCCGGATCAAGGAAAAATGGGACGTGGAACTCTACGCCACATACTCTTCCACGGAGATGGGCGCAACGTTCTCAGAATGCCCGTACGCCTGCGGAGGTCATGTGCATCCGGAGCTGGTGATTGTGGAGATTATCGGCCCTGACAATATGCCGGTACCGGACGGACAAGTGGGGGAGATTGTTATTACTACCCTTGGTGTAGAAGGCATGCCGCTCCTGCGGTTCCGCACCGGAGATATTGCTGCAAAGATAACCCAGCCCTGCAAATGCGGACGCAATAGTTTCCGCCTCACGCCAATAGTGGGCCGAAAAAACAATATGATCAAGCTCAAGGGCACAACGCTTTACCCTCCGGCACTCAACGACGTCCTGGACAACACCCCTTACGTGGAGAACTACGTCATAGAGGTCCTGGATTCAGATGCCGGAACTGACGATGTCCTTGTGAAGATCGGCCTCAAGTATGAGCCTGAATTTGATTGCGTAAAGGACCTCAAGGACCGTTTCCGCTCAAGGGTAAGGGTTGCTCCGCGCATAGAGATCCAGCCTGTTCCGGAGATTCACGCCATCAATTATCCCGCAAAGTCCCGTAAACCCGTTAAATTCATAGACAGGAGAGCCAAACATGTTTGATGACATCCGGCCATACAATGACTCTGAAATCCCTGCAGCAATGCAGAGGATAGTCTCCGACAAATATTTCCCGCTGGTATGTGATTTCCTTTTCCCGGAAAAGCCCATCCACGAGATTGCCGGTATTATCGGAAGCTGCCGCACAACTGAAGAGTTCCAGAGAAGGTTCATGTACAAAGCCATCTACTCCGTTGTGGACAAGACCACGGATGGTCTTTCAGTGGAGGGGATGGAAAGGCTGGACCCAGGCACTGATTACCTTTTTGTGTCAAACCACAGGGACATTATGCTGGACGCGGCATTCCTCCAGGTTCTCCTCCTGGATGCAGGCAGGCGCACTTCTGAAATTACTTTCGGAGCAAATCTAATGCAGGGGCAGCTGGTCATTGATACCGGGAAAAGCAACAAGATGTTCCGCATCGAAAGGCCCACTACGGTTACATCTCCACGGGATTTCCTCCTGAAGTCCCGCTATGTCTCCGAGTACATGCACTACGCTATCCGCGAAAAACATGAGAGCGTGTGGATAGCCCAGAGAAACGGACGCACAAAGGACGGACTTGATTCCACGGACCAGGGCATCATCAAGATGTTCGGCCTTGGAGGCGGTCAGGACAAGGTAGAGGCCCTTGCAAGCCTTAATATCTGCCCCCTTGCCATATCTTACGAATGGGAGCCCTGTGACCTTCTGAAGGCCCTGGAGCTCTACGCCAAATCCTCCGGCCAGCCGTATGTGAAAAAGCCGGGAGAGGACCTGAATTCCATCCTGACGGGCATCACCCAGAAAAAGGGAAGGGTGCACCTGGCGGTGACGGAGCCCATAAGAAAGGAAGAGCTTGAAGCTCTCCGGGGACTCAGTTCATCGGCCTTCAACAGGGAAGTGGCGGCCCTCATTGACAGCCGCATAAAGGATGCATACCGCCTGTGGCCCACAAATTACATAGCCAAGGATATCCTTGACGGCAAGCGCTCCCATTCATACACTGATGCGGAGCTGAAGGCCTTCAAGAAATATATTTCCGATATTTCCCGGGATTATCCGCTGGAACTCAAAGACATTTTACTTAAAATTTACGCCGGTCCGCTATTGTAATTTAGGCTCAGTTTTAGTACCTTTGCCCCATTAATTTCAGCCCAAAGATATGGTACAGGTATATTGCAAAAACACCAAAGAGTCCAAGCGTTTTCCGGAGGGCACCTCACTTGCCCAAATGCTCTCTGAGTTCAACCCCAACCTGCCTTATCCTGCAGTGTCTGCAAAGGTGAACAACGTATCACAGGGCCTGAAATTCAAGGTTTACCAAAATAAGGACGTAGAATTCATGGACGTCCGTGAAGCGAGCGGAATGAGAGTGTATTGCCGCTCGCTTGCTTTTTTACTGTACAAGGCTGCCGTAGACCTTTTCCCGGATATCAAGCTGTATATGGAGCATCCTATCGGCCACGGAATATTCATCCATCTGAGAAAGGCCGATAATTCGGAGATCACCATGGAGGAGATATCGGCCGTAGAGGCAAGGATGAAGGAGCTGGTAGAGAAAGACATGCCCTTCCACCGCTACGACGTCCAGACCGACAAAGCCATCAAGGAATTCCGCAAGAGCGGCTACATGGACAAGGTGAAGCTCCTTGAGACAAGCGGTGAGGCCTATACGGACTATTACACCCTTGGAGAAACCTCGGACTATTATTACGGCAAGCTTGTCCCCAGCACCGGATATCTTACCGTGTGGGATATCAAGCCATACAAGGACGGTCTTGTGCTTCTTGGGCCTTCAAAGGAGGATCCCACAAAGGTGGCCGATTTCATCGATCAGCCCAAAACCTACGAAATCTTCCAGGAAGCTCTGCGCTGGAACATAATAATGGGCCTCAATACCGTAGGAGACGTCAATCAGGCATTTCTGAACGGCCACGCCAGCGAACTTATCCAGATAGCGGAAGCCCTCCAGGAAAAGAAGATAGTGAAGATAGCAGAGGAAATAGAGCGCCGTAACCGCGGCGAAACCCCTCTGAAAGTGGTCCTTATCACCGGCCCTTCATCTTCCGGCAAAACCACTTTCTGCAAGAGGCTCTCAATCCAGCTCAAGGCCTGCGGCCTCAAGCCCATCTCAATTTCTACGGACGACTATTTTGTGAACCGCGTGGACACCCCCAAGTTCCCGGACGGTTCCTATGACTTCGATAATTTTGATACCGTGGACCACGCCCTCATGGAGAGCCATATCATGGCCCTTATCAACGGTGAGGAGGTAAACGTCCCGGAATACAACTTTGTGACGGGTCTTCGCGAATACAACGGAAAGGTCCTGAAACTGGAGCAGGGGAGTATCCTCCTCATTGAAGGCATCCACGCCCTTAATCCAGCCCTTACATCAGACATTCCGGAAGAATCCAAGTTCAGGATTTTCATCAACACCCTCACAGGCACCAACCTGGACGACCACAACGCCATTCCCACCAGCGACAACCGTCTTCTGAGACGTATTGTCCGTGATTACAACAAGGGCGCCTTCACCGCCAGGGAATCAATCTCCAACTGGCAGAACGTACTGGATGCTGAGGAAAAGTGGATCTATCCCTATCAGGAGATGGCCGATGTAATGTTCAACAGTGCCTATCTCATTGAGTTTGCAGTAATGAAAAACCACGCAGAGCCCATTCTGCGTAGTGTTCCCCAGAACTGTCCGGAGTACAGTGAGAGCCACCGCCTCCTGAAGTTCATCCATTACTTCACACCCGTTCCGGATAAGGAAATTCCGGCAACTTCGTTGCTCCGAGAATTTATCGGCGGTTAGTCAATCTTTACGTCCTGCTGCTCAAGGTAAGCAACAACGTCAGCAACAGTCTCGAATTTTGCGAGGGCCTGGTCCGGAATCACAATTCCGTACTGGTCCTCGATTCTCATGAGGAGCTGGAGGATATCAAGGGAATCGGCCCCAAGGTCTTTCTTGATAAGTGACTGGGGAGTAATCTTGGAAGGGTCCAGCCTCAGCTGCTTTGCAAGGATTGCCTGTACTTTATCAAACATAGTAGTTGTATTATTCTTCGTAATGATCGTATTTTGATATTTCGGCCTCAATCTTAGCCGAGAGCTTACTTACCTCCATCCTGTAGGCCTGTTCAATGCATTTTTCAACGGCTATGGCCTTTGATGAGCCGTGACCTTTCACAACAACCTTGGAGGTTCCCAGGAGGACGCTTCCGCCGTAGTTCTGGTAGTTCATGAACTCCTTCATGTCCGTAAACATCTGCTTCATAAGGAGCGCTCCCATCTTGTATATAGTGCGGCTGAAAATCTCCTTCTTCAGTTTTTTCAGAAGCTCCAGGGCTGTGCCTTCCGTTGTTTTCACAAGGACGTTCCCTGAAAAACCATCGGCCACAACAACATTGTAGTTTCCGGAAAGAAGGTCACGGCTTTCCATATTGCCCACAAAGTTTACGCCTTCCGTCTCCTGAAGGAGTTTATAGGCTTCCTGACGGGTATCGTCGCCTTTCTCGGCCTCTTTCCCTACATTCAGGAGCGCTACGCGGGGTTTTTCAACGCCGTACACGTTTTCCATATAGAGGGACGCCATTATTGCAAACTGCCTGAGGTGGGCGGGAGTCACCTCCACGTTGGCGCCGCTGTCGCAGATGCCCACAATGCCTCCGTCCATAGTGGGGAGGATGGGGCAGAAGGCGGGGCGGATAACGCCAGGAATGCGGCCAAGGCGAACCAGGACGCCGGTTACTAGGGCTCCGGTAGATCCTGTGGAAACCATGGCCGATATATCGTCGCGGTCCCTCAGAAGGATGATGGCCTTCATCATGGAGGAATTGCGCTTGAGACGAACCACATCAGTGGGTTTTTCGTCGCAGCCAATGACCTCGGGGGCATGGATAATCTCTACGCGGGAAGAGTCATAGGTCTTTCCCTGAAGCTCCTTCTGAAGGATGGCCTCATCTCCACAGAGCATCACGTAGAGTTCCGGATTCTTGGCAAGTGCTGCCAGGGCGCCTTCTACGGGTGCCTGAGGGCAATGGTCTCCGCCAAAGCAGTCTATAAGGATCTTAATCATAGGGGTTTCACGTAAGCACGGTAACGTTTGGGGACTTCACGTTTGAAGCGCTTCCACTGGTTCTGGATGGCGTAGTTGTCTTCCAGGTTGATGCAGGTATCGGCATACTTCAACGTAGGGGAGTCCTTGAGCATCTTCATTATAGCAAGGGAAAGGGCGGCCGATACACCACGGTTCAGGTATTCGGGATCTGCGCCGATGATGCAGAGATTCAGGCAGTCCGGTTGGAGTTTGCACTTGAGGAAACGGACGGCAACTCCGGGGGTGATATGACCCCTGGTGCCCTGGAATGCCCTGTTGAGGGAAGGAATGGCAAGGCCGAAGCAGACGGGTTTGTCATTCTCGTCAAGAATGATGGCGGAATACTTGGGGTCTATCACAAGGCCGAAGTTATCAAGCATGAGCTTACGCATGCCCTCGGTAAAAGGCACGGTCCCATAGAGGCCTTCATAGGACATATCCATGAGGTTGAAGATGCCGTCGGCATACTTACGCATGAAATCGGCCCCATTCCTTGACTCCCCAAAATGGAGTTTGTAGCGCTTGAAGATGAAGTTCACAAGCTGCTCCATTTCCTGAAGCGTTTCTTCAGATTCCGGACCATAAAGGAAAGAACCAGTGTAATCTACCTCTTTCTTGAACCCCAGGGCCTCTATGTGCTTCTGGTAATAGGGGAGGTTATATGTGGTCACAAAGGTGCCGGGAACATCAAAGCCTTCAATGAGGAGGCCTTCCTTCTCAAGGTCGGAGTAGCCGATGGGTCCCTGGATTGTATCCATACCTTTCTCCCGAGCCCATCCTTCGGCCTTTTCAAAGAGGGCCTTGAAGACTTCTGCGTCGTCAATTGCCTCAATACGGGTGAAGCGCGCGCGCTTCTCCCCGTTCTTGGCATTGGCGTCCCTTTGGATTATGCCCTGGATGCGCCCTGCCATCTTTCCGTCCTTGTAGGCATTGAAAAAAACGGAGTCGCAGCTTGAGTTATAAACGTAATCCTTGCGGAAAATCTTTTTCTCGTCCATGTACATGGGCGGGATGTAGTACGGATTGCCCTTATAAAGGTCCAGGGGGAAGCTCAGGAATTCCCTGCGCTGCTTCCCGGTCTTTACTTCTTCAACGGTAATCATAGTCTATCTATGTATGGCGTGGAAACAAACTCCTACGCCGTTGGGGCCGCAGTGGCTGCCGGCGGTGGGATTCACATCAACGTATACAATATCCTGGGGACCATACTTTTCAGTGATCATAGCGCCAACCTGCCTTGCGATTTCGGGGGAGTCGGTATGGCCGATGCAGATGCGGTGCTTGTCAATCTCGTCTCCAATCTCTCCAACCTTGTTCACAAGGTAAACCATAGCGTTGTTACGGCCCTTGGCAGTGCCCACGGACACCATCTTGCCTTCCTGGCTCATATGGATGAGGGGACGGACGCCTATAAGGGTGCCCATAGTGGCGGCAAGACCGCTTACGCGGCCGCTGCGGCGGAAGAACTTAAGGTCATCGGCAAAGAAGTACATAGCAAACTTGTCAACCTCAGTCTTTGCCCACTCAAGGATCTCATCAAGGGTTTTTCCGGCTTTCACAAGGTCACCGACCTCACGCACTATTGCATAGGAAATGGTGGTGATGCCCTTGGTGTCAATTTCCTCAAAACGGGCCTTGGGATACTTCTCCTTGAGTTCTGCTATGGCCTGGTCCATGGCGTCGAAGGTGTTGGTCATGGCCCTTGAGAAATGCACATAGAGGATATCGTTACCTTCAATGAAATCCTTTATGAAGTAGTTCATGTACTGCTCCTTGGAGATGGCGCTGGTGGTAGGGAGGACTCCGCCTCTCAGCGTATCATAGAAGGCGTGAGCGTCAAAAGTCTCAAAATCCACGTAAGGATAAGTGGTCTTAGCCTCAATGCTGTAGGGCATGGAGATGAGCTTGTAACCGTATTCTTCCGCTATCGACGGATAGAAATCGGTGTCGGTGTCGGTGTAAAGTTTTAGCATATCAGTAATATATAATCATATACAGGTTGGCCGCCTTCAAGAAGGATGACTTCGGTGGCGGGATACTCTTTTTCAAAGGCCGATTTAAGAGCTTCCGCTTCATCCATGGGAACATCTTCGCCCTTGAAGATGATGAAGATATCGGCCTGTCCGGCATTTAGTTTTGCCGCAAGTTCCTTGAGGGCATCAGGGCGGGAAGGGGAGCCTGTGAGAAGTTCTTTTCCGCTGAAGCCCACATAGTCTCCGGTTTTGGCTATCTCCGTATCACGGATGGCCCTTGATATCATTCCGGTGGTAACCGATGCCGCAGCCCCTTCAAGGGTGGACTTAAGGTCTTCCAAAGGAAGTTCCGGGTCAAGGTTTGCAAGGGCATAATAGCCTTCAGAGATAGTCTTGGTAGGGATTACCACAATATTAGACTTCTCATATAGGGTACTTGCCTGATTTGCCGTTAGGATGATATTGGAGTTATTTGGGAATACAAATATGGTTTCTGCATCCACGGAGTCAAAGGCCTCCAGGAAACGCTCCACGGAAGGATTCATAGTCTGGCCGCCCTCTATCACGGAATCGGCCCCCATTTCCCTGAAACTGTCCGTGAGGCCCTTACCGGCCGCTACGGTAACAATTCCAAGAGCCTTACGGGTGCGCTTGAAACGCTCGTCCATATGGTTCTCGTGGTGCTGGAGTGTCATATTCTCAACCTTTATGGTAAGGAATTCGCCCCACTCACGGCACTTTGAAAGGATAGCTCCGGGGTCCTTTGTGTGGACGTGTACCTTTATGATGCTGCCGTCACGGAAAAACACCAGGGAATCTCCCTGAGCAGCCAGCCAGTCATGGATAACAGATTCGTCAAAAGTGTCAAGGTCCACTTTGGAGCGCTGGAGCCTGAGGAGAAACTCCGTGCAGTAGCCAAACTCAAGGACGCTGTCCTCAGTAAAGGCATTGAAATCCACCTTTGCGGCAGGAACACCCTGGGAGGAAGGAATGTTCTCAAAAACAATCTCACCCTTAAGGGCGGCCCTCATACCTTCACCTATGCAAAGAAGGCCCGCGCCGCCGCTGTCCACAACTCCTGCCTTCTTGAGGACGTCAAGAAGTTCCGGAGTGTGCTGGAGGCTGAGGTCCATTCCGGCAATCCAGAGGTCCAGGAATTCTTCAAGGGTGGAGGATCCTTCTGCAGCATCAACACCCTCTCTCATCACGGTGAGGATGGTGCCCTCTACGGGCTGGGAAACGGCAGTATAAGCCTCTTTGACACCGGAGCGCATTGCAGAGGTAAACTCCTTTATATCGGCCTTTTTAAGCCCGTCCAGGCCTTTGGATATGCCGGCGAATATTCGGGAGAGGATAACGCCCGAATTTCCGCGTGCGCCAAGTAGCATCCCGGCCGATACAGCCTTTGCCATCTCTCCAATTGTGGCACCGGTGGCGGAAGTTCCGGCCTCCATAGTCATAAGCATATTGTCTCCCGTATCCCCATCAGGGATAGGGAAGACATTGAGGTCATTGATGGTTTGGCGGTTTTCCGACAGACGGGCGGCACCGCCGCGTATAAGGTTTAGGTAGGTTTCTGCGTCAAGTATCATTTTTCCTCGTCAGGTATTCTGAACCTGCGCCTGAGGGCGGGCACCTTGCAAAGGAGGCGGAAGGCCCAGGGCTGCAGGGAGTATGTAATCAGTATGGTGGAGGCCATACCGATGAGAGTAATAATGCCGATTGAATGGATTGAGGGGTGTTTTGCAAAGATAAGGGATGTCACCACTATCACCAGAACGGCTGCACTGTAGAAGATGGCCACCTTGTGGAATTCCAGCATATCCCGCTGGCCCGTACGCGCTTCCTTCAGAAGGCCCTCCATCACAAATATGCTGTAATCTACGCCGATACCGTAGATAAACGTTGCGATAACGATGTTTATGAGGTTGAACTCAAGACCGAATATGGACATGAAGCCCTGCATCACGAACCAGCTTATGAACATGGGGAAGAACGCGATGAGCGCAATCCAGAGGTTCCTGAAGCTGATAAGGAGCACTATGAGCACAAACAGGGAGGATATCCATACGGTGGTATTGAAGTCGTCGTGAACGATCTCCACCATGTCACGGCAATAGAAGAAGGGCTCCAGAACTATCACGTTGGGGCATTTTGCAAGGGTCCCCCACACGACGTCCCTCACAGGCTCGGGATATGAGACGTCCGTGAACACCATATATCGGCCACTTTCCTGGCGCTCAATGTAGTTGGACATAAGGCCCGGCGGAATGATTCCGGATTCAAAGAGATTTCCGGGTTCGTATTTGGCTTCCAGAAGGGAGGTGAATGTGTCGAACATATCTCCAGGGAGGCCGTGCTTCACGCCGGATTCCCTGAGATCCCTCTTCAATTTGGCCACCTTGCCCCTTGTCCAGAAGGCGTTCCAGGCGGCTATCCTTTCTTCCTGGTCCTTGGTAGAGTGGAAGAGAAGGCCTGTGACAGTGGACCAGGATTTGGCCACACCCGCTTCTTTGAGGGAATCAAGGGTCTTGAACATTCCCTTGTTGTATTCCAGGGCATCGTCAAGGTTATCGGCATAAGCGGCGAAGTACTGGTGGGAATAACCGTCCGCATTCTTTGCATTGTAGAGGTCCTGGCTTTCCGTGAGGGCGGGATCATCGTAATCCAGATTACGGAGGTCTGAGTCAAACTTCACGCGAGGGCTAAGGGCTACACCTACGATTATGAAGAGGATAAGCGTGCCGATAATCCATTTATTGCTGTCCCAGGGCAGATTATTGATCTTGTCCACAAGCGGGAATCCCTTTACCTTCTTGAAATGGATCTGGTCTGCGCTCATGAAGTGAGGCAGGAAGATAAGGGCGAAAAGGGTGCTGCCGATGAGGGAGAAGGTTGCAAACAGGCCGAAATCCCTTAGAAGGTCACTCTCAGTAAAGAGGAGGCCCATGAAAGCGCCGATGGTGGTGAGCATACCAAGGAAGACGGGCGTGCTCTCTTCCCTGAGCATGGTTTCTACGCTGCCTACGTAATAGAAATGAATGAGAATATGCAGACAGTAACTGATTGCAACGCCAAGGATGATAGCACCGAAGCCCAGGGCCATAAGGGATACATAACCCTTAATCCAGTAAATGCAGGCAAGGGAGAACAGAGCTCCGTACACCACGGGCACCACCTGCTGCCACACAAACCTGAAGGAGTGGAAACTCAGGATCATCATTATGAGGATCACCAGGAGGGACAGGCCCACCGTCCACACAAGGTCCATCTTGATGGTGCTGGCATTGGAGTAACTTGCCTGAGGATTGCCGTGAATAAGGATCCTTACATCCGGATTCTCCTGGCAGTAATCCTTTGCAGCCCTTGTGAGGAGATTATTGAATTTTGTAGCAACGCCGGAATTCGTATAACCGAAGGAGGGGGAGAGGAAGGCCAGGGCCACGGTTTTGTCCGGGCAGAAAAGGTGCCCGTCTTCTATGGCGAAGCCGCCCATGGCAGAATCTTCTCCCATAATGCCCGGAAGAAGGATGTCCCTGAGGCTCAGGGGATCCATGGCAACCATCTGGGACAGTTCTCCGGTTTCATCTTCCATCACCATCTCATAGTTGACGGCCATGACGGAATCTATCCTTTCCCTGGAGAGGGATTCCTCTATGGATGGATACCACGCAGGATCCACGAAGGTAGGAAGATATGAAAGGGCGAAGTCCATGGCCGATAATGCCATATCGGCCTCAAGGGTGCACAGGAGATTGTTTATGAAATGGGTTGAACTGTCCCTTTCAAGGATTATGTTGCAATACTCCTCCATACATTCCCCAAGGCGGAGAGGGTCTACGGGATCTTCCGGATTTGCCGATGTGAGCTGGAGGAAAACCTTATCCTTAAGGCTCATATCCGTGAAAGCCATCTCATTTGAGGTGACGCTGTGGGGGAGGAGTTTGATGATGTCTTCCTCAAAGCGAAGCTTGAAGCCGAAGTAGGCGAACACAACCGCCGAGGCTATCATCAGAATATACATCAGGGCCTTGTGGGCCTTGAAGAAATGGTAAATTGGGAGAAAAATCCTGTGCATCTAGTTTGGGTTCAGAGTTTATCCATAGCGGTGAAAATCCTTTTGCGGACTTCCTCTATGGTTCCGGTGCCGTCTATCTCATAGTATTTATCCGCTTTGCGGTAGAAATCTATAAGGGGCTCCGTCTTTGCGTGATAAGTGCGGATTCGGTTCTCTACGACCTCCGGCCTGGCGTCATCGGCGCGGCCTTCAATGTTGGCCCTATGGGCTATGCGTTCCTGGATAAGTGAATCCGGAATCATTATCGAGACACATCCTGTGACAGATTCTGATCTTTTTGAAAGCATAGAATCCAGAGCCTGGGCCTGGGCTATTGTACGGGGGAAACCGTCAAGGAGGAAACCGTCCACACCCTTTGTGTCACGGAATTTAGCCTCTATCATACCTTCCACTACAGAATCCGGGACAAGGTTTCCGGCCTCAATGAGGCTCTTTGCCTGAAGACCCAGGGGAGTTCCTGCCGCAATTTCTGCACGGAGGAGTTCTCCGGTGGAAAGGTGGCAAAGGTTATAGCGTTCTACCATTGCACCGGCCTGTGTGCCCTTGCCTGCTCCGGGAGGGCCGAAAAGAACAAAGTATTTCATGGCTATGAGTCTAGTACGTAAATGTCTTCTGTATTTCTTCCAAGCTCATTGTAATCCAGGCCGAACCCCACGATGAAACGATTGGGGATGCTCATTGCCACATAATCCAGCTTGACGTCTTTCTTGTAGACTTCCGGCTTGAGGAGAAGGGCGGTGACAAAGATTTTTGCCGCTCCAAGATCCTCCAGCAGGTTTTTAAGGGTGACGATGGTGTTGCCGGTATCAACGATGTCTTCCACCACGATGACATCCCTGCCCTTGAAATTGGCTATACTGGGCGGGAGTTCAGCCTTTACTTCACCGGTTGACTTGGTGCCCTGATAGGACGTGAGCTTGAGGGCCTTGAATTCCAGAGGGAAGGTGAGACGCTTGAGAAGCTCTGCCGCATACATCACGGCACCGTTGAGGGTGCACAGCATAACGGGGGGATTGGAGTCTGTGTAAGAGGAGAAATCCTTGTTCATACGGGCGGCCACCTGGTCAATGGCCTTCTCTATTTCCGAGTTGGGAATAAAGATTTTGAACGTTTTGTCCTGTAAAGTGATCTTTTTTTCCATAGGAAAAATCAGTACGTTTTGCAAATTTAACAAAAAACATCAAAAAAAACACGTGAAACAACACAAGTTATCAACACCCCCTTTAAAATACGCTATTTCTTTGGTAATTTGGCAGATATGAGAAAGCTGTTGAGCATAGTTCTGTGCTTGTTTGCGCTCCCCGTCGCGGCGCAGGATCAGGAGGTCCTGAAGGCAGCCATGCTGCTTGGCGGGGCCAGTTCTGAAGAGGAAGTAGACGAGTCTCTAGTGGACCAGCTGGAAGCCCTTCGCGGAAGGCGCGTGAGGGTGAACTCGGACCATCTGCGTGCATCGGCCATCCTGAGCGATTACCAGGTGGCGGTTATAAGGGATTACAGGGCCACCTCCGGGGATATCCTTTCCTGGACGGAACTCTCTCTCTTAGAAGGATTTACCGAGGCCGATGTAGAAGTTCTACGGCCCTTCCTCTCCCTTGAATCCTCACGCCTTCCCGGGGCGGCCGATACCGTGAAGATAAAAGGCCAGGCACTCCTTCGGGGAACGCTTAATTCTGCCGGCGGGAAAGTGAAGATGACCGGGCGTACATGGAGGGCAGGCGGAGCTGTAAGATGCGGAGACGGATTTAGGAAATGGGACGGGACGTTCTATGGGGAAGCCACACTCCATAACCACCGCATAGTGGCAGGGGATTACAAGGTCCGTTTTGCCGAGGGTCTGGGTCTGTGGACCGGCTTCTCGATGGATAACCTATCAACAGTGGATGCCTTCCTGAAACGTGCCCAGGGCGTATCTCCGGCGTGGTCATTCTCCAGTTCCGGAGTTGAGAGAGGACTTGCCTATGAGTACTCTTCCAGGCACTGGAGGGCTCAGGCGTTCGGCTCCTTTGACGGAACTTTCGGGGCTCGGGGAGAATACCTTGGAAAGCATTTTCAAGCGGGTTTTACCGCTGCCTCGGGGCTTTTGTTATCGGCCGATGCCAAGGTAAATCTGAGGGGCGTGATAATAAGCGGGGAAGTGGCTTTCAGGAATGGGTCATTCGCGGGGAAATCGGCCCTTAAGGCATCCCTCGGGGAATATTTCCGCCTTGCGGTGCAGGGGAGGGTCATTCCCGTCAGATACTCCGGGAAAAAGAACGGGGAGTACGCCGTGGCGGCAGGACTGGAGTTTAACAACCGCAAGGTTCTGGCTTCCCTCACTGCCGATGCATCAATGCTTCCCATCCCATACAAGGATCCTGACCGTTTTCAGCTTCGGATTTACGCGCGCTCGCTCTGGAACATATCGGATATATGGTCCCTGGAAGGGAGGGTTACTGAACGATACCGTAACTATGAAGCGCCAAGAACGGCCGTAAGGCTACATCTAAGCCGTCTCCAGGGTCCCTGGAATGCCAATCTAAGGGGAGAGGTGGTGTTCTGTGAGAAAACTGGATTTCTCTCATACCTGGAGTCCGGATACAAGGGTGAGGTATTTACAGCCTGGCTCAGACTGACAGGCTTTTTCATTGACAGGTGGCCAGACCGGATATATGTCTATGAACGCGACGCTCCTGGCAGTTTCTCCGTGCCTGCATACTATGGGAGAGGAGCTTCAATATCGACCACAGGAAATATAAAGCACCGGTTTAAATATTTTACCTTAAAGTTTTATTTAAGAGGAGCATACACATTCAAAAACGGGAGCAAACCAGCCCCCGTCCTGAATCTTCAGCTTATGATGGATATCTAGCGCTTCCCAACCTTCAGGCGCTGGCCGATGGAGATGCGGTCACTCCTGAGGTTATTCCAGGATTTAAGCTGCTTTACGGTGCAGTGATATTTCTTTGCAATGTGGCTGAGGGTATCTCCGGACTTCACCTTGTAATACACCCATGAGGTGCCGGCCGTAGTCTGGACGGGGCGGCCGTTCACAACTTCACGGCCGTCGGTGATCTTGCCGCCAAGGAGGACATCGGCCTTATACCTTACTATAGAGTCCTGCATGTCCATGAAAGTGCCGCTGTATGCAAAGGGGAGGCGGATCACTTCATCGGCCCCGGCGGCGGGGACGTAATCCTTGAAATACTGCGGGTTAAGGTCACGGATGTCGTCCATGGGGATGCCCATTACCTCTGAGATCTGCCTCAGGTGGATATTCCTGTGCACGTGGAATGTGTCCACGTACTCCGGAACGGCGGCGGGATCAGGCCTAATACCATATTCCTTTGCGTAGTTGATGGCATACATGGCGCCAACAAGGGCAGGTACATAGCCTCTGGTCTCACGGGGGAGGTAATCATACACCTTCCAGTAATCAGTGCTTCCTCCGGCCCTTTTGATGGCTTTGTTGACGTTTCCGCTGCCGCAGTTGTAGGCCGATATTGCAAGAGGCCAGCTGCCGAAGATGGCGTAGGCGTCCTTTAGGTACCTGCAGGCAGCATCAGTGGAAAGGATTGGATCCATGCGCTCATCAATGTAGGAATTCACCCTGAGGCCGTAACTGAGGCCGGTGCGGTACATGAACTGCCACAAACCCTTGGCTCCATAAATGGACTCTGCACGCGGGTTCAGATGGCTTTCTATGACAGCCATATACTTCAGTTCCAGTGGCAGCCCGTAACGGTCAAGCGTCTCTTCAAATATGGGGAAATAATACTCACTGAGAGAGAGAATCTCTGCCATTCTCTTAGGCATCTTCTCGCTGTACAGGACCATATAGTTTTTCACCGTCTCATTATACGGGAGGGTGATGAAACTGTGCATCTTTTCCAGGCGTGCCATCAGGACGGAATCCGGGACGTTGGTGTCAAACCTCACGGAGTCCATATCGTATCCGGCATCGGGGGACTGCTGCTTTGACTGGCGGTGAAGATACCATCTCTGGAGGAGGGTATCCTTGTCCTGTGAATATAGGAAGCCCACTGAAATGAAAAGGCTCAGTGCGGCAAAAAACAATCTTCTCATAATCAAAATCTTAACCCTACGGACATTCCAACGGACATCCCGGCCTGGGGAACACCTCCGGTGGTAGCGAACTGGACGGGGGTTACGGCCGGTTCTATGTGCATGGAAATGTCATCGTTCACTTCAAAGTCCTGCATGTAGGCAAACACGTTGGCATCAATCACCTGGATAAGATAGGTGAGGGCAACGGCAAGGATGGAGTAATCCCTGTACCTTCTGTAAAGATCCCTGAAATATTTTGCGTTCTCTGCACTGTATGGAGGCTTTTCCACTTCAGGATCCTCAGACGTGGCCATGTCATATACCGTTTTCCAACGGTTGTACTGCTGGTTGTTGTCTACCACAAAATTGAGGGATCCGGCCATTATGCCAAGGTATAGCGGCACTTTCCAGAACTCCCCATTATAAATCTGGCCAAGTCCGGGCAGAAGCAGGGAATACACCGTAGAGCGGGCAGGCTCTGGGTGCTTATCACTCTTGAAGCACACGGCTCCGTCCATGAGGGACCCCCACCATACAAGACCGGCGCCTACATATGAGAGGGTGCTGTATGTCTGGAAACGGGTGTCACCAGTGCTCTTGTAGAGATTCCCAAAATGAATACCTCCGTAGACTCCCGCGCCTATCCCGCCATAGATAATGGGCAGTTTCCAGTACTGCTTGTGATAGATCTGGTTGCCGCCGATGAATATGGTGGAACCCATGGTGAGGGTTTTCAGTGATGCGGTGCGCTTATGGGCCAACCCGCCGAAAAACTCCTTGAAATCGAAGAGCTTGGTGGTATCAGTCTTTGTCTTTTCCGTAGTATCGGCATAGGTCTGGGTAAAGGCGTCGCGTTTGAACTGGTCGTCGCGGTACTGCGCGGCCAGGGGAAAACACAACGTCAGTGCTGTAAGGAGTGCTATGAGGCGGAAACCCCTCATCTGGCATCCAGGGCTTTTAGGAACTGCTCCATCTGGGCGTCAGACTCAAACTTGATGGTCATGGTGCCCTTGCCGTCACGGGTACGCTTGAGGGAGATATTCTCTCCAAAATACTTACCCACGTTCTCAAGGAGCCTGTAGTACATTTCCGGAAGTTCCTGGGCACCGTCTTCCTGGGCAGGGTCCTTCTTCTTGCCCATGGCCTTTATCTTTTCCTCAAGCTGACGCACTGAGAGGCCGTTTTTCACAATCATGTCGCAGAGCATCTCCTGCGTTCCGGCATCTTCTACGCCAAGGAGGACCTTTGCATGGCCAACGCTCACAAGCCCCACTTTTAGGTCATGCTGGACCTTTGCGGGGAGCTTGAGGAGCCTCAGTTGATTGGCAACGGAGGCGCGCTTCTTGCCAACACGGTCTGCCATCTGCTCCTGGGTAAGGGAGCACTCGTCCATAAGGCGCTGGTAGCTCATTGCAACCTCGATGGGGTCCAGATTCTCCCGCTGGATATTCTCCACAATTGCCATTTCAAGCATTCCCTGCTCAGAGGCATCCCTGATATAGGCGGGAATCATGTCCATGCCTGCCATTATGGAGGCACGATAACGGCGTTCTCCGCTTATTATCTGGTATTTGTCCCCCTTGCGGCGCACGGTAATGGGCTGGATAAGGCCGAAGGTACGGATTGAATCGGCCAACTCCTGCATGGCCTCCGATGCAAATGTCATACGGGGCTGGTAGGGATTGGGCTCTATGAGGTCTATGGGAATACGGAGGACGTCGGAGGTGTCCTGGGGTTTGCCCTCAGTGGAAACAACTTCCTTGTTGATGTAACCAACGGGTTTTCTCAGTTCAGAGAGGTCTTCACCGCCCAGAAGGGCTCCAAGTCCCTTTCCAAGGCCATATTGATTCTTTGCTGCCATATTACTTGCTGTTCTTGTCCAGTACTTCCTTTGCCAGGTTCATGTAGTTGGATGTACCGTTGTTCATTACATCGTAGAGGATGATGGGTTTGCCGTATGAGGGAGCTTCGCTGAGGCGGATGCTCCTCTGGATTACTGTATTGAACACCATATCCTGGAAATGGTCACGGAGCTGTGCCACAACCTGGTTGTGAACCTTTGTGCGGCCGTCAAACATAGTGACCACAAAACCTTCTATGGTAAGTGCGGGATTGATTCCGTTCTGGACCAGGCGGATTGTCTGGATAAGCTTTGCAAGGCCTTCCAGGGCAAAGAATTCCGGCTGCACGGGAATCATTACGGAATCTGCCGCGGTAAGGCAGTTCACGGTGATGAGGCCAAGGGAAGGGGAGCAGTCAATGATTATGAAATCATAGTTGTCCCTTATGGGCTGAAGAGCCTGCTTGAGCACGGATTCACGGTCCGGGACGTTCAGGAGCTCTATTTCCGCACCCACAAGGTTGATGTGGGAGGGAATCATATGGAGCTTTGGAAGCTCTGTCTGGATAAGGGCGTCACTGGCCGATAATTTTCCGATGAGAATCTCATACAGGGTACGGTGGTCACTGTTTTCCGGATCAAAGTTCAGGCCGGAGGTGGTGTTTGCCTGAGGATCCGCGTCAATGATGAGTACTCTTTTCTCCAGGACCGCAAGAGATGCGGCCAGGTTGATTGCGGTAGTGGTTTTTCCCACTCCGCCCTTTTGGTTGGCTATTGCAATAATTTTTCCCATAGATTGCAAAATTACAAAGAAATCTTTAGATTTCCTTGCAATTGTTCCACAAAGTTCCACAGAATTGTTATCTCCGTGCTCCAGCACGTGACCAGGACCGGTTTACGCCATTTCCGGGCTTCAAGCAGTGCTCCGGCACGTGACCAGGACCGGTTTCAGCCATTTCCGGGCCTCAAGCCGTGCTCCAGCACGTGACCAGGACCTGTTTTGCCCATTTCCGGGCCTCAAGCCGTGCTGAAATGCTAAATAGGATCTACATCAATAATAATGTGGCAGGAGTACTGCTGCTCAAAAGAAGTGACTTCTTTATAAAGGGCCTGCTTTCCGGCCGCGAGATTTTTATCACGTTTGAAGAAAATACGGATTTCACCCTTTTCAGGTCCCAGGATAAGGGGATCGGAAAACGGCCTCAGGACCTCCCTGATCCTGTTTCCAAGGAAACGGGCGCGGAGTTTCTGCCGGTTTTCATCTGAATCTTTCAGTTCCAGTTTGACCATACGGGTGAACGGGGGATAGCCCACTGCTTTTCTTTCAGCAAGAAGGGTATCGGCAAAAGCCTGTGAGAACACAGGGTGCCTTGATTCCTTTGTCTGAATAACCAGAAGGCCGGTTTTGCCCCTGAGTTGAGTAAACATCTGCATGGCACGTTCATCACTGCGGAAATCCTCACGACCAAGAAGACCATCGGCCAGGAGGACTGCTATGACGGCATACTCTCCATAAGGTACTGTCTTTACGGCAAAAGGAGTGTCCAGCATTATGCTTTTGTCCAATGCTCCCGGGAAAATGTTTTCTAATTCTTCTCTGACCTGTTCAACAGCTGCCATTGCCCGGCATATTACAAGAGCCTTTTTCCCACCATCCACTGCATCCTTCAGACGGGCAAGAAGCTTTAAGGAGAAACTGCCGGACATACCTCTTTTCTTTTTCTCTGCCGATATGTCCACAAGCATAACTTCCGGCTCCGGGGAATTATTAAAGCGTTGGTTTAGCTCAAGCCTTATAAACAAGCCTGTTTCAGAATTATATATAGATTCCAAAGACGGGCAGCTGCTGCCTAATATTACCTTTGCGCCATATATTGAAGCAAGCATAATTGCGGTTTCCCGAGTGTGGTATCTGGGTGCAGGGGAATCCTGTTTGTAAAAGCTGTCCTGCTCCTGGTCCACTATGATAAGACCAAGTTTTTCAAATGGTATCCACAAGGCGCTTCTGGTGCCAAGGACAAACAAGGGGTTTCCGGTTCTGGCTTCCAGGATTACGTCCCGTCTCTTTGCAGCGGTAAGACCGCTGTGATAGGGCATAACATCAGGGAAAACAGATGCAACACGTTCCTCCAGAGCCATGGAAACCGAGATATCCGGAACCAGATACAAGACCGACTTGCCTTGCCTTATTGTATTAGCGGCCAATTTCAGGTACACTTCCTTTTTCCCGCTCCCGCTTACTCCCTGAAGCAGTACGGTTTTGCCGACATCAAAAGCATCAAGGGCAGCGTGGTAAACCGTTTCCTGGGAAGGGGAGAGAATTGGTTCTGAAGTGATGGCGCCTCTGTCTTTTGCAGTCCACTTTTTGGGAGCGATTCGATCCCTGAAGTAAACGCTGTTGTAAACTTCCCCCACCGTGCAAAGATAATAACCTGCGATGGTACGCCAAAACTTGAGTTCCAGATGTGAGATTGGAGGCAGCTGGGCCACCTTGTCCAATATAGGGCGTATGGAATCTTCCCTAATGGCGGGATCAGGAGTGACACCTGTTCTACTGACAACGGAAATGTACTCTTTTCCGGAGAAAATGACGCTCACTCTGTCTCCTTCTGCCAGTTCCATGCCCTCCGGGACAGAGTAAACAGGCTCCCAGTCCAGTTTTAGCGGGACTATCACCTGAATATGGTTTCTTGCGCTCATTTTCAATCAATATAACAAAATAGTTATGTTTGGTAACATTTTTGTTACAACCTCAAAACCGGCCTTTGAGGCGGCTTCCAGATACAAATATAAGCAAAATCGGCCTATGTCCAATATGTCATTTTGGCAGATGGTTTGATATGGCCGCTTTTTTGATTATCTTTGTATGATAAAAGGAAAAACATATATATGATTACACACGATCTGAGGCTTATTGCAGACGCAATCCTGGACAAGAAAGGGGAGGACGTAGTGTCCCTGGACCTTAGGGCAATTGACGGCGCCATCACGGATTATTTTGTGGTGTGCAGCGGTTCAAACACCACCCAGGTTGGTGCCATATCCGACAATATAGAGGAAAAGATGAGGGAAGAGGGGCACAGGCTACTCCGCTCCCAGGGAGAAGGCAACAACTTCTGGATCATCCAGGACTACGGCAACATAGTGGTTCACATCTTCCTTAAGGAATACAGGGATTTCTACCGCCTGGAAGACCTTTGGGCCGATGTCCCCCGCAAGGAGTACCAGCTCCGCAAAAGCACAAAATCGGCAAAAAAAGAGGACTAAATGGCAAAGAAGACTATAAGTTTCAACTTTTCCTGGTTCTACGTCCTGCTGCTTATTGGAATAGGCTACATGCTGTTTTCCAACCAGCGCACCGCTGCGCCGGAAAAGATTGAGTGGACGGATGTCCAGAATATGATTGAAAGCGGTGATGTGGCAGAGATCACGTTCATCCGCAACGACTTCAAGGGTGAGGTGAAGGTACGTCCTGAACGCCTTGCCAAGTATTCTGACAAATTCCACGGCGGGCAGCCCCCAAGACGCGCCCCGCACTTCTATTTCCTGGTTTCCACCAAATTTGACCCTGAAGTCCAGTTCCAGGAATTAAACTCCAAACTTGTGCCCCAGGACCAGTTCAAGGTGATAATGAAAAATCAGGAGCGCGTATGGATGGATATCCTCCAGATGATCCTTCCGCTACTTATCCTGGTGGTTTTCTGGGTGCTTATGTTCCGTGGCATGAACCGCGGTGCGGGCGGCCCAGGTGGCCCGGGAGGCGGCGGTTTTAATCCCTTCAACACCGGTAAATCCACCGCAAAGGAAGCAGAGAAAGGCCAGGTGAACGTCACTTTCAAGGACGTAGCGGGCCTGTATGGCGCCAAGGAGGAAGTGATGGAGATTGTGGATTTCCTCAAGAACCCTTCAAAGTACACGGCACTTGGCGGCAAAATCCCCAAGGGAGCACTTCTGGTGGGCCCTCCCGGTACCGGTAAAACCCTGCTTGCAAAGGCGGTGGCAGGGGAAGCCAACGTTCCATTCTTCTCCATTTCCGGCTCAGACTTCGTTGAGATGTTCGTGGGCGTAGGTGCATCCCGAGTGAGGGATCTCTTCCGCCAGGCAAAGGAGAAGGCCCCGTGCATCGTATTCATAGATGAGATTGACGCCGTGGGCCGCGCAAGGGCCAAAAACGGCGGCTTTTCCTCCAACGACGAACGGGAGAACACACTTAACCAGCTCCTCACTGAAATGGACGGCTTTGGAACCAACAGCGGCGTAATAGTGCTTGCTGCAACCAACCGCTCGGACATCCTTGACCAGGCCCTCATGCGTGCCGGCCGTTTTGACCGCCAGATTCACGTGGAGCTTCCTGAACTTAAGGAACGCGAGGAAATATTCCAGGTACACCTGAAGGGTATCAAGTTGGGAGAGGACTTCAACGTGGAATTCATGGCCAAGCATACCCCTGGCTTCTCCGGGGCCGATATAGCCAACGTCTGCAACGAAGCCGCCCTCACGGCTGCCCGCCGCGGGCACAGCGCCGTGCTGCAGCAGGACTTCCTGGATGCCGTAGACCGTATAATCGGCGGTCTTGAAAGAAAGTCCAACACCATCATGACTCCCGCCGAAAAACGCACCACGGCATATCATGAGGCCGGTCATGCCCTTGTTGGCTGGCTCCTTCCTTACGCAGATCCCGTGTTCAAGGTAAGCATTATCCCGCGCGGAAACGCCCTGGGCCTCACCTGGAGCCTCCCGGAGGAGCGCAAGAACTGGTCACGTTCCATCATGATGGATCAGATGAGCGTTCTCATTGGCGGCCGCGTAGCAGAGGAAATCCTTAACGGAGAGCCCTCCACAGGTGCCCTCAATGACCTTGAGCGCATGACCGGAATGGCCTACGCCATGGTCCAGTACTACGGAATGTCGGATAATGTAGGGGCCCTCTCTTTCTACGATTCCAGCGGTGCCCGCGGCTACAACCTTGTGAAGCCTTACTCAGAGAAAACGGCAGAGCTTATGGACAAGGAGGTGAAGTCTATTGTGAAAGATGTCCATGACCGCACCCGCAAATTAATTGAGCAGCACAAGGACCAATTTATGAGCCTGGGTGCTCTCCTTCTTGAAAAAGAAGTTATCTTTGCAGAGGATATTGAGAAGATACTGGGGCCCAAGGTAAAACCTGAAGCAGACGACAGGTTCCCTCAGGAGGAAGAGAAAACTCAAACGACACCCGCTGAATGAACCCTACAGTAAAACGCACCATATTCGGAGTCCTTTTCCTTGCAGTAATGCTGGGAGGGCTCCTTATTAATAGGATAGTGTTCATAATCCTGTTCTCACTTATCTCCTACATAATGCTCAGTGAGTTTTACCGCATGACAATGGGTAATTCCTACAGGGTACTCCAGGATTTTGCAGGCTGCATGGGCGCAGCCCTTGTGTGGATAACAGGGAGTTCCATTTACAGGGGTGAATCCTTATCAGAAACGTTTTTTCCCTGCCTTCTCATCCTAACGGGAGCCATAATGATATGGTCAATTTTCCAGAAGGATCACAAGGACTTCCTTAAAACAGGGTATCTGTATGCGGGTTTTCTTTATATCGGCATTCCCGTTGCCCTGTCTAATGTGGTAGTTTACAGCAATGGCACGTTCAGCGGCCTTCTGATGGTGGCATTCTTTATCATCATCTGGGCATCTGATACCGGCGCATACTGCTTCGGAATGCTTTTTGGCCAGAAAATATGGCCGGCAAAGCTCTGTCCCTCCATTTCTCCCAAGAAATCCTGGGCGGGCTTTATCGGCGGTCTCCTTACATCAGTCCTTGCAGGAGCTATCCTAAACTGGACCGGGCTCTTCTCTTTCCCCATATGGCACTGCCTCATCATGGCTGCCCTCATGAGCGTTGCAGGTGTATTCGGAGACCTGTTTGAATCCCTGTGGAAACGCGCGGCCGGCATCAAGGATTCCGGCAACCTCATTCCCGGTCATGGCGGCCTTATGGACCGCTTTGACAGCGCCCTGTTTGCCATTCCTACCGGTTATATCTACCTTCTTTTATTTGAATTAGTCTAAGGCTATGAAGTGGATTAAGATTGATGAAGATTCCTACGGGACAATCCTGACATCGTGGTGCATCTGCGCGGTGCTCATTTTCCTCGCCGCGCGTTTCATCCCAATCCTGTGGATCAGCATCCCGCTGTGCGCCGTCATGGTGGTGTTCATGATATTCATTACCTGGTTCTTCAGGGTTCCTAACAGGAATGCCCCGGACGAAGGTAACCACCATCTGGTCACTTCCGTGGCAGACGGCAAGGTAGTCATTGTAGATAAAGTGTTTGAGAAGGAGTACCTGAAGAAGGAATGCATCCAGATATCCGTATATATGGATTTCTTCGATGTACACTGCAACTTCTGGCCCATAACCGGCAGGGTAACCTATTACCAGTACCATCCCGGAAAATACATCCTGGCATTCCATGAAAAAGCCTCTGAGCTCAATGAGCATTCATCTTCCTGTATGGAAAACGAGTATGGTTCAGTGTTCTTCAAGCAGATCGCAGGAACCTTCGCCCGCCGCATAGTATGCTACAGTGAGCCCGGCAAGATAGAGTACCGCGGAGACCAGTGCGGCGTAATAAAATTCGGCTCCAGGATAGACCTATTTGTCCCTCTTGAAGCCGATGTAAAAGTAAAGGTAGGTGATAAGGTAAGGGCTGTGGAATCTATCCTTGCTATCCTGCCGGATAGCTAGAATATCAGTTTCACTGACTGGGGGACTAATCCCCCAGACCCCCTGCGTCGCTTTGCTCCGAATCCCTTCGAATTAGCTCGACAAGCTTATCAACAGCCTCGTTCTCAGGTATATGCCTCAGGACGGGGTCTTTTTTACGGTACAGCGTCACCTTGCCAAAACCCTCTCCCACATATCCGTAATCGGCATCGGCCATCTCTCCGGGGCCGTTCACGATGCAGCCCATTACGGCAATGACGACATTCTTGAAGTGGGAGGTACGCTCCTTTACCTTGTTGAAGGTGTTTTCAAGGTCATAGAGCGTCCTTCCGCAGCCGGGGCAGGCAATGTACTCCGGCTTGTAGAAACGCCGCCTGCACGCCTGCAGGATCTCATCCTTGAGGTATTCGTCCTCAATGGGAATGTCATCAATCTCATGATTCAGAAGGGGAGCGCCCCAGTCGCAGGCCGCCTTGAGGATGGTCTCCTCCCTCTCACTCATTCCAATAGGAGCCGGGGCCGATGAGAACCTGTGCGCAAGGTATTGCGCAACGGGAATCTCATTGGCGGGATCTTCCGTAAGGGAAACGCGGATAGTGTTGCCGATACCCTCAGAAAGCAGGGTAGAGATGGCAACGCATGACTTTATGCGGCCGCTGTCTCCATTGCCGGCCTCGGTAACGCCTACATGGAGGGGATACACCACGCCGGATTCCTGCATCATGGCGGCAAGGCGGCGGTACGCCTGGACCATCACCACGGTATTGGATGCCTTCAGGGAGACCACTACATTATGGAAATCGGCCTCCTGGCACATCTTAACCCACTCAAAGGCGGCAAGTGCCATGGCCTCCGGGGTGTTTCCGTACTTATCTATGATGTACTTTCCAAGAGAGCCATGATTGAGGCCGATGCGTATGGCCCTTCCGTACTCCTTGCACTTTTCAATGAACTTCCCAAAGAGTTCACGCGCTTTCTCATGGTCCGGGTGGAAGTTTCCGGGATTGATGCGAATTTTCTCAACAATAGGCACCACGGCCATTGCTATCTCGGGGGAGAAGTGGATATCGGCCACAAGGGGAGTGCCGATACCCTCCGCGCGAAGCCTCCTGCTTATCTCCTCAAGGCACGGGACATCCTTCATGGAAGGGACGGTGATGCGGATGAGTTCAGACCCCACCGCAGCAAGACGGCGGCACTGGGCCACCGTTGCCTCTACGTCTGAGGTATGTGTGTTGCACATTGTCTGGACCACAATAGGGTGGCCGCTTCCAATTAACACGTTGGATCCAACGCGGACAGTCTTAGTTTGAAGCATCTCTTGCCTTGTTTTCTTCTTCAACTATCTTCTTTGCCAGCTTCCGGAGCTGGGAACCGGTGTGACCAAACCTTGGAGTTAACTGATAATAAACGCCAATAGTGAGGCCTGCATCAAGCGGATATCCAAAGCGGTAGTAGAACTTGTTGGTATAATCCGGATTCCAGAAGGAATTCCATCCCCATTTACCCTGCACCATCACATGCACCTCTATTGGGTCGAACATAAGGCCGAAGCCAACGCCACCTCGCACACCAAATGATGGCCTGCGGTCATAGTCCATGAACTTGTACTGGGTGGACATATACTGATCATATGCAGCATATCTCTCGTCTATGTCACGCTTGATGTCAAGGCGGTAACCGCCGTAGATGCCGATCTTAAGCATCAATTTGAAATGGTCCGTAAGATCCCCGTGGAAATGAGTGAGGAAGAATACCTCGGGAACCTTCATATATATCTTATAGGCACCTGTCCCGGGCTCTACGTTGGTCCTCACGCCGGTTTCCTTATTAATCTTGAACTCATACCCCTCATGTCCCATCTGGGCGCCAAATTCCAGCGCCATGTTTGGAAACATATTGAACATGGTGTAGTGGCGGATTATGGAAAATCCATACGCCGGGTACTGAACCATCCATCTGGTGTACCTGGTGGGGTTGAACATTCCGTAATTGAAAGTGACGCCGCCAAAAACGCCGGCCGCCCAGTAATTGTTTGGAGACATCTTCTGGACGGTTACACTGTCAAGATACTCCCCGGTAATCTCGTCAGGCAGGGAGAAAAACTCCGCATCCAGGTCTACCTGAGCCCTGGAAGTAATGCCTGCAAGAAGCAATATACCTATGAGTATGAGTTTCTTAGCCGTCATCTGAACATCTCTTCTATATCAAGAGTCCATACCATTTCGCTTCTTTCAAGCACCTGGATGAGGAATTGGTCTTCTACCTTGAAGAAGCGCACTTTCTCTGGCTGACGGTGCTCAAGGAGGTTACCGGTATCAACAATATTGTTGCGGTTAAGGTCTTCAGTGATCCTTATACAGTATTTTCCGGCCTTGAGGTAAGGGAACAGCAGGGGACCGTCAGATTCAACAATGAAACTGCGGATTACCTTGTCCCGTTTCTCTGTGAGAAGGTCTATGATGTACTTATTGTGCACGCCTGAGAGTTCCAGCGTAATGCTGCTCAGTTTGTCGTCCTTGGGGAGGGTCACCTTCAGCTCGGTACTGTCATTATAATATCCGTTGACATCCCTGAACTTACGGTGGGGGATTTTGAGGAAATAGTCAAAACCCTGCTGGAATGGCGTAGCGGGTTTGACAGAGAACTTCCTGAGGTTGGTGGAATCCTTCTCCAGGACAAACTCCATCTTTGCCTCCTGCTGACGCGGGTTCACGCTTCTCATGGTTAGAGAATCCCATGCCTGCTCTATGAGAGGGTACTGGAACTCTATCTGATAACCATATTGCTCTACGGTTGTAGCATCGGCCGTGGTCTTCATTACGGCAATGGTGTCCTCGTGCTTTCGGCTGCGGATATCATTGGCCTTTTTCATAAGTTCAGCCCTTACTTTCTTGTCAAGGGCCAGCCTTACGGTCTCCTCAGTGGGGACAAGGGTTCCGGTGGTATCCGTCTTGTCGTATTTGATCACAAGCTGCAGGGTATCCGGCATCTTCCTCTGGTCGTTGACCCAAAGCTCCAGGGAGTCCTTCTGGGGATTGAACTGGGAAATGAGTTTCTCACGGGGAAGGCCTTTTATCCTCATATCATGAATAACGGCATCAGGTGCCATAAACGTGAGATAAGCCGTGCGCACTCCAACCCTTTCCTTTTTCACAATCAGCTGCTTGGAAGGCTTCTCACGGAACATATTGAGCTCAAAGTCCGTCTTTCTGGCAAGACACAGGGCCGTATCCTTCATATCAAACTTCTTGAGCTCATATATGGAATCATTATAGACGGTTGACGGCCTGAACAGGGAATCCAGGAAGGCTATACGCTCCGTCTCAGGGTCATACATATTGTTGTTGTTCTCATCCTTGACGGCATATACCCTGTAAACAGTATCCTTGATGTTACGTATGCTGAAAAAGCCCCAGTCATCGGTTTTGGCAGCCGCATATGGACGATTCAGGAACACGGCAGAATCGGCCTGATCCTTATACAGCATCACGGTGACGGCCTTCATGGGCTTGAGGGTCTGGAAATCCTGTACAAGGCCGGTCAGGCACATGGAATCAATCTGGGGGCCCGTAGAGAACACCAGGGTAAAGCCCGGGAAAAGATTGCCCTCGTTGTTATCGGCAATGGCGCCGGTAAGGTCCAGGGTATAAGTGGTGTTGGTGTCAAGGTCACTTTCAAAGCTCACGACCACGGACTTTCCCTTGATTACGGCCTTGGGCTTCTTCTCAAGGGGAGGAGAGAGGAATATTCCGTTAGCATCCTTTATCTTCACATACTCGTTGAAAGTGAAAACCAGCTTGGTCCTATGCGGATTCACATTCACGGTACCGGGAAGAGGGGATATCTTAGCCATCTCCGGGGGGATGGTGTCCTTGTCTCCGCCTGAAGGAGGCGTAGTGGTGTTTGCGCAGCCCCAGGGGAACATCAGGCTCCCGAGGATGAAGGCTACGGGTATCAGCGGTATGAACTTCTTTAGATTCATATTTCCGTTCTGGTCACATTTTCTATGCCATCGATGGCCTGAAGGTTCTTCATCATCTCCTCGAGGGTTTCCTTGGTGGGCACATAAAGGTCAATGAAGCCTTCGAATATGCCGCCTTCGGCCTGCAGGGACAGTTTTCTCATATTAACGCCCATAACCAGGGAAACATAGCGGGAAATCTCATTGAGAAGACCCATACGGTCTATTCCCTTGAGGGAAATCCTCACAAGGAAGGAACGGTCTTCGGCCTGGTCAAGCCACTTTGGAACAACCACCCAGTCTCCGTGGGATGCTGCAATGCGCTCTGCCACGCGGCAGCTCTTCTTATGCACGGTAACAACGCCATCCGGGGCCTTGAAACCAATAACGGGGTCTCCGGGGATGGGGTTGCAGCAGGTAGCAATGGAGAAACGGGGGGCATTGGGATCTGAAGAGCCGATGATAAAGGTTTCAGCCTTAGTTTCTTCGGGTTTATCCTCCAGGTGGAGAACCCTCCTGAGCCAGGAAATCCTGTTGCCGGTAGCCTTCTTAAGCACCTCTTCCAGGTTCTCAAGGCTCTGGTTTCCAAGGCCGATATTATAGAACAGCTCATCCCTTGATTCAGAGTGATAAGCCACCTCGATGCGCTGGAGAGTAGTTTCATCAAGGGTGAAGCCCAGTTGCTGGACCCTATCTTCAAGGATGCTCCGTCCGGAATCCAGTACCTGACGCCTCTGAGTCTTGAAGTAGTCCTGCACAAGCGTACGGGCACGGTGGGTGACAAGGAACTGCAGCCATTCGGCTTGCGGCTTTGCTTCCTCGGCGGTAATGATCTCTATCTTGTCCCCGGTCTTAATCACGTGATTCAGGCTCACCAGTTTCTGGTTCACCTTGGCTGCAATGGCCTTGTTGCCAATTTCAGTATGAATAAGATACGCAAAGTCCAGCACGGTTGCACCCTTCTGGATTGTACGCTGCTCTCCACGGGGAGTAAACACATATATCTCGGCCGATGTAAGGTCATTGTGGATGATATCCAGAAGTTCCAGGGCATTTACATCCGGATTCACAAGGATTTCCTTGATACGGGTGAGCCAGAGGTCCATCTCGTTGTCTCCTTCTCCCACAAAGCCGTTGCGCTTGTACATCCAGTGGGCGGCGATACCTTTTTCCGCGATATCGTCCATCCTGCGGGTGCGGATCTGGACCTCCACCCAAACGCCGCTGTTACTCAGGAGCGTACAGTGAAGTGCCTCATAACCGTTGCTCTTGGGATGCCTCACCCAGTCACGGAGCCTTTCCGGCATATATCGGTAAATACCTGTGATAGTGGAGAATATGTGGTAGCACTGGTCACGTTCCGTCTCACGGGAATTCTCCGTGGGTTCAAAGATTATCCTGATGGCGTAGAGGTCATATACCTCCTCAAAGGGAATCTGCTTCTCCTCCATCTTACGCCATACGGAATAAGGCGTTTTAATGCGCTTCTTGATGGTGTATTTGAAACCGGCCTCGGAGAGAGCCTTCTCAATTGGAAGGACGAATTCATCCATCTCAGAACCCTTCTCCTCAACTCTCTTGTCTATCCGCTGCTTTATCTCCTCATAGGCATCAGGTTCCTTATAACGAAGCCATATATTCTCAAGTTCACTCTTTATCCCGTAAAGGCCAAGCCTGTGGGCAAGGGGAATGAAGATGAACATGGTCTCAGAGAGGATCTTATCCCTCTTATGCTCCGGCATATGCTCAATGGTGCGGCAGTTGTGAAGGCGATCGGCCAGTTTTATGAGAACGACGCGGACATCATCATTGAGAGTAAGCAGGATACGTTTGAAATTTTCTGCCTGGAGACTTTGCTGGGAAATGTCCGTACCATGAGTCTTCTGCTCCGTATCAAGGACATTCTTGATCTTGGTAAGGCCATCCACAAGCGTTGCAATCTTGTCCCCGAATTCCGCCCTGAGGTCCTCCACGGTATAATCCGTGTCTTCTACTACGTCGTGGAGGAGTGCGGCCGATATTGACTTGTATCCAAGGCCGATATTGTCTACAACAATCTGCGCTACAGCGATAGGATGGAGCATATACGGCTCTCCGCTGCGCCTTCTCACGTTACGATGGGCGTTGTTTGCAAACTCGAAGGCCTTCTCCACCACCGCAAGTTCCTTCTCGTTGGCGCACCGTTTCTCGGCCGATGCCCTGAGGACCTCGTAGTCACGCCTTATCCAGTCGTAATCTTTCTGTGTAAACTCTGAAAAACTCATAGTTCTAAACCTTTTTGATGCCTCTCCTTCCTCTCACGGATGGCTTCTGCATACATCTTGTCAAGTTGCTCGTTGGTTATACCCATCCTGTCAACGTTCTGGAAGGCAAAGGAAAGCTCTGCCCCGTAAAGGATGATTGTCCATCCAAGGTTAAGCCACACCATGAACAGCGGAAGGGCCGCCAGGACACCGTATACGGCACTTACCTTGGCCACCATCATCTGGGTTTCAAGGTACAGGTACTGCACTCCCGTGAACAGAAGGCCGGAGATCAGGGCAGCCTTGATGGCGTAGCGGAACCTGACCTTTGTTCCAGGGATGAACTTGTACATGGCCGACATTATAAGTATGCTGGCGCCTGCAAAGAGCAGCCAGGACATGAAACTCTTAATAGTGGAGTAGATAATCTCCGTGCCGGGGAATAGCACGTCCAGGATATGGGAATACACCACGGATCCTGAGAAGAAGATGATCACCACAAACGGGGCCATTATGGTTATGCCGATTATGACACCTATCATCTTCAGGAAGTTCCTCTCCTTATCCACCTTCCACACATTGTTGAAAACGCTTCTCACGGTTATCATCAGTGACAGGACTATCCACAGGAAGGATGCCATGGAGATGAAACCGAAGAGGCCGCTCTGGGCTACGTCCACTATATTGTCGGCGGCATTCATGAGGACCTCCGTGAGACGGATGTCTCCAAGATTTGTCAGGAGGATGTCCTTGAACATATCCTTGAGGCCCACACCTGAAGTGAGGTAGAATGCAATTGCTATTGCCGGCACAACGCTCATCATGCTCCTGTATGCCAGGGCGGTCACCTGGTACCCAATCTTCTGGGCGCTGAACGTCGTGAGCATAAGGATCACGGTCTTTGCATCTTTCACAAGGCGCCCTTTCCACCGTGAGAAATCCTCTTCCCTCAGATAGAAAATATCGTGAGTCAGAAACCGCGTAATCCGGTATATCCAGATGGAAGCCCACCTGATAATCACCTGAATCTTATGCCACAATTTCTTGAACATCACTAAAACAGCGTTGGTTCTATAATGTCATTGCCGGAGGGGGTAGACTCTCCTGAATCGTCGCTTCGCGACCCCTCCCAGACGCCGGCGCTTTGCGCCTGCTCTGGGCCCCTCCCTCTTACCCGGCCGAGGGTGGCCAGGGATTCCGGAGAGTCTACCCCCTCCGGCAGGAGAGCCATGAAAGTGGCCTCGTCAATGATCTCTACGCCAAGGTCCTGTGCCTTTTTAACCTTTTCAGGGCCGGGTTTTTCACCGGCAAGGAGATAAGTGGTCTTGGAACTGACGGAAGAGCCGTTTTTGCCGCCATTGGCTTCAATGAGTGCCTTCATATCGTCACGGGATATGGAGAAGGTACCGCTTATAACAATTGTTTTGCCTTCAAGGGCATTGGAAGCGGCTTCCTTGATATCTGCGGACATACGTAGACCGGCATCTCTTAGGGCATTTACCTCGCGGATATTGTCTTCATCGGCAAAGAAAGCGATTATGCTGTCTGCTATGACATCTCCAACTTCAGGGACTTCAAGAAGTTCATCACGGGAGGCGGCCATGACGGCGTCTATGCTTCCAAAATGGCGGGCTATATCCCTTGCTGTGGTTTCTCCCACAAAGCGGATTCCAATGGCAAAGAGCACCCTCTCAAATGGTACGGAGAGGGATTCCTTTACTGACTGGACAAATCTGGAGGCCGATTTTTCCTTCCAGCCCTCAAGCCTCACAAGGTCCATTTCACGGAGACGGTATAGGTCTGAGGGGACCTTGGCTAGGCCAAGGGAGTAGAGCTGCTCTATGGTGGCTTCCCCGCAGAGGATGTTCATTGCCTTGCGGGTTACAAAGTGTTCTAATCGGCCCTTAATCTGGGTGGGACAGCCCTTGCGGTTGGGGCAGAACCATTTGGCTTCGCCTTCTACCCGCACAAGGGGAGTGCCGCAGTCAGGGCAAACCGAAGGGAACTCGGGAACCTTTGCGCCCGGTTCACGCTTTGACTCTTCAACGCCCGTTATCTTGGGGATGATTTCACCGCCCTTTTCAACGTACACCCAGTCTCCTTCGTGAAGGTCCAGGGCGCGGATCTGGTCTTCATTGACAAGAGTTGCGCGCTTTACCATTGTACCGGAAAGGAACACTGGCTCAAGGTTGGCTACGGGTGTTACGGCACCTGTGCGGCCCACCTGATAGTCTATGGAAAGGACGGGGGTGCAGGCCTGCTCCGCCTTATACTTATACGCTACCGCCCAGCGGGGGCTCTTGGCGGTATATCCAAGTTCTGCCTGATACGCAAGCTCGTTGACCTTGATTACAATGCCGTCAGTGGCATAGGGGAGGGATTTTCTCTCAGAATCCCATTTACCTATGAAAGCCTCTATCTCCTCAATGCTGGAGCATATCTGGCGTTTGTCACCAACGGGAAGGCCCCACTGAGCAGCAGCGTTAAGAGCGGCGTCATGGGTGGGATACTGTACCTGGCCCACGGGGATGTGATAGAGAACGCAGAATAGGCCGCGGCGGCCGACTTCCTCCGGGTTCTGGAGCTTCAGGGACCCGCTTGCGGCATTCCTGGGATTTGCAAAGAGGGGTTCCTCTGCAAGTTCACGCTCCTCATTGAGGCGGTCAAAGGACTCATACGGCATAAGGATCTCACCCCTTATCTCAAATTCCTCGGGCCAGCCCGTACCCTTCAGGGAGTGGGGGATATTGGCAATGCGGCGTGCGTTGGCGGTTACGTCGTCTCCCTTTACGCCGTCCCCACGCGTAAGCGCACGGAAAAGGACGCCGTTACGATAGGTTAGGCAGATGGCAGTTCCGTCGTATTTCAGCTCTACGCTATACGTGAATGGCTTGTCAAGGGACTTTGTGACTCTATCGGCAAATTCTTCAACCTCCTCAATGGAGTAAGTGTTGCCAAGGGAAAGCATTGGGTATTTGTGAGGGTATTTACGGAATCCGGACTCAAGGTCCGAGCCAACGCGACGGGCAGGGGAGTCTTCCGTGACAAGCTCAGGAAACTGCGTTTCAAGGGCCTCCAGCTCATGCATGAGGGAGTCATATTCATAGTCACTCATGGTGGGCGCGTTCTCCACGTAGTACCTGCGGCTGTTCTCCAGGAGAACGGCCTTCAGTTCCTCTATCCTATGTTTTGCCTCACTATAGTCCATAATTGTACAAAGATAGCAAAAAAAAGCGGTAATATGTATATTTCAAATCACGTTAATTCTTACTATCTTTGTATGATTTAAAGAAACTATTTACAAAACATAAATCGCACTTATGAAAGATTCTATCATTATCCTTTGTGGCGGCGGCCCGGCCCCGGGCATGAACACCGTCGTAATGTCTGTAGCAAAGACTTTCCTTTCAAACGGTTACCGTGTAATCGGCCTTCACGGCGGTTACAGCGGGCTTTTCTCCAAGAGCCCCCGCACTGAGGACATAGATTTCTTCAAAGCAGATGCTTACTTCAACCGTGGCGGTTCCTACCTCCAGATGAGCCGTTTCAAACCCACGGACAAAGACTTTGAAGAGAATTTCAACCTGGGCCTTTTCCAGGACAACAACATCAAGCTCCTGGTTACCGTTGGCGGTGATGATACAGCTTCCACCGCAAACCGCATTGCAAAGTTCCTTGAGGCAAAGCAGTATCCCATCCACAATATCCACGTGCCCAAGACCATAGACAATGACCTTCCTCTGCCTAACAATACCCCCACGTTTGGATTCAACAGCGCAAAGGATGAAGGTGCACACCTTGCACGCACCGTGTATGAGGATGCCCGCACCAGCGGCAACTGGCTCATCATCAGCGCAATGGGCCGCAGCGCCGGTCACCTTGCCCTTGGTATCGGTGAGGCCACGCACTGCCCCATGACCATCATCCCTGAGATGTTCAACAAGACGGAAATCACCCTTGACAAAATTGTCAACCTTGCACTTTCCGCCATCCTCAAGCGCAACATCCTTGGTATCCCTTACGGCACCGTGGTGGTTGCAGAAGGCGTTTTCCATGACCTTGACCCTCAGGAAATCAAGAACGCCGGCGTTTCCATGACCTATGATGAGCACGGTCACCCTGAGCTTGGCAAGATCTCCAAGGCAGTCCTTTTCAATGACATCCTTGAGAAGAAGTTCAAAGCTATCGGCCTCAAGGTCAAGACCCGTCCCGTGGAGATTGGATATGACGTACGCTGCCAGGATCCCATCGCATTTGACCTCACTTACTGCAGTGAGCTTGCAATGGGTGCCTATGAGCTCTTCAAGAAGGGTGAAACAGGCTGCATGGTATATGTAGACGCCTTCGGCGAGGCAAAACCCCTGTACCTCAAGGACCTCCAGGGCGCAGACGGAAAGATTCCTCCGCGCAGGGTAGCAATTGACGGCGGCATCGCCCAGAACTACTTCAACCACCTCTGCCACTTCATCACTCCCGCAGACTATGAGGCTGCAAAGAAGTACGTTCCCAATCCTGAGGAATACGACTTCCGCAAGATCCTGAACTGGTAGTATGAAGTCCATCATTTACCAGATGCTCCCAAGGCTTTGGGGGAATGGTAAATTCTCATCAATTGACGCCGGGTCCCTTGAATACGTCAAGGGGCTCGGTGCCAATTATATCTGGTACACGGGTATAATACGCCACGCTACATCTTCCACAGAAAAGGTGGTGAAAGGAGATGCCGGGAGCCCTTACGCCATAGTGGATTACTATGATGTAAATGCTTATCTTGCAGATGATTCTGCAAGTAGAATGCAAGAATTCCTTGAACTGGTTGAAAGGACTCATAAAGCTGGCCTCAAAGTAGTCATAGACTTTGTCCCAAACCACGTTGCAAGGGAGAATGTGAACCTTGGAAAGGAAGACGACAAAACCGTCCATTGGAAAGCGGAAAACGACTTCTTCTATTATCCCGGAGAGGCCCTGAAACTTCCCGCTCCCTGCAAGGGATACAAGGAGTCTCCGGCCAAGGCATCCGGCAACGCGTTTACATCGGCCCCGAATATCAATGACTGGTGGGAAACCGTGCGCATAAACTACTGCGACTTCCACACCCGCACCTGGGACAAGATGTATGATATTGTCCGCTTCTGGGCAGGGAAAGGCGTTGACGGTTTCCGCTGCGACATGGTGGAGATGGTGCCGCCAGAGTTCATGAAGTGGCTCATAGGGAAAATCAAGCAGGAATTCCCGCAGATCATCTTCATCGCGGAGGTTTACCAGAAGGATAAATACCGCATGTATGTGGAAGAGGTGGGGTTTGACCTCCTCTATGATAAATGCGGCCTCTACGATACCCTGAGGGCCGTTTCGTGCTGCGGAGCATCGGCCACGGGAATCACCCGTGACTGGCAGTTCCTGGGGGATCTCCAGCCGCATATGCTCAATTTCCTGGAGAACCACGACGAGCAGCGCCTTGCATCGGATTTCTTCTGCGGCAGCCCGGAAAGAGGCTACGCGGCTCTGGCTGTTTCCCTCCTTTGGAACACCGCCCCGTTTATGCTCTATTTTGGGCAGGAAGCAGGGGAGAGAGGAATGGACAAGGAAGGCTTCAGCGGCCTTGACGGCCGCACCTCCATCTTTGACTGGGCCGCAAAGCATTTCGGCCCAGGAAAGGTGCTGGAGGCATACCGTGAGCTGCTTGCCCTGGCTGGGAAGCCGGCATTTTCTGAGGGCCTCAGCTATGATCTCTGCTACTGCCAGGACGGAGCTTTCAACCCCAACCGCCACTTTGCCTGGCTCCGCTCAGACGGCAAGGAGTGCTACCTTCTTGTGGCCAACTTCGGCCCTGAGGCGGATATTACCCTCCGCATCCCCCCGGAAGCGCTGGACTATCTTGGCATCAAGGCCGTCCGCACCGTCTACAGCGTATCGGTGAAAGCGTTTGGCTATAACGTAATTAAAGTAGATTAACCCCTCCTGCGGAACTCCGCAACGGTGATGGCAGTGGCGACGGCGGCGTTTAGGGATTCGGAGCCGGGGTCATCGGCCGGATAGGGAGGAATATAGAGACGGTCGCTTACACAGGCGGCCGTTTCCTTTGATATGCCATTTGCCTCGTTGCCGATAACAATGATTCCGGTGGCCGACAGTTCCTTCCTGTACATATTCTCCCCGTCAAGGAAGGTACCGTACACTTTGCCGGGATAAGAAGAACACAGCGAAGGAATATTGGTAGTGTAGAACGGTATACGGAAAATTGCGCCCATAGTGGACTGCACAACCTTGGGATTATACAGCTCTACGGTATCTTCAGAGGCATATACGGCATCAATTCCAAACCAGTCGGCAATCCTCAGGATTGTTCCAAGATTACCGGGGTCCCTGATGCCGTCCAGCGCCAGGTATAGACCCTCCGAAGGAGCCTTGAACGCCACATCAGGCTTTTTCACCAGTGCCAGCACCGGGGAAGGGGACGAAAGGGCCGATATCCGCTCCATTGCAGCTTCACCTAACTCCTCCTTCCTATACACTTTCTCAACCTCAAAACCGGATTTCAATGCCTCCTGGACCATCTTCTCACCTTCCACCACAAAAAGTCCCTCACTGTCCCGGAACTTCTTCTGTGACAGTGACTTGATGAACTTTATTTCTGCTGCTGTAATCATTGCTATTCTTCAGATGATGAAGGGTATATATCTCTAAACCGTCGCTTCGCGACCCCTCCCAGGCGCCCGCGCTACGCGCGGACTTTGGGCCCCTCCCTCTTACGCGGCCGAGGGTGGCCACGGGTTTAGAGATATATACCCTTCATCATCAATAACCTAGAGTTTTTAACATTGATTCGGCGGTCTGTTCTTCAGCAAAGACGGAAGTGACCAGGTTGCCTTCTTTGTCGCGGTCTATGAGAATGTGCCTCGGGGAAGGCATGAGGCAGTGCTTGATGCCGCCGTAGCCGGAAATGGCCTCCTGGTATGCTCCAGTGTGGAAAAAGCCGATGTAGAGGTTTTCCCTGCGGCTGCGGATGGTGGGCAGGAAGATTGCGTTGGCGTGGTAATCGGCATTATAGAAGTCCTGGCTGTCGCAGGTGAGGCCGCCCAGGAACACCCTCTGGTATTCATCGTTCCACTTGTTCACGGGGAGGAGAATGAAACGCTGGTTAAGACCCCATGTATCCGGGAGGCAGGTCATGAAGGAGTTGTCTATCATGTACCACTTCTCGCGGTCGTTCTGCTGCTTGATGTCCAGGATCTTGAAGATGGTTGCGCCGCTCTCTCCAACGGTAAAGCTGCCGAACTCCGTGAAGATATCGGGCTCCGGAACCCCGTATGAATTACACGTGACCTTGATCTGGTTGATGATTTCCTCCACCATGTATTCATAGTCGAAGTCCTGGGCCAGGGAAGTCTTGTTGGGAAGGCCGCCGCCTATGTTAAGGCTGTCCAGCTCCGGGCAGATGGCCTTGAGCTCACAGTAAACCTTCACGCACTTTGAAAGCTCATTCCAGTAGTATGCCGTGTCACGGATACCCGTGTTGATGAAAAAATGCAGCATCTTGAGGTGGAAGTTGGGATACTTTGCCACCGTGTCCTTGTAGAACTTCACTATATCCGAATAACGGATACCAAGGCGGGAAGTGTAGAAATCGAAGTTGGGCTCTTCCTCGGAGGCAATGCGGATACCCATCATGGTCTCCTCCTCAATAAGATCGGCCAGGTCTTCAAACTCATTCTTGTTGTCAAGGACGGGGATGATGTTCACCCAGCCGTCCTTGCGGAGTTTTGCTATATTCTCCACGTACTGCGGGCGCTTGAAGCCGTTGCAGATGACATAGATCTTGCTCTTGTCCACGGAACCATCTTTTTCCAGGGCCTGCATGAGGTCCAGGTCATAGGCCGATGATGTTTCCAGGTGGATGTCATTCTTAAGCGCCTCATGCACCACAAAGGCAAACTGGGAACTCTTGGTGCAGTAGCTGTAATGGTACTTTCCCTGATAATCCGCTTTGGCCATGGCCACCTTGAAAAGGCGCTTTGCCCTCTGGATCTGGGAAGAGATCTTGGGAAGATAGGTAATCTTGAGGGGAGTACCGTACTTCTCAATGATTTCCATAAGGTCAATGTCATTGAACATCAGATTGCCGTCCACCACCATGAATTCGTCCTGGGGGAAGTCGAAGGTTTGATCTATAAGGTCAATGTACTTGTTTTTCATCCGCTTTTGGTTTTGCCTTTAGAATAGTGAATGCAAATATACGGAAAAAAGTATTAATTTTGTAAGAATGAAATCAAGGAGCACAATATTTATTGCACTGGCTGCCGCACTGGCCGTAGCATCGTGCAGTACCACCAGCACACTGCGTGACGGTGAGTATCTTCTTCGCTCCAACAAGATAAGGGTCAACGACAAAACTTACAACGCCGGAGACCTCAGTGCATACCTCCTTCAGAAGCCCAATGCCTGGATGCTTGGCACCAGTCCCTCCCTTGTTGTGTACAACTGGGGCGGGGAGGGGAAAACCGGCTTCCAGAGGTTTTTCCGTAAACTTGGCGCCCCTCCTGTTGTGTATGACGCGTCAAAGGTTGACGAAACAATAGACAACATAGCCAACCATCTCCGTTTCACCGGCTATTACGGTTCCGTGGTAGAAAGTAACGTGCGGGTTAGCAAGAGAATGGTTTACGTTACTTATTACGTGGCCCTTGGGAAGCGCTACAAGATAAGCGCAATAGACTACGACATCCCATCCTACGGCACTTTCAAGCAGGATTGGGAGCAGGACCTTGAGAACGTTTCCCTAAAGGAAGGCATGTACCTCTCTGAGGAAGTCATAGAGAAGGAGGCCGACAGAAGCGCCGCTCACTTCCGCACCAAAGGCTACTACGGTTTCAGCAAGAGTTTCTATCTCTTTGAGGCCGATACCCTTGCCGGCGACGGCAACGCCAAGCTCACCATGAGCATCCGCGATTATGCCCTGGGAGACAGCCCTGCATCGGCCCAGGAGCATAAGAAATACTCTATCGGAGAGCTTACCGTCTCCAAGCCAAGAAGGCTCAAAATACGCCCCGGCGTCATTGAAACGCTTAATCTCATAAGACCCGGAGACCTCTACAACGAGGAAGTGATCAACACCACCTACTCCCGTTTCTCCAACGTGGGTATGCTTACAGGCGTAAACATCACTACGTCAGAAGCTCCGGGGGAGAAAGTGGACTGCAACATTGCCCTGAGGAACTCAGGCCTTCAGGGCTTCAAGGTAAACCTGGAGGCATCTGTAAACTCTACCGCCCTGTTTGGCATTTCACCCCAGCTCACATACTACCACAGGAACATTTTCCATGGTGGAGAGGTGCTAAACCTTGGTGTAAAGGGCAACTTCCAGTTCCGTCCCAAGTCAGACGCCTACTCCACGGAGGTAAGTGCCACGGGAAGCATCCTGTTTCCCAAGTTTATCGGCCTTCCCACCAAGTTCTTCAAGGGGAAATACATCCCAAAGACGGAGGTCTCACTTGCGTACAATTATCAGGACCGCCCGGAATTCAAGCGCCAGGCAATTGCAGGGGAGTTCAGTTATACCGGAAGGTTCAATTCCCAGTTCTCATATAAGTTCACCCCAATAAGAGTGAATGTCACAAGGCTGTTCGGCGCATCTGAGGCATTTGTGGAGAAGTTATTCGATAACATAATCCTGTCTGGTGCCTATATGGACAAGTTCGATATGGGTATAAGCACCATGCTTTATTATACCACTGACAACTCCGTGGTACCTACCAGGCCATACCACTATGCCAGGCTCAACTTTGACCTTTCCGGAAACACTCTGAGCCTGTTCAACAACCTTCTTCCTCAAAATGAGTTCGAGGAAAGGACTATCTGGACCATTCCATATGCCCAGTACGTGAGGGCGGAAGTCCACCTTGGAAAGACATTCCGCTTCGGGAAACAGGACAAGCACGCACTGGCGCTCCATTTCAATGCAGGCGCCGCTTTCCCGTACGGCAATTCAAAAACCTCCACGGTTCCACTGGAAAAGCTCTTCTATGCTGGCGGTGCGTATTCCATGCGCGGCTGGCAGGCAAGGACCCTTGGGCCTGGCACAAGCACCCTGTACTCAGAGTTCTTCACCATTCCCAGTTCCGTTGGAGAAATGAAACTTGAAGCCAACGTAGAATACCGTTTCCCCATATTCTGGAAGATTGAGGGGGCACTTTTTGCCGATGCCGGCAATATCTGGGACCTTCCCAAGCCCGGCATCACCATAGAGGATGATCTTGCGAAAAGTGTCTTCGGATTCACAAAGGAAACGCTGGAAGGAATCGGCCTTGACTGGGGACTTGGTATCCGCCTGAACTTCGGACTAATCCTGGTACGCCTTGACGGCGGCTTCCGTATTCACGATCCCGGAAGGGAGCAGCAATACCGCTGGCTGGGCCCCGCCGATTGGTTCGGAGGAGGCGCTTACGCAATACATTTTGGAGTAGGTTATCCGTTTTGACGCCCCACCCCCGGCGCCTACGGCGCTTAATCCTTTGATTCAGCCTTTAGGATAATATTTGGGCCAGCAGGCCTCAAGATAGGCTTTGAGGACGTTCTCGTGGCGGTTCTCCGCCGGTTCATAGAAAACCTTGCCCTTCAGGGCGTCAGGCATAAATTCCATATCGGCAAAATGACCGGGGTAGTCGTGGGCGTACTTGTAGCCGTCGCTGTACCCAAGTTCCTCCATAAGCTTTGTAGGAGCGTTTCTGATAGGGAGGGGGACAGGGAGGTTTCCGCTTTCTTTAACCTGAGCCAGGGCCTTTTCTATGGCCATATATGAGGCGTTGCTCTTGGGCGATGAAGCCAGATACACGGTTGTTTCGGCAAGGGGAATCCTGCCTTCAGGCATGCCGATCTTTGAAACCACTTCAAAGCAGGCGTTGGCAAGAAGAAGGGCGTTGGGATTTGCAAGGCCCACGTCCTCCGATGCACTCAGGCATAGCCTCCTGGCAATGAAAAGAGGATCCTCACCTCCGTCAATCATCCTTGCCAGGTAATAAATGGCAGCGTTGGGATCCGAGCCCCTGATGCTCTTTATGAAGGCCGATATAATATCATAGTGCATCTCTCCGTCCTTGTCATAGATGGCCATATTCTCCTGGATGGAGGCGGTTACCGTGGCGTTGTCTATGACGATGGGGGAGGTGCCAGGCTGGGCATCTATGACTAGTTCCAGCACATTGAGGAGCTTGCGGGCGTCACCGCCGCTGTAACGCATGAGGGCCTGGGTTTCCCTGACCTCGATCTTTTTGTCCTTCAGGAGGACATCTTCCCTTAGAGCGCGGTCCAGAAGAGCCTGCAAATCATTCTGCTCAAGGGATTTAAGGACAAAAACCTGGCAGCGGGACAGAAGGGGAGTGATAACCTCAAAGGAGGGATTTTCCGTAGTTGCACCGATAAGGACTATGGTGCCAGTTTCAACTGCCCCAAGGAGTGCATCCTGCTGGGCTTTGTTGAAGCGGTGGATCTCATCAATAAAGAGGATTGGAGCGCCTTTCTGGTTGAAAAGGGATGACTTTGAGGCCTTTTCAAAGATATCCCTCACATCCTTTACGCCTGCCGTAACCGCACTGAGGGTATAGAAATCCCTGTCCAGGGTTTCTGCAATGATATGAGCCAGGGTGGTTTTACCCACTCCGGGAGGGCCCCAGAGTATGAAAGAGGAGAGATTTCCGCTTTCTATCATCTTCCTTAACACGCATCCCTCACCAACCAGATGACGCTGGCCCACATACTGATCCAGCGTCCTTGGTCTCATTCTCTCCGGAAGGGGAGGAAGCATTACGGAAGATGCACTCATCTATCTATTCTATTGGTTTAGAAAAGACTCTTCTGCGGCGTACAAAATCTTTCTCGTAGTCGTTCCAGATATTCTGGACGGAGGTGTTGGTTTCCATCTCAGCGTTGGATTCGCCGTATTTGAAGCCGCCCTTTATGAGATTCCCTATGAACTGGTTGAAAAGCATTGCATGGACGCCCCTGTTGCGGTATTCAGGGTCTACGCCGATGAGCATAAGCTCAATTGCAGGGTCGTGTTTCAGATACATTGCCTTTACAAGGTGCCACCACCCGAACGGGAACAGGTAACCGCGGCACTTATGAACAGCCTTGGCAATGGACGGCATGGCAACGGCAAGCGCTACAAGTTTACCTTCTGCATCCTCGATTGCCGTGACGTAATTCATATCCAGAAGGCCCAGATATGAGTCCACGTACTTGTCCATAACATCCTCCGGAAGGACCGTGAAATCATACAATTGGTTGTATGTGCGGTTTACAAGGTCAAAGAGTTTCTGGCCGTAGCCTCCCTTTGTAACGTCACGCTTGGAGAGTTTCTTGACGCTGAGGTTATAACGCTGGCTGATGAGGTTTGCTATGCGTGTAACCTTTTCAGGAAGGGCCTTAGGCACGTAAATCCTGTACTCCAGCCAGTCATTGGCCTTTGTCATTGAAAGAGCTTCAAAATGGCGGCCGTAGTATTCATAGTTGAACCTGAGGGCATAGGTAGAAATTTGGTCGAAGCCTTCCACTACGCAGCCTTCGTTGTCAAAATCAGTGAAGCCAAGGGGGCCGGTAACCTGGGTCATGCCCATTTCCTTACCGTAGGCCGATACAGCCTCAATGAGGGCTTTGGAAACCTCCATATCGTCTATGAAGTCTATCCAGCCAAAACGAACCTCCTGGTGCTGCCAGTTGCGGTTTGCAATCTCATTGATGATAGCTGCCACACGGCCGGCTATCTTTCCGTCCTTGTATGCCAGAAAAAGCCTGAATTTGGCATACTTGGACATTGGATTCTTTGCTGGATCCAGAGTGGCCATTTCATCAAGAAACAGCCCTGGAACATAATAGGGACAGTTTTTATATAGTTCAAGCGGGAACTTCACAAAGGCTTTCAGTTCCCTTTTGGTGCTTACTGTCTTAACAATTACAGACATTGGTTAAGGTTTAAATTTTAGCAATCACAAATATAGCAATTTTTTACGGAAACATAAAAAAACCGCGCCCGAAAGAGCGCGGTAAAATAGGGGAGAGAATGATTATCTCACTTCCTCAAGAACAAAGTTCAGAGTTCCGTCATAATCCTTGCCCTGAGCATTGATCTTGGCCTTTACGATGAGCTGGCAACGGCCCTGAGCAGGGAAGCTGATGGTACCGGTAGCCTTACCGTTAAGGAATTCATTGCCTACGCTGGCAAGATCCCACTCGAATGAAGTAGATTCAATCTTGAACTGGCCATAGAAAGGCTTTGCATCGGTAAAGGTGATAGCAAAGGTATCTGAACCGGAGAAGATGATTTCCTTCACGCTGTAGCCCATGAACTTATTGAGCTGCTCCTCTGTGAACTGTACGCCATTGCTCTTTGCATAGTCTGCGACAGCCTTGAGATCAAGACCATTATCGAAAGACTTCTCGATGCCTGCCTTGTCCAGGTCACCGCCCTTGATGGCGATAACGACAGATTTAATCTTCCATACACGAGCGGCGTTGGCCTCTGCATCACTGCCAGACTCGATAGCCTCTACAACTTCAGCAATAGCCTCTACAGCATCGCCTGTGAGGGGAGTGATGGTAATGCCTTTACCGTCAATCTTCACGGAACCAACGCCCTCAAGGGTGTAAACGCCATCCTTGTAAGTGAAGGGACCTACGATAACTTCTTCACCGTCATCGGCCTTAGGAAGGGGAGCGTCTACTACAGTCATGATAAAGCGTCCGCCCTCTGTGAATACAATCTGCTTAACAGCTTTAGTCTCTTTCTCAGGAGCGCCGGTAATAGGGACTTTGACAATAGGCATATTCTCAACCTTCGGAGAGAAGACGATGTTTTTGGCAACGTCCTTGGAAATGGCATCCTGCTGCTTTACGGATTTAGCTTCCTCACCACCAGCGGCAGGTTTGTTGTTACAAGAAACAACTACTGAGATAAGTGCAGCAATTGCTGCGAAAAACAGAACTTTTTTCATAATTTATTGATTTTTAAGTACTTACTAGAAAATGCGAACAACCAATGTGAGCCTCATCATAGGGAACACAGGGATTTGCCCAATCTTGTCAATCATGCCGCTGTCCATCTGTTTTCCGTCATCATCTGTGAGTGTTTGTGAGGTAACCACACAGGTTTTCTTGACGTGCTGGTCTGTTACAGGGTCAAGGGTGTGGAAATTATAAGCCTGGGCCTTGATACCGCCTGTGTAGATAACACCCATGTCAAATGTAACGCCGACTCTCTTGTTGACGCCAACGGCATGGCCGAATCCGATACCGGCATAAGGGAATATATTGTTGAAACCTTCCTGTCCGGGAGTGCCAAATCCCACATCTGCATAGATCTGGCCGTTTTCATCTGAGGAGATTTTGGCGTCTCCGTAAGAAATGGCGAGTGATGCATACTCATCCTTGCGAAGGATGGGCTCACGAGCGTCTACCTGGCCTGAAAGGAATTTTCCTGTGCCGATATACATACCAACTGTGAAATGGAAAGCCAGATGCTTTCCGGGGAAGATATCGAACATCAGGTTACCCAGACCTCCATCCCAAAGAGTAGCTTTGACAGGAGTATTGGTAAGATCTATAGTACGTTCATCTGTGACTTTATACTGGCCCAAATTAACGGACTGCTTGTGAGAGTAAGGGAATATGGAATAACCGGCACGGATTTGCACGTGAGGGGTAAGAGTAGTTGCCACTTGAACGCCGGCGCCCTCAAGGCCAAGTAACTCAACACCAACGGAGAGGTGATTGAAGATTTGCTTGTCTACCTTGGGAGCATCCGTGTAAAGAGGAAGCGGTTCTTCCACCACAGGAGCGGGCTCTGCAACTGCAACGGTGTCCTGAGCGGGTTCTACCGGATCAATTTCCTGGGCCCTGGCGCTGATGAGGGCGAAAGCCGTAAGTGCAAGGAAAAGGGCAAAAGTCTTTTTCATAGGTAGTGTTTTAATTTACTAACTCTACAAATATATGCATTTTTTTGGTAAAACGTTGCATCGAACTGCAAAAAGGGCATAAAACACCTCAAAATAATTATTTTGCACTATGTTATACAATTTATATTATGTTAAGTTACGGAAATAAATTTGTCTCCCCTCTCAATTTTGACTAATTTTGCAACATGTCAAGAAAAAGAGTTGATCTCCTGCTGGAGAACGTTACCATTGAGGCCGTGGCGGCCGAGGGCAAGGCACTTGCGCACGTGGACGGAATGGTTGTCTTTGTGGATTTTGCCGTTCCCGGAGACGTTGTGGACATCCAGGTCTTCAAAAAGAAGAAAAACTACATGGAAGGCTGGATAAAACGTATTGTAAAGCCTTCAGAGCACCGTCTGGAACCTTTCTGCCCGCATTTTGGAGTTTGCGGCGGGTGCCGATGGCAGCCGCTGCCTTACAGCATGCAGCTTGAAGCCAAGAGACAGCAGGTGGAAGACCAGCTGGTACGTATCGGCCATCTTGACGTACCGGAAATAAGGCCTACACTCCCCTCTCCACATACAGAATATTATCGTAACAAATTGGAATTCAGCGCTTCAGCGTCTCGCTGGATCCTCAATGGAGAGAATCCTGATGCACTATCGGCCGATGATCGCGTGGGCCTTGGCTTCCACGTGAGTAAATTCTTTGATAAAGTGCTGGATATCAAGGAGTGCCACCTTCAGAAAGAGCCATCAAATGCCATCCGCCTCTTTGTGAAGCAGTTCTGCCTTGACCACGGCTACGAGTTTTACAATATCCGTGAAAACAGGGGCTTTTTCCGCAATATGTTTGTCAGGACAAATGACAAGGGAGACGTCATGCTCATCCTGTGCTTCGCTCAGCCCCGTATGGAAGATATAAAAGCCCTCCTGGATGCCGTGAGCGCCCGTTTTCCTGAGATTTCAAGCCTTTGGTACATAGTTAACGAAAAACTCAACGACTCTATATCTGACCAGTCCCCCGTCCTCTACAAAGGAGAAGACGCCATATATGAGACAATGGAAGGCCTGAGCTTCAAGATCGGCCCCAAATCCTTCTATCAGACAAACTCTGAGCAGGCCTACAGGCTTTACAGCGTAGCCAGGGACTTTGCTGCTCTTACCGGCAATGAGGTTGTCTATGACCTCTATACCGGCACGGGCACCATTGCACAGTTTGTAAGTGCAAAGGCCGCTAAAGTGGTTGGAATCGAGTACGTCCCGGAGGCCATAGAAGATGCCAAGGATAACGCAAAACGCAACGGAATCACAAACTGCAGCTTCTTTGCAGGAGACATGAAAGATGTTCTGAATGAGGCGTTTATCGCAAAACACGGAAGGCCGGATGTAATAATCCTGGATCCCCCCCGAGCAGGTATCCACCCTGACGTAGCAAAGGTAATCCTTGGTGCCGCCCCGGGCCGAATGGTGTATGTGAGCTGTAACCCTGCTTCACAGGCCAGGGACCTTGCAATTATCTCTGAGAAATACCGCATTACCGCTGTGCAGCCCGTGGATATGTTCCCCCACACCATGCATGTGGAGAACGTTGTGGCGCTGGAACTTATTTAACTTCTATCTCCCTTTCAAGGATATCCCTGGTATTGTCCAAATAAGTGACCTCGGCACTCACGGTGTGCCATCCGGCCGTAAGGGTGATGATACTGCCGTCAAGGGTTTCTGTACCGTCGAAAGCCCAGACTATGGATTTGATATTAAGGTCTGGAGACGTAGCAATCCTCAACTCTACCTTTTCCCCTGCCCTCAAGGCACCTGGAGCAATATCTATGTAAGGCTGGCCGATATCCGGAAGGCCCGGAACGTAATCTTCATCAGAGAGAGTGATTATTATGGGGACGTCATAAGTGCCAAGATACTTCCAATCAGCATGCCCCTGAAAATTCAGGGGTGCGCTGTAGCATCCACCACCTGTAGGTAGTACAATAAGGCTATTTTCTTTGTTGGCCTTGACATTCTCTATGGCAAACCCTAAATAGAAATCTCCGGATGGTATATGAATGCCATTGTCAGAAATATCATAAATGGCATATGACTCTTTGTTCACTCTGGGGGATTTAACAGCCGACAATCCATCGGCCGAATCCAGTATGAAATAATAGGCGTCTGCATCATAGTATGTGAAGTAATTTACACTCTTCACAAGGAGGCCCTCATATGCGCCCCAAATATCCCTGGAACATTTTGCGCCAACCATCAAGGATTTGTCGTCAATTGACCCTACGGCATAGAATTCCATCGCTTCAATATCCTTTTCCATGATATCCCAGAATGGGAAATCTCCCGTCATCCCAAACTCTCCCATGGCCCTCAAGGTGAAATCAGTTGTAGTAACCTTCTTGTTTATCCGGACGGTAACGGACTGCCCTACATAGCCCTCAAGGCTGGCACTCAACGAATAATTCTCCGGAGCATCCGGGCCGATTTCAAAGGAAAACCGGCCGGTGGCATCAGTAAATGTCTTCTGCCCACCGGCGGAAAGAAGCTTCCTTATCACAATCCCACTGGTGCTTGGAGCTGCTTCAGTATATGGATTTAAGGCAACTGAAACGCCTTCCAGGGGCTTTCCGGATGTATCTTTCACTGTTCCTTCAAGGAACCTTGCATCAGAGTCCGTGGTGGCCGTAAAATGGACTTCATTGCCGCTCACGTGTATATCTGAGAGAATGTATGAGGAATCGTTGCCGTCCCAGTCCTTGGCACAATATGAATCAATCCCGTAGAATCCAGGGAATACGAGGTCGGAACAATCAAGTTTGGTGGATTGAAAGCTTGTTGACTCCTGATCCGGCGGAGCGACTACGTAAAAACATGGGTGGCCGCCGTAATTATTGATGGTATTGGTCCTCCAGATATACTGTGCTGAAATACTTCCCACAATAGTGTGGGACGGGGATTTATCCACATGATAGACAACCATGCCTTCATGAAGAGGAGCATCCCATTTGTTGCCCTCACCACCCCTCTTTTCATAAAGGAAATACTCCCCTTCCGCGGTTGCAAGTGTCTTGAAAGCAACATTGTTATCTATGAACGGGAGCACATTCTCCCCTGCCTTAATCATCTTTATGTCACTCTCTTCCATCCACCCAAGCATTATCCTTTCCTCCGTATTAAAGTATGGCGGAGTTCGGGATAAGTCGTTATAGGAACCTGCACACATGGTTGAAAAAGAGTATAGTCCTTCATTGGAACCGTTCTCATCATAGTCCGCATCATAGAAATCTGGGAGACCCAGAGAATGGGCAAACTCATGACACGTAACACCTATGGAGCACATGGTCTCGGAAACTCCCAAGCCTTTGAGTTCTGACGAGCAGAAGTAATTTCCAAGTTTTTTCCCGTCAAACTTGTGACTTCGGGCATCTGAAGAGGAAGATCCCTGGACACTCCAGGAATGCGGCCAAATGTGATCTACAGGCCATCCTTCGGCCTGTGATCCACCGGCATAATAGAACAGGACCATATCCACAAGGCCATTTGAGTCGTAGTCATACTGAGAGAAATCAACTGTTCCGTCAAGTTTCAGGCAGGCATGGTACAGCGCCAGTTCCGGCTGTTTGTCTTCATGGTCTACGGTACCATCAGAATTCTTTATCTGCTCTCCATAATACTTAATGGGATTATCCAGGGAGACCGGCCCAAAGACATCAAAAACAGGTTCAAAGGCACCGTGGGAGTTGTCCAGATAGAAATCTCTCACAGATCCCGTAGCGCCTACCCCGTTGTACCCGTTATATCCCTGCTCGTTGAGAAGGGCATCAAAACTCTGGGCCGGCGAGTTAATCTTGAACTTGACATCTGAGAACTCTACCAGTACCACAGGAATACGCCTGGTGCCGTGGGTCATGTCCGTGTAGTCACTTGTCCTGAGGTTGTTTGCACGGACGCGCTTTAATGACGCATTACGTGACATCTTGCGTACCCTGATATCCGTAACCGGAAGGAAATACCCTTTCCCATCCATTATGTATCTGTTCCCGGCTTTATCCCTGAACCAACTGCCAAATTCGTCTCCCTTTTGCTCAAGGACCAGAGTCCTTCCGTCAGGCTGGGTATATGAACGGAAACCGGGCTTTGCCGGTATTGCGTATGCGCTCAGAGCTATGATAGATAACGCTGCTATTGTAGTGAGTAACCTTTTCATAGCTCTTACTTTTTTATCACGTAATAAGGTCCCTGGGTGCTTTTAAGCCACAGTGTGTCTCCGCTCACTTTCAGCACCCGGGCCGTAGAAGAGAAGCTCTTGAGTTCCTTTTCCGGCGTTTTGGCCGTAAATGTGAGATAAATACTATGACCAACCTGAGAAACCGAAGACTTTATCCCGGACACGGTGTACACAGTCTTATTCTCCGGATCCACCATGCTGAATGCAATTGTCCTGGAATCGGCCGAATAGTGCCTGGAAAGCTGCCACTCCCCCCTCCTGTACGAATAATCCAAGCCGTCCATATTATATACTCCAAGGGTTCTGACCTTTAGGATAGGGTCTTCTTCCTCCTTGGGGTCATCATCTGGAGTCTGATTCTGCTGCCCGCTGGGATCCTCTTTCTGAGGCTCCGTGAAAAGCACAATCTGGCATCCGTACAGCATTGCGCCAAGGATAGCCAGTGCCAGTGCGTAGTATAATATCCTTTTCATTTTATATTGAATTCTTTCCTGATAGTTTCCTCTACACCTGAACTGTATTCAAGAACCGCCTCCAGTACGTGATAACCACTCTCAAGGACAACGTTACCACGCACCTTGCTTCCATCATAAAACCATGTCACATCTACCTGAGGCCAGTTTTCCGGACTTACAAGCTCCAGCGGGAAGGTGTCTCCCTCCTGCCAGTTTCCCTTACCTGAACTGATATAGAAATAACCAAGGGCCGACAAGTCCCCTGCCCCCACCTGCTCCTGAACCTGAGCCTCCAGCATCAGATTCATGGTTATGTCGGCCCTCTCTACATAGAGGGGACTCCAAGAGGATCTTTCCACGCTGAACGGTGCCCAGTAACTGTTGTTCTTTTCCCCGGGATACACAGTTCCAAGGTAGAAACTGCCGTTCCCGCTTTCTGCGCTGCCATATCCAATGTAGACATCCTCGCCTTCCGGAATCACTATCCCGGCATCGCTCACATCCACCGTATTCTTGAAATACATGCCATAGACCGGCGTTTCAACCAGCCTTGTAAGCACTCTTTCCCGGCCGATATCCACCGTCACATATATCTCTCCCAGAAATGAATTCAGAAGATACGGATAGAAGATAATCTGCATAAGGAGACTGCCGGCATAGGAAGCAAGATCATCGGCCGTAAACCTAACAGCCCCAATGCCCGCCTTATTGTAATAGCCGCGCCTTAAATGGGAGTCATACTTGGACAGTGTGCTGTCATCTCCCTCAGAGTCCCGTCTAAGGATCACGGGGACGGAAATCACCCTTGAATTGCCAAGGGAGACCCTGGTGCTGAAAGGCCTGTAACCAGGGGCCGATGCATTGAGAAGCATTGACCCTCTCTTTCCGTCCTCCACGGGAACAAGGAAATGACCGTCATTGTCCGATATGGTTTCCTCCTCACCGATGGACACGGATGCGCCTTCTACAGGGTAGCCGTATACGTCCCTTACATAGCCGTTCACATTGGTCCCCGCGTCAAACTGCGCATACAAGCTCAGGCCATCCGGTGTAAGCTCTATATTGGTCAGCTGACAGGATACATAGTTACCCGCCCAGTCCTTTGGTTCAACCGCGGATGTCATGGAAATACCGGGAAAAACCATGTTTCCGGCATCCCTCACGCCGTTATATGACGGGACAATGTAGAAACATGGGTGGGAAGGATCGTCGTTGATACCTGAACCGGGATAGATCCAGTTTTCCCACCTTGGAGCATATTCCTGAGACTTGTCCACGTGATACAGCACCATACCTTCCGGAAGAGTAGAATCCCATCCCCTGGAATCCCTGTATTCAAGGATGAAGTACTCCCCTTCATTGTCAGTGGGAATAACATAAGCTGTATTATGCTCTATGGCCGACATGACCTGCCTGCCAGGCTGAAGTGCCTGAAGCCCATCCCACTGCATCCAGCCCAGCATCATGCGTTCCTCTGCGTTAAGGAAAGGCGGAGTGAACCCGAAATTGTTGTTGTAGCCATAACACATGAGGGCGAACTCCCCAAGATCCGGGGCCTTCCCGGAACCGGACCCAACCTGGTCATAGAAATCCGGCAAGCCAAGGGCGTGCCCGAATTCATGGGAAATGATGCCGATGCCAGAAAGGTCCTTACCGTCTCTGCCTCTGAGTTCCGACGCACAGAAATAGCTGTCCAGCCTGACGCCGTCTATTTCAACGTCATGAAGATCGGGATTGGCCGATTTACTCATGTTCCAGTGATGAGCCCAGATTGCGTCCTGTGGGCCTCCCTGAGACTGGTCATGGCCGGCGTAGATGAAAAGGATCATATCCAGCACACCGTCTCCGTCAGAGTCGTACTGAGAGAAATCCACATCGTCCTTAAGGGCCACACATGCCTCTGCGATGGCTTCGTCAGCTGCGGCATCGGCCCTGACTCCGTCTATGATGACATCCCGTCCATAATAGGCACGGTATCTTGAAAGAGTCACGGGGCCGTAGACATCAAAGACGGGTGTGAATGCACCTAGGGAGTTGTCCTGGAAATAATCCCTTACTGACCCCGTGGCAAATCCCTCAGAATAATCCTCCTCATTGAGAAGGGCATCAAAATAATCTGAAGGGGCATCTCCGTCAAACTTTACGTCCGAGAATTCCACAAGGACGCATGGAACCTTGAGGGTATCAAGGGACGTCCATGCACTGAGGACCGCAGACAGTATGAGGGCCGGGAGTATCATAGGAGGGCTATGACAAAGAAGGTGGTGTTGTCCTGCTTGAGCCAGGCCTTTCCGTCCTTAATCTGGAGGACTGTCATGTCATATCTTTTGCTCACAGTGCTGTGACCATGCTCCAGAACTCTGTAAAGGAAAGACACACTTTCACCCTGAGTGAGAACCTGCGGAAGGCCCGACACGCTTACTACGCTTACCTTTTCAGGATTTAAGATGCGGTATGAGCAGCCGCCCTTATACTCCACCACGCTGAGTTGGTTATAGGAAAGGTCAAATAACACATCCCCACCCTCTACGCCGTATGCGCCGGGGGTTGTTATCATGGTTATGGGATCCGGATCTTCCGGGACGGGAGGGTTTGGAGCGGGCGGAGTGGGCCTGTCCGGCGTCTTGGGGATGCAGGAGCAGACAAACGCTGCGGCAAGCACAGACACGGATATGAGCCTTTTCAGAGTCATATTTAGTTAACAAATGTAGTAAAAATAGGAGATAATTGCTAATTTTGTGCTCAATTTTAAAGAGACATAATGTTACTTCAGATCATATTGTTCCTTGCAGGCCTTGCGCTTGTGGTGTTTGGCGCCGATTACCTTGTGGAAGGTTCATCGGCCCTTGCAAGGAAATTCGGACTCAGCGAATTTGTAATCGGCCTTACCATCGTGGGCATGGGAACATCGGCCCCTGAAATGGTAGTAAGCTTTATCGGCGCCGCTCAGGGCAATGCCGATATCGCACTTGGAAACGTGGTGGGCTCCAACATCTTCAATACCCTCCTCATCCTTGGTATCACCGCGCTCATCCTCCCCATGGCCATTACAAAAGAAAACAGGCGCAGGGATATCCCCATGAATATCGTCACGGTGGTGGTCCTCATCCTTCTGGGGCTTGAGCACACTATCTTCGGAGCCGGCATGGACGGCCTGTCACGCCTTGACGGAGGCATCCTCCTGGCCCTTTTCTTAGGGTATATGTGGCTCAGTTTCAAGACCTCCTCCCCAGATGAGAATTCCTCCACAGAGACCAAGCAGCTCAACATCTGGCTTGCCATACTATTCATCATCGGAGGCATTGCGGCTCTTATATTCGGAGGCCGCCTCTTTGTGAATTCGGCCGTTTCAATTGCGCACACCCTTGGAGTAAGTGACAAATTCATAGCCATCACCATCCTCGCTGGCGGCACATCCATGCCCGAACTTGCCACCTGCGTTGCAGCGGCAGTAAAGAAAAAAGGCCAGCTTGCACTTGGAAATATTATCGGCTCCAACATCTTCAACGTGCTGCTTATCCTTGGAGGATCGGCCCTTATCAATCCGCTTAGTTTTGCCGATATCTCCTACATTGACCTTGGAATACTCCTCGCAAGCGCCCTGGCGCTTCTGACAAGTTGCCATATAGGAAAAAAGAACAGCCTGGACCGTCTGGACGGTGCGCTGTTCCTTCTTCTGTGGGCCGGCTATATGGCCTGGCTTATTGTGAATCTGTAAGGAGGTTTTCCTTTGAAAGGACGGGATTGCTGTAGATGTGAAGGAGGATATCCCTCAGTTCATCCTTGTCCAGTTCAGGCTCTACCTTTCCAAGCAGGGCTTCTATGTAGCCTTTGAAAGCCTTGAGTTCTTCCGGAGAATATTCTGAAGAGTACTTTGAGCCTTCTGTCACAATGTCGTAGGCCATGTAATTGGTTTTCCAAAGCTTGTAGCCTTCAATGATCCTTACGTCCATTGCATGACGGATGCTCTGGTAGCGGTCGTTCTTGTCGCAGAGAGATGCTTCCTCAATCTCCTGATCAGTAAGGGGTTTCCCAAACTGGATATGGACATTCCCCTTGGGCTGCATGATGCCCTGGATAATGCTCTCAAGGTCCTCAGTCTCAGTTTTCACGTACTTCTGGGTGCGTGAGATAAGGATTTCCCTAGCTTTCAGGATATCGCAGGGTTCATACTCATAGGAGATGCTTATGGGAATGATGTTCAGTTCCTTGAAATTCTGGGTGAAATCCTTGGTACCGGACATGTCGAACATCTTGAGGAGGCCCTGCTCGGTGGTATCCAGGCCATCCTTGGTACGTCCCTGACGCTGGGCAATCCAGACAGAGCTGGTGCCGGAGGTTATGACCTCACGGATGTATTTGGAAAGCAGTTGGGAAGACAGATACAGTTCACGGGCCGATATTCCCCTGATGACCTTGATCATGCGGTTTGAGCGGATGAGTAGCTCCACGCTCTTTTGCTTAAGGAGATTGTCCCCTACGCAGATCTGGGTGTCCGGAAGGCCGTTCTTAAGGAGAATGAGCTGGAGGAATGCCGGATCCAGTATGATGTCCCTGTGATTGGACATTGCCAGATACTTGCCCTCAATGGATGTAAGATTCTCAAGGCCGCCATACGTAAACTCCTTCACGGAATGGTCTATGACCCACTGGATGGCCTTTGTCATCACTATGGACTGGAATTCGTCCACGGTGTGGATGTTACGGAGAATCTCCCCTAGAAGGGTATCGGGCTGGTCCGGGAATATCCTCTTGGATATCCACTTGGTATTTGGATGATTGGACAGGCGCGTAAGGGCGGCCGATGCTTCCTCGTCATTGAAAGGAGCAATGTCCATGTATTCAGTGAGGTCCATACTCAAATCAATTCTTCCTACAAATTTAAGCCAAATTTTTGGATTAACCTATGCCCTTTCAAGCAAAGAGGAGTCTCCGTAGCTCAGAAAACGGAAATCATTGTCCAGCGCATAATTGTAAATGGCTCTCCAGTTGCCGTTTACAAAGGCCGATACAAGAAGGATAAGGGTACTTTCCGGCTGATGGAAATTTGTCACAAGAAGGTCTACGATGCGGAATTTGAAGCCCGGTACGATGATAATGCGGGTTCCGGCGCTGATTTCCCTCTTTCCGTTTTTGTCCAGCCAGTCTATGATGGCCTGGATGGCTTCCTGAGTTGAATAGGTGTACTCCCTTTCATACGGAGCCCACTGGGCTACGTCACGGGGTTCCCCTTCCTCAATGCAGCTTACGCCTACATAGTAAAGGGATTCGAGAGTCCTTACGGAAGTGGTTCCTACTGCAATGAGGGGCACTTTCCTGTCCCTTAGCTTCACCAAAAGATCCCTTGTGACAACAAACGGTTCACGGTGCATGGGATGCTCTGAAACCAGGGAACTCTTGACCGGAAGGAAAGTACCGGCGCCTACGTGGAGGCACACTTTCTCCATATCTATACCCTTTGCCTTGATTCCCTCAAGGACCCTGTCGGTAAAGTGGAGACCGGCCGTAGGTGCTGCTACGGAGCCCCTGATGCGTGCGTATAGGGTCTGATACCGCTGCACATCAATAGCCTCTGATTCCCTGTTAAGGTACGGTGGAATTGGAACGGTTCCGGCAACTTCAAGTACCCTTGAGAACGGGCTGCCGTCCTTCCAGGTAAATCTCACCTGCCCTGTCTGACCGTCCCGGCCGGTAAGTTCTGCCCTCAGGTCCATGGCGCCAATCACGGCATCGTCATTTGGATTATACAGCCTCAAGATGTCCTCTTTCCACTTTTTAGCATTGCCGATAACACATTTCCAAGTGGTCTCCGTAGTAGCGGCAAAGGCCAGGTTGTATTCCACAGGAGCAATGGGTTCCAGGCAGAATATCTCAATATGCGCACCGCTTTCACGCCTGAAATGGAGGCGGGCCGGTACAACTTTAGTCTCGTTGAATACCATCATTGCCCCTTCAGGGAGAAGATTGGGTAAATTGCGGAAAATGGTATGCGAGACCTCACCGTTCTTGTAGTGGAGGAGTTTTGATGCGTCACGCTCCGGAAGAGGGTATTTTGCTATCCTGGAGTCTTCCAGGCCATAATTGTAATCCTCTATATGAATTTCAGGTATCATCAGAATTCGTTTTTCGGGGCAAAGTTACACTATTAATCACAAATTGTGAAATATCACGTAAATCAGTTTTTGAGCGCAACATGATTATACATATGTGAAATATTACCAACACGCCATTTGTTAACATTTGTAAATAATCCATCACTTGTTTAACATTTCGAAAAGGGCACTGATACTTTCTTGCAAAAGTGTTCCACACCTTTTGTTGTTTTAAATTTAACTATCGGAAAATCAGTGTTTTATATATATTTATATTCTATATTACTTTAACAGAATCCATAATATAAAACCGGCCGGCTTGCAAAAAGCCTTTTAACTGGCATTATATTTAATACTATATTAGTAATAATCAGTTATTTATATATTATTACTTAAATTAAATTTCATATAATTATTTATTCCATTTACCCTACCCCTTTCCAAATGTTCCTCAGGAACCATATTTGGATGTTTCACATTTAGTGTGTATATTTGTGATAACAAAATTCAGGAATATGAATCGGCGTCTTTTACAGTTTTTGCAGGCGGAAAATCTCACGCAGACTCAGTTTGCAGATACTCTGTCCGTTGCACGCGGAAGTGTCTCCCATATCCTGTCCGGCCGCAACAAGCCCGGCTATGATTTCCTGGAGAGCCTCATGCTTCACTACCCCGCCCTTAACCTTGAATGGCTTCTCACAGGAAGAGGCAAAATGTACAAGGATGCGGCCTCAGAGGACGCTGAGGGCAGTATCATGATGGATCTTTTCCCTCAGAAGACTGCAGATTCCGGCCGTAAAGTGAATAGAATCCTTGTTTTTTACTCGGACAATACCTTTGAAGAGTTCCATCCTGAAGAATAATTTATTATTTTTGCATCCGTATAGATAATCGCAAGGATGCTGTTTTTCAAGAAAAAACTGGACAAAGTCCCCAAAATTGAATTCTCAGGCGTTACACTGGGGAATCCACTTGGTGCCTATGAGGGCGTAAACAGCTCTAAATCATATAGGATACCGCATCCCGCACCCGGTTTTCTTACCCTTACTCCACCAAAGGACGGAATCCTGGAATGGATATCCAGCCTGCAGTCCCTGAGGAAGGAAACCGTACTTGCAGTCAATCTTAAGCGTGACACCCAGCGTTCCTTTGCCCTGCTATATGACTTTGTGGATTTCCTCATTATAGATACCGGCTGGGAAGAAGGCACTCAGGAAGTCCCTGACATTACAGTGCTCCTGGATGAACTCCTGAGCCTCCGGCTCTGCTATGAGCGCTATACGCGCGTTCTTGTACGCATCACTGACGGCCTTACTAAGGATGAAATCGGCCCCCTTCTGGACTATTGCCGCCTCTCCGGTATTGACGGAGTCATAATCCATGGGGTAAAGCGCTTTGAATATGTTGAAAGCGCCACGCAAGGGAGACTTCCCCTTATCTTCAACACGGATTCTCCACAGGAAGCGCTTGATTTCTGCAGCCGCGGAATCCCAGTAGAAACATCCCTAGGGCACCTCCAGCGCATCAGAATACTTAAATCACTGAACAAATAATATGCTTACCGCAAGTATATGTACAATTGGCGATGAGATTCTCATCGGCCAGGTTACGGATACCAATTCCAGCAACATTGCCAGGGCTCTGGAAGAGGCCGGAATCCACGTCAGGAGCATGGTCTCCGTAGGAGATGCCCCAGAGGCCATCGAGGATGCCCTGAGGCGGGAAATCGGCCTTAGTGACATTGTAATTACTACAGGAGGTCTGGGGCCCACCAAAGATGATATAACCAAGGCTGTCCTGGCGCGTTTTTCCGGCAGTAACGGCTACAGGGAGGACCCTGGGCAGCTTGAGATGGTTCATAAGATCCTGAAAGGAAGGGGCCTGGACGTACTCCCCATCAATCTTGCGCAGGCACAGGTGCCGGAAAAGGCGGAGGTTATAGTCAATAAGCTTGGCACTGCACCCATAATGGTGTTCAGAAGCCTTCTGGACAAAGCTACGCTCTATGCCCTTCCAGGAGTACCACATGAGGCAGTAGGGGCAATTCCGGCCGTTTTAGGGGACATTCTGGCCCATTTCAAGCCAGGGAGCATAGTACACCGTAATATTATGGTGTACGGCATGGCAGAATCGGCCCTCTCAGAGAAAATTGCAAAATGGGAAGACGCCCTTCCTTCCAATATGCACCTTGCATATCTCCCCAATACCCTTACTGGGATAAGGCTGCGCCTGTCCTCCTATGGAGGAGATGAAAAGAGCCTGGAGGCGCAGCTGGAAGCGCTTAAGGGCCTGCTTGGCTCCCTTGTCTATGCATCGGATGACACCACCCTTGAGGCAGCTGTAGGAAAGCTTCTGAAGGAACACGGGGAAACAGTGTCGGCTGCAGAATCCTGCACCGGCGGCGAGATTGCCCACCTCTTCACTTCTGTTTCCGGATCATCGGCCTATTTCATTGGCTCCGTCACCTCCTATGCAGTTTCCGTAAAAGAGAATGTGCTTGGAGTTCCGGAGAGCGTCATAACGGAGAACGGAGTGGTAAGTTCAGAGGTTGCGGCCGCCATGGCAGAGGGCGTGAGGCGCCTTACCGGAAGCACATATTCCGTTGCCACCACTGGGCTGGCCGATAAAGACGGAGACGGGAAAAATCCTGGCGGAACAGTATGGATTGGGGTGAGCGGACCACGCGGTACACGGACCGTAAAATACTGTTACAAAAATGACCGCGCGCGCAATATTGAACGCTTCGCGGCCTCTGCACTCAATTTCTTGAGGCTTTACATAGAAAAACAGTTATAGTACTGATACACAATAAAAGTAACAAAGATGTTAGATTTACTAACATCTTTGTTACTTTTAGGCTTAATGCTCTAATTCAGAGCAGTTTACAACTCGTTGGAACACATCCATCAAATTCTTGCCGGAAACCTTCTCAATGTCCTTCTCAGAGTATCCGCGGCGGCGCATTTCCACCGCTACGGCACCAATCTTTGAGACATCTTCAAGCCCCTCCGGACCAACACATATTCCGTCAAAATCGGAGCCAAGTCCAACATGGTCTATGCCCGCCAACTTGACAGCATAATCTATATGGTCCACCACTTCCTTCACGCCGGGACGCCAGATCTCTTCTTTCAGGCGGTCCTGGATTATATGCCAGGCTTCCGTGCGTTCAATGTCTGACGGGCACTGCCTCCAGTATTGGTCCGTTTTCTCGGCTTCGTCAAGAAGCGCAGCCTCAGCGGGATCTTTGCCAAAGCGGTCACTGAGGAATGCAGGATAGAAGTTTATCCCCACATATCCATCCTTCTCCCCCAGCGCCTTCAGCATATCATCCGTAAGGTTGCGCCTGTGGCCGCAGAGACTGCGGCAGCAGGAGTGCGTGGCTACGATTGGAGCCTTTGAGGCCTCTATGCAGTCCCAGAAGGTTTTGTCCGAGGCATGTGAAAGGTCTATCATCATACCAAGCTGGTTCATTTCCGCAATAACCTCCCGGCCGAAGGGGCTGAGCCCGTTCCATTTCTTCCCTTCAGACGCTGCATCGGCAATAGCGTTGTCCCCGTTATGTGTAAGGGTGACATAACTCACACCAAGGCGGTAGAAAGTCCTGAGGAGCGACAGATTCTCCTGGATGGGAGATCCGTTCTCCATACCTATAAAAATGGAAATAAGGCCGTCCTTGCGGTTCTTTGTGGCCTCTTCCGGACTGAAGGTTATTGCCGATAGCTCCGAATTACGCTCAACGGCATCATATGTTGCGGACAACATCTCCAGGGCGTATCTTGTAGCGGCGTCCGGGGCCATCTGGGGCGGCGTATAAAGCGCAAAGAAAACACCGTCCACTCCCCCTCTGATGAGTTTAGGGAAGTCTACATGGCCGTATTTATTGTCTATATCCACATTCCTCAGCCTCAGAAGCTGGGAGGGGGTATCCATATGGGAATCGTAAATCATTATCTTGTGCTTGAGCCGTAAGGAGCGAGGGTAGAACGAACAACTTTGCCGATTTTGAACACGGGATCACCGGTATAATAGAGCGTGCTGCCGCCCACAAGATTGGCGTCCAGGCTCTCTGAGACGGTGATATTAGCTTTCACGGAACCGTTAAGGTCTACGGTCGCAGTCTTGGTATCAAAAGCAGCGGCCTCAAGGTTGGCGCTCCTCTCACCGCGAACGGAAAGAGCTTCACCCTTACCTGAGAGGTTGATACTGGCCGATCCTGAAATATTTACCACGGCCTTCTCTCCCTCGAATGTTATGACAGACTTTGATCCGCTTGTGCCGGATATTGTTGCATCTTCACCCTTGGAGGTGATGGCAATCTCTGAAGAACCGGCAGCAGCGGAGATGATGTCATGGGCGTTGACGGTGGCCCTGAGGTTTGCGTTGCCCTCTGTCTTTAATTCGGCCTTATTCACGGCATCTATGCTCAAGGCCGCCTGGGCCTGCTTTTTCATATTGACATTGACAGAGCCGGCCTTTATATTAAGGTTCTTCAGCTGAGCCTTGTCCTGAATATCTATATCCGTTGTGAGCTTGCACTCAAGGACATCTCCGCAGTTAAGGATTGCATTGCCTCCTAGGAAGAGGGACGACAGCTCCGGCATGGAAATGCTTGCCCTGAAAACGGGCTTGGGGGCATTCCGGCCCTTATACAACTGCCTTACGTCCTTGGGGACGGCTTTGCCGTCATAAGTAATGTGAAGCACCTTTCCGCGTACATAAACCTGCACGTAAGGAGACAGCATCTTGTCTACCGTAACCTTGGCTACACAGGGACCGTTTGAGAGGGTGACCTCGAAGTCATCGGCTACCTCAATGCCGGAGAACTCCCCTACAGGGATGGTCTTCTCTTCCAGCTGGGAAGTGTACTGGGCACGTGCAGCAGGTGCCGCTAAAAGTAAAGTGACACTTGCAATAGCAAGAATCAACATCTTGTTAATCAGCGCTTTCATATTACAATACTATTATTAATTATCTATCTGCTCCATAAGGGAAGTCCACTCCAGCGTCTGCTCATCCATAGTCCTCTTGTGTTCCAGGTATTCCCTTGTGAGGTCCAAAATATCGTCATTATTTCCCGGATTAGCAAGGATTTTCTCTATTTCCGCCATCTTCTCCTCATGGGCCGATATCTGCTTTTCCAGGTAATCAATCCTGTTACGTATCTTCCTCTCCTCCTTTGACACAGCCTTCATCTTACGGAATTCTTTCACGCCCTCAGAAGGCTGGGCTGGAGCTTTTTCCTGTACCGGGGCCTTTCTTTCAAGTTCCTGAAGGCTCTCAAGTTTGCGCCTCCGGAGGAAATCGGCCACCGTCCCAAGGTGCTCCGTTACCTTTCCGTCACGGAATTCATAGAGCTTATCCACAAGGCCATCCAGGAAGTCACGGTCATGGGATACAACAATAAGCGTACCGTCGAAGGATTTGAGGGCCTGCTTGAGGATATCTTTTGACCTGATATCCATATGGTTGGTGGGTTCATCCAGCGCAAGGACGTTGTACGGGGACAGCATGAGCTTTGCCATTCCAAGCCTGGCACGCTCTCCTCCGCTAAGGACGGATACCCTCTTGTCAATGTCCTCTCCCTTGAAAAGGAATGCCCCCAGGATATCCCTGAGGCGGGTTCTGATATCGCCTACAGCTATTCTGTCAAGTGTCCCGAAAACTGTCTCTGACGGATCCAGGATATCCTCCTGATTCTGGGCATAATAGCCGATGCTTACGTTGTGACCCGTCTTAGCCTCTCCTTCAAGAGGATAGAGTTCCTTCATTATTACCCTCATGAGGGTAGTCTTTCCCTCGCCGTTACGGCCGATGAGCGCTACCTTCTCTCCCCTTTTTATCTCAATATCGGCATGGGAGAAAACCACCTTCTGAGGATATCCTACGGTGATATCCGTGGCCTTGAACACCACGTCTCCGGAGCGCTGCGCGGGCGGGAATTTGAGATTGATTGAAGCGTTTTCCGTCTCATCTATCTCTATCCTTTCAAGCTTTTCAAGCGCCTTTATGCGGGACTGTACCTGATTACTCTTTGTAGGCTTGTAGCGGAAGCGGTTTATGAAATCCTCCGTCTTCTCTATCATGCGCTGCTGGTTCTCATAGGCGGCAGTCTGCTGGGCAATCCTCTCCGCGCGAAGCGTGACATACTGGCTGTACGGTACCTTGTAGTCGTGAATATGCCCAAGAAGTATCTCCACTGTGCGGGTGGTAACGTTATCCAGGAACTTGCGGTCATGGGAAACCATCATAATAGAGCCCCTGAAGCCCTTCAGATAGTCCTCAAACCACTCGATGGATTCTATGTCAAGGTGGTTTGTGGGCTCGTCAAGAAGGAGGACATCCGGCCTTGAGAGAAGGATCTTCGCAAGCTCAATGCGCATGTTCCAGCCCTGGCTGAAGGTTTCCGTATTGCGGGAAAGCTCATCCTCCTTGAATCCAAGGCCGTAGAGAACCTTCTTTGCCTGCACCAGCGGGGATTCGCCGGTTTCCAGGGCCAGGCGGTCGTTCAGCTCGTTAAGACGGGTAATGAGGGCTTCGTAGGAGGCCGATTCATAGTCTGTTCTCTCCCCCAGCTGAGCCGTGAGGCTTTCCAGTTCCTCCTCCATTGCCCGGAGGTGGTCGAAAACCGTCATGACCTCCTCAATCACTGTCCTGCCACGGTGGTGCTCCATTATCTGGGGAAGATAGCCGATGTTGAGCCCTGAGGGCATCTCAATGCTGCCGGATGTAGGAGACTGCTCACCTGTTATGAGCTTCATGAGCGTGCTCTTCCCTGCCCCGTTCTTACCCACCAGGCCTATCTTGTCCTGCTCGCTTATGTGAAAGCTTATACAGTCAAGAAGGTTGAAGCTCCCGAAGGATACCGTGACGTTACTGACGGAAATCATTTCTTGCAGAGAAGGACAGACAGTTCAAAGAGGCCGTAAAGCGGTATGGCCAGAACAAACATGGAGAAAGGGTCGCTGGGTGTAATGAGGGCGGCAAGGATGAGCACCACCACGATAGCGTATTTCCGCCAGCCCTTAAGCTGGGAACGGGAAATAACGCCAATGGAAGACAGTGCCAGGATTACGGACGGGAACTCGAAGAGTATCCCTATGAGAAACACCATGGAGGTGAAAAGGGACATGTAGGAACTCAGGGAGATGGTGTTCACTATGGCATCGCTCACGGAGAAGTTCACAAAGAACATCAGGCAAACCGGGAGCACCACAAAGTATCCTACCGCCACGCCAAGATAGAAAAGGGCCGATGAAAGGGAGAATGCTCCCCTCACCGCCTTTTTCTCGTTCTCATAGAGGGCCGGAGCCACAAACTTCCATATCTCCCATATCACATACGGGAAAGCCACCACAAGGCCGCAGAGGACGGAAACCTTCAGATAAACGAAGAACTGGGCCGACAACTCGATGTTTATAAGTTCCATCGAAAAGCCTACGCCCGGAAGCCTGTAAAGCGGGAAATCGGCCTGGGTAGGCCACAGAACGGCCTTGAAAAGCGCCTTGGGAAAGCACAGAAATGCTACCGAAGCCAGCAAAACACCAAGCACCGAGCGCCAGATAGTGCCTCTCAGTGCCTCAAGGTGGTCCCAGAAGGACATTTCATCACCTCCGGGAACCACTTTCTATTCCTTGGTGTCCGGTTTATCCTTGGGAGCAGAGTCTATCTCCTTCTCAACCTCATTCACCCCTTCCTTAAAGCTCTTTACGCCTTTTCCAAGGCCCTTCATAAGTTCAGGAATCTTCTTTCCGCCAAAAATGAGAAGGATTACCAGCACAATTGCGATAATCTCCCAATGACCTATTACAAGAGGAAGCATATTAACTGTTATTTTGAGTGAATTTTTCAAAAAGATCGCAGATCACCTCCGGGCAGCGCACCGGGGTGAAGGTTTTCCTGTCCAGGAAGCCAAGGACCACCTCTCCTTCAGCGCAAAGCACTCCGTCCTGGTTTACAACCTCCTGGTGGATACGCATCTTTGCCATAGGGGCCCTGTCTACCTGGGCCGATGCAGTGAGGACATCACCCATCCTTGCAGGATGCCTGAAATGGCATTCTACGGATACTATTGGCACCAGTACACCTAGCTCTGCCTCGCACTTTTCAATGGGAAAGCCCAGCTGGACCATCATCTCGTCGCGCGCCAGTTCAAAATAGCGTATATAGTTGGAGTGATGGACAACGGCCATTTGGTCTGTCTCATAGTACCTTACAGGGAATGTAGTCTTGAAAACCGCCATAGCTCCTAGTTGTTTTCAAGTGCCTCTATCTTTGCCTTGAGGCTTTCAATCTTTGAGAGGGAATCGGCCTCCTTCTTTCTCTCAACCTCAACTACGGCGGCAGGGGCGTTATTCACAAAGCGCTCGTTGGAAAGCTTTGCACGTACGCCTGCAAGGAATTTCTCCTGGTGCTCAAGTTCCTTGCGTGCCTTGTCCAGTTCCTCTTCCACGTTGATGAGGCCTTCCATCTCAACCTGCATCTCTATGGTACGCACCATGAATCCGACGCCCTGTGAGCCGAATGCATCCACTATGGAGACCTCTGCGTTTGCAAGTTTCTCCACTACAGGAATCACCGCCTGAGGGAATCCAGCACCCTTGATATGGAGTTTCAGGACCTCCTTGGGGGCAATGTTACGCTGGCTGCGCACGCCACGGACGCCATTCACGGCCTCCTGGGCAAGGGCAAAGTCCTCTAGGGTCTTGGGATCAAATGAAGCGGCCTTTGGAGTGGGAGCGTACATGATGGTCTCCCCTTCCTTACGCTCTGCAATGTCCTGCCACAGTTCCTCCGTGATGAAGGGCATGACGGGATGGATGAGTTTTAGGAGAGCCTCAAAGTATTCCAGCGTAGCCTCCTTGGTTGCGGGGTCAATGGGCTGGCCGTATGCGGGCTTGATGGCCTCAAGATACCATGAGCAGTAGTCGTCCCAGAAGAGCTTGTAGATGGTCATGAGGGCATCTGAGATGCGGAATTTGGAGTAATGGTCCTCTACGGCGGCAACTATGTCGGAGAGTTTTGCGGCAAACCATTCAACAGCAAGACGGGCCGATGCTCCTTGAGCTGCGGCGGCATCCACCTCCCAGCCTTTGACTAGACGGTAGCTGTTCCATATCTTGTTGCAGAAAGCGGCGCCCTGCTGGATCTGGGCTTCGTCGTAGAAGATGTCGTTGCCGGCGCTGGAGCAAAGGAGCATGCCTATCCTCACGGCATCGGCCCCGTATTTCTCAATGAGGTCAAGAGGGTTGGGGCTGTTGCCAAGGGTCTTTGACATCTTCCGGCCTATCTTATCCCTCACGATACCCGTGAAGTACACATTGGAGAAGGGCTCCCTTCCCATGAACTCCTCACCTGCCATGATCATGCGGGCCACCCAGAAGAAGATGATGTCCGGGCCTGTCACAAGGTCGTTGGTGGGATAATAGTAGGAAAGGTCCTTGTTTGGCTTGTGGTCAGGATGGCCGGGCTTTTCGGGGTCAAAGACGGAGATGGGCCAGAGCCAGGAGCTGAACCAGGTGTCAAGGACGTCCTCGTCCTGCTTTAGATCGGCCATGGTAAGGGCCGGATTTATGGCCTGGGCGGCCTTAAGGGCTGCCTCAGGGGTAGCCTCAACCACGTATGAGCCATCTGGCAGATAGTATGCGGGGATGCGCTGGCCCCACCACAGCTGACGGGATATGCACCAGTCACGGGCGTTCTCCATCCAGTGGCGGTATGTGTTCACGTATTTTTCCGGGATAAACTTGGTGCGGCCGCTCTCGACGGTTTCAAGGGCGGTCTTTGCAAGCTCCTCCATCTTCAGGAACCACTGGGCGCTGAGCTTTGGCTCAATGACGGCGTCAGTGCGCTCTGAATAGCCCACGGGGCTGGTGTAGTCTTCTACCTTCACAAGGTTTCCGGCCTCTTCCAGCATCTTCACTATCTTCTTACGGGCCACAAAACGGTCCTCGCCCACAAGGATCTGGGCTTTCTCATTGAGCTTTCCGTGGTCGTCAATGATTTCCAGCACGGGAAGGTTATGCCTGAGGCCGATTTCATAGTCATGAACGTCGTGGGCGGGGGTTACCTTCAGGCAACCGGTTCCAAAGTCCATCTCCACGTAGTCGTCCTCGATAACGGGGATCTCACGGTTGATGAGCGGAATCAGGACTTTCTTCCCCTTGAGCCAGAAATGACGCTCGTCCTTGGGGTTCACGCATATTGCTGCATCGGCCATAATGGTCTCTGGACGCGTTGTGGCTATGACAAGGAACTTGTCAGTGGGGTTTCCGTTGCCGTCGGAGATGTAGTACCTCAGATGATAGAAATGGCTCTTGGTATCCTTGTGGATAACTTCGTCGTCTGAGACGGCGGTAAGGGCCTCTGGGTCCCAGTTAACCATCCTCACGCCCTTGTAGATCCAGCCCTTCTTGTAGAAATACACGAAGGTATTGATAACGGCCTCGCTGAGGGCAGGCTCCATGGTGAAGCGGGTGCGGTCCCAGTCGCAGGAGCAGCCAAGCTTACGGAGCTGCTGGAGGATGATCCCTCCGTGCTCTTCCTTCCACTCCCAGGCATGCCTCAGGAATTCCTCTCGGCCGATATCCTCCTTGTTTATGCCCTGGGCCTTCAGCTTTGCCACCACCTTTGATTCGGTTGCAATTGATGCATGGTCCGTTCCTGGCACCCAGCAGGCATTCTTTCCGTCCATACGGGCTTTGCGGATAAGGACGTCGTTGAGGGTGTTGTTGAGCACGTGGCCCATATGGAGGATTCCCGTCACGTTGGGCGGCGGAATCACTATGGTATAAGGCTGTTTTTCATTAGGTTCGCTGTGGAAGAACTTATGGTCCAGCCAATAGGCATACCACTTGTCCTCCACCTGTGCTGCGCTGTACTTTGCGGCAAGTTCTTTCATATCTTGTTTTCTGGTTTTCTCTTCTTTCTTTCCCGGCTCCCTTCCCTACGTCATGCCCGACCTGATCGGGCATCTCATTTATCCTACAAAAATAGCGATTTTTTCCGTGGATTACAAGTGGAAGAGTTATCTATCTTTGACACATCATCATACTCTCTGCAGCCGCCGCTTAAAACCCAAAACGCAAAGAAGGATTATTCCTTATTATTTTATATTTTTGTAACCTCAATGTCTGTCAAGAGGTTACATATCCTTTCACTCCTGCTGCTGACCGCTCTGCTGTCGGCCTCCCCCTTGCGGGCGCAGGAGACTCTGAAGGCCTCGAGGATAGAAGCCAAAGGAGCACGGCGTTATCTCCCCTCCCTTGGTCTTCCACGAAGGGCCGATGGCGGCATTGACAGGCTCATCAGATATGACATCCCGATATGGACAGGAAGGGAGGATGTAAAAGCCACACCCAACTGGAATATGTGTGAGCTTAGACCTGGGAGTATGATTCCGGCAGGTGTCCCCGGAGAGGTCGCTGAAATATGCCAACAGTGGCTCTCGGAGAGTCCCAAAGGCAGACTCTCCATCGTCTTCGGCCCTTTATGGAGGGGTACTTACGTAGCGCTTTGCAGGAAATCAACCAAGAGCCTTGGCTGGAAATCCATCTGCTTCCTCATCCCGGAAGGGGGAGTTGTCAAGGGCGTAAGTATCTACAGGTACTCGATGAGTGTCAACCGTTTGGAGCATATGACGGGATACGATTTCTTCCCGGGTCTTCCTTCGCACCTTCAGGAGATCATCGAGGAGATGACCTCATCGGAGTTGCTGTCCCCCGTCCAGGAGTTCGACATCCCGGAGGCAGAGGGAATAGAACAGGAACGCGAATGGGATATGGAGGAGGATTACAGGGAAATGGGATAAACTAGCCCAGTACTACAAAAAAGCCTGCAGATGCTCCCAGACCCTCTGGACCGGGAAGCCCACAACGTTGAAATAGGAGCCCTCGATGCGGGTGATGCCCACGTGGCCGATCCACTCCTGGATGGCATATGCCCCGGCTTTGTCGAAGGGCTTGTAAGTATCTATGTAATAGGAGATTTCCTCCTCCGATAGGACCTTGAACCAGACCTCCGTTGTAGCCGTGAAGGTGTCCTTCTGGGAATTGGAGCGGATGGTGACGGCAGTAGTGACGTGGTGCTTTCGGCCTGAAAGGTCACGGAGCATACGGGCAGCATCCTCGGCGTCCTTAGGTTTTCCAAGGATTTCCCCTGGCCGTCCACCCTCCGGAGGGAGGATTACCATAGTGTCAGCGGTGATGAGGATTTCATCGGCCTCCAGGGGCCGATGGAACCCCGCAGACTTCCCTTCAGACATAAGGACAGGGACATCCTCTGCGGGAGTATCAGGGCTAAAGCATTCCTTGAAATTATTGCCGGTATCTACCGTAAAGTCTATGTCCAAACCCTTAAGCAGCTCCCTTCTTCTGGGGGAGCCGCTTGCAAGGATTATCCTTTTACCGTGAAGGTTCATTTCCTAGAACAGTTTCTTGTAAGTACCGGCGTTAAAGTCCCATCTCCCCTGCTCCCGGAGGGTCCTTTCAATGGCCTCCCTGAGGCATCCCCTGCCGCCGGGACGGGAGGTAATGTAATCGGCAACGGCCTTAACCTCATCCACTGCATCAGAAGGGCATACTCCGCAGCCGCTCATAACTATGCAGTCAATGTCCGGGACGTCGTCCCCGAAGTACATTATCTCAGAGGGATCCAGGCCGTAACGCTGCGCAAACTGATGGAACTGCTCCCTTTTGTCACGGCAGTGAAGGAACACATCCTCAGGCTTTACTCCGCTGGTAATCATACGCTTACGTATGCTCTCGGAGCTTCCGCCCGTAATCACCGCAACGGGATAGCCGTTCATCACGGCCATCCTTATTGCAAAACCGTCCTTGGCGTCGTATGTGCGGAGAAGATCCCCGTCACTGAAGCAGAAAACTCCGCCGTCAGTGGCTACCCCGTCTATATCAAAGGCAAATGCCTTGATCTTAGATAGATCCATATTAGTTCTTACCTCCGCCGAAGGGGCCGAAATCGGCCAGATTGAAGGTGCCGCCGCCCTGCTGGGGGCCCTTGCCGCCAAGATCAATCACGCCAAACTGGGCCTCATACTTTGAGACATTGTCAAAGAGTGCGTTCATAAGGCGTTTTGCGTGCTCCGGAGTCATGATGATGCGGTCACTCACAAGGGCCTTGGGAAGGCCTGGAAGCGTGGTTGCAAAATCCAGTACGAACTCGCTTCTGGAATGGGATATGATTGCAAGGTTTGAGTATGAAACCTTTGTGGTCTGGGGATTGAGCTCTATGCTAAGCTGATTCTGGGGTTTGGGCTGGTTGTTATCCATATAATCTATATTTACCTGCAAAATTAACATTTTTTATAATACCAATCCACAAAATCACGGATGGCATCATCAACTGGAGTGAGCGTATACCCAAGTTCCCGGCGTGCACGGGCGCAGCTGTACCACTCATGATACAGAAGCTGCTTCACATTGTGAGGGTAAAGCTCCGTCTTTATCCTGAGGAATCTGAGGGTGGAGCCTATAACGCCTAGAAATCCCGCCATCCAGTTTGGAAGCGCTATGCATAGCTGCCGATATCCTCCCACGCGGGCCTGAATGCGGAAATACTCCTTCAGAGTAAGACACTCTCCGGTGAGAAGATACCTCCCTTCACCGCGTTCCAGGGCATTTACAATGGCAGTAGCGGCATCCCTCACGTGAAGTATGGACTTGGCACCGCGGGAGACAAACAGAATGGGTTTTCTCCATCCTAGGAGAACCATCTGGCCGGAGGAAGGCTTTGAGTCATAAGCCCCAAGCATAAAGCCCGGATTCACAATGACAATCCTCAGTTCAGGATGCTCCGAAGCATATCCAAGGAGGGCATCCTCCCCTGCCTTCTTGCTTACGGCATAGGGAGACTTGTCATAAGGCGGGCCGAAGGGGGCCGATTCATCCGAAGGACGCTCTGGGGTACCTGTAACAACGGTATTTGCCGTGCTTGTATGTACAAGGACCTTGATTCCTGATTTGGTAGCAACCTCACAAAGCATGGCCGGAAGGTCCCTGTTCACTGGAAGGAAATCCTCCACTGAGGGGAGCGTCATATCCGTAGTTCCGGCGCAGTTGATTATGGCGCTGCAGCCACCCGCCGCCGCCATGAGATCCTCTTTTGAGAGGATACTCCCCCGGACAACGTCTACCCCCGGCACGTCAAGCGAAGAACGAACCAGGGCCCGCACCTCAATTCCCCTCTCCAGAAGCACCTGGAGGACGTTTCGGCCCAAAAGACCGGTAGCACCAAGAAGGAGGACCATCGTCAGTGAGCCTTATGAGTGTGATGGGAGAAAAGCCTCTGGGGAATTTCCATGGCAAGGATTATTCCAAGGACTATGGAGACAGCCACCTTGATGGCCATGAAGCCGCTCCCGACCGCCAGCAGTAGTTCTCCTGAAGTGAGATAGTAGGAGAACCAGAAGATACCGGCTCCGGGGACAAGGGTAAAGATTCCGCAGATGATGAAGATCTGGGCCGGGCAGCGGGTAGGAACCGCGCTGAAACGTGACAGCAGGCACACCATAAGCGCCGCAAACATAGCGGAAACCGGCGCTCCTACACCAAGAATTCTGAATGCCACAAGATACGTGAGCCAGCCAATCACGCCAATTGCCCCGGCCGTAAGATACTGCGGCCTGTCAATACCATAAAGTACAGCAAAACCTACCGTTCCAATGAATGAGGCAATGGCCTGGGCAAGATAACTCTGAGTCTGAGGATTGGGCTCATAGCCGGTGAGTTTAAGCATACCTCCAAATACGGCTCCGTCCAGAAGGAAGGCCGCCGCAACGCCCATTGCTATGCAGAAAAAGCCAAGCATTGCATCCGTCATACGGGTTATACCCGCAAGGTAGTCTGAATTTGCAAGGTCCCGGACGCCGTTAGTGAAAGGCACTCCCGGAATAAGCGGCATCACAGCGCCAATTATTATATTGCTGAGGCATATGCCGATACCAACCCTCCAGCAAAGGATGGAGACAAGAGTCACCAGAAGGGCGTTACAGATGCCGCCAACTATCTTTGAGAGGTATCTGGAACTCACGAAGGACATGAACAGGAATAGGATGGCCCCTGCAATACCCGCCGCAGTGCAGTCCAGGAAACCGCCACCAAACACTGCGGAGAATCCAGCCGCGCTCAGGGTTGTAGCCACAAACTGCTCCCAGAAGGGCTTTGCGGGCATATTCTTGATACGGGCAATCCTTTCCTTAGCCTCCTGAAGAGTGCATTTTCCGGCCGATATATCATAGCTCAGGCGGTTCACCGCCGTCACCTTGCAAAGCTGGACGCTCCGGATGGGGATGAAGGCCACGTTGGCATAAGTGGATGCCTGGCCGCCGGATTTTGAAACTTTCTCTGCCTGACCTGTTGTGAAAATGCCGTTGGAGAGCACGAAGAAATTGCTGGAACTCACGCCAAAGTGGGCAGAGATCCTTCCCATGATATCCTCTACGCGGGAAATCTCCGCGCCGTTCTCAAGGAGAATGTGCCCGGCGTCGGAGGCAACATCCAGCACTTCCGCAAAATCAGGCTTTTCCATTAAAGCTTACCCTGCTCTCCCAGGTGGGAATCCTTGAATCCTATGAAATACAGAACGCCGTCAAGGCCGATTGTACTGATGCTCTGGCGGGCGCTTTCCTTCACGCGCGGCTTTGCGTGGAAGGCAATGCCAAGGCCGGCCTCATTGAGCATGGGAAGGTCATTGGCGCCATCTCCAACGGCAATTGTCTGGGCAAGGTTCACGTGTTCCGTCTGGGCGATGAGCTTCAGGAGATCGGCCTTCCTGCGGCCATCCACAACCTCTCCTAGATACCTTCCGGTGAGTTTTCCGTCCTCCCCAATCTCAAGTTCGTTTGCATAAACGTAGTCTATGCCATACTTCCTCTGGAGGTACTCTCCAAAGAAGGTGAAGCCGCCGGAAAGGATAGCAATCTTGTATCCGCATGTCTTGAGGACGGACATAAGGCGGTCAGTTCCTTCCGTTATTGGAAGATGCTCTGCAATATCCTGCATCACAGATACATCCAGACCCTTAAGCAGGGCAACTCTTTCCGTGAAACTCTCCTTGAAATCTATCTCTCCCCTCATTGCACGCTCTGTAATGGCAGCCACCTTGTCATACACGCCGTGGCGCCTTGCAAGCTCATCTATGCACTCTGCCTGGATGAGGGTGGAATCCATATCAAAACAGATGAGGCGACGCATACGGCGGTACATGTCGTCCTTCTGGAAGGAGAAGTCCATCCCTGCCTCTGCGCTCATCGACATAAGGTCCTTCTGCATGGCACTCTTATCATCGGCCGATAAAAAGCCGCGGACGGAGAACTCCACGCACGCGCGGACGTTGTGCTCCGGATGCTTTATACTCATACGGCCGGTGAGGCGCTTGATCACGTCTATGTTTAGCCCGTAACGGCTTATCACGTCCGTTGCAGCCTGGATCTGGGCTGCGCTGAGGCTTCGGCCTATAATTGTAAGGATGTAGCGGTTACGTCCCTGGCGGCCGGCCCAGGCCTCGTAGTCATCGTCGGAGATGGGAGCAAAGCCGATGCTTATGTTTCCAAGTTCCGTGGTCTTGAAAAGGAGGTCTTTCATCACCTGCCCGGAGTGGGGTTCATCTATCCTTATTAGGATACCCATTGAGAGGGTGTTGTGAATCACGGCCTGGCCAAGGTCCAGGATCTGGGCATCGTACTTAGCCAGAATGGCCATTATCTCGGCGGTAAGTCCCACGCGGTCATTACCGGAAATCCTTATTAATATCTGTTCTTGTTTCATATCTATTCCGTCATTCCCGGCTTGACCGGGAATCTAAAAAATATTTATGCAAATGTACGGAAATTTCCGTATTTTTGTAAGTTAAAACTTGAAAATGGGCTTACTTATATTATATCTCCTTCTCACAATGGGCATCTCATTCCTGTGCTCACTGCTGGAATCCGTACTTATGTCCACCCCTCTTTCCTATATCACAATGAAGGAAGACGAAGGAGACAAGAACGCAGCCCTTTTCATGAAATTCAAACAGGACCCTGACCGCCCCCTGTCGGCCATCCTGTCCCTCAATACCATTGCAAACACCCTTGGTGCCGCGGCTGTGGGCCACCAGGCCACCCTCCTTACCGGAGACCACTGGTTCGGGATCATATCGGCCGTAATGACCATCCTCATCCTGGTATTCTCGGAAATTGTTCCCAAGACCATAGGTACATCCCATTGGAAAGACCTCCTCTGGCTCTCCCGCGTGATGAACTTCCTGGTGTATCTCCTCTTCCCCATCGTGTGGCTCATTGACAAGCTCCACAACACCATATCGGACGAGGACCCGGACCTTGGCATTTCCCGTGAGGAAGTATCGGCAATGGCAAATATAGGTGAGGAGGAAGGCGTCCTGGATAACTCTGAGAACAAGGTTATCCAGAACATCATAAAACTGGACGACATTAAGGCCTATGACGTAATGACGCCCCGCGTTGTGGCAGCCATAGCCCCTGAATCAATGACCCTCAAGGAGTTCTACAAACAGGAAGAACTCTCCCACAACTCCCGTATTCCGGTATATTCGGACTCCCCTGAATTCATCACGGGATATATTCTCCGCTACGACGCCCTTGAAAATCTTGCCGAGGACAAGTTTGACATGCGCCTCAGGACCATCAAGCGCAAGATTGCGGCCTTCCATGAAGAAACAACGGTGAGTGACATCTGGGAAAGCCTCCTCAAGACCAAGGACCAGATAGCCTGCATAATTGACGACTACGGCTGCTTCCAGGGCATCATCACGCTGGAAGACATCATGGAAACCATACTTGGCATGGAAATCATCGACGAGAACGACACTATCACAGATATGCAGCAGTATGCCCGTGAGCGCTGGCTCAAGCGCAAGAACCAGTACAAGCAGATAGTGCTCCCGGAAGAGGACGATGAGTAGAATCTTCTTTAACCCTATAACAGGTCTTTTCTTCAGGCTTACGGCAAGACGTCCAAAGCGCAAAGCTCCGGTAAATGCGGAGATTGAACGTCTGCGCGCACAGGCCAAGGAAGAACTCCCTCCCCGCCTTGCACAGCTTGCCGCAATTCACGGATTCAAGTACAATAAGGTATTCATAAAGAACAATCTGAGCAACTGGGGCAGCTGCTCTTCCCTTAAGAATATCAATCTGAATTTACGGCTTGTAACCCTGCCTCAGGAACTTCAGGACTACGTAATGCTCCATGAGCTCTGTCACCTGAAGTACCTTAACCACGGCCCTCAGTTCCACGCCCTTTTGGAGTCAGTCTGCCCCGGGCACAGGGAACTGGGCAGGAAACTTCGGAGTATTAAACTTACCCCTTAAACGGTCTTAGTCATGTTTTTAACCCTTTTCATGACTAAGATTGTCAGTACAGACAATCTTAGTCACGTTTTGGATCATTTTCTTGACTAAGATTGCTATATTTGTAAACAATGAAGCGTATAGCAATCATAGGAGCCGGAGCTGCGGGGTGCTTTTGCGCCGCGGAGCTAAGGCGTATGGCTCCGGACGTAGCCGTAACAGTGTTTGAAGCCAGCTCAAGGCCGATGGCAAAGCTTGCAATAACCGGCGGCGGCAGGTGCAACCTCACCAATGACTTTGAAGGCATACGCTCCCTCTCCGATGCCTACCCCCGCGGGGAACGCGTTATGAAACGTGCCCTGAAGGCATTCTCCAATGAGGACACCATCCGCTGGTTCACGGAGCGCGGCGTCCCCTGCACCCTTCAGGAAGACCATTGCTGGTTCCCCTGCAGCCAGGAGGCAATGGACATTGTCCACTGCCTCCTACGCTCAATGGACGGGGCCGATATCCGGCTCGGTACTCCAGTCAAAGAGATTGCCGGTCAAGCCGGCAATGACGTCACCCCCGACGTGATCGGGGGTCTGAAAGTAAACGGAGAGAGTTTTGACTACGTTGTAGTCACAACAGGTGGAATGAATAAAGGGGCATCAATGTTTGAAGGCCTGGACCTTGAAATTGTGCCTCCTGTCCCCTCACTTTTCACGCTGAATATCCCGGACAAAAGCCTCACAGCCCTTATGGGCCTTGTGGTGAACGCCTCCGTAAGTATTCCCGGCACATCTTTCAAGGCCGATGGTCCCCTTCTCATAACAGACTGGGGCGTAAGCGGCCCGGCCACGCTGAAACTCTCCTCATACGCAGCACGTTACCTTGCAGAGCATCAGTACAAGACCACCGTGGCCATAAACTGGCTGAACAGAAATGAGAATGAGGTGCGTGAAATGCTCAGAAAAACGGCCTCAGAGAGCCCGCAAAAGCAGATTTCAAATACTCCCCTCCTTCAGCAGAGGCTTTGGGGACATATCATCTCTAAGGCAGGCCTGAGGCCGGACATCCGCTGGGCGGAACTTGGCTCCAAGGGCCTCAACCGCCTTACCGCAATCCTCACCCAGGACACTTACCCCGTTTCCGGGAAGGGAAAGTTCAAGGAGGAGTTTGTTACGGCGGGTGGTATCGGCCTTTCAAACATAGACCTAAGCACCCTTGAGAGCAAGAAGTACCCCGGTCTCTTCTTTGCCGGAGAGGTCCTTGACATAGACGCAATAACGGGCGGATTCAACCTCCAGGCTGCCTGGAGCACGGGTTATGTCTGCGCACGCAGCATTCTGAAAAGTTTTTCGTATATTTGAGCATGGATACGACGGCAATCATTATAACTATAGTTGCGGCAGTACTTGCCGCCATTATTACATACCTCATAATGCACGCACGGCAGGTGAAGGCGTGCAATGTCCTTGAGAATGACCTTATCCAGGCAAAAGCGGCTCTGGAGAACGCTGAGAAACTCCGGGAACTGCAGCAGGAGTCATTTGACAGCCAGCTGGAGCTTGTAAAAAGCCAGCTCACCGCAGAGACGGAAAAACTCCTTGCCCAGCGTGAGGAAGCCCTACAGAAGAAGGCGGAGGAAACCTTCAAGGCCCTTGCCGGCCCCCTTGGCCAGAACCTCAAGGCCATGCAGGAGAGTTTCGAAGCCCAGAAGCGCTCCCAGACGGAGGGAACGGCAACCCTTAAAACGGCCGTAGAACAGGCTGTAAAGCATCTTCAGGACCAGACTCAGTCAATTGGTACAAAGGCCGATAACCTTGCCCAGGCGCTTAAGGGCCAGAACAAGATGACAGGCACCTGGGGCGAGATAATCCTGTACAATATCCTTGTGAACGAGGGCATGGAGGAAGGCCGGGACTTTGACCGTGAGGAAACACTCCGTGACGCTCAAGGGTCAATTGTCATCAACGAGGACAGCGGCAAGCGCATGAGGCCGGACTACATCCTCCATTATCCGGACCGCACTGAGGTTATCATAGATGCAAAAACCTCAATGGAAGCGCTCTCAGACTGGTATTCGGCCCAGGATCCGGCGCTCAAAGAAGACGCCGCGCGCCGTAACCTCCAGGCCATCCGCGCCCAGATCAAGAGCCTTTCCACCAAGCGTTATCAGGATTACATAAGGGAGGGCTACAAGACCCTTGACTACGTGATAATGTTCATCCCCAACTACGGAGCCCTCCAGCTTGCCAAAACCCTAGTTCCGGGCATTTTCCAGGAGGCCTACCAGCAGGGTGTCCTTCTCACAACTGAAGAAACCCTCATGCCGTTCCTGAGGATGATACGCGTGGCCTGGACCAACTACGAGCAGGCCCGAAACCAGGAAAAGATCATCAAGGCCGCCCAGGCCATGATAGACCGTGTGGCCGATTTCTCCAAGGCCCACGCCGCAATGGGAGAAAAGCTGAAGGCCGCGCAGGAAGAGTATGACAAAGTATCGGCCAAAATCTCTGATTCAGGCCAGTCAATACTTGTGAGCGCCCATCAGCTCCTCAAGCTGGGCGTTCCCAAAAATCCCAAGAAACCGCTTCCGGAAATAGATTAGGAGGCCATCACTGCCTGGGCCAGGGCCTCTAGGGCCGGTTCATCGGCGGGAGTCATCACGCTCCTTATGGTGACAAGGTCCCCAACAATGGTGATGTCCTTCATTGCGGCAAACATCTCCTTCATCACGCGGCCGGCGGTAGGTGCCCAGGTGCCGTTTTCAATGAGGGCCACGCGGCGTTTCTGCCAGCCTTTCATCTGCAGGGAGTGAAGGAAATCATATGCCGGAGTGAAAAGCCCTGCGTCATAGCTTGCGGCAGCCATAACAAGCGTACCGTAACGGAAGGCGTCCTCTATGGCCTCGGCGCGGTCGTCGCGGGTAAGGTCAGTAAGAACCACCTTGGGGCAGCCTTGCGCCTTCAGAATATCTGCAAAATGCTCTGCAACTGCCTTTGTGCCGCCGTGGATGGAGGCATAGGCCACCATAACGCCCTCCGACTCAACCTCATATGCGCTCCACACCTTATATAGATTAAGGTACTCCGAGAGGTCGTTTCTCATGAGCGGGCCGTGGAGCGGAGCAATGAGTTTCACGGCAGGGAGTTTCTTAAGGAGGGCTCCTACCTGGGGGCCATATTTACCGCAGATATTGAAATAGTAGCGGCGGGCTTCGCAGGCCCAGTCGTCTTCATCGGCCCAGAAGGCAGTCTTGGAGATGGCGCCGAACTTACCAAAGGCATCTGCGCTGAAAAGCGTGCCCGTAGCCTCTTCAAATGAGACCATCACCTCAGGCCAGTGCACCATGGGGGCGGTGAAGAACCTGAGCGTCTTGGCGCCAAGGCTGAGGGTGTCACCCTCTTTCACGGCCTGCGTCCTGAAGGTTTTCCCAGGATTGAACTGCCCCAGGAACTTTATGGCCATGGCAGTTGCCACAATGGTGATCTCCGGATAGAGTTCTGTCAGGCGGCCGATAACACCTGAGTGGTCCGGCTCCATGTGATTCACTATGAGGTAATCCGGCTTCCTGCCATTAAGAGCCTCCCCGAGGCCTTCCAGCCAAATATCGGCCTTACGGGCATCTACAGTGTCCAGAATTGCCACCTTCTCATCCAGGAGAAGGTAGGAATTGTAAGACATTCCCTCCGGGATAACATACTGACTCTCAAAAAGGTCCAGGTCCAGATCATCTACGCCGATATAGCGGATTCCGCTTGCTATTTCTTTCATGATTGTATTTCTTATTCATGCAAAGTTAAGAAAAAAATGCGTACATTGCGGGAAATTACACGCGTATGTGGGAAGATATAAAAAAGAGAATTCGTCAGTACACTTATATATATGACCAGATAGACACTGATTCCGCAGCAGAGAGGATCAAGTCCTCCATCTGGTTCAAGGGGCCCAACGCCTGGATCCTTGCCTTTGCAATAGTCCTGGCCTCCGTGGGCCTCAACGTCAACTCCACGGCGGTAATTATCGGCGCCATGCTTGTGTCTCCCCTTATGGGCCCTATCATCGGCGCCGGCCTTGCCCTTGGCACCAATGACACGGATCTTCTGAGATCGGCCGTAAAGAACCTCCTTGTGATGGTGGGCATATCCCTTCTGGCTTCCACGGTGTTTTTCCTGCTGTCCCCGCTGTCCCTTGTGAACCCCACGGAGCTTGAGGCCCGCACCTCACCTACCATCTACGATGTCCTCATAGCCCTTTTCGGCGGCCTTGCCGGCATCCTGGAAAACAGCCGCAAGGAGCGCGGTACCGTGCTTTCCGGCGTTGCCATTGCCACAGCCCTCATGCCGCCGCTGTGCACTGCAGGCTACGGTCTGGCGCACCTCAACATGCACTTTTTCTTCGGGGCCATGTACCTCTTTGTGATTAACAGCGTATTCATTGCCCTGGCAACGTTCCTGATGGTGAAATACCTTCGTTTCCGCACCGTCACGGGAATATCGGCCGAAGTTTCCGTCAAGAGAAACCGCATAATGTCCATAGTTCTGGCAATAGTAATTATCCCCAGCCTCTGGACTGCTTTCAGGCTGGTGGCCCAGAATAATTTCGAGCGCAATGTCCACGACTTCGTGGAAGAGAACCGCCTGGTGGGCCGCTCATACCTCTACGATTATGAGATTGAAGGCCGCTCCGTCAACTTTTCCTTCACCGGGGAAGCCCTCACAGATAGTCTGAAGGCCGATTTTTACGCCCGCGCCGCTGAATACAACCTCAAGCAGAAGAATATCGGCATCACGGAATACCGTCTTGGAATGAGCCAGTCCGACATGGATGCCATCCTCACGGACGTCTATTCCAAAGCCCAGGAGGAGCGGGAGAAAAACCAGGCCTCTCTGGATATCCTCAAGGCCCGCCTTGATTCCCTTTCTCTCAGGCTTGAATCCCTGGAGGCCCTCCAGCAACCCACAGATACCCTTGGTTTGGATACGGAAGAATATTAAAAAAACGGCCTTCATCTGACATGAACCCCGAAAGTTAGACAAAAAACTTTCGGGGTTTTATTATGTCAAACAAACGCAAAAAACACACTTATGAAGACCGCCTTAAGTATATGAAGATGCTTAAGGAGGGGTATAGTGGGACCTATATCAGTGACCACTTTGGAATTGATCATAGTCTACTTAATGTTCTATGGATCAAATATCAGAAAGCTGGTCCATCGGCATTGGTCAAAAAGAAGAATATCCGCGCAGATGGTACTCTAAAGGAAAGAATCGTCCGTGATATACAAGAAAACTTTCTAACTTTGTATGAGGCGTCAGTCAAATACGATGTTAGTGCACCCCGTTTGTCTATATGGTTACGAACGGTTCGCGAGAAGGGGTATACAGCACTATATGAGTATAAAAAACCTGGACGCCCTTTAAAAGATATGGGAAGGCCCAAGAAAAAGAAACCAGAGGAGATGACGGAACTGGAGCGCCTCAGATATGAAAATGAGTGCCTCAGGACCGAGAATGCTCTGCTAAAAAAAGTGAGGGCCTTAGTCGAGGAAAGGAACGCCCGTCTGCGCGAGATAGGGCAAAAGCCATCGAAGAACTAAGGCCAGGATACAATCTCGAACTCCTTCTGAAGTTCGGGAAGATGGCTCGTTCAACATTCTATTACAATGCTAAGCGCTTGGGGCAGCCTGATGGCTATGATGCTATCAGAAAGCGTATACGCGCTATATTTAATAGGCACCATAGTCGTTATGGGTACCGGCGTATCACTGACCAACTTCACAATGAGGGTATAGATATTAATCACAAGACGGTCCAAAAACTAATGGGGCAGATGGGGCTAAAGGCCAAGCGAAAGAGGCAACATTATCGTTCGTATAAAGGTGAGCTTGGGAAGATTGCGCCCAATGTGATTGGCCGGGACTTCCATGCCGATAAGCCGGATCAGAAATGGACAACAGATGTTACCCAGGTGAAGATAAAAGATAGGTGGGTATATCTATCTCCCGTGCTGGACATGTTCAATGGTGAGATTGTCTCTTACGTAATATCCGACCACCCAGACATGAAAATGGTTATGACCATGTTGGACAAGGCTTTCAAGAAAAGGAATATACGAGGCAATCTAATCTTCCATTCAGATCAAGGCTGGCATTATCAACATAAAAGATATCAGAAAGCATTGGAAGACAGGCATATAACCCAAAGCATGTCGCGAAAAGGAAACTGTCTGGACAATGCGATGATGGAGAACTTCTTTGGATTGATGAAGAATGAATTGCTATATTTGCAGGAGTGGGACTCTATCGACCAGTTCAAGAAGGCTCTCCGGACTTATATCCGGTACTATAACAACGATAGAATCAAACTGAGGCTAAAAGGAAAGAGCCCGGTGCAATACCGAGCTCTGTTCCAATCGAAGGCTTCCTAAATAATGTTAAACCGTCCAACTTTTGGGGGTCACATCATTCGCCGCTCCGTTTTTTTATCGGCACTGCGTTGTTTACCGCGCTTCCAGATAGAACACGGCCGAGTCAAACATGCGCCTGAAATTAAGGTCAATACCCTCTGTCATAAGGTATTCTCCCTTATATCGGCCTGCATTTCCCCACCAGTAGCTATGGTCCGTATTGAGTTCCGTCACCTTATACTGCTTTGAAGGGTCAAGGCCCTGGAGCTTCACTACCGGCGCTGCAAGGGCGCGGCTGCGGAAAGTGGTGGAATAGGCAAAGAACACAGCGCGGGATTTATCCTCCGACACATACACAAGGCCGTAAAGATCCGTGTTCCAGGGGTCTCCAAGCCTGTATAGGTCTCCGGTGAACACAAGGTCACGGTACTGCTTGTAGGACTCTATGCAGCGGGAAGCGAAGACGCGTTCATCCTCAGTCATATTCTTGGGCTGGAGTTCCATTCCAAGGCGGCCGGTGCAGGCTACGTCAAAGCGGAACTTCAGTGGGGTCATGTTGCCGGTCTGGTGATTGGGAACCGCCGAAACATGCGAGCCGTGAAGGCAGGCGGGATAAATCATTGAGGTGCCGTACTGAATCTTGATGCGTGTGATGGCGTCTGTGTTGTCCGACGTCCAGAACTCGTTGAAGTACTTCAGGGAGCCGTAATCTACGCGGGCGCCGCCGCCTGAACAGCACTGAACTATCACGTTGGGGTATTTTTCACGGATACGGGCCACAACGCTGTACAGTCCCTGGATGTAATCTACATAGAAGCGGCTTTGCTCCGGGCCAAGATAATCCGAGCCCAAGCTTTCCACAGACCGGTTGCAGTCCCACTTGATGTATTCAATTTTGTCGGAAAGCTGCATGGTGCGGTCAAATACGCCGAACACAAAATCCTGGACATCAGGGTTTGAAAGGTCAAGAACCCATTGGTTGCGTTTCTGTATGATTTCACGGCCGGGGGAACGCACCACCCACTCCGGATGTGCGGCGGCAAGGTTACTCCGGGGATTCACCATTTCCGGCTCTATCCATATACCGAATTTGATACCCTTTTCATTGGCATACGATGCCAGGTAATCTATCCCTTCCGGAATCTTGTCCGTATTGAGTTCCCAGTCTCCAAGGCCCGCAGAATCATTGTTGCGGGGAAAATCCTTGGCAAACCATCCGTCGTCCAGCACGAAGAGTTCCAGGCCCATTGCCGCGGCGTCGTCTATCATGCCGGTAAGGACAGGGGTGGTGAAAGTGAAATAGGCGCCTTCCCAGCTGTTGAGAAGGGTGGGATTGACAGTACCGCCGCTGTAAATCTGGTGCCTGCGGGCCCAGCGGTGAAAATTACGGGAAGCCTGCCCTGCGCCCCTGGGGCTGAAGGTCCAGAGCATCCTGGGCGTACGGAAGGTTTTTCCAGGACCAAGCGGATACTCGGAGTTGTAGGGGTTGATTCCGGCGATGATGTCCACGCTGCCGCTGGTGCTGCGGGAAAAGTCTATCTTATAGTTTCCGCTCCATTCAAGGGCGCCTGCGACAACGTCTCCAGAGGATTCGGAGAATTCACGGGCGTCAACGCTCAGGAGGAAAGAAGGGTTTGCGTTATAGGTTGTCTGGGTGCCCTTTCTTGACTGGATGGAAGTAATGCCATACGGGACCTCGGTGCGCTGAACCTGCATTTCATAGGCCCAGTCTCCATGGAAGCTTGTGAGGAGGAATTCCTCTCCGGGGATATTTATCGCGGCCGAAGCATACCCTGTGAGCGTAACGGGCTTTTTGCCTGGATTAAGGATTTCGCTGTGGGAAGCGATGACATCTTCCTTAACGTACGCCTCATACACAAGTTTTACTTCCAGGAGGGTAACGTAGTCTTTGAGTGAAATTTCAGTTGTAACTATTCCGGCGGCCTTATTTTGAGTTACGCCGGTGACATAAAGCTCCGTATTGAGGTTGCCGTCGGGGTATGTGACGGAAAGGGCGACGTCATCCCTTGTGTAACCGCCGGCCACAGGAAAGGCGTCATGGGCACGCTTACGGGTGTTCTCAAAAGGCGCGGTATCAAGCTTGACGCCGTAGCGGAGCTGCTGCAGCTCTCCTTTATCAGTGGTCTTCAGCAGAAGCTGGGTGTTTTCCGTTTCAATTGCAATAAGCTGCGGCTGCACCTTGGGTACTTCCACCACGGTATGCTGTTTAACCTGGGGTTTTTTCCTGGCGTTTGCGCCTGGGGCAACTGCCATGCAGATGAGAGCAATCAGGAATAGGGTTTTCTTCATAATATATGTGGTTATCGTTTTTGCTTCCCACAAAGATAACAATTATTATTATCAACTTAAAAAGTTGTATATTTGTGGATTCAAGATAAGGCGGATGGGAAACGTCAGGCATATTCTCACACTAGTGACCGCGGCAGGGGCTCTTCTGGGCTCCGGATTGCTTACCGGTTGCGGCTACAGGGCGGCTCTGCACGCTTCATACATCCCGGAGGTGACGGACAGCACGCTGTACCCCGGCGTAAAGCCTGAGTACCAGCAGCTTGCGGCCCTAATGGAAAAGGATACCGGCATCCCCCCAAGCACGGGAAACACCATAGGGTTCATCCCTGACGGAGACCACAAGCTCCAGCTGATGCTTCAGGACCTCAAGGCGGCTTCCAAGGCCATCTATATGGATTATTATAGGATTTGTGCCGATTCCGCCGGAACAATTGTCCTGGATATCCTGAGGGATAAAGCCGCACAGGGACTGGACGTGAGGGTGATGGTGGACAAGGCCGCCGAAACCCCAAAGAACTTCAGGGCCCTCAAGAAACTCCCTGAAGCCGGAGTGCTCTTTAACAGTTTCTACAAGCCGGTGTGGTTCATAGACGGCCTGGTGCCCCCTGCCGGAACGCACCGTGACCACCGCAAGATCCTCATGACAGACGGCGCAACGGCATACCTTGGCGGCCGCAACATCCAGGACAAGTATTTCACCTCCTGGAGGGATGCCGATGTAAGGATTACCGGCCCGGCCATTGAACATATCGCCACGGTATACATGGAGAATCAGCTGCGCCTGAACCCTCAGGCAGCGCCGCTACACATAGCCAGTGACCTGAACCTGGAAGCCGATAAAGACAATGTCCCCGGCCTTGTGCAGCATAGGGGTAAAACCGTCCAGGTGGTCCACGACTCCCCCATAGACAAGAAACTCCCCATGAGGAATCTCTTTGAATGGTCAATCGGCCATGCAAAACGGTATTTCTGGATATACTCCCCCTACACTCCCCCTCCAAAATCCACGCTGAACGCCCTCAAGGAGGCGGCCCGGCGCGGGGTGGACGTACGCTGGATAGTCCAGGGCGTAAGTGACGTGTTCATGGAAGAGTACATTGCCGAATTCCTGTTCAGAGACCTCCTGGAGGCAGGTGTGCGCATTTTCAAGTGGAACACGGGCATCATGCACGCCAAGCAGTTCATGTCCGACGACTACCTCATGGCAATCGGCTCCGTGAACATGGATAACCTGAGCTTCTTCCTCAACTACGAGAACGAAGCCATCATCTACGACGAAGACATCACAAGGGAGGCGGCGCAGAGGTTTCAGGAGGATCTCACCACACACTGCTCAGAGGTAACAATAGAGGAAGTGAAACGCTGGAATATCTTCAGGAAGTTCCGCAACTGGTTCTTCTACACCTTCGGAGGCCCTGTAGGTTAATAAAAGACCATGAAAAAGACCATCATAATTACAATTATCGCCCTCCTTGGTCTCTCCAGGGAAGCCAGTGCCCAACTTTATGTGGGCGGAAGCCTGACGGCCCACGCAAGTTTCAATAACAGCAGGTCCATTGCCGTAAGCGTAGCTCCCGACATAGGTTACGGCTTCGGCAACTGGAACGTGGGAACGGTATTTAACGCCTACGCCTATCACGACAAAGAAGATATAGGCTCTTCCCTGAGAATCAGCGTAACGCCCTACGCAGAGTATTACTTTTTCTCCGCAGGTCCCGTGTCCCTTTTTGCCGAGGCCGGAATAGGTTTCCTCTTTACTAATGATCTTGTAGACGAAGCTCCCAAAGGCCAGTTATTCGTGAACCCGTATCTGGCTCCGGGAATTGAGATATCACTCACGGACCATTTCTCCGTAATGTGTCATCTGGGCAGGCTGGAATGGAATTCCGAAGCAAATGACATCAACCTTACGATGAGCGGAGAATCGCTTTCTCTTGGCCTATACTACAGTTTCTAGGAAGTTGGTCAGGTTCCGTCACATACCGCAGGAGACCCGCCGTCGTTTCATGGAGACAATGCTTGTTCTGATTGTCTCCGAGATGGCCGATTCCCTGTGCGGTCTCATAGACGGCATGTACGTTGGTAAATTCCTTGGCAACGACGCCATGGCGGCGCACGGAGTAGCGGCCCCGGTCTTTACCTTCCTTTGCATCTTCAGCTACCTCATAGCGGCCGCCATCCAGCACGCCTGCCCCGTGGCCATAGGCGAAAATCGGCCCCAGGAAGCCAACGGCTACTTCAACATAGCCCTCACCGCAGTCCTGAGCCTTGGAGCCGTCCTCACGGTCATCGGCCTTGCATTCCCCACCTGGACGGCCACAATGCTTGGCTCCGGAAGCGGTCCCATAAGGCCCCTTGCGGCCGATTACCTTAGAGGCGTAGCCCCGGGCACCATCCCCCTTGTGCTGTTCCTGGTGCTGGTTCCCGTGCTCCAGATAGAGGGCAGGTGGGGCCTTGTCCACGTCGGGAGCGCCGTTATGGCCGTTTCCGACGTAGCCCTGGACTACATAAACATCCATTTCCTTAACGGCGGCATGTTTGGGATGGGCCTTGCAACAAGCATAAGTTACGCCCTTGGCCTTGGAGTATTCCTCCTCTATTTTACCCGCAGGAAACGCATCTTCAGGGTGGATCCGGGGTCGATGAAGGGCATCCGCGTCCCGCAGTTCTTTTCCACCGGCCTTCCCACCGGCGTAAGGATGACGGCAAGGATGTTCTCCCTTGTCATCATCAACATCCTGGTTGTGAACATGGCCGGATCCACCGCAATGGCCGCCATGGCTATCCAGAGAAACCTCTCCACGGTGGTCCTCAGTGCCGTCGTGGGCCTTTCCGCCGCCGTTCTCACTCTCACATCCCTAAGCTACGGGAAGCAGGACACAGAGGGCATGGGAGACGCCGTGCGCCTTGGATACAGGCATTCGTTCGGGGTGGTGGCCATCTTCGCCACAGCCCTGTTCTTTGCCGCACCGCTTGTCACCTCCCTCTATCTTGACAGGGCCGATGCCGCCTTCTCCCTCACTGTGAAAGCCATACGCTGGCTTGCGGCATCAATGCCACTCACTGCCTGGAACTGGTGCTTTGGAAGCTATCTCCATGGGATTGGAAAGATTGCTCTTTCCACCAGGCTCTTCATTTACGGAGAGCTTGTGACCCAGTGCTTTACCGCCCTGGTCCTGGGCCTTGTATGGGGGGCCGATGGCATCTTTGCCTCCTTTGCCGTAAGCCAGGCCATCATTCTTGTGACGCTGGTTTCCTACCGTCCAAAATTTTTCCTATCTTTGTAGGATAAAGGATCCTCCAGGGAATGAATCAAAGAAGGCTCACCGCCATAATACTGGCCCTTGCGCTATCCCTCCCGCTCTTTGCCCAGAGTAAGGGAGAGAATACCATTGTGTTCACTCCCCAGTGGACCGCCCAGGCCCAGTTTGCCGGCTATTACGCCGCCCTGGAGCTTGGCTTCTACAAGGAAGAAGGCCTGGAGGTAGTGATAGAGCATCCCAATGCCAGCCGCTCCGCCATAGACCGCATGCGCAAGAACCAGAGCCAGGTCACAACCCTTCCCCTCTCCCAGGCCATCTTTGCCCTGGACAGCGGGGTGAAGCTTGTGAACCTCCTCCAAACCTCCATGAACGGATCCCTCATGATTGTCTCAAGGCGCGGAGTGAACCCTCTTAAACAGAAAGGGGCCAGGGTGGCCAGTTTCAGGGCCGGCTATGACCAGCTGGCAAGGGCGGTAGCCAATGAACTGGGGCTGGAGTATGAGTGGCTTGAAACGGCAAGTCTTCTGAACCTTTTCATCGCGGGCGCCGTTGACGCCTCCGTTGCAATGTCCTTCAATGAATACTACCAGTTCCTCCAGACAGGCCTCATAGAGCGCAATGAGGACATCGTATACCGTCTGTCAGACCACGGCTACAACATCCAGGAAGAGGGTCTTTATATGACCCGGGAAGAGTATGACAAAAACCCTGAGCGTGCCCGTAAGTTCGCCCGTGCCAGCCAGAGAGGCTGGGAATGGGTGGCATACCACCAGGAGGAAGCCCTTGAGATTGTGATGAGGCAGATTCACCGTAATCACGAAGCCACTAATCCCACCCTCCAGCGTCTCATGCTGGAAGAGGTCCTGGACCTTATGGAAGGCTATGAGAGCGGAGAAAGGGAATATGTCCTGAGAGGAGAGATGGTAAACCAGGCAGTAGCGCTTATGCTGAAGGCCGGTATCATCAGGACGGAACATACAATTAAGGAACTTCTGCCATGAAGATAGGACACAGACTCAGAAGCTCCCTGTCGGCAAGGATCAGTCTCTGGACGGTCCTGTTTGCCGCAGTTGTGTTCATAATCTCCATCTCCGTGGTGGCCTTCCGTTCCCGCAACGCAGTGAGGGGAGAGGCCATAAAAGGCGCCAACAGGGTGCTTGAGAACACCGTCCTCCGCACAAACTACATCCTGGAAGACGTAGAGGACATTGCAAATAACCTTGAGTGGCTCATTCTCAAGGATCTGGACAACCCTGATGCCATGATGGAGTACTCCCACAGCATTGTCCAGAACAACACCATCCTCAACGGCTGCTCCATATCCTTCGAGCCCTATTTCTACCCCCAGAAGGGGAAATACTTCAGCGCTTACTCCAACAACAACGGAAGGTACGTGTACACCATGCAGGAGGGGTCGGACAATTACCAGTATTTCTACCTCAACTGGTACATGCTCCCCAAGCTCCTCATGCAGCCCTGCTGGACAGAGCCCTACACAGACCAGGAAGAGGGAGACGAAGCCACCATGAACCTGGAGATGAACGTCTCCTACTGCAAGCCAATTATCGGCAATGACGGCAATTTCATAGGCGTCATATCACTTGACATATCCCTCAAATGGCTGTCAGAGACTATATCGGCCGTAAAGCCATATCCAAACGCTTACGCATTCCTTCTTGGCCGCGGCGGCTGTTATCTTGTGCATCCTGACCCTCAGAAACTCTTCTATGAGTCCTTCTTCACCCCGGGCCTTGTAGATGCCCTCACCCCTGAGCAGAAGCAGCTTGGGAAGGACATGCTTGACTGGAAGGAGGGCATTCGGAGGCTGGAAGTGGACGGAGAACCCAGTTTTGTCATCTTCAGGCCCATCCTCACAACCGGGTGGAGCCTTGCCATAGTGTGCCCGGAATCAGACATTTTCGGCGGGTTCCGGCGCTTCCGCAACACCCTCCTTCTTAGCCTCATCCTTGGACTCATCCTGATGTTCCTGGTGATGTATTCCATCATCCATCGGCAGATAAAGCCCCTGAGGTCACTTGCCTCCCACGCAGAGACCATGGCTTCCGGAAACCTTGACGTGGAGCTCCCGCATATGGACCGCACAGATGAAGTTGGCGTCCTGAACAGGGCGTTCCGCTATATGCAGGTGTCTCTGAGAAAGTACATAGATGAGCTCACCACCGCAACGGCAAAGCGTGAAAGGATTGAGGGAGAACTCCAGATTGCACGGGACATCCAGATGGGCATGGTCCCCAGCAAGTTCCCAGCGTTCCCGGACAGGGAGGACATTGACCTTTATGCCTCCATGTCTCCCGCCAAGGAAGTGGGAGGAGACCTCTACGACTATTTCATCAAGGACCAGAACCTGTATTTTGCAGTGGCCGATGTAAGCGGCAAGGGCGTTCCCGCCAGCCTTTTCATGGCCGTTGTAAGAAACCTCTTCCGCGTGGTGGGATCGGCCGGCCTCCCTCCTGAGGAGATAGCCCGCCAGATCAACAACACCGTATCTGAGGACAATGAGCAGCTGATGTTCATCACCATGTTCATCGGCCGCATAAACCTTGAGGACGGCAGCCTGAGCTTCTGCAACTGCGGCCATAATCCCCCGGTGCTCCTTAAGGACAAGCCTGAATTCATGGAGTGTGAGCCTAACGTTCCGCTTGGCATAGCTCCGGGATTCCAGTTCAAGGGCCAGAGCATTGAAGACTTCCGCGGAACGCCCATCCTCCTCTATACGGACGGCCTCAATGAAGCGGAGAATTCCGCCCATGAGGAACTTGGCAATGAGCGCCTCCTCCAGAGCCTTGCGCAGAATCCCTTCAAGGACGCCAAAACTACCGTCCTCATGCTCCAGGGCGTTGTATCGGCCCATGTGGGAGACGCGGAGCAGAGCGACGACCTTACCCTTCTGTGTATAAACCTCAAACCATGAAACGTATACTAAGCCTAGTTGCACTGCTGGCAGCGTGCACATCCCTGTGGGCCCAGGAAGACGAGATTGTGAAGGATGGCTGGAACTTCGGTCCCCTGCCGTGCGTGAGTTACAACTCAGACCTCGGCGTCCAGTTTGGCGTATGTGCCGATATCTTCAATTATAAAGGCGTATACCCGGATTATCGGCAGCGATTCTATGTGGAGGCGTCCAGCTACTACCCCAGCTTCCAGACTCTCCTTCACGCACAGTTTGACTCCAAATACCTTATCCCGGGTATCAGGACCACGTTCAGCGCCAGCTGGCAATATGACCCTTACTTCCAGTTCTTCGGCTTCAACGGCGTGGAGCCCTTCGACCCCTCGCTCTTTTCAAACGCTGAGGCAAGGACGGCACGCTACCTCTACAAACGCTCAATGGTGCGTGTGCTGGCCGATTTCCAGGGCCCCATTGCCGGGCATCTCAACTGGATAGGCGGCCTCTCCTACTGGTATTACGGCACCTCCGACCTTGTGAACAAGGACTATGACGCGGAGAATACGCTCTACCATGACTTCCGGCAGAAGGGCCTCATCAAGGCCGATGAACTCTCCGGTCACAGGCTTGAGATAAAGGGCGGCGTGGCATACGACACCCGTGACAACGAGGCCGCGCCCAACAGGGGCATCCAGGCCGAAGCCTACATCAACGGATCGCCTTCCCTAACAGGAGACGGGTATAATTACCTGAGGCTGGTAGCCCACTTCCGCCATTACATAACCCTCTGGGAAAACCGCCTGGTATTTGCCTATCACCTTGGCTACCAGGGGACGTTCGGGAATGCCCCGTTCTATACCCAGCAGAATATCTCCACACTCTATCTCAGGCAAACCTCCACGGACGGCCTCGGAGGCATGAACACAGTTCGCGGCATACTGGTCCAGAGGCTAGTAGGAAACAGCTATGTGTGGCTGAACTCTGAGCTCAGGCTCAAGCTCTTTTCCTTCAAACTGTTCAACCAGAACTTTTACCTGGGTATTAATCCGCTGTTTGACGCGGGCTTCCTTCCCACGCTCTATAAAGGAGAGGAACTGGCGGCCTATTACGGTACAAGCGTAGAAGACCTCAAGGCCAAAGCCATCCTCCCCCACCTCAGCGCCGGCGGAGGGCTCAAACTTGCCATGAACCAGAACTTCATAGTGTCCGTGGAGATGGCAATGCCCCTGAACGCATTCACCTATGCCGACGGAACCCGTCAGACAGACGGCAACGAACCGGCCCTCTACGTTGTCCTTAACTATGTATTCTAGCATGAAACGCTCACTTGTTGCACTGGCTCTTTTGATGGCAGTTGCCTGCGGCTCTGCCAGGCCTTCACTCAAGGAAAGGATTGACGCCGCGGTGGATTCCACCCTGGCTTCATACACCATTGAGGAGAAAGTGTGGCAGCTCTTCATGGTGGGCACCAATGAGCTCCAGGACAGCCTTTATCCAGTTGGAGGAGTCATTCTCTTTGCCTATGACATAAAGGATTCCGCTCAGCTTGTCCACCTTACGGACAGCCTCCACGCCCTTCCGGGGAGCCCACTCATTTCTATCGACGAAGAAGGCGGGAGGGTAGCGCGTATCGGCCGGAACAAGGCCTTCAACGTGCCTAGGATCCCCGCAATGAGCCAGGCTTCCGGCCAGGAGGATGCGTATTCCTTTGGCAATGCCATCGGCCGGTATCTTGCCCTTTACGGGATAGACATTGATTTTGCGCCTGTGGCCGATGTAAACACCAATCCGCAGAACCCGGTAATTGGCGACAGGGCGTTTTCCGAAGATCCTTCGGATGCGGCAGGAAAGGTTGTAAAATACCTCCAGGGCCTGTCTGATGCAGGTATTTATGGCTGCATCAAGCACTTCCCGGGCCACGGAGACACCCAGACGGACAGCCATTTCGGTTACGCCCAGAGCCTCAAGACCTGGGAGGAACTGCTTTCCTGCGAGATGATTCCCTTCAAGGCCGGGATAGAGGCCGGGACGCCCCTTGTGATGACGGCGCATATTGCCGTGCCGTCCGTAACCGGTTCAGAGGTTCCTTCAACGCTGTCTCCCCTCATGCTTACGGAAAAGCTCCGCGGGGAACTTGGCTACAACGGAATCATCATCACTGATGCCCTCAGGATGGGCGCCATTTCAAGGGAGTACTCTTCTTCAGATGCCGCGGCGTTTGCCTTTATTGCCGGGGCCGATATCCTCCTTCTCCCGGAGAATCCCCTTGAAGCCTTCAAGGGTGTCATGGCCGCCATAGAGGACGGCAGGATCACGGAGGAGCGCCTGGACAGCAGCGTCCGCCGCATACTTGAGATAAAACTATCCAAATCCATAAACTGATATGTCAGAAAAACTTTACAGGGTCGAGAGCGACCTTATCGGCGAACTCCAGGTTCCCATCGACGCTTATTACGGTGTCCAGACACAGCGCGCCATCAACAATTACAAGATCTCCAATACGCACATGTGCGACTATCCGGAGTACATCATTGCAATTGCATACGTGAAGATGGCCGCAGCAGAGGCAAACGCCCGTCTGGGTGTGCTTGACCGTAAGATTGCCGATGCAATTGTAGCTGCCTGCAAGGAGATTGTGGGCGGTAAGCTCTGGGACCAGTTCCCCGTGGATATGATGCAGGGCGGCGCCGGCACATCCGTGAACATGAACGCCAATGAGGTAATTGCAAACCGTGCCCTGGAACTCATGGGCCACAAGAAGGGTGAGTACCAGTTCTGCTCCCCCAACGACCACGTGAACTGCGCCCAGTCCACCAACGACGCCTATCCCACCGCATTCCGCTATACTTTCGTGCGCATGAACCGCAATCTGGTGAAGGCCCTGGAGGACCTGATTGAGGCTTTCCGCGCCAAGGGTGACGAGTTTTCAGGCGTCCTCAAGATGGGTCGCACACAGCTCCAGGATGCCGTTCCCATGACTTCCGGACAGGAATTCCACGCATTTGCAACCAACCTCAAGGAAGAGCTTGCAAACCTTGAGAGGAACGTGGTCCTGCTGAAGGAAATCAACATGGGCGGCACGGCTATCGGCACCGGTCTCAACGCCGTTCCCGGCTTTGCGGAACTCTGCACCAAACTTATGGGTGAGTTCTCCGGAGATCACTTTGAGGTGGCCGAAGACCTTGTGGAGGCAACCCCGGATACCGGCGCCTATGTGAGCTACTCAGCAGCCCTGAAGAGACTTGCCGTGAAGCTCTCCAAGATATGCAATGACCTCAGGCTCATGGCTTCCGGTCCCCGCTGCGGCCTTCATGAGATCAATCTCCCCGCCATGGCTCCCGGTTCATCCATCATGCCCGGCAAGGTGAACCCCGTCATCCCGGAGGTCACCAACCAGGTGTGCTTCAAGGTTATAGGCAACGATACCACCGTTGCATTTGCCGCCGAGGCCGGACAGCTGCAGCTGAACGTCATGGAGCCCGTGATTGCAGAGTCCATCCTTGAGAGCCAGACCTGGCTCACCAACGCCATGAACACCCTGCGTGAAAAGTGCATCGTGGGCATCACCGTGAATGCAGATCACTGCTATGAGATGGTGAAAAATTCCATCGGCATTGTTACCGCCCTTAATCCCTACATTGGCTACAAGGCTTCCACCAAGGTTGCCAAGGAAGCCCTTGAGACCGGCGGCAGCGTGTATGACCTTGTGCTGGAGCACGGCCTCATGACCAAGGAAAAACTTGACGAGGCCCTTGATCCCGCCGCCATGACCCAGCCGCATGAGCTTCTGAAATAGCACCGCTTTGCCGTGTTGACGGCTAAAACGCGTATAAGGCCGATTTCACTGCCAACACGGCAAGGAAATCGGCCTTTTTCCGTGAAATCACGGCCGTGTTGACACAAAAACGCCACTACAGGCAATATGGCTGTCAACACGGCAAGCATTGGAATCCTCCCGTAAAAATGCTATATTTGTAAATTGAACAAATAAACCCATTATGGCAGAATTCAAATATGCGCCCATGTTCCAGCTGGGCCCTGATACCACAGAGTATTACAAGATTCCCGGTTCTGAAAAACTGGTAAAAACTTCAAAATTCGGTGACAAAACCATCCTGGAGGTATCTCCGGAGGCCCTTACGCTGGTAGCCCAGCAGTCTTTCCATGACTGCCAGTTCATGCTTCGCCGCTCCCACAATGAGCAGGTGGCTGCAATCCTGAAGGATCCCGAGGCCTCTGACAACGACAAATACGTGGCCCTTCAGTTCCTTCGCAACGCAGAGACTTCCGTGAAGGGCGTGCTTCCGTTCTGCCAGGACACCGGCACTGCCATCATCCACGGAGAGAAAGGCCAGCACGTGTGGACGGATTTTGAGGACGAGGAAGCCCTTAGCCTTGGCGTTTACAACACATACACCAAGGAGAATCTCCGCTACAGCCAGAACGCCCCCCTGGATATGTACAATGAGGTTAACACCAAGTGCAATCTCCCTGCCCAGATTGACATCGAGGCCACTCAGGGAAGCGAGTACCGCTTCATCATGGTGGCAAAGGGCGGCGGCAGCGCCAACAAGACATACTTCTACCCCATGACCAAGGCCACCATCCAGAATGAGGGCACCCTTATCCCGTTCCTGGTGGAGAAGATGCGTTCCCTTGGCACCGCAGCCTGCCCGCCTTACCACATTGCGTTTGTGATAGGAGGAACATCGGCAGAGAAAAACCTCCTTACCGTGAAGCTTGCCAGCATAAAGTTCTATGACGCCCTTCCCACTACCGGAGACGAGACCGGCCGCGCCTTCCGTGACATAGACCTTGAGGAGAAACTCCTGAAGGAGGCTCAGAAGATAGGCCTTGGAGCACAGTTTGGCGGCAAATACCTGGCCCACGACATCCGCGTTGTGCGCCTCCCGAGGCACGGTGCAAGCTGCCCAATCGGCATGGGTGTAAGCTGCAGCGCAGACCGCAACATCAAGTCCAAGATCAATGCCGATGGCGTTTGGATTGAGAAGATGGACACCAATCCTTCAGAGCTTATCCCTGAGGAATTCCGCCGTCCCGGCGAAGGCCCCAAGGGCATTGAGATAGACCTTGACAAGGGCATTGACGCTGTTCGTGCAGAGCTCACCAAATACGCCGTAGGCACCCGCGTGAACCTCAAGGGAACCATCATTGTGGCCCGTGACATTGCCCACGCAAAGCTGAAGGCCCGTCTGGATGCAGGTGAAGGAATGCCCGCATACTTCAAGGACCATCCCATCCTCTATGCCGGCCCCGCCAAGACTCCTGCAGGCTACCCCTGCGGCTCCATGGGCCCCACCACGGCCAACCGTATGGACCCTTACGTGGATGAATTCCAGGATCACGGCGCATCACTTGTCATGATTGCAAAGGGCAACCGCTCAAAGGTGGTAACGGATGCCTGTCAGAAGCACGGAGGCTTCTACCTTGGAACAATCGGCGGCGTTGCCGCAGTGCTTTCCCAGAGCAGCATCCGCAGCATAGAATGCGTGGAGTACCCAGAACTTGGCATGGAAGCCATCTGGAAGATCACCGTGGAGGACTTCCCGGCCTTCATCCTGGTAGATGACAAGGGTAACGATTTCTTCAAGAGTATCGGCCTTTAAATGAGTGTAGACGCTTTACTGAGGGAGCTCGCCGCAAAGTACGAGACTCCCTCTTTCATTGAAGGAGACCCCTCCTGGTGGATGCATCAGGTCTCCGGCGCCGCCAACCAGGAGGCCACTGCGTTTGTAGCCCAGGCCCTGGCGTACGGCTCCCGTGCGCAGTTTATGCCAAAGATTGGCTGGCTGCTGGAGCGAGCTGGCGGAGATATGGACCGCTGGGTGCGTTCGGGGGCTTTCAAGGCCGATCTACCAGCCGCTTCATCCGCCTGCTACTACAGGCTTTATACCGTGGCCGATGTTCACGCCTTCCTTGAATCCTACCGCCGGCTCCTTGACGGCTACGGCACGCTGGGGGCGTACGTCGGTTCCGCCACAGGTATTGAGGCTGTGGATGCCATCACCCGATGGTTCGGAGAGACGGCACCGGTGCCGAAGGATACATCATCGGCCTGCAAGAGGGTGTGTATGTTCCTCCGCTGGATGGTCCGTGACGGCTCTCCCGTAGACCTTGGCCTCTGGGCGCGGCAGATAGACAGGCGCACGCTCATTATGCCCATGGACACCCACGTGCTGCAGCAGAGTGTCCGGCTGGGGCTGCTCTCCTCCCGCACCGCTTCCATGGCCGCGGCGCAGCGCCTAACCGCCCGCCTGGCTCAGATTTTCCCGGATGATCCCCTGAAAGGAGACTTCGCCCTCTTCGGGGAAGGCGTCTCCGCCGGCTAAGGCCGGCGGGCGCAACATAATCGGCCCTTTTTGTTCCGCCAGCTGGTCTCGAGAACGCCGCGTGGCACAAAATCGGCCTTTTTTGTGTCCCTTACTGGCCAGAGGCCTAGAATTTTGCTATCTTTGTATCATACTGGCTTTTGAAACGACAATATGAATAAGATTACAACAGTATTGATATCTGCCCTTATGGCGGCAGCCTGCAGCGGACTTAATCCTTTCGGGCTGGATATCAGATATGAAGACTTTGACCTTGAAGGGCAGATTTGGGCCGTGAGCGGGTTCAAAGGCCCTTATGGCCAGCAGGAGATAGGCAGGATGCATTATAAGGATGCCGATGACAAGCTCATTGCTACGGAATTCACGTTCAAAGACGGGAAAGCCACCGTGGTGTTTCCTTCCGGGGCATACCGCATCGTGGGGTATACGCTGGACACCAAGGCCCGCACCATCAGTTTTGATAAACCCATCACCTACGGCTGCGAGGTCCATTTCAACGGCAATACGTATGTGGGAGAGGACATCAAACTGGGAAAGTTTGAGATGATGACCGTGTCCGCCAATATGCCCGGAATGGCAGTGAAAGGAAAGGGACTGATGTTTTCTATCTATGATCCGTCGGCAGCCTCATACATCGGCCTTGACCTTGACAAGCAGCAGTGGGGCATAGCTATGGTTAATATGGAAAAGTCCAGTCTCACTCCCCTGTATGAGATTGCCGGAGAATATGGTACAAAGGATTCAGGCAGAAAACCTTTTGACAACGGAATTGTCTGGGCAAATCAATTTGTGTATGACAACGCCCTTTTCCCGTGGGTGGAGGGCGCAGACCTTTCTACCGTCCATTACGGTCTGCAGTGGTGCAACCCTTCTGAAGCACAGGCGCAGTGGCTGCTTGACAACTGTGACCTTGTCCGCGTCACCAACCAGACAAACGGTGAGGAGAGTATGGCTTTCATGCATAAGACAGAGCAGACATTCATCTCCCTGCTGCTGCCATCGACCCTTGGAGAAGAGAGCGGATTCTGGCTATCAGGCGGCAAAGCCCTTGTGTATAAGTATCTTGACCCCAAGGACGACTCAAAAACCGAGGCCCGGATCATCACTCCGGAACCCGGCGCAAAGTACCACCTTTTTCCAGTGAAAAAATAGTCATACATCATGTATAAGTACAAAGAGGTAAAAGACAATTCGTTTGTCCTGAGTATAGACAACCATGAGGGGGTTGCTGCCGCCCTGATGGCTTTCTGCAAGGAGAAGGACATCCTTGCCGGTAATATAACCGGCCTTGGAGCTATCTCGGAGGCCACTTTCCGTTTCCTGAACCCGGCCACAAAGAAGTACGTGGACAAAACCTTCAAGGAGCAGATGGAAATCACAAACCTCACCGGGAATATCTCTCAGAAGGACGGTAAACCGTATCTTCATCTTCACATCACCGCCAGCCGGAGGGATTACTCATGCATCGGCGGGCATCTCCTGGAAGCCCGCATCAACGGCGCCTGCGAGCTTTACGTGGATGCTTTTCCGGGGGTAAATATCGGCCGATACCAGGACCCTGAAACCGGCCTCAACCTATACGAATTCTAGCGCTATGGCCATCAAGATCAACCTTCAGGAAACGGAGCAGGAGCTCTTCTGCTGCTCAAAATGGTGGGGAGACCCTGACCTTCCCGCCGACATGGAATACCCCCTTGCAAAGGCCGAGGAAGACGGGGAGGAGTTTGACTATCCCCTCACCTTCGTGTGCCAGATAGACTGTGCCGATATAGCTCCCTTCGACCCAGAAGGCAGGCTTCCCCACGAGGGCATGTTCTACATCTTCGCAGGCCTTGACGAGTACCTTGGCTTTGACAGCCCCTGGCATAACGGAATTGGGGAATGGCCCCGGAAGCAGGTGGTTGTGAAATACACCAAGGCCGTCAATATGGAAACCTTCCGCAGCGCCATCCTTGTGGACGACGAAGACCAGCCCCTCACCCAAAAAGCCCTCAAAATGACCTTTGAGGCATGTTCAGACAATGATGATTGCACAAAACTCCTTGGCATCCCCTTCTTTGAGGAGGTGCGTCAGGAGATGGAAGGATGCATCAACTTCCTGCAGATAGACTCCGACACCGCGGGCCTGCGTTTTTACGACGAAGGGCAGCTCAACCTCCTCTACAAGGAGGCCGATTTTGAGGCCGGAAAGTGGAAGCTGGTAAAAGCCTATATGAGTTCCTGCTAGCCTAGAAAACCTTCTTGAACGGATATTCAGGCCAGCCCGGAGAGCCGGTCTTGCAGAAAGAAGTCCAGGCCGATACGATCTCTTCACTGAGGGCGTAATCCTCCTGAGTGAAAGGACGCCAGCTGCGGCCTAGGGTTCCAAACACATACCATAGTTCTGCCGAATGGAAAGCCCCCGGGAGGTTGTCGGGTACGTCTTTGTCCTCCCCCGGAAGATCCCTGGTAAACTCATATTCATACACCGGAGCGGTTCCAAGTGAGTCCCTGAGGGCACAGAATGCTCCAACAGACTCTTCCTTGAAGAAGGGAAGGTCGTCTGAATTATACCCCGTCATAATGGGGATATCGGCAATTGTTCCGTCCATAACAGCCTGGTCAAAAGGCTCAGGAACCACAGAGCCGTCTACCTGCGGTGCGCTGGTAAGGATTGAGCCAAGCTGGTCCAGGCCCATACCGCCGCCGCTCTGGATTATGGCCTTTGCGAAAAGGCCCTTTGCAAGCGGCGAGATAAGGAGCGTGCGTACGCTCATACCACCGGCGCTCTGCCCGAAAATGGTAACGTTTGAGGGGTCTCCGCCAAACTGGGCTATGTTCTTATTTATCCATTCAAGGGCCTTGATCTGGTCCAGGATATTGAGATTCCCGGCTGCATTCTCCCCAAGACGGTAATTGATGGTTACCAGAATCACGTCCTTCTGCGCCCATTTGTCTCCGTCCATGGTGACCTCAAAGCCGTAGCCGTTCACAAAGGCTCCGCCGTGTATCCACATGGCAACCGGAAGCGCCGCCCCCTTTTTCCCCACGGCCTTAGCAGGCGCCCATACATTGAGGTAAAGGCAATCCTCGCTCTGCTCCGGCTGAGGCATCCAGTAGAATTCCTCCCCGTAGAACGTTCCGCGGGCATTACCAGGCTGCGGGGCTATTGCGCTGAAGGCGCTGCATTCCCGCACGCCATCCCAGGGAATCACATCCTGAGGCGGCTGCAGGCAGAGTTCCCCAACGGGCGGAGCCGCATAAGGGATACCCTTGAATACAATTACGGAGGGGTCCTCGGAAGGAACGCCCTGAAGCAGTCCACCTTCCACTTTTACCACGGGAAGTTTTGCGGTGCAGGCAGCCAGAAACAAAAAGGCCATAATAGAAAGTCGTCTCATATTGCAAAAATAACCAAAAATGGCTTTCTTTGTTAAAAAATTACGCCTAAATGAAAAAAATCCTGGCTCTGGCGGCCTTTCTGGCAGCATCCCTCTGCCTTCAGGCCCAGATCAAGTTCACCCCCAATCCGGCAATGCCACTGCCGGACAATATCAAACTGTATTACAACTCCTCATTGGCAGATTACACCGGCCGCTTTCCCTATATGCAGCCAGTATGGTTCATCTGGGCCGACGGCCCCTGCACGGCCGGGGAAGCGGAAACCCTTGTGGACCGGATGGGCCTTAACAGCACCCTCAAGGACTACGTTGGAATGATGGTAGTGGTCTTCTCACCCGTAAACGGCAAGGACTATAGTGCAAAAGAAGACTTTCAGGTGTACAAGTCCCTCTTTGAGAAAATACGCGTATTCACAAACCTCAAGGTTGTTGGTATCGGCAAGGGCGCCACATTTGTCAACGAGTGCATCGCCCCCGTTGCATCCGAGGTAGCCGATATCCTGAGTATAGACGGAAAACCCGCCAAAAAGATTGAGGGCACAGCCACAGTCCCTGCCTACATAGCCGGAAAACAGGCCAAAAAGGTAGCCAAGGCCTATATTGCAAGGAATAAGGAAAAGGCAAAGGAAGAGCCCCTTCTTCAAGTTATCGTAAATACGGAGAAAGCAAGTCTCGGAGAAATCGTGGCCGACGCCTGGGAACGTCTTCTTTCCAGGAACTACCGCTGCTCCAACCTTGGCCACACCGGCTATATGGGCGGCCTTCTTGGCCAGTACGGAGACTACGAGCTAGAGCCCTATCCAGTCTGGGAGCGCCTGGGCCTGGAACAGATCATGGTAGAGAAGTCCCTTTTCAAATACAACGGAAAGGAAGAAAAGTACCTGTGGTATGAGTATGTGCCCGCCTCGATGAAGGATGCCCCCAATCACTCCATACCGCTTGTAATCCTCCTTCACGGCCACAACAACGACCCCCGCACCCAGGCTGAGACTTCCGGATTCCCGGAACTTGGCGCCCAGGAGGGATTCATGGTAGCAGAGCTTGAGTGGCAGGGCAAGAGTGGCCTCTATGATTATATGGGAGACCACGGCATAGAGGCTGTTGTGCTTGAACTTTTGAAAAAATATCCCCAGCTGGATCCTTCACGCATATATGCCGAAGGATTATCGGCCGGAGGATTCACGGCAACGGCTATCGGCATAACTAAGAGCCATCTCTTTGCCGCTGTGGGGGCCCATTCCGGAGGATTATTCAATGATGAGTTCTTCCTAGGCTTCCCATTCATGAACCCCGCGTCCCTCAAGGCTCAGGCCGCACAAAAGGCCGTAAAGGTCCAGATGCCATACTTCTCAATCACAGGTACTGCCGATGAAGTAGTCCCCTATGGTCCTCTCATCTGGGGCGCCTGGAACCTGTATCAGGTGCTTAATGGCATTCCCGTGGAAGGCCCCGGAACCCAGAAGGACCTTCGCAGTATAGAAACCTCAAAGAACCACGCGATGGAAGTTGGGGATTTCCTCAACGCAAACGGCCAGCCGGTCATCAGAACCGTTGCCGTAGAGAACTTCGGCCATTGGAACTTTGTCCCCGGCGCCAGGGAGATGTGGGAATTCTTCAAGCTCTGGGCCCGTGACCCCAAGACGGGAGAGTCTATCTATAAAGGCCTATAAATTAGGGTAGATATATTCCCACACAAAGTCCAGTTCACGCTGGAGATTACCGGTCCAGGATGTCATGACGACAACTGCGTTTTTGGGAGGAAGCACCAGGATGTACTGTCCGCCGGCGCCATCGGCCCTGTAGCAGCCAGGCGTCTTGCAACGCCAAACTTGATAGCCGTAGCCCTGCCGCCAGTCGTTTTGGGCATCGGGAACTCCGGTCACGCGTTCAGAGTCCTCTATCCTGACTTGGGCGGGGGCGCAGTCAATGTGTTTTTCAGACATCGCTTCCACCCATTTGGCGGGAATCAGTTGCTTCCGGCCCCACTTTCCCTTCTGGAGCAGGAGCTGGCCCATCTTTGCCATATCCTCTGTCTTGAGCTCAAGGCCCCAGCCGCCAGCCGTGATGCCGTATTTATCGGCCTCCCAGACAGGCTTCTCTATTCCAAGGGGCTCAAACAGGCGGGTAGTGAGATAATCAAGGACACTCTCCCCGGTGACTATGGTAACAATGGCAGACAGCAGGTAAGTACCCGCGGAGTTGTACACAAAAAGTTCCCCCGGTTTGCAGACAAAGGGATATTTAAAGAAGGTATCGGCAATCTCTGCACCTTCTTTAATATAAGAAGAACGCGCATTGATATCCATCTCCAGGACCTCCAGCGTGGGGTCAGTCTCGTGACCGCCGGCCATCATAAGGAGGTCCTCAACTGTGGCGTCGCAGGGATTTCCTTCAACCTGCTTTTCAGGAAAATAATCGGCCACCTTGTCTGTGAGGGCCATCCTGCCTTCATGTATTGCAATTCCCACGGCCGCGGCGGTGAAGGTTTTGCTGACAGAGAACATTGAGTGGGGCTTGTCCGGGGTCCACTCTCCAAAGTACTTCTCCTTGACCACCTTGCCGTCCTTCACTATCATTATACTGTGAAGGTTGACTATCCTCTGCCAATTGGTCATGTCGGAGAATGAGGCAACCACGCTGTCCATCATCTCGGAAAAGCCAGCCTCAAGTTCCGGAGAGGCCTGGGCACGGGGAAGGTCTTTTGGAGAAGGGGCATTACAGGCTGCAAAAAACGCTGCAGCAACAAAGAATACGGAAAGACGATATCTCATAAGATTTGTTTTTACAAGTTTAGCGATAATCTGGGTCTTCTGCAAGAATGAAAAGCAATTGAGATTCTGACAAAAATAATTATACTATGGTAAAAAAATAGATGTAACTTTTTATCTATTTTTGCCTCCACAACAAGAGACATTTTAACATAACCAATATTAACCTTTTTAAATCATGAAGAAAGTCTTTACTATTATTGCAATCGTAGCCGCAGCGGCTATGACTATCTCCTGCCAGAAAGGCAACGCCTCCCAGGAAGACAAGAGCGCCCAGGGTATGATGCTGGGCTGGTGGGAAGGAACCACAATGGATTTCGCCTTCTATATGACTGAGGCCGATGAGAAAAACAATACCTCCTTCAATGCCTGGACCCAGGGATACAAGGGCTGGGGAGACAAGGACAAGGGAATTAACGACATCGGCAACCAGGACTTCTACAACATCGTGAAGGAAGGTGACAAATATTACCGTTATAAGTATCACAACCAGGCCGACGCCGAATTCTATTACACCAAGGATGAAATGAAGGTTGAAGGTGACACTTTCACCCTCGTTACCGACTACCCTGCCGAAGGAACTCAGGAAGTCATCGCTATGGCTTCATCCTCCGAAATCACAAACTCCGGAAGAGTTATGATGGATGCCGGCATGCTTGATCCCAGTTATGCAGGCGTGAAGTTCGTCTACACTTGCACCGTCCACTTCAAGAAGGCTTCAAAACCCTCTTGGGCAGACACCGCAAAGGCAAAATAATCCGAATTACATAAAGATGAGAAGACCGGCCACTTGGACCGGTCTTTTTTATCCCTTATACTCTTTAGGAGACACTCCGTAGCGCTTTTTGAAGGACGTGGAGAAGTGGGAGACACTACTGAATCCGGTGCGGTCCGTAATCTCAGAGATATTGTATTTCCCTTCCTTCAGGAGTGCTGCGGCACGGTTGAGTTTGAATATCCGGAAGAAGGAGCCCGGGGTCTCTCCGGTGAGTCTTTTCACCTTATAGAAGAATTTTGCACGGGATATCTTCAGTTTGGCAATGATACTGTCAATATCCAGTTCCGGGCTTGTGATATTATCCTTCATTATGGCCACAAGGTCATTGAGGAAGGCCCTGTCAGTTGCATTCAGGCCGTCGTCGGCCTGGCTGTCATCATCGGGGGAAGGGCCCACAGAACGGCGCACGCGCTCCTTCTTCTGGTAATCCTGAACCATATTAAGGAGGAAAATCCTGTCTTCCTCGGCCTGCTCCTTCTCCATCCTCACCTGCTTGAATCTACGGCGGGCCCTGATTGCTAAGGCAATGATTGCCGATACCAGAAGGATATAGGCAAGAATTGCCCAGGGGCTCAGCCAGGGGAACGGAAGGATGTGGACCCTGAGGCTGTCAGAAGCCACGACTTCCCCGCTTGTCTTGTCTACAGCCTTAAGGCGGAAGGTATATCGGCCCGGAGACACATTACTATAATATGCCTCATTACCCCTTCCGGCATCTACCCAGTAGCGGTCATATCCATCCAGCATATAAGAGTATGCGATGTGTGACCTCCCGGAATAATCCAGGGCGGAAAAACTGATACCAAAGCCATTCATCCTGGCGGGGAGAGTAATCTCCGGCTTGTACTCCAGGGCCTCCGTGATGGGTTGGCCGATTCCTGGCGACACTATGGAGCCGAATACTTTGAGGTCCTCGAAAACCAGTGGAGGATTAGACTGCGTCACTTCTTCCCCGGAAGAGATGATACTGAGCCCGTGCGTTCCACCAAAAACCAGAGTACCATCCGGCAGGGAACAGGAAGATCCCGCATTGAACTGGCTGCCGCCAAGGCCGTCCGATTCAAAGAAAGAGGACACCTGCCCGCTTTCCCTGTTGTATCGGCAAAGGCCATAAAGGGTACTTATCCAGATGTTTCCGTTAAGGTCTTCCCGCATGGCGGATACGTCCGAGCAGGAGAGCCCGCCTATCTTCTCCATCCTGTTTTCGCTTGAGACAAAACGCATCAAGCCGTTCTTGATGGTACCTATCCAAAGGTCTCCGCGGGAATCTTCCAGAAGGGCTGTAGGATAAAATCCGGCTCTGGTGAGGCAACTGTCAAGGGCCGATTTACGCAGATAGCCGGGGACTTTCCCGTCCGGCCTTCCAAGTACGGAGAGCGGATAGTTGAGTTTTCCAAGCAGCACGCCGCCGCCCGTAAGCGGCAATAAGCAATAAGTGGAATTATATTCCGCTCCGGCAGATGATGCCAGCGAGACGGCTCCGTCCCTGTAACGGTAAACTTCCCCTGAAAGGGTGCCAATCCAGACATCCCCGTTCACATCTTCCGCAATGCTCACCGGGTCTATCATCTCTAATGACTGGAGCACCTTGAGCGCTTTCCCGTCAAAACGGCAGCGGAGCGCCCTCCATTTACTGGACAGTAGGAGCCATACATCGCCCCTGGAGTCAGAGAGAACAGAGTTGATCTGCATATACCCCTTAGGGTCGTCCACCAAGCCGGACGTGGGGATTTGGCGTATGTCAAGGTTCTCAAGATTGCAGTAATACAACTCCCCCATCGCGGTACCTGCCCAGAAACTATGGGCGTCCTGCGGGCATAGGCAGGTGACAGATTTTCCCTTCAGGATGTCTTCCAGGGCATCTTTTGCGTATGCACCCGGAGAAAGGTGGCGGCTCACGCTGAATCCACCGTCCTCAATCCCGATCCAAAGGTTGGAGGCCGAATCTTCAAACAGGGAATTAATCCTGCCCTCAGGCACTTTGTAGGGGAAGGCCGGACTGTCCTGATAGATAAGGCGGGCACCAGGCTGGTCATACAGGAAGATTCCGTCGTTGGTTGTATTGATAAGGAGCGTAGAGTCACGGCACAGGAGAAACAGGTCTACATCGGCCTTCATTATCCTGGAATTGGAACTAACCTCCCTGGGGAGAGGTCTGAATTCCATAGACAGGGTGTCAAGGACAGCCAGATTGCCTATTCCGGACATCCACAGCGTGGAATCCGGCATAACACAACTGTGATAGACCTTGAAAGGGCTGGGAATGGATTTCTCTATTTCAAATCCAGCGGTGTTTATACGGCTTATCCTTTCGAATTCCGTGCACCATAGGCATCCATCCTGGGCCAGCGTGAAGGAAGACATAGTAAGGCCGCCAAGCACAAGATCTATCTTTCCCGTTTCCTCATTATATAATCCAAGGGAATTAGGGGTTCCAAAAAGGATACGGCCGTCTGGAAGTTCCAAAACCTGCCTGAGGTATGCCCCGGGGTTATCGGAATCTACCCGCTGGAACTCTCCCTGACGGGTAATGAGACACGCGCCGCCGGAAGTAGCAATCCAGAGCCTTCCCGCGGAATCGCGTAAAAGGTCATTTACGTGATTGTCCGGAAGGCCGATTTTGTCGTCAAGATTGAAATATTGATGGAAAACGCGGGAGTCATACTTGTTGAGCCCGCGTGCCGTACCTATCCAGATATGGCCGGAGGCGTCTTCCTCGAAAGCCAGCACATTCTGATTGGAAATATGTTCAGAGACTACAACATCCTTAGCCCGAGGCATATCCCCCTGCATTCTGCACGCCAAAGCCGTTCCAAGAACGACAGGCAGTATCATCACCGATAAATATCTCATAAAACAACTTTATCTCATAGCAAATGTAGCCAATATAATTTAGATTCCAAGCGCACTTTTAGACTCTGATAAAAATATTTGTTTTTTGAAGTAATTATGGAGGACTTTATATGCCTATCTTTACAGAACTAATTCTTCTGGCTTGAAGACAACAACTTTTAACGAATAACAATAACTAACCCATTCTATGAAACTCAAAAAACTGATCATCAGCCTTGCAGTCATCATCGCCGGATTCACCGGCGCTATGGCGCAGGAAAAAATCACCGTCAGCGGCACGGTGTCGGACAATATGGGTCCGGTAGCCGGCGTTGGCGTAATGCAGAAAGGCACCACAAATGGCGTGGCTACGGATATGGACGGCCGATACTCCATCGCCGTCCCTTCCGGCAGTATACTGGTTTTCGAATCCATAGGCTATACCACCCAGGAAATCACGGCAACACGCCCTCAAATTGACGTGGTCCTGACTGAAGACCTCCTGATGCTGGAAGAAACCGTTGTAGTAGGATACGGCGTCCAGAAAAAGAGCGACATAACCGGCGCAATATCCAGCGTAAAGTCGGAAGACCTCCAGAACAGGGCCATTTCCAGTGTAGAAGGCGGCCTGCAGGGAAAAACCTCCGGCGTCCAGCTGGTCACCACGTCGGCTAAGCCAGGTTCCACACCGGTAATCCGCGTGAGAGGTTTCTCCTCAAACGGAACGTCAGACCCTCTGTACGTTGTGGACGGCCTTAGGCTCAGCAGCCTTGAATCCGTAGACCCCAGCACCATCGAGTCCATAGAAATCTTGAAGGACGCAGCATCGGCAGCCATTTATGGCGCCCAGGCAGGTAACGGCGTTGTTCTGGTAACCACCAAGAGCGGAAAGAAAGGCAAGGGCACCATCTCCTATGATATGCAGTATTCCATTATGGCGCTTGGCCGTACTCCCAAACTCATCAACTCCCAGGAAGAGATAATGGTGATGAAAGAGCGCAACCCCATTTACGACGACACATATATCCGCACAAATTTCATTGACAACGGAATCTGGGACGGGCAAAGGAACACTGACTGGATGAAGGGAACTTTTGGAACCGGACATCTCCAGAAACACACCCTCAGTTTCCAGGGTGGAAACGACCGCGGCGCCATCTTCGCTTCCCTTAACTATTATGACGAAAACGGTATCATAATTGGCGACAGGGACACTTACAAACGCCTCTCCGGTACAGTGAACGCCACTTACAGGATTAAGGACTGGCTCCGTATCGGCACAAACAATACAATTGAGAAATACGACGTCTCCTCCTTTGTGGACGGCGGAGGCCAGAGCAACATCTACTCCAGCGCCCTCAACGGCGCCCTTATGGGAAGCCCTATGATTCCCGTCACCTATTCCCCGGACAATCTTCCTGACGCCATGAAGAATTACCTGGCGGCCGGATATCCTATGTTCAGGGATGCCAACGGAGATTATTTCAGCGTAGTCGGAGGATATCCTCAGCCCCAGGTCTCCATACGTATGAATAATATTTCCAGTTACGGGTTCAATCTCATCGGCACTACATTCGTGGAACTTACTCCGCTGGAAGGCCTCACGCTTACATCAAAAGTGGGATACCGGTTCTCCAATGCCCATACTTACTACTACCAGAACAGGTATGTCGCTTCAAATATGTCTATGAACCTGGAGAATAATCCCGTTTCCCGAACCAACTCCACCACGATGTACTATCAGTGGGAGAATTATGCCTCTTACCACAGGACCTTTGCCGATGCTCACACAGTAGACGCACTGGCTGGAATGTCCTTCAGCCAGAACGACCTTACCTATCTGCTTTCCGGCGCATCCAACGTGATGAAGGACGATCCCCTCTTTGCCGACATTTCATTCGCCGCCGGCGATGCCGCAAAGAATGCACAGGGTAAAAGGACCTTCAACCGTAACCTCTCCTACTATGCCCGCCTTGGATACAACTATAAGGGCCGATACTACATCCAGGGCATATTCAGGGCCGATGCCGCCGACACTTCCATCCTCCCGGCAGCCAACCGCTGGGGTTATTTTCCGGGTGTGAGCGCCGGCTGGAACTTCACCAACGAGGAATTCTTCCCCAAACTTGGCTGGATGCAATCCGGAAAACTGCGCGCCTCCTGGGGACAGAACGGCTCCATCAGCAATCTTGGCAATTACATCTATTCCAATGCCATTATCCAGACAGCCCAGGGCTATCCCTACGGCGCCACGCCCACATACGTGATTTCCGGCGCCCCCGGCCAGGTGGAAAACCCCAAACTCACCTGGGAAACATCGGAGCAGCTTGACCTTGGCCTTGACCTGGTGCTTCTTGACGGCCGCCTTACTTTTTCCACCGACTGGTACCGCAAGGAAACCAAAGACCTGATAGTTACCGGCAGCCAACTCCCGCTTGAGGTGGGCAATAATGCCGCCCCCATCAACGCCGGAAACGTTCTCAACACCGGCTTTGAATTCGACCTTGGATGGAAGGACACAATCGGGGATTTCAGTTATGGCATCAACGCCAACCTTGCCACTCTGAATAACCGCGTTACATATCTGGATCCCAACATTGCCGACAACAGGATATACAGTGATATCGGCATTCTCACAATGGAGCATATTACTGCTTTCGAGGTAGGATATCCTGTATGGTATTTCTACGGATACAAGGTAAAGGACATCTTCTTCCTCAACGGTAATCCTGAATTTGAGGACATCAACGGAGACGGCGCCATCACTGCCGCAGACCGCACCTACCTTGGCTCCGCCATTCCCGACCTAACCTTCGGCATAACCCTGTCGGCAGCATGGAAGGGCCTTGACTTCATGGTGTTCGGCGCGGGAAGCGTAGGCAACAAGGTGTTCAACGGCCTCAACCCCGGCACTTTCAATTATAATTTCAAGGAGATTTTCGACAACCGCTGGACTCCTGATAACAGGGAGGCAAAATACGCTTCACCTGCCATCAACAGTTCAATCATGAACAACTACATCATCTCCGACGCCAACGTCTTTGACGCATCCTTCTTCAAGATCAAGCAAATCCAGCTTGGCTATACCCTCCCCGGAGATTTCACCGGCAAATTCAAGGTTCAACGCATCCGCGTGTTCGCCTCTCTGGACGACTTCTTCGTCTTCACCAAGTATATCGGCCTGGATCCGGAAGTATCGGCCTCTGCCACCAGCGGTATGGGCGTAGACTTTGGCACCTACCCCAACACCCGCAAGTTTATGTTTGGTCTTAATATAACCTTCTAAACCTCCCTGAAAATGAAAAAGACATTATATCTCCTTTTTGTCATCGGCGCCCTGTCATCCTGCCAGAGCCTTCTGGACATACCCCAGCAGGGAGTGCTTAATATGGACACCTTCTACAAGACCGATGAAGACGCTCAGCAGGCGCTTGCGGCCGTATACAACGAGTGGGCCTACAAATTCGCCTTCTCCAACTTCCACTGCAAGCTCCTTATGGCCGATGACACCTGGCAGGGTGGAAACGGCCCCGCCGACGGCGCTTCCGGCGCTGCCCTTTCCCGCGCATATTACGACTCTTCCAACGAGAAGATAAAGTTTATGTATGAGGGGTATTATATAATTGTAAACCGCGCGAATCTCCTGCTGGACAGTTTCCAGAATTCCGCCGACTCCAAGATCAAGAAACAGGCGGTTGCCGAAGCCAGGTTCTTCCGCGCCTGGGCTTACTATGAACTTGTCACCATGTGGGACAACCCCCCGCTTGTAAAAAGTGTACTCGGTTCTGACGATGGCAAAGTGTCAAACACTCCCGGAGAAGAAACCTGGAAATTCCTGGAGGACGAACTAAAGGACATAATATCCAGTGGCAATCTCACTGAGAAGTCATCGGCCACAGACCCCCAGGCCGGTGTCAGGCCCACAAAACAAACCGCCGAGGCCCTTCTTGGCAAGGTTTACATGTGGGAAGGCAAATACGACCTTGCGCTGCTGCAGCTGGAGTCTGTAATCGGCTCACATCTGTACGCTCTTGCCACCGGTGAAGAGTATGAAGACCTATTCTCAATTGACAGCAATTATTCCAGCGAGTACCTTCTTTCAAACAATTCCATTCTTGACGCGCAGAATGGCTTTATGTTTGACATCAACGCCTTCGGCTGCAACAACGACTGGATTTTTGGTAAGAACGTGAACGAAGGGTTTATGATTTACGATCAGGCTAAGTGGGACGCCTATTTCGGGGACGACCACCCCTTCTGCGAGATGCCGGTTGGCTGGGGTTTCTTCAATCCCACCCAGAAACTGGCCGATGCTTTTGTGGAGGTGGAAGGAAAGGAGGGCTACAGGCTCAACAACACCATCATCTCCAACGACAAGATGCACTCCGACGTAGGCGCCTGGGCCGGAACCGCCTGCAACCTCTTTGAGCATTGCGGCTGGTGGAAGATCAAGAACATTTCCCGTTCAAAGAACATCCTTTTCTCCGGTGGCGGCGGCTATTCGGCAAACTTCCCCGACATCCGTTACGCAGAAGTGCTGCTTCTTGCAGCCGAAGCCGGTTTCAAGACCGGAAGCCCCAAAGCCCTTGGGTATTTCAATGAGATCCGCGACAGAGCCAAGGCCCCCCACGCCGGCGCCCTTGATATGCCCACCATCATCAAGGAAAACCTTCTGGAACTGTGCTTTGAAGGACATCGCTTCCAGGACCTCAAGCGCTGGGACCGCAACGGTGACTTAGATATGGTTGCAGTTCTTAAAGATAAGGGAAAGAACAATTATTACTTCACCCCGCTGCCTCCTTCCGCCGACAATCCCAAGTACACTGACGCCGACAGGTCTTCATTTACGGAGCCCAGTTGGGTTTATACCGTACCGGCCACAGAAAGCCGTGCCGGTTTTGATGCGTATGAGAAAACCCTTCCCTATCCGCAGTCGGAACTTGACGTGAATCCAAACATAAAGCAGAATCCCGGATGGGAGTCCAGTCTCTAAAACCATCACGCTATGAACCTTAAAACCACATCCATCGTTTTTCTGATATTCCTTGCCGGATGCACCGGAAAAAAGGCCACCGATATTGACGGAATCCTTGCCTCCATGACCCTTGAAGAGAAGGCCGGCCTCCTGGTTGGAGACGCCTGGGGAACCAGGGTTCCCGGCACTTCCACATTTGTCACGGAAGACACCTTCAATTATGAAAGCGGCCCCGTGAGGGTGCCTGGTGCACCTTTCTCCACGCGTCCCATGGAGCGGTTCGGAATCCCCGGCACCGGTATGGCCGATGGCACAGCCGGCGTCAGGATTGACGCCACCAGGCCCGGCAGCGACAACACTTACTACGCCACTTGCTTCCCTTCCAGTACCGCAATGGCTTCGTCCTGGAACCAGGATCTTGCAACCGGTTTCGGGCGCCTTGTGGGAGAGGAAGTGAGGGAATACGGCCTGGACGTGGTCCTTGGTCCCGGAATGGACCTTCAGCGCAATCCCCTTTGCGGCCGTAACTTTGAGTATTACAGCGAAGACCCCTTCCTTACCGGCAAGATGGCTGCAGCGTGGGTACGCGGTGTCCAGAGCCAGGGCGTGGGAGTAAGTGCCAAGCATTTTGCAGCAAATGACGTAGAGCTGAACCGCCTCAATTCCGACAGCCGCATGAACCCCAGGACGCTCCGCGAAATGAGCCTGAAGGGGTTTGAGATAATGGTCAGGGAATCGGATCCCTGGACTCTTATGAGCTCCTACAACAAGATCAACGGCGTCTTTACCCAGCAGAGCCACGACCTTCTGGAGGACATCCTCCGCGACGAATGGGGCTTTGGCGGCATTGTGATGACGGACTGGGGCTACAAGCCCGGCACCGTAGAAGCCGTGAAGGCGGGCAACGACCTCATGGAAGCCGGACTCTACTTTGAGGCCGACAGGATAATTGCCGCAGTAAAAGACGGCTCCCTCCCCATTGAGGATGTGGACAGGAACGTCAGGCGCGTATTGGAATACATAGTCAAGACTCCTTCCTACAAGGGGTATAAGTACTCCAACAGCCCTGACCTTGAGGGGCACTCCGCCGCAGTCAGGAAGGACGCCGCCGAAGGATTCGTGCTGCTTAAGAATGAAAACGGGACCCTTCCCCTTGAGGGCCTTGGAAACGTAGCCCTCTTTGGCTGCACATCATACGATATGGTTGCCGGCGGCACGGGATCGGCCAATGTGAATATGAAGCACCTCTCACAGCTCTGGGAAGGCTTTGAGGAAAACGGCATCAAGGCCGATGAAACCCTGGCCGCCTGGTACAGGGATTACGTCATAAAGGAAAGGGAGAAGTCCCGTGAGGCCGACAGCGAACTGATCCTTGGGAAGCATGTTATCCCGGACCCCGTCCTTGACGATGACGTAATAGAAGGATGCGTCCTCAGGAACGACGCCGCAATCATAACCATCGGGCGCAACGCCGGTGAGGGCAACGACCGCCGGATGACTCCGGGCGACTGGAGCCTCACAGAGGATGAACGGGAACTTATGCTTTCCGTAACGGAAGCCTTCCACGCCGCTGGAAAGAAGGTTGTGGTGGTTATGAATATCGGCGGAGTAATAGAGACCTCTTCCTGGAAGGACATCCCCGACGCCATCCTCCTCTGCTGGACTCCCGGACAGGAGGTGGGCCGAAGCGTAGCCGACGTAGTTATCGGAAAGAACTATCCCTCCGGCAAACTGCCCATGACCTTCCCGGTCGATTATCTGGACATCCCTTCATCGGCCAACTTCCCTTATGACATCATCCCCGAAAAGCCCAGATACCTTGATTTCGGCAACATTGCCGACATGGGCCCCGGAGTGAAGAACGTAGGCTACATCAACTACGAGGAAGGAATCTGGGTGGGATACCGCTATTTCAATACAGTCTGCAAGAAGGTTTCCTATCCGTTTGGATACGGCCTTGGCTACACAACATTTGAATACAGTGACCTTAAGGTGACCCCCAGGAAGGGTGGTTTACGCGTTAGTATGAACGTGAAGAATACCGGCAACAGGCCCGGTAAGGAAGCCGTCCAGATCTATGTAAAAGCACCTTCAGGCGGCCTTGTAAAGCCGGAAGCAGAGCTTCGCGCATTTGGGAAGACAAGAGAGCTGAAGCCTGGTGAACTCCAGAGCCTGGAATTCAATATAGATTCCTACACCCTGGCTTCCTACAATGAGGAAACCGCTGCCTGGGAAACAGCCCCCGGAGAATACACCGTGAAGGCTGCTGCATCTGTTGAGGACGTACGCCTTACAAATACAGTTTCTCTGTCAAAAGGCGCTTCCTGGCCCACTCACAGGGCACTCCTCCCGGAATTTCCCATCAATGAAATAGAGGTTGTTAATCCAAGGTAATGCTGCTATTCATGAAACGCCTGATAACCTTTATCCTGCTCATTTCTTTTGTCTGTCCTGCGGCATGGAGTCAGTCTGACACCCTTACTTCACAACAGATTAAAGAGATACTACGTGACAATCCCGCCCTGGCCGGAGGCAACCATTATGTTCCAGCCTTCCAGCCATACAGTGTTGCTCCTGCCCCCAAAGGCTATAAGCCGGTCTATATCAGCCATTATGGAAGGCACGGAGCCAGGTATTCCACATCGTCCAAGAAATACGACACCGTGTGGAACCTTCTGGAAAGCGGTCATAGCGGCGGCGCCCTTACCCCCGCCGGAGAAGATCTGTACCAGCGTTTTGTCCCGCTCTATCCCATGATGGAAGGGCATAGCGGAGACCTTACTGTAATTGGACAGGAGCAGCACAGGGAACTTGCCGCCCGTATGGTAAAGGCTTATCCTTCGGTATTTAGAAAGAAAGTGAGGGTTGACGCCCGTTCCACAATAATCCCACGCGCAATTATCTCAATGATGAGTTTCTGCGATGAGCTTAGGGAACTAAGGCCCGGAATGCAGCTTTCGTATGCCGCAGACCACTCTGATATGCCGGTAACAGGTCTTTCGGCATCGTCCCGCGAGGAGTATGCCATAGATGAGTTCAAGAGGATATATGCCTCTCCGGCCCTTGGGGCCGGGCTCTACGGCGCCTATGCCCATATCAATCTGGATCCGCAGGCCTTCTTCCTCCGCTATTTCAAGGAGATGGGCCCCGTGGAAGCCTGTGGAAAACCGGAGGACCTCATGGCCGCCGTTGGAGAAGTGGCCTACAACCTCCAGTGCCTGGAAACCGACGAATGGATGGACGACCTTTTTACGGAAGAAGAGCGTTATAAACTGTGGCAGAGAGAGAACCTGTGGGCCGCCCTGATGTTTCTGGACTCGCCCTACTCCCAGGGAATTATATCGGCCCGGGCATGGAGCCTGCTTCAGGATATCATGGACCTGGCCGATGAAGACATCTCTTCAGGGAATGTGCAGGTTCGCCTCCGTTTTGGTCACGACACCGTGGTGGCTCCGCTTATGGGCATCCTTGGAATAAAGGGCTGGGAGCCCCTTGGGGCCGATATGACTCTTTGGAAGTACCATTTCCAGAACTGGAATGTCCCCATGGCCGCCAATGTCCAGATGGTGTTCTACAAAGGCCGGAAAGGAGACATCCTTGTGAGGGTGATGTACAATGAGAAGGACCAGATTCTCCCCCTTCCCGACCAAAGCCTTGCCCCTTACTATAGATGGGATGCCTTCAAGGAGTATTATCGGCCCATATGTGAGAAGAATCACGCCATTATGGATGGTTTCTGGTCTCAAAGTCCTACTAACTGAAATAGGGCTTGATAATGCAAGATGGCATTTTTTTACTATCTTTGTGACTCATAATAAAACCATTATAATGAAAAAAGCGTTTATCCTTATGATGTCATTCCTTGCAATGGCGGCGTGCGCTCCCAAATCCGGAGCGCCCGCACTGGATTTGACAGACCTTGACACCACCACTTCACCCAAGGTGGATTTCTATCAGTATGCAACCGGCGGATGGCAGGTGAAGAACCCCCTGAGGGCCGAATTCTCCCGCTACGGCAGCTTTGACGCACTCCGCGAGCAGGCTCAGGAGAACCTCAACGCCCTGTTCCAGGAGATGACCACCCTCAAGGCAAAGCCCGGCACCGTGGAACAGAAGATCAGCGACCTCTACAAGATGGCCCTTGACTCCACTACCCGCAATAACCTTGGCGCAGAGCCCATCCAGCCTTATATAGCAGAAATCAATGCTGTAGATTCAAAGGACGCCCTTGCCACCCTTCTTGGAAAGATGAACCTCTACGGAGAAGGCGGATTCATGGGATTTGGCGTGGAGGCCGATCTAACAAACTCCGACATGCAGATCCTCTACCTTTCCCAGGGAGGCCTTGGAATGGGAGACCGTGACTACTACCTGAAGCCCGAAAACGCGGAGCTCAAGGCAGGCTACAAGGCATATCTTGAGAAGGTCCTCACCCTCTCAGGGATAGAGAATGCAGCAGAGCTTGCATCCCAGGACCTTGCAGTTGAAGATGCAATTGCCACTGTTTCCTGGACAAGGGAGCAGAACCGTAACATGGCGGCCATCTACAATCCAATGTCAACTGCAGAGATTGTTTCCAAATGGCCCGCCATCCGTTTTGACATGATTACTGAGGCTGCCGGCGTTCCCGCCCAGGATAAAGTGATTGTGGCACAGCCCTCATTCTTTGACGGCCTTTCAAAACTCATGGAAGAATGCCCTCTGGAGACTCTCAAGGCATACCTCCTTTGCCAGTTTGTAAGCGGCCAGGCAGGTGCCCTGTCAGATGAATTCTACACCGCCCAGTGGGAGTTCTTCTCCCACCAGATGGCAGGCGCCCAGGAGGAGACTCCCCGCTGGAAGCGTGCCATGAGCGTTCCTAATGGTATCCTTGGAGAGGCCGTAGGCGAGATGTACGTAGCCCGCTACTTCCCTGAAAGCTCCAAGAAGAAGATGGTGAAACTCGTAGAGAACCTCCGCACCGCCCTTGGACAGCACATCGATGAACTTGAGTGGATGAGTGATTCCACAAAGGTCCGCGCCCGAGAGAAACTTGCCGCTTTCACCGTGAAGATTGGCTACCCGGACAAGTGGAAGGACTACAGCTCAATGGATATCAATCCTGAGAACAGCTACTATGAAAACCTCCGCAATGCCAGCGCCTGGTATGTGAAGGACAACCTTGACAAGCTTGGAAAGCCCACTGACAGGACCGAATGGGGCATGACTCCCCAGACGGTGAACGCCTACTACAACCCCACCACCAACGAGATCTGCTTCCCTGCAGCCATCCTGCAGAAGCCTTTCTTCGATCCTGAGGCCGATGATCCCGTGAACTACGGCGGAATCGGCGTGGTTATCGGCCATGAAATGTCTCACGGATTTGACGACCAGGGTTCCATGTTTGACGCACAGGGCAACATGGTGAACTGGTGGACCGCTGAGGACAAGGCCAAGTTCGATGCCCTTGGAGACAAGCTGGTTGCCCAGTTCGACGAGGTTGAGATCCTCCCCGGCGTACATGCAAATGGCAGGTACACCCTTGGTGAGAACATCGGAGACCACGGCGGCCTTTCAATCGCATTCACCGCAATGGAGAATGCCGTAAAGGGCCCGGATCCCATGATTGACGGCTTCACACGCGCACAGCGCTTCTACCTGAGCTACGGCGCCATCTGGGCCCAGAACATCACAGACCAGGAGAAGGCACGCCTTACCAACATGGACCCTCACTCTCTGGCCCAGAACCGCGTGAACGTGAGCGTACGTAACTTCGAGACCTTCTTCGAGGCATTTGACATTGAAGAGGGAGATCCCATGTTCCGTCCTGAGGAAGAGCGCGTACACATTTGGTAGCAGACTCTTTCATATCACGTAAGATCAAGTTCAAAGGAAACATCGCGGCCGTAGCTACGGCCGTGAGTTTCTTTGTTATAATAGTTGCCGTGGCGGTAAGTTCCGGCTTCCGCCACAGTATCAGGGACGGAGTGGCCGCAATGACCGGAGACATCAGGATCACACCTTATGTCTCCGGCGGCCAGGATCCCGTTCCAATGCCCCGTCACCTTCCATCTGAGGATATAATCCTTGCCATTCCGGGGGTAACGGGGATTGTTCCGGTTGTGAGCCGCGCCGGAATTGTGAAAAACGGGGAAATTGTGCACGGGGTCATCGTGAAAGGGACCCATTCTGTCATTTCGACCGAAGCCGAAGGCGAAGCGGAGAAATCTCCTCTTGCGGTCTCCATCCCCCACCGCCTTTCTGTAATAACGGGCCTCCAGCCCGGAGAGGACCTCACAACCTACTTTGTGGGGGAAAAGGTCCGCGCGCGTAAATTCCACATCACGGCAGAACACCGGGACATCATTGAGACCGATGACAACCTCCTGGTCTACGCAGGCCTTGAGGATATGCAGCGGCTGAACGGCTGGGACTCCACCAGCGTCTCACAGCTGGAAGTCAAAGTCAAAAACGCCTCACCAAAGGTTCTCAAGGACATCGAGGCCCGTATCGGCTTCATCCTCTCAACAAGCCCCGATGAGGATGAGAATGGGCTCTATGTCATTTCATCGGCCCGCAGTTATCCGCAGATATTTGACTGGCTGGGGCTTTTAGACGTGAATGTCCTCATCGTCCTTATCCTCATGACGCTGGTGGCGGGCTTCAACATGATAAGCGGCCTTCTGGTGATGCTTCTAAGGAATATTCCGCTCATCGGCACCCTCAAGGCGCTGGGGATGCAGGACAGGGCAATAGGCCGATTATTCGTACGTATCGGCGCCGAAGCCGTGCTCAAGGGCATGCTTGTGGGTAACGCCCTGGCGTTCCTTTTCTGCCTCATCCAGGGTACAACCCACCTTATAAAGCTGGATCCGGCCAACTACTTTGTGTCCTGGGTTCCGGTGAATCTCCCCCTCTGGGGCATACTGGGGGCCGATATTGCCGCCTTCCTGGGCATAGTTCTCCTCATGTGGCTCCCGGCGCTTTCCATCTCAAAGATAGACCCGGCCGAGACCGTCAAGGCCGACTAATACTTACTGTAATAATAGGAATAGGTGTCCAGCACCTTCTCAACGTAGGCAACCGTGTGGTGGCCCTTTGGAAGCTGCGTAGCGGCAACCACGTCCCAGCGGCTGGCATCCTCCCCGGCATCCTGCGCCTGCTTAATGAGGCGCCACACCTTCCCTTCCCCGAAGTTATATGCCGCGAGGGCGAATTTAAGGGCCTCTGTGGGGTTTGCCGCCACGGAAGAATACATTGTCTCAAGGCGCTTCAGGTATCTGGAACCCACCCTCAGGTTGTTGGCGGGCTCAAGGAGATATTCCTGCGAATAGCGGGAGCTGAGGATCTGCATGAGCCCTACGGCGCCGCGGGCCGACTGAGCCTCATTGTGGAAACGGGACTCGTGATACACCACGGCGGCAATAAGGTGCCAGTCCATCCCCAGGGAATCGGCCGTAGCCTTTATCACCTTATCATATGCGCAGAGAGATTCCGTGGAGCGCTCATGGGCCATTATTTCCTCAGGGGTTTCGGCCGATGGCACCCTGCTCTTATGCGGGATGAGAAGGAGCAGTAGCGTGAAAGCCGCCGTATATGCAAGGGTACGCGTTTTCATAGTTTATCGGCCACCCTTGAGAAGTCCGCCAAGACCACCGCCGAGGCCACCTCCAAGGCCACCGCCACCTCCGCCGCCCATGCCGGCACCTGCCCTTTCGCTGAGGGTCTTGACCTTCCCCAGAGGCGGATAGAACGGCCATGAGATGCCAAATTTGAACACAGCCGGAGGCTGGATATAGTGGTGGGCGCTGAAGTATTCGTGCTTATCCAGAGGCCAGCCCTTGCCCATATTCTCAAACTTCAGGAATATGCAGGCCTTCTTCCACTGGAGGTTGATGAAGGGGTCGAACGACGGCGCATTGCCGTAAAGCTCTTCCTTCTGGTTAGTGAACACGCCCGCTACAGGATTATAGGATGGGGCGTACCACAGGGTGTTGTACCTGAGGTTAATGCCGGCCTGGAGCTTCATGACCTTTGGATCCACAATGTTGAGCTGGATGTACCAGCGCAGGTTCAGGGCCAGGGTGGGAAGCGGCAGGACATCCTGGTTGGAGGACAGCTGCAGAAGGGCCTGGTTGTCAAGATGGACGGGGCCGAAGGCGAAGTTCTTGGTGAGGGCCGCGGTAAGGACGCTCATGGGAACGGTGTTCTGCTGCACTATGCCCTTAGTGTCATAGTAGATGTTGTTGGCAAGGAGGGCGTAACCGGCCTCGGCCTTGAGGTCCCAGCGCGGAACGCTGAAAGTTGCATGAAGCTTTGTTGTGGAAACCTTCTGGAAACTGTTTTCCCACATGTAGTGGTTGGAGTAGAAGTGCTGCTGATAGAAGTCCGGGGCCTTAAGGGAGGTTTCCACGGATGCTACCAGGCTCATGGGACTTGTGGGATAACGCCTGAAGGGGAAGATATTGAACTTGATCCGGCCTCCCAGGCTGAAGTCATTGGCCTCTATTCCCGTGAAATGATAACGCCCGGTGGCGTCCCATTCAAGGTATTTGCTTAATCGGCCCTCTGCCCCGGCATACACGTACATGGTGTTCCAGACGGTATTGGCCGGCTTTATCAGGGAGTACCCCGGCTGCCTCAGGTAGAAAGTCTGGAGCCTGTCTCCAATACCACCCTCTATCTTTGACACTATGGCATCTTCCTTCCAGGGCTGGAGACGGAAGATGATGCGGTTGTCAAGGCGCATGGTGCGGAGGGAGTCCGAGCTCTTGGTGGGGTTGATGAAGAAGGTTTCGTCGAAGAATTCCGCCAGGGACTGAGATGTGTTGTCCACGTACTTCTTGCTGTAGGTGGTCCATTCTGTACCCGTGCCGATAAATGCGGTTGTGGTGTTGGTATTGAGGGTATCGGAAGGCACCCAGGAGGTGTCCTTGCGGTGCTTCAGCTTCTCTATGAACTCAAACGGGATACGGTAGTTCTGGTCAAAGAACACCGTAGTTTTCTTGTATCGGTTTGTGGCCGACGGCAGGTTCACGTCCACCTCCCTCACCTGGACGGTAGTATCCCTGATCCAGAAATTGTCTATTACACCGCCGCTTTCCTGATGGGTGATGCTGTTGGAGATGAACCCGGCGTGGGCCAGCCACTTCTTACCAAGCCAGTTGGCGGTGACAAAATACGTGCGGTTGTCAGTTTCCTCGTTCTTGAGGTTACCGGCACCGCCGTAGCGCTTCATCTCCAGGGAGAGGTTCAGCTGCGGTAGGATATTCTGGGTGGTGAAAATGCGGAAGGCATCATTGGCCTGGGTGCCGTTGGAGAACAGCGATCCGTAGTATTCCCACTCCGTGTAAGGGGTCTTGGTGTTGAAGAAGGGGATGTTATCGGCCGTGTAAGTCCAGGTTTCCATGGGCTCATAGTAACTGGGAGTGAGTTCCCTGCCCCTTCTAAAGAAGTTGTAGGTTTGGACTGGCGTTCCGGTGAAGCCCAGCCAGGTGGCGCCTACGTCTTCCCTCATGTGGGGGTAGTCGTAGAAGCGGTAGTTGGCAGTGGTGTCCCATTCCTTGTACTCTATGCTGTTGTACATGCGGTCACGCTTCCAGGAAATGAGCCGCTTGTAGTACAGGCTGTCCGGGAAAAACGCCGTTTCAAGTATCCTGGGAGTGCTCTGGCGTATGCTGTCCTTCACGCGCTTGATGCTGTCCTTATGCTTGAGGATGGAGTCCTGACGGTGGAGGAGGATGGGAAGCTTCTGCTCATAGTCATAGCGCTTCCGCTCCGCCTTGGTGAGGCCGGCGTACCACCTTTCGAACTTCTCCTTGGCCGTGCGTGTTGAATCGTCCAGATACAGGGAATCTATGCGGGGCCAGAGGAGGGAGTCTCCTTCGGCCTTGAGGGAATCCACCACCAGCCTGTGGGTAAAGGAGTCCTTGACGGCCACGTACCACTCATAGAGGAAGGGGTCCGTGAGTTTCAGGCTGTCTGGCACCCTCATGGTGTCACGGGCGTAGACCTTTGGCATTGTGTCATCCTGCGGGATGGCAAAGAGGTCGAAGTCCTCCTCGTCTGCCAGGCTGTCAAGGGGGCTTCTGGATTCTGAGTCAAGTTGCAGGAGTACATTGTAGAGGGAATCCATCCTGGCTGTATCGGCCTTGGCTTTAAGGCTGTCAATAAGCGCCTGGATAGAGTCACGCCTGTGCCTTAGGGCCGCGGCGGCGCTGTCTGCGGCGGCAGCAAGGCTGTCTTTCTGCAGGGAGTCTGCCACGGAAGTTACGCTGTCCGCTATGGCTACGGCCTTTTTGGGGGCCGATGTATCGGCCTTAACCGTATCCTTCACGGCAACAGGGAACCACCTGTGCAGACGGGCGGCGCGGTTTACCTCCACGCCCACCGTCTGGGCTGCAACCAGACCGGCCACAGCTATTGGCAGCAGTATGTTCCCTATCTTAGACATAGCTTACAAATATAACGTATTTTCACAACTTTCCCAACCCCTTCTCCCCCGCCCCCTCACGCTTCTCCCCTGGCGGTGGAAGCCAATGCGCTGACTTCCAGCCACTTACACGGGTTTCTACCAGAAAAAGTTCTGGTAGAAACTCTCATAACACACTGTGCTTCAATCACTTAACCTCCACCACATCCGCATTACTCTTTCTCCTCCGTGTTGGCCTCATTCGTTCCTCGCGGCATTGATCTCACTCATTACCACCGCATCGGCATTACGGGCTGGGGCAATGAATCACACGTTTTTGGCGTTTTTTGTGCGTTTCGTTGCCCAAATGGTCAATGATTTACACGAAAACGGCCATTTTTGCGCGTTTCGTTGCCCTGTGGGGCCCGGTGAGGCCCGGTGGAGGCCCGGTGGGGCCCGGTGAGAGCTGGACCACGGAATTATCGGCCCTGGTGCTGCTTACGGTAGAGTTCCCAGCTGTTGAAGAGGTTCTGCCAGATGGCGTAGAGGCCGCCGGCAACGGATGTGACGGGAGTCATGTAGTTGTACCCCAGCCAGATGAGGAAGCCGGTGTTCTTTTGGCCAAGGGCCTGGCCGGGGGTGATTATATCGGCCCCAAGACGGCGTCCGGTAAAGAACTGCAGGAAGCAGCAGAACACGGATACCAGCACTATTCCGGCGATGGCGGCTACTCCAAGGCCGCTTTCCATGAGCGCGCGGGTGGCAAGGATCATGGCCAGGGTGAGCCCCACGCCCCATACGTAGAATGAATTGGAGCTCCATCTCATCAGGCCGCGCTGAAGCCGATGGGTGGTGTAGCGGATGGTCCAAGCCAGCAGTCCCGGCAGCACCAGCACGGGGAAAACCTTCAGCGCAATATGCCCCACGTATGCCCAGAAGCCCATTGTGGCCGATGGATTGACCATAGGGATCACCAGCGGAATGAGGAAGGTGCCGGCAAGGTTTATCAGCACAAGGTAAGTGACGGTGCCGGCAAGGTTCCCGCCCAGTTTTTCCGTAATGACCCCTGCGGCCGATGCCGTGGGGCAAATAAGGCACAGCATGGCGCACTCAAGGAGCATGCGAATGTCTCCAACGGGCATAAAAGAAATTATGGCCGATAACCCCAGGAACAGCCCCACCTGGAACGCCAACGCAAGGAAGTGCCAGCGGGTGAAACGGAGGTCGTGGGGTGAGATCTTCACAAACTGGAAGAACAGGAGGGTGGCGATGACAACGCGCTGGCCTTCTGAGACAAGAAGGTGCAGGATGCGCTCATGGGCGTGAAGCCCCGGAGTGAAGTAGTATAAAAGATACAGGCTTATGCCCAGCACGATGGCGCCAGGCAGCATCCAGTCATTCAAAAGTTGCCGTGTGCGGCTCATTTCCTGGAGAAAATGCGGTCTATCAGAGGATCCGTAAACCTCATGCAGATGCCGGTGAGAATGGCCAGGATGAGGGTGCCCTCACGGATGACCACGGTATGGCCGTTACCGTCCAGAAGCCCGAACACTATGAAGGAGAACGCGGCAGTAAAGGCAACCATCACAATGTCAAAGATTACCTTCACCCTGCTGAAAGGACTCTTTGTAACCTCCGACAGTACTGCCACAAGTTTGTCTCCGGCAAGGATCCAGCCGTCTCCAACCACCTCCAGTTTGATGCCGATAGCAGTGATCACTACCGCTCCAAGGCTCAGGAGTATCTGAACCACATAATTAGTGGCTGGGGCGTTGATGGCATTGAAAAGCCAGATGGAGGCGTCACACATATAACCAAACACAAAGGCCGCCGGGATCTGCATCAGGAAACGGAGTTGAAACTTCTTCCCCAGCAGGGCCCACTGGGTGAGAATGAACACAATGTGCATCATCCAGGTAAATGTGCCAATGGAAATGGCGCCCCACTTAAGAGAAAGGATGGTGGGAGGGCAGGAAGGAGGGGCGATCCCCAGGTTGCTCTTTATGGAAATACCCACTCCCAGGGCCACCAGAACGAGGCCCAGCGTGGATATGCTGTATCTTCTTAAAATGTCTTTCATATTAATTGCAAAGATACTAAATTTCGGTCAATAACGTGCCAGGGCATAACCTGGCCGGGCAACGAAACGCGCAAAAATGGCCGTTTTCGTGTGAATCATTGCCCATTTGGTCAATGAAACGCGCAAAAAACGCCAAAAACGTGTGATTCATTGCCCCCTTCGGGACAGTGAAATAAACCAACGGCAACGGTGGAGGTTAAGTGATTGAAACACAGTGCGTTACAAGGGTTTATACTAGAACTTTTTCTGGTAGAAACCCGTGTAAGTAACTGGTAATCAGCGCGTTGACCTCCACCGCCAGGGGAGAAGTATTATGGGAGTGCGGGGATCAGCGCCATAGGAGAACGGTCAGATGCGGGCCTCGCGGAAGACCTCAACGATTGAGGGGTAGGTGTTCTTGAGGAACGGAGGGAGGGAGGATTTTGCCACCCAGGCAGCTTTGGTAATGTCCTCTTCACGCTGGGGGGTGAGGTTTGTGGGATCCGTGTACAGCATGTCGTACCACCAGGTGTGCTTCAGGTGCCACAGGCCGTCACGGAGATACACATGGTCCGTGATGCAGATAAGGCGCCGCAGTTCAAGCTGATCCACTCCGGTCTCTTCCTGGACCTCACGGACGGCGCAAATCTCAATGTCCTCACCGGGCTCCTGATGCCCCTTTGGGAGGTCCCAGAGGCCGTTACGGGATATAAGGAGAAAGTCTCCGCGGCGGTTACTCACAAGCCCTCCGGCTGCATTCACTTCCTTGAACTCTGCGCAGAGGCGGCGATAGGTCTTTTCCTCGTCATCGGCCGGAATGTATATGCGGGAAAGCGTGTCCTGGACCTCGAACATCCTGACAAGATGGTGGATATCCAGCTTCTCCCCCACGTGAAACTCCACGGAATTAGGATCCGCCAGAGCCTCCTCCTGAGGGGAGCAGATTATAATTGTGCGCTTTCCAAAGTAGATTTTATGCATATTTTGCTATCTTTGCGGAGTTACAAAGATACAAACTTATGACAACAATAGAAAGTAAACACGGCATAGTTTCACGCCAGCCCCATGAACTGTATATGTCTTTCACGGACCTGCAGAACTTCAAGGCCATGCTCCCCGAAGACAAGAAAGATATGATTGAAGCCACCTTTGACACCCTCCAGGCAACGGTCCAGGGTTTCAACATTGGCGTGAAGGTCCATGAGAGAGTCCCCTACTCACGCATAGAGCTTGTGGACTACGGCGCACCATTCGCATTCCACATAGTCCTTCACTTTGACGCGGCCGCAGAGGACCCCTACAAGACGGATTTCCACATAAAGGTTGAGGCCGATCTTAACCTCATGATGAAGATGATGCTCTCCGGCAAGGTGAAGGAAGCCCTTGACAAGGTTGTGGACGGCCTTGTGGATGCCTCAAACGGCAAAATGCCGGAAGGGTTCGATCCAAAACAGTGGATGAAATAAGAGAGATTCCCGATCAGGTCGGGAATGACGATTATATGACAGAGGAATTCAGGAAATTACTGGCCCATTCAGTAGGCGAAGACAAGGCGGAGATTACGCTTAAGGCTCTCTCCGGGGAGCCTTCCGTGTCTATACGCCTCAACCCCGCCAAACTAACGGAATGCCCGTTCCCGGACGCTGAAAACGTGCCCTGGAGCCCCTACGGGTACATCCTAAAGGAGCGCCCGTCATTCACCCTGGACCCTCTTTTCCACGCCGGATGCTATTATGTGCAGGACACAAGCGCCATGTTCCCCGGCCACGTTGCAAGACGCTTCATGGACCGTCCCGGCATGAGCGTCCTTGACCTCTGTGCCGCTCCCGGCGGCAAGTCCACAGACCTTGCCGCATCCCTCCGTGAACGCTTCGGCAGCAACTTCACTCTCCTTTCCAACGAGGTTGTCAGGGCCCGCTACAACACCCTCAAATCCAACATGGAAACCTGGGGAGACAGCCGTACAGGCGTTGTTTCACGTGATCCATCGGCCTTTGAAAGCGCGCCGCTCTTTGATATGATAGTGGCCGATGTCCCCTGCTCCGGCGAGGGCATGTTCCGCAAAGACGCCAAGGCCGTGGAGGACTGGTCCCTTGAGACCGTTGAGTTCTGCGCAGCCCGTAGCCGCCGCATCCTTTCAGACATCTGGCCCACCCTTGTCCCCGGCGGCATCCTCATCTACTCCACCTGCACCTTCAACCACTTTGAAAACGACGACACAGTGGAGTGGATAGCCACAGAATTAGGGGCCGATATTATTCCTCCGGAAGACTTCCCTCCTGCAATTCTAACCCGCTATGGGCAGGTCCTTCTTCCCGGCTTTGTGCCCGGAGAAGGCCAGTATGTGGCCGCGCTGAGGAAGCACGGGGAGAATGACGGGGTGCGGAGGGGGGATCCGCTGAAGATCTTCAGGGCAGAGATGCCCGATCACGTCGGGCATGACGCCCCCCACGTGAACGTAGACCGCAAGACGGCCCTTCAGTACCTCCACGGGGATGCGCTCAAGCTGCCGGAGGCTCCGCTCGGCCTTATAACAATTTGCTATGAAGGCCATCCGCTTGGCCCCGCCAAAAACCTGGGGACAAGGTGCAACAACCTCTATCCAAAATCCCGCCGCATAAGAATGCAGGTAAACCTGTGAAACTTTTTTGCGGTAGCAGTCGTATTATTAAAGTATCGACTAAAACCGCAAAATGAAACTTTCGCAATTTAACTTCGACCTCCCGCAGGATCGTATTGCATCGGAGCCTACCCGCTGGCGCGACGAAGCCCGTCTCATGGTGCTCCACAAAGACACCGGTGAAATAGAGCACAGGCTCTTCAAAGACATCATAGATTATTTCGGAAAGGGAGACATCTTTGTCCTTAACGACACAAAGGTGTTTCCTTCCCGTATGTATGGCAAGAAGGAAAAGACCGGGGCCGATATTATGGTCCTCCTCCTCCGTGAGCTCAACCGTGAGCAGCGCCTCTGGGACGTGATCGTGGATCCCGCCCGCAAGATCCGTATCGGCAATAAACTCTATTTCGGAGAGGATGAGAGCCTTGTGGCAGAGGTAATTGACAATACCACCTCCCGCGGCCGCACCCTGCGTTTCCTCTTTGACGGCACCTATGAGGAGTTCAAGGAAACACTCTTCGGCCTTGGTGAGCCCTATGTTCCGGAATGGGTGAAGGAAAAGACCACCCCGGAGGACATTGAGAACTACCAGACCATCTTCGCAAAGCACGAGGGCGCAGTGAGCGCTCCGGCTGCCGGCCTGCACTTCTCCAGGGAACTTTTCAACCGCATGATCCTAAAGGATATAGAGAAAACTTTCATCACCGTCCATATGGGTATCGGCCACTTCCGCACAGTAGACGTGGAAGACCTTTCCAAGCACAGGATGGATTCAGAGCGTCTCATCATTCCGGAAGATGCCGCAGAGGCAATCAACAAGGCAAAGCGCAACGGAAAGAAGGTAGTTGCCATTGGCGCCACCGTAATGAGGGGCCTGGAGACCTATGTCACCACCACCCATCAGGTGAATGCCTTTGACGGCTGGACCAACAAGTTCATCTTCCCGCCCTACCAGTATTCCGTACCGGATGCAATAGTTTCCAACTTCCACCTTCCTCAGAGCACCATGCTCATGAGCGTTGCCGCATTCGGAGGCTACAAGCCCGTTATGGCGGCCTATGAGGAAGCCCTCAAGGAAGGCTACAGGTTTGGTCCTTACGGAGACGCACTGCTTGTTCTTTAACGTGAAACAACACGCGTTTTTGGGCCGATTCCGCTGAAACGTAAAATAATTCACGTGAAACAACGCTTTCTTTGAGAGGAGGGCGTTGTTTCTCTTTTTTTTAGCATATTTTTGGTGACGGGCACCCCACTTGCGGGGCGCCCGTTGTGCCTATATGAACTACTCTGATGAACACGTGGCGCTGTGCGCCCTGAACAAAATCTTCGGCTATCACCCTACCCTTGCCGCCGCCCTCATCGAGAACGCTGGCAGTGCCCTGGGATGCTTCACCTCTGCCGCACCAGACCATTCCGTCATGCCCGGCTCCTCCTCCGTCATGCCCGGCACCCCTTCTGTCATGCCCGGCACCGACCGGGCATCTCACCCGGAGCTCCTCTCAGAGCTCACACCATCGGCCCTGGAATGGGCCAGGAACGAGCTTTCACGCATTGACTCCCGGGGCTACCGCTTCCTCACAATCATGGACGAGGACTACCCTGAGCCTCTCCGGGAGTGCGAAGGCCCGCCGCTGGGACTCTACCTCAACGGCTGCTCATCTCCCACTGAGATCTTCGGCCTGAGGCCCATGATCGCATTCGTCGGGACGCGGGACATAAGCCCCTACGGCCGGCTATGGTGCCAGAAACTGGTGAAGGCCCTCTCCGAAGCCCCAATCCAGCCCGTCATCGTGAGCGGTATGGCCCTTGGGGCCGATGGAATTGCCCACCGGACAGCCCTCGAATGCGGACTCAGCACCATTGGCGTTATGGCTACCGGCATAGACAGCATCTATCCCGTGCAGCATGAGCGTCTGGCCATTGACATCGTGCATCGGCCCGGATGCGGGCTCATTACTGACTATCCTATGGGCACCTCACCGGTGGCCCTGAACTTCCTTCGGAGGAACAGGATTATCGCGGGGCTGGTATCGGCCGTAGTTGTTGTGGAGTCAAAGAGCCGGGGCGGGTCCCTCATGACAGCGCGCTATGCCTGCGAGTACAACCGTGAAGTCTTCGCCCTGCCCGGGAGGATTGACGACGTCCGCTCCGCAGGTTGCAACTCCCTCATCCACGCTCAGATGGCCCATATCATCACCTCCCCTGAAGAGCTGGTGGGAGAACTGGGTCTCGGGCGCCCATCCCGCGGGGCCGGCGGCTCCTGGGCAGCGGGGTCCGGGGCTACGCTGAGGGGTATCCTCACGCGGAAGTACGGGGAATTATCGGCCCAGGTAAGGATAGGGGAAGCCGTGAAAGAGAACCTCGGGATCACAGTTGAGGCCCTATCGGCCCGGCTCATCCTCCCCTACCAGGAAGTCCTCACCGCCGTCACCGTGATGGAGGCCGACGGCATCCTCACCACGGACCTCCTTGGCCGCTGCTCCCTCACCCCGAACTATTCTTAGTGTCGGGCCCATTGATTTATGCTCACTATTATCACTATGCCTGTGCCGGACACGCCGTGGACCAGGTCCACCCCCAGCATACAAAGACAAGAGCATATAGCCCCCGCCCTGTAGCGAAATCCGCCACAAGGCTAATTGCAAAAAAGGATACCTTTGCCAAAAATGAACCGCTATGAATAAACAGTTTCCTATTGTCTTATTGCTAATGGCAGGCATGCTGGCCTGGACAGAACTCCCAGCCCAGGTGCCGCCGGTCCCAGAGGCCAAGATAGTGGCCGAGTACTGCTTACACTGCAAATTGATAGACTATGAGAAAGGAGAAACCCACCGGAGTGACTGCCCTTACGTCCACGGAGGCAACTCAGACAGCTCATCAAGTTCAAGCAGCTCCAGCCGCAGCTCAAGTTCAGTCATCGACCCTGCCCTGTCATCGGCCATACAATCTATGAGTTATGCCGCGGGAGAAGCCCTTGGCGCTGCCCTGGACCAGAGCATTGACGCCTATTACTCCGGCTCCATGCAGCAGTACGACGCCATCCGCCCCGGAGACCAGAACGGTCGCAATGTTGTGGGCAGAAACGGCAAGCACGGCGGCGTTGGAGTATTCGGCAACAACACCCGCTGGTGGACAATCCCCCCCATCTACAAGGACCTCAAGATCTTTGACATGAGCGCCGTCATCGCCATGAACAAGCACAACAGAGTAGGCGTTCTGGACGCCACCGGCAGGCACACAAAGAAGATTGTCCCGTTTGAGTACGACGCCTTCCAGGTCCTTGGCCAGCGAAACAGCAAAGGCCTGGTCTACGCCCTTGGCGTAAAGGATGGTGACAAGATGGTCTGGAGCATATGGAACGGCAATTCCCGCCTCATCGTGGATGAATTCGACGACGTAAGGCTTACGGACGAAGGTATAGTGGCCGAAAGAGGAGACCGCTACCAGGTCTTTGACCTTGAAGGACATCTCAAACAAATTCTGGTTCAAAGGAAATGAAAAAGACTGTATTAGCACTCCTGCTGCTGGTATTGGCAGTGCCGATGACCAGCGCCCAGACCGTAATCCAGTACCGCCGCCCGATGAAAGCCCTCAGCGTTGAAGGCGGAGCGTCCCTGAACATGGTCAATAACTTCAGCGGCCGCGCTGTTGGAGCGTGGCACCCCTTTGGCGGAATCAGTTTTGAGGGACCGATGAACAAGCACCTCGATATCGGCCTTCATCTGATGTATCAGCAAAAAAGCTTCACCGGCGTAGCCACGGACGATCATCCCACTCCGCCACCGTCCCATAATATCCACGCCATCCATTTTGATATGGGTTTCAATTGGTACCCGTTTGTGGCATTCTGGTATGTGGGGGCCTACTTCAACTTTGGTGGCAATTTCCTTGCGCAAAGGATAGAGGCCGACGGCAGCAAGGTCCTTGTCCCGGGAGCATCGGAAAAAGCTGGCATGGACGCCCTGGGCCTTTTCCTCGGCTATGCCTTTGAGACGGGTTTCAGTTTCCATTTCTGGCCCATTGGAGACCGTTTCATCATCTTCGCCCGCTACGAGGGAGACTGGGGTTTCCCCTTTGACAAAGAGTATTGCAACGAGTACGGCCTGAACCGGAAAGCAAGGATAAACAACCTTGCGGTTGGAATCAGAATTCCCATCTCTTTGATCAGGGACTAAAGTTTTTTTGTATCTTTGTGGATATGCTGGTAGACACGCATACCCACTTCTACGACGAGTGGCTGCTTCCGGATGCGGAGGCGGCCATTCAACGTGCCGTAGATGCCGGCGTAGGCAAGATGATTCAGGCCGATGTTGACTCGCACGAGCGAGAGGCTATGTGGGAAATCGGCCTCAGGCACCCCGGAGTGCTGTTCCAAATGGCGGGGCTGTATCCCGGCTCCGTTACGGCCGATAACTGGCGCGATGAGTTGGACCAGGTCCATTCTCTATTTTGCACAACCTCCGATAATCAGACTTGGAGCGAAGCGACACAGGGGGTCTGGGGGATTAGGCCCCCAGTAAGTGAAACGTTTCTTAAGCCGATGGCAATTGTTGCCATCGGCGAAATTGGCCTGGATTACCACGAGGGAAAAGAATATGTGAAGGAGCAGAAGGAGGTCCTGAGGCTGCAGCTGGAACTGGCGGCTCAGAGGAACCTTCCCGTGAATATCCATTTAAGGGATGCCTGGGAGGACCTTCTCACAATCTTCAAGGACTGCCGCCACCTGAATCTCAGGGGGAATCTCCACTGCTTCAGCGGCAGTTATGAGGTATATCAGGAAGCCAACAGGTACGGAGACTGGTCCGTGGGAATAGGCGGGGTTATCACCTTCAAGAACTCCAAACTGGCCCAAACCCTGGAGAGGATTCCCCTGCACCATATCCTCCTGGAGACGGACGCCCCCTACCTGGCGCCGGTCCCCCACCGCGGAAAACGCAACGAGAGTTCATTCCTTCCCATAATTGCGGAGAAAGTGGCCCGGGTCAAGGGCCTTTCCACGGAAGAATGCGCCAGGATAACAACTGAAAACGCAGAAAGGCTGTTTAGCATATGAAATCGGCAGTATTAGTCATTTACACAGGCGGAACAATCGGCATGAAGGAGGACCCCCAGGACGGGACCCTAAAGCCTTTTGACTTCTCACAGATCAAGGAAGAGGTCCCGGAACTGAACAAGTTCCAGGTGAGGATAGACTCCTACACCTTCTCACCGCTTATAGACTCCTCGGACGTGGAGCCCGCCCTCTGGGTGAACCTCGCGGAACTTATCCACGAAAGGTATGACGATTACGACGGCTTCGTGGTCCTTCACGGCACGGACACCATGGCCTACAGTGCATCGGCCCTGAGTTTCATGCTGGAAGGTCTCTCAAAGCCCGTCATCTTCACCGGGAGCCAGCTTCCAATAGGCGTCCCCCGCACAGACGGCAAGGAAAACCTGATATCGGCCGTTGAGATAGCGTCGGCAAAAAAGGCCGATGGCAGCGCAGAGGTCCCGGAGGTGGCCATCTTCTTCGACGCAAGGCTCCTCCGCGGCAACCGCTCCACAAAATACAGCGCAGAGGCCTTCAACGCCTTCGCCTCCCCCAACCTTCCGCCTTTGGCCCAGGCCGGGATCAACATCCGCTACAACTCTGACATTATACGGAAGCCATCGGCCCATACCCTTAAAGTCCAGACTCACCTGGACTGCCGCGTGTCCATCCTGAAGATTCATCCCGGAATCACGCCCGCTGTGGCGCGCCACTCCCTCTGCGCCCCTGAAATCCGCGCATGCATCCTTGAGACATACGGCTCCGGCAACGCCCTCTCAAAGGACTGGTTCCTCTCCATCATAAAGGAGGCCGATCACCTTGGTAAGATTCTTCTCAACGTAACTCAGTGTAAATCAGGCACTGTGAACATGAACCTCTACGCAACGGGCGCCACCCTCAAGAGCTGCGGAGTGGTCTCCGGCAAGGATATAACCACGGAGGCCGCCCTTGGAAAACTGTTCTCACTCATGGGCCGGTCCGACAATAACGAGTGGGTGAAGGACATGCTTGAAAAAGACATTTGCGGAGAAATAACGGCATAAATCTTTGGCGTTTTCAAGAAAAATGACTAAATTGCCGGGCAAAAGTGAAAATACTACAAACTAATTCAACTTATAATTAACAACTCAAAAACGATTATGAAAAAGTTTTTCATGTTTTTGGCAGTAGCCGGTCTCGTGACCTTCACTGCTTCCATCGCTTCCGCCCAGGACGAGGCTAACGCTCCCGTCGCCGCTCAGGAACAGGTCGAAGAGGCCGATGAGGTCGTAGATCTGTTTGCCGGTTCCGGAGAAGAAGTTCCTCTACACCAGGCCCTCAAGACCAAGTTCATCGAGGGTGGCGCAGGCTTCATGTCCCTCATCATCATCTGCCTGATTCTGGGTATGGCCCTTGCTATTGAGCGTATCCTCTATCTCGCTTTCTCCAAGACCAACACCACCAAGCTCCTCGAGAACGTGGAAGCTGCTCTTGAAAAAGGCGGTATCGAAGAAGCAAAGAAGGTTTGCCGTGAAACCCGCGGTCCCGTTGCCAGCATCTTCTACCAGGGTCTCCTCCGCGCAGACCAGGGTATCGACGTAGTTGAAAAGACCATCGTCTCCTACGGCGGCGTTCAGATGAGCCTCATGGAGAACGGTCTCAGCTGGATCGGCCTGTTCATTTCCATCGCCCCTTCACTTGGATTCCTTGGTACCGTTATCGGTATGATCCAGGCCTTCGACGCCATCCAGGCTGCAGGTGACATTTCACCTAACGTTGTTGCCGGCGGTATGAAGGTTGCCCTTATCACCACCGTGGGCGGTCTCATCGTAGCTATGATTCTCCAGATCTTCTACAACTACATCATCGCAAAGATCGACTCCCTGTCCATCGACATGGAAGACTCTTCCATCCGCTTCGTGGACGCCATGGTCAAATACAACAAGAAGTAGTCAAACCCCTTTAATTCCAGAAAAATGAACCAGAAATACGCTAAAATATTCAAGATTGTTCTCTGGGTCCTTATGATCCTGAGCGTCGGCGTCCTGGTCTGGGGGTCTTTGACGGGATTCGAGGCCAATGACGGTGCTGCAACCAACGTCCTTCTGGGCTGGGCATACATCGTCCTTGGAATCGCTCTTGCTTCCGTGATTTGCGTGGGCCTTTATGTAACTGCCACCACCAATCCCAAGGGTCTCATTAAAATCGGTATCGCCCTCGTAGCCGCAGCCGTACTGTTCGGCATCTGCTACCTGCTGGCATCCGGTGCACCCGCCGTGGGATATTCCGGTGCCAAACTGCCCAGCGCCTCTGAACTCAAGATGACCGACACCATCCTCAACCTCGCATACCTCGTTGGTGGAGCAGCAATCCTCTCCATCATCTTCGGTGAGGTTTGGATGACCATACGCAACAAAAAGTAAAGTAAACCATGGCAAGAAGAAATTTCCAAGCAATCGGTTCCACGGCTGATATCGCGTTCCTGCTCCTGTGCTACTTCCTCATGACCACAACCATGGGTGATCAGTCAGGTCTTCAGCGCCGCCTTCCCCCCATCCCGGATGCCCAGCAGGCCCAGGACCAGAAGGTGAACCGCCGTAACATCATCATCGTCAGAATCAACTCTGCCGATAAACTGTTTGCCGGTAGCGAAGCCATGGACATCTCAATGTTGAAAGACAAGATCAAGGAGTTCCTCACCAACCCTGCAAATGACCCTAACCTTCCTGAAAAGGAACCCAAGGAAATAGAAGGCAAAACCTACAATGTTTCCAAGGGCGTCATTTCCCTGCAGAATGACCGTGGTACCAGTTACCAGGCCTACATTGCAGTACAGAACGAGCTGGTGAAAGCCGTCAACGAACTGAGAGACGAGTTCTCTTACAGGGAGTTCGGCAAGAAGTTCTCCCGCCTCTCCGACGAAGAGCAGGATATTGTAAAGAAGGCCGTACCTCAGAACATTTCTGAAGCAGAGCCTAAGGATACCGGTAAAAAATAGGAGGTAAAAGTTATGTCAAAATTCGGAAGTTCCAGTAATAAGAAGGAAGTCCCCCAGGCATCGTCCAACTCCCTTTCCGATATCGTGTTCATGCTCCTGTTCTTCTTCATGGTTACCACCCAGATGAGAGAAACCGAGCAAAAGGTGAAAGTCACCATGCCGGTTGCATCTGAGGTAGCCAAACTGGAGAGAAAAGACCTGAGCGCCAATATCAACATCGGTAGCCCCACCCTGCAGTATCAGGCAATGTACGGCACCGACGCCCGTATCCAGCTCAACGACTCTTTCAAGACTGTGTCCGACATCCGTGACTTCATCGCTGCAGAGCGTGACGCCATGTCAGAAGCTGAGAGGTCCCTTATGACCGTAAACCTCAGGGTAGACCAGGATGTCCGTATGGGTATCGTTTCCGATGTAAAGCAGGAGCTGCGTCGCTGCTCCGCCCTTAAGATCATGTACGCCGCACGTAAGCCGGCCAAAGACTAAGGGTCTTACATCGCTATTTTCACAGAGGGTGGCCTTCCGGTCACCCTCTGTTTTTTCATCTATAAATGACGTGTTCCGTGCATTTTTTGTCCCAATAAAAACGGCCTCTGAGGGGATTGTAGTAGGGTTTTTAGGATATAACAGTTTGTTACAACCAGTCAATTAACTAAATCTCAAGCATTTACCATAGGACAGAATATTCACGCCCATTTTTTCGTATCTGTATGGGTGAATCTATTTTTGCGGCCAAAAATTTTTCGCAAAAATGAACAGTTTCCAAACTAAACAAATGCTAGAAAAACTGCACCGCTTCCGCAGCAGATACTACTTCGCTGGTATTATCCTCACAATCCTTATTAAAGACATAGATGCAGGGATCCTTATCATCCCGCAAAATCTCATGAAAGTTTATACAGCCCTATGCGCCAGACGCTTTGGAACTGCCAATAAAAAAGGGCGTCTCCAAAGAGAACTGGATGAGGAAATGGACGGCATCCGGACCTCCCTGACAGATGATTATCCGTACCTGACCAAAGAGGACATCTCAATAATAACTTACAGTGCAGCCGGCTTTCCGGATTACCTGATTGCAAGGTTCTCAAATCTAAGCTCCAGAAAAATAGTAAGTGTGAGGAGGAGCCAACTCATTCAGCTCCTCAGAAACACGGACAGAGACAGACGAGAGATTTACCTGGCAATGCTGTCAGCAGCTCCCACGTACCACAAGCGTAGGTGGAATCAGAATCTGGCGTGAGGGCCGATTTTTTTGCTAAGGTGGCAAAGAAATGCTATATTTGCATGATTATAGTAAAATGTTTATGGAAAGCCTAAAAAGAACCAAAATCAAGGCTCTGCTTCAGATGGAGCCGGGGGTAGAGGTGCTGGCCAAAGGATGGGTCAGGACCAAAAGAGGAAACAAACAGGTTAAATTCATCGCCCTCAACGACGGTTCCACCATCAATAACATCCAGATTGTAGCAAACACGGAGCTCTTTGACGAGGAACTCCTGAAGCGCGTCACCACCGGGGCATCCCTTGCCGTAAAGGGAGATCTTGTAGAATCTGTAGGCGGTGGCCAGCACGTGGAAATCCAGGCAAAGGAAATTGAAGTGCTTGGAGAATGCGACCCTATGCGTTTCCCGCTCCAGAAGAAGGACACCACCCTTGAATTCTTAAGGAGCGTTGCCCATATGCGCCTCAGGACCAACACCTTCGGGGCGGTCCTCCGCATCCGCAACGCCATGGCCTTCGCCATCCACAAGTTCTTCAACGAGAAGGGCTTTGTGTATCTCCACACCCCGCTCATCACGGAATCTGACGCAGAGGGCGCAGGAGACATGTTCCAGGTTACCACCATGGACCTTAAGAACATACCTCTGGACAAGAAGGGCAACGTGGACTTCTCAAAGGACTTCTTTGGGAAGAAGACCTCCCTCACCGTTTCCGGCCAGCTGGAAGGTGAGCTTGGCGCCACGGCAGTTGGTGAGATCTACACCTTCGGCCCCACTTTCCGCGCAGAGAACTCCAACACTCCCCGCCACCTTGCAGAGTTCTGGATGATTGAGCCGGAGATGGCCTTCTATGACATCAATGACAACATGGCCCTGGCAGAGGAATTTGTGAAGTACCTCGTGCAGTATGCCCTTGACAACTGTATGGACGACCTTAAGTTCCTCAATGATAAATATGATGACGGCCTCATCGAGCGCATGCGTTCTGTCCTTGGAATAGCATTCCAGAAGGTCACCTACACGGAGGCTGTGGAAATCCTTGAAAAGGCCATCGCAGACGGCGTCAAGTTTGAGTATCCCGTCCACTGGGGCACTGACTTCCAGAGCGAGCATGAGCGTTATCTTGTAGAAAAACACTTCCAGAAGCCCGTCATCCTCATAGACTTCCCCAAGGACATCAAGGCCTTCTACATGAAGCAGAACCCTGACGGCCGCACCGTTCGCGGAATGGATGTCCTCTTCCCCAAGATCGGAGAGATTATCGGCGGCTCTGAAAGGGAGGCCGATCTTGAGAAGCTTGAGCAGCGCATCGACGAACTTGGAATGTCCCGCAAGAACCTGGAGTGGTACATCGACACCCGCCGCTACGGCTCAGTTCCCCACTCCGGATTCGGCCTTGGTTTTGAGAGGCTCCTCCTCTTTGTAACCGGCATGGCCAACATCCGTGACGTCATCCCCTTCCCCCGTACACCCAAAAACGCAGAATTCTAATGTTAGTAATCGGCATTGCCGGAGGCTCCGGCTCAGGAAAGACAACCGTTGTCCGCGCAATCACGGAACAACTTCAGGGACGCGTGGTAGTCATCCCCCAGGATTCCTACTACAAGGACTCCAGTCACGTGCCGCCGGAGGAACGCAAGAACATCAACTTCGACCACCCGGACGCAATTGACTGGAAGCTCATGTGCCAGCAAATCCGTGAGCTCAAGGCAGGAAAGACCATAGAGCAGCCGGTGTACTCCTACATCACCTGCTCCCGTTCCACCACGGAAACCATCACCGTGGAGCCCGCAGAGGTAATTATTATTGAAGGCATCCTCATCTTCACCTGCAAGGAGCTCCGTGACCAGATGAACATCAAGATCTTTGTAGATGCCGATGACGACGACAGGGTTCTCAGGATCATGGTCCGCGACATAGCAGAGCGCGGCCGTACCATAGAAACGGCCATAGAGCACTACTGCGACACAGTGAAGCCCATGCACCTCCAGTTCATTGAACCCTCCAAACGTTATGCCGATGTAATAGTGCCTCAGGGCGGCCACAACAAAGTAGCCATTGACATAATCTCAAATACCATTGAGAAGGCCCTCCACCAAAGGAAACGCCGCACCAAGAAATGAAACTGACTCCGGACCAGAAAGCAGGAATTTACATCACCGTGAGCATCCATCTCGCGGTGATTATCGTATTGCTTCTGGTGCGCATTGGAATGGAGGTCCAGAAGGAGAACAGCTTTGTGCTGGATTTCACAAAGCAGGAGGAACTGGAGGAACTCCAGAAGAAGGAGGAACTCCTGAGGAGCGCCGCCGAGCAGCTTGAGGACATGATTGCGGCCGCCGGAGTGCCGGTTCGCAACGTCACGGTTGAAAGGAGCGCCCTGAAGGACGACAGAGGGACCAATGCCGATGAACTTTACAAGGAGGCAGAACGCCTGGCCCAGGAATTGAAGGATGGGCAGGAGCGCCCGCAGGAAGTTGAGGAGATAGCCGTTGAGCCAATAAAGAAGGATGAGCCCAAAAAGCAGGAGGAGGTAAAGCCATACAGCGGCCCCTCCGTGCTTTCCTGGAGCCTTGACGGCCGAAAGGCCACACGCCTTCCCATACCGGCATACCGCTGCTACGGAGCCGGAGAGGTCACGGTCATAATCACCGTCAACAACCAGGGAGACGTGGTTAACGCCAAGGTAGATGAGAAAATATCGGCCACGGATAACTGCATACGCACGTTTGCCGTCCGTGCCGCAAGGCTCTCCAAATTCAACGCCTCCCCGGAGGCCCCCGCCCGCCAGATGGGCACAATTACATACGCATTCATAGCACAATGAGAAAAATGTTGATACTTCTTACCCTATGCCTTATTGCAGCTATTACGGCTATGGCACAGGGCCGCGTTGAGACGCGGAGTTACATACTCTCGGATTTCCAGGACAAGGTTACAAAGGTGGTGCTCCCGGAAGAGGTATTCCTTCAGAGCGCCATGAGGCAGGAAGTCGTGAACCTCTGGACTGCATCGGCCTTTGAATTTTGCACACTGAAAGAGTTTGAGGCCCTGAAAGGCTCCAAGGATTTCTATTTCCTTACCATCCAGGCCTTCAAGTTCAAAGGAGAGCAGGAGCCAGGCATCCTTTTCCTGAGCCTTCTGAAGGGTGAAGACCATGAGGTGATTTCCCTGCCCCTTGCCCCCGCCGACGACAGCTCCGGTCGTGAGCTTGTGTACCTTGGCGCCCTGGTGAAGGCCGTACAGGATTACACCCTGGCTGCCATGGAAAGCGAAAAAACCGCCTACGTCCCGGACAAATGGTTCAACGCCAATTACGCCAAATGGGGCCGCATGATGTCAATCTACATGGCCAGGGAAGACGTCTCCCTCTCCGTGAAGGAGGCCGATATTGAGAAGTACCTTGATCCCGATTTCCATATCACTAATGCAGACACTGCCGACGGCATCTTCGTGGACGCCCCTGTGAACACGCTGGTGAGTTACTGTGTTGCCCCCGTGGATCCTTCATCGGCCTCATACAGCTACCAGATGCTTTTCAAGGCCGACACCCTTGAGCTTTACTACATTTCACGCCACAGGGTCAAGCCCAGGTCCCTGGCTGGATTCCTTACCAAAGATCTCAAATGGCTGAAGGGGAAAAGATAAGGTGCGGTACTGCGCCTTCCGGCGTTAAATATGCTCTCAGAAGGTCCTCCGGACAGGTTGCCTGGTGTGCCCTTTCCATTGGCGCAGGCACGCGCGACGAAGCCGGGTTCCCGGCCGGCATCGCCCATTTTACGGAGCACAACATCTTCAGGGGCACTTCCCGCAAGAGCGCCAAGGTTATAAGTTCATACCTTGACCGCCTTGGCGGAGAACTGAACGCATTCACCACTAAGGAGGAGATAGTGCTTCACGCAACTGTCCTGAGGGAGGATCTTCCGAAGGCCATCGGCCTTCTTTTCGAACTTGCCACAGACTCCGTTTTCCCGGAGGATGAGATTGAGACGGAGCGCGGTGTGGTGCTTGACGAGATTATCTCCTACAAGGATAACCCCTCAGAGGATGTATACGACAAGTTTGAGTCCATGCTCTTTGAAGGCCATCCGCTCTCAACGCCCATCCTTGGGACATCGGCCTCTGTCAAAAAGATAAAGCCGGAGATGCTCCGCCGCTTTGTGAAGGAGAAGTTCATTCCTTCCCGCATGGCCCTTTCCGTTGTGGCCGATATTGACCTTGAGAGGCTTGAAAAGCAAATACTTAAATCAATTAATAATGTCTTTCCACAAGGTAATTGACAAGCATAACCACGAGGTAAATGCCGTGATTGGAGGCCTTGCGCCGTCGCTGTATGAGATGCCGGAGCGGCTCATTGCGGCAATGCTCTGCAACATCCTTGGCGGACCTGCTTCAAATTCGCTTTTGAACGCCGAGCTCCGCGAAAGACGCGGCTGGGTGTACGGGATTGAATGTTCCTACACGCAGTACGCAGACTCCGGCGTAGTGGCCATCACCTTTGGCTGTGACAAGCCAAATCTTGATAACTGCCTGAAGGCCATCGATAAGATTCTTTCGGGGCTTCGGGACAAACCGCTCACGGACGCACGCCTTAAGGCATACCGGAAACAGCTTCTGGGGCAGCTTGCAATAAGCTCCGAGGCAGGCGAAGCCCAGTGCCTGTCCCTAGGAAAGAGTATGCTTGCATGGGGTGAAGTCATGACATCGGCCAAAACCCGCAGCATAATTGAAGCCATAACCGCGGAGCAGCTCCAGGCCATGGCTATAAGGCTGTTCTCTCCGGACAACCTCTCTTCCTTAATATATCTTTAACCCTTCCGGGGCGCTGGTAACCTAAAAATGCCCCTTTTCCGGTAACGGGCTGCCCTTTGGGCCGCTGGTAACCTAAAAGAGGCTGTTTTACGGTAATTAGCTGCCCTGACGGACAAAAATAGGGTGACCAAAACGGCCACCCTAAAAGATTCAGAACGGAAGGTCTTCTTCCGGGCTGTCCCCCGGCATGTCGTCCAGGGTTGGAGCCGGAGCCTCATCAAATGCCGGGGCCGGAGCCGGAGCGGCGTTAACCGGAGGCGCCGGTGTGGCAGCAGGTGCTGCCGTGGGCTGGCCGGCCGGAGCGATGCGCCAGATCTGGAGGTCATTGTACCAACGGCCGTTGTATTCACGGCTTCTGATGTTGAAGGAGATCCGGATACGGTCTCCAATCTGATACTTGTCCAGTTCTGCCACCTTGTCCTGGCCAAATGCAGTGAAACATGCCTGTGCGGTGTAATTGCCGTCCGGGAATTCCAGGATGAACTCCTGTTTTGCCCAGGCACCGCGTGCCGATGTTCCCTGCTGCGAGGCCAGTTTGTGCCTCAGCGTTCCTTCCAGTTCGAGTGCCATAGCTTATTTCTTCTTGGCGGGTTCTGCGGGAGCCTCAACGTAGGGGTGAACCTCAAGGAGGTCTACGTCAAAGATAAGGGTGGAGTTGGGGCCGATGTTACGGGGACCACGCTCACCATAAGCAAGGTTTGCAGGGATCACGAGGGTGATCTTGCCACCTTCACCAACCAGCTTCATGCCCTCGGTCCAGCCGCGGATGACGCGGTTGAGAGAGAACTCGATGCCTTCGTTGGCGTCAAACTCCTTACCGTCAATGAGGGTGCCGCGATAGTTCACCTTCACGGTGTCACGGTCAGAAACGGCCTTAACCTCAGAGCCGCTGTCCTGGATAAGGTAAACGATACCGGAAGCGGTGGAGTCTGCGCTGTTCTTCACATAGAAATCCTTGCGGAATGCATCTCCCTTTTCCTTGTTCAGGGCGCCTTCGTAAGCGGTGCGCTTGCGGAGGAACTCATTGAGGAACATGTTCATGGTTGAAGGATCAATCTTGAACTGCTTTACGAATACGGAGTCCATGGGCTCACCCTCTTTTGCCTTCAGAGCGTCATTCATGCCCTTTTTCACCTGAGCCATGTTGAGCTCACCGAAGCCGTTCTGGGTCATGACAAGACCGAAGTTTACGCCAAGGAGGTAAGAAGCGGTGTCAATCTGGCCCTTGTTAGGGAGAAGGTCGCGAACTTCCTTTGAGCCCTCCACCTTGGGAGAACCGCAGGCCATCAGCATAGCGGCTGCGCCGGCGATGGCAAGAATCTTAGAAATCTTCATTTTATCAATTGTTTTTAAGTTAAAATTCAAAAACAGTGAGCTTTCAAGCGCTCAATCTGCAAATATACAAAACTTTTGGAACAATTCATAGATAATTGTGACGAGCGGTCAAAATAGGCGCTGAACAGCAAAAATATTTGTTTTTTATATTTTTTGTTGCTAAATTTATGCAACCACATTGACAAGGCAAATGCCAATAGATCCCAATATTCTTCACTCAAAGCTGAAGACTTTCTTCGGTTGGGATGCCTTCAAGGGTGATCAGCTTGATATCATCACCCATCTGATTGAAGGCGGGAACGCTTTTGTGCTCATGCCCACCGGCGGCGGCAAGTCCCTTTGCTATCAGATGCCGGCCCTGGTGATGGAAGGCACCGCCATCGTAATATCCCCGCTTATCGCCCTGATGAAGAATCAGGTAGATGCCATCCGCGGATTTGAATCCTCAGAGGAAGGCATTGCGCATTTCCTTAATTCTTCCCTTAGCAGGGTGGAGATAGCCCAGGTGCAGGAAGACCTCCTGAGGGGCGTTACAAAGCTCCTTTACGTTGCTCCGGAATCCCTTACCAAGGAAGAGAACATCGCCCTTCTCAAAAGCATCAAGATATCTTTCTATGCGGTAGATGAAGCCCACTGCATATCAGAATGGGGCCATGATTTCCGTCCGGAATACCGTAAGATCCGCTCCATCATAGACATTATACAGCCCGCCCCGGTGATTGCCCTCACCGCAACGGCAACGCCCAAGGTCCAGTCCGATATCCTCAAGAACCTCCGCATCCAGGATGCAACCATATTCAAGAGCTCTTTCAATCGGCCCAACCTATATTATGAGGTGAGGGATAAGGTTGAACCTGAAAAGGACATCATCCGTTTCATCCGCCAGAATCCCGGCAAGAGCGGCATCATCTACTGCCTCAGCCGCAAGAAGGTGGAGGAACTGGCCCAGCTTCTTGCAATAAACGGCATCAGGGCTCTCCCGTACCATGCCGGCCTTGACGCAAAGACAAGGGCCGATAACCAGGATAAGTTCCTGATGGAGGAGATAGACGTGATTGTGGCCACCATCGCATTCGGGATGGGCATAGACAAGCAGAACGTCCGCTTTGTCATCCACTATGACATCCCCAAGAGCATAGAGGGCTATTATCAGGAAACCGGCCGCGCCGGCCGTGACGGCCAGGAAGGCACCTGCATCACATATTACAGCTACAAGGACATCCAGAAACTGGAGAAGTTCATGCAGGGAAAGCCCGTGGCAGAGCAGGAAATCGGCAAACAGCTCCTCAAGGAAACCGTGGCTTATGCAGAGTCCAGCCAGTGCCGCCGTAAACTCCTCCTCAATTACTTTGGTGAGGATTATGCCCAGGACAACTGCGGTGCCTGTGACAACTGCCTGCATCCAAAGGTGCGCTTCGACGGCCATGAGGAGATGTGCCTTGTCATTGAACTCATAGAGTCCCTCAAGGAGCATTTCAAACTTGAACACCTTACCGGCATTCTTGCAGGAGAGGCCAGTGCACTTATAAAGTCTTATCAGCATGATGAGCTGCCACTGTTTGGCGCAGGCAAGGACCATGACCAGCGTTTCTGGGCGGCCGTAATCCATCAGGGCCTCATACTCCATTTCCTTGAGAAGGACATTGAGAACTATGGCCTCATCTCTGTGACAGATGCCGGACTTGAGTTCTATATGCATCCAAAGGAACTCATGCTGGTAGAGGACCGCACATTCTCCGAAGGTGAGGATGACGATGAAGAAGATGCCGCGGCAGTCCGCGGTGGCGGTGGCGGAGACCAGACCCTCCTTGCCATGCTCAAGGACCTCCGCAAGGACGTTGCCCGCAAGATGAGGGTCCAGCCATGGGTGGTGTTCAGTGACCCTTCCCTGGAGGATATGACCATAGTCTATCCGCTTACCCTCAAGGAACTCTCTGAAAAGTGCCAGGGTGTGGGAGAGGGCAAGGCCCGGAAATTCGGCCAGCCGTTTGTGGACCTTATCGGCAAATACGTGGAGGAAAATGAGATTGAGAGACCGGACGATTTTGTGGTAAAGAGCGTCGCCTCCAAGTCAGGAAATAAGGTATATATAATCCAGTCCATAGACCGTAAGCTTCCACTGGAAGACATAGCCCGCGCCAAGGACCTTGACATGGACCAGCTCCTCACGGAAATGGAGGCCATCGTAAGCACCGGCACAAGGCTCAACCTTGGTTATTATATCTCGGAAAATCTTGATCCTGAGGTTGTTCAGGAACTCTACGACTGGTTCAAGAATGACGCCGCATCGGATTCTCTTGCCGATGCACGCGCAGAATTATCGGCAGATTACGAGGACATTGAAATCCGCCTCGTCCGCCTCAAATTCCTCTGCGAAGTAGCTAATTAGTGCCCGCCGTGGGCAGCTAATTACCGTAAAACAACCTCTTTTAGGTTACCAGCGGCCCAAAGGGCAGCCCGCCACCGGGAAAGGGGCGTTTTTAGGTTACTAGCGGCCCTGGCGGCGTGGTGGAGTGTCAAACTGGCAGATTGATGGATTCTCGCAGGATTTTTGTATCTTTGTGGGCTATGATGAATATTGGATATAACAACAGGTGGTTAAGGCTTGCAAAGGACATAATCTTTGTGGCCCTTGCCGTCTGGATACTTACAAGGCACAGCATACTGGCATTCATTATTGGAGCGCTGGGCGCGTTTTGGTATGGGCGTGACGCCTATTTCCAGGCAAAGGCCCTGTGGCAGGAGAAGCATTACAAGGCTCCTGAGGCCCCTAAGGACGGCCCCACCACCCAGGCCAATCAAGATGACGGCAAGGTAACCATCACCAACCTGTCAGATGCCAAGGAAGTGGATTATACAAAGGAATAGGAGATTCCGGGTCAAGCCCGGATTGACGGAATAACATGATTCCTAAGGAAACAGTAGACCTCATCCTTGATACCGCCCGGGTAGAGGAGGTTATAGGGGATTTCGTGACGCTTAAGCGCCGCGGGTCCAGCTATGTGGCCTGCTGTCCGTTCCACAATGAGAAAACCCCGTCTTTTCATGTGACGCCCTCAAAGGGCATCTACAAGTGCTTCGGCTGTGGTAAGGCCGGAAGCGCCGTGGGTTTCCTTATGGATTATGACCACCTCACATACCCTGAAGCCCTACGCTATCTTGCAAAGAAATACAATATAGAGGTAAAGGAAGAGGAAGAGACCGCAGAGCAGATAGCCGCCCGCCAGCGCCATGAGAGCCTGATGGCTGTATCCGAATTTGCCCGTCAGTTCTTCTCAGACCAGTTAAAGACCGGAGAAGGCCGTGCAGTTGGATACCGCTATTACCGTGAGCGCGGAATAGAGGACGCCACCATTGAAAAGTGGAGCCTTGGCTGGGCCCCGTCCGGGAAGGCCACCTTTGTGGAGGCCGCCCGTGCCGCCGGTTACAAGGATGAATTCCTTGTGGCGTCCGGCCTTGCCATCCAGCAGGAAGACGGCACCCTCATAGACAAGTTCCGTGAAAGGGTGATGTTCCCCATCCACTCCGTCAGCGGACGCGTAATTGCCTACAGCGGCCGTACGCTCAAAAGTGACAATCCCGCAAAGTACGTAAACTCCCCGGAAACTGAGATTTACATAAAGAGCAGGAACCTTCTTGGAATCTACCTCGCAAAGAGCGAGATAGCAAAGCAGGACCGCTGCATACTTGTGGAAGGCAACGTAGACGTTGTGATGATGCACCAGATGGGCATCACCAACGTTGTGGCATCTTGCGGAACTTCCCTCACGGAGGAGCAGATCCGCCTCATCAAGCGCTTCACGGAGAACATCACCATCATGTACGACGGCGACAAAGCCGGTCTCCACGCAGCATTGAGGGCTATCGGCCTTATCCTCAAGGAGGGCATGAATCCAAAGGTGGTGTTCCTCCCGGACGGAGACGACCCTGATTCCTTCTCCCGTAAGCACACGCTGGAAGAGATCCGGGAATTCATTGAGTCCCATGAGAAGGACGGCATCGCCTTCAAGACGGACCTCCTCCTGGGAGAGGCCGGTGACGACCCCCTCAAGAAGGCCAACCTCATCAACGAGATAGCAGATACCGTGGCCGATATCCCTGACGCCATCAAGCGCCAGGTGTACGTGGACACCGTTGCCCGCCGCTTTGGCATTGAGGCCGATATAATCCAGGACCGCGTACGGAAAACCCGGGAGAATGCCCGGAAGGAGATGCCTGGTCGGGCCGGGCATGACGGCAGAGGACAGGCCCGGGTGGAGGGCAGAGGACAGGCCGAGGGTCAGGGCCGCGATGAGCGCGTCATGGCCGACTCCGATTGGCCATCTCAGGCCGCAGCGCCAAGAATCGGCAACATCACGGAACCCTCCGAGCGTGAACTTTTGGGATTCATCCTCCGTCACGGATGCTCGGAACTGAAGTTTGAAACAGACTCGGAATTCTATAATCCTGATGGCTCCCAGACCGTTGCGGAATTCATAGATTCCGCCCTCAGCGGAGACAGCGCCGCGTTCTCTAACCCAGCCTTCCAGGCAGCCTACAACGCATATTTCGTCCTCTACGACGAAGGCCTGGACCAGGACAGCATAGTGCGTTCCCTCCTCAACGGTGAAGACCGCACGGTTGCCGCGGTGGTGGCCGACCTTGCCACGGAAAAGTATGAACTTACGGTCCATAACTTCTCCGACGCCCTCACCACAACGGACTCCTGGCTGGTAACCTATGTGCCCCGCGCCATCCTTGCCTACCACGACAAACGCCTCCAGGCCCAGCAGGCCGATATTAACCGCCGCCTGGCACAGGCAACCCCTGAAGAGGCAAACCAGCTACTCGGTGAACTGAGCAGCGTAAATGCCCTCAAGAAGACTATCAACATAAAACTTGGAAGAATAAAGAAATGAGCAGTTACAAAAGAACCCTGGTGACCTGCGCACTCCCCTATGCCAACGGTCCCGTACATATCGGCCATCTTGCCGGTGCCTACATCCCCGGAGACATCTACGTGCGTTATCTCCGAATGCGCGGGGAAGACGTGGTGTTTGTGTGCGGCTCAGATGAGCACGGCGTGCCCATCACCATCAAGGCAAAGGACCAGGGCGTAACTCCCCAGGATATTGTGGACAAGTACCACAAAATCATGAAGGACGCCTTCACGGGCCTGGGAATCAATTTTGACATCTATTCCCGTACGTCGTCTGAGGTACACGCAAAGAACGCCTCAGAGTTCTTCCGTAAGCTTTATGACCAGGCCGATTTCATCACCCGGGAAAGTGAGCAGCTCTACGATGAGCAGGCCCACATGTTCCTCACGGACCGCCTCATAGAGGGCACCTGCCCCAAGTGCGGCAATCCCCACGCCTATGGTGACCAGTGCGAGAAATGCGGCAGCACACTTTCCCCGGAAGAGCTCCTGGACCCTAAATCCAAGCTCAGCGGCTCAACTCCCGTGAAAAAGAAGACCAAGCACTGGTACCTGCCACTTGACAAGTACGAGCCCTGGCTCCGTGACTGGATCCTGGAGCAGCACAAGGAGTGGAAGACCAACGTCTACGGCCAGTGCAAGAGCTGGCTGGACGGCGGCCTCCAGCCCCGTGCCGTCACCCGTGACCTTGACTGGGGCGTTCCAGTTCCGGTAGAGGGCGCGGAGGGCAAGGTGCTGTATGTGTGGTTCGACGCCCCCATCGGCTATATTTCAAACACCCAGGAGCTTCTGCCGCAGTCCTGGGAGAAGTGGTGGAAGGACCCGCAGACCCGTCTGGTGCATTTTATCGGCAAGGATAATATTGTTTTCCACTGCATTGTGTTCCCTTCAATGCTTAAGGCCGAGGGAACGTATATCCTTCCGGACAACGTCCCTTCCAACGAATTCCTGAACCTTGAAGGAGACAAGATTTCCACGTCACGCAATTGGGCCGTGTGGGTGAATGAATATGAGGAGCAGTTCCCGGGCTGCGAGGACGTAATGCGTTATGTCCTCACCGCCAATGCTCCTGAAACCAAGGACAACGACTTCACCTGGAAGGACTTCCAGGCCCGCAATAACTCTGAACTTCTGGCCGTATTCGGAAACTTCGTGAACCGCGCCGTAGTGCTTACGCACAAGTATTTTGGCGGCGCAGTGCCGGAAAACAAAAAACCGGAAGCAATTGATGCAGAGACTCTTGAGGCCCTTAAGCCCTGCCGTGAGGCCCTTGAGAAGTACATTGAGACTTTCCACTTCAGGGAGGCCCTGAAGGAAGCCATGAACATGGCACGCATCGGCAACAAATATATCTCCGACATGGAGCCATGGAAGGTTGCCAAGGAGGATATGGACCGCTGCGCCTCCATCCTTTACACCTGCCTTCAGATCTGTGCCGATCTTGCCATTGCCTTTGAGCCCTTCACCCCGTTCAGCGCCCAGAAACTGAGGGACATCCTTCGCGTTGGCGTAAACGCTGGCTGGGACTACCGCGCCGGTGAAGGCACCCCTACCGTCAACTTCTATCAGGCCGATGAAGGCAAGGCGGTGCATACCGTACACGCCAACGACAGTGGTGTGCAAATCGCCTCCGCTGTCGCTCCGGCCCCGACCGGGGATCTCATCCTCAGTTGGGAGATGCTTGGAAGCGCAGAACTCCTGCCTTCAGGCCATCAGCTTGGAGAGGCTGTGCTGCTGTTCCGTAAGATTGAGGACGCTGAGGTGGATTCCCAGATAGCAAGGCTGGATGCCATCAAGAAGGCCCGTGAGGAGGCAGAGGCAGCAAAGGCCGCAGCAGAAGCCGCTAAGAAGATTGAACCGCAGAAGGCGGAGGTCACCTTCGAGCAGTTTGGTGCAATGGATATCCGCACCGCAACGGTTCTGGCCGCAGAGCGCGTTCCCAAGACGGATAAACTCCTCAAACTCACCATTGACACGGGCATTGACCAGCGCACAATTGTGTCCGGCATTGCAGAGTACTATTCACCTGAAGATATGGTGGGTAAGCAGATCTGCATCCTTGCAAACCTCGCTCCCCGCGTAATCCGCGGCATAGAGTCAAAGGGTATGATCCTTATGGCAAAGCAGGGTGACGGCAAGATGCGCTTCATCACCCCCCAGGAAGCCGTTGTGAACGGCGCCCAGATAGGATAATTTTATGAAAAAGAGTCTTCTTTTGGCCGTGTTGGCAGTCCTTGCCGCCTGCGCCCCGCAGAACAACACCACCGTGAAGGATCCCATCATGGTGGCTTCGCCCCAACCCATAGAGCAAATTACCAAGGTGAGTTTGAGTGAGAAGGAGCAGGGCTACGTATCGGCCGGAAACTCCATGGCCTTCAACCTGTTTTCCCGTCTTGAAAAAGCCCAGGGCGGAAAAAGCTTCATCTACTCGCCCCTGAGCATCCAGTACGCCCTTGGGATGACCGCCAACGGCGCTTCTGACGAGACACTGAATCAGATTGTATCGGCCCTTGGATTCGGAGAAGACATTGAAAGCCTCAACACTTTTTGCAACAAGCTTCTGAACCAGCTCCCCGCCGTAGACCTTGGCGTTAAGCTGAGCCTGGCCGATGCTATCCTGGTCAACGAGCTCTATCCCCTGCTGCCGGCCTTCAAGCAGAAGGTGGAAAGCACTTTCTACGCAGCCGTGGAGAATATGCCTTTCACGGACCCTGCCCTTGTTGCCGCCCGCATAAATGACTGGAGCAACCGTAATACCGCCGGTCTCATTGACAAGATGCTTGATCCCTCGGATATCGGCCCTCAGGACATTGCGTACCTTATGAATGCGCTGTATTTCAAGGCCCCGTGGGTGCCGGAAGGAGCAGAACCGCTTTTCAAAGAGGAGGTTACATCAAACCAGTATTTTTACTCTGGAGGATGTGACGTGACAGAGGTTCCCACAATGCAATGCAGCCACAGTTTCAGATATGCGCAGAAGGACGGATTCCAAGTACTGGAAATGCCCTACGCACATGGTAAGTTTGCAATGTACATACTCCTGCCGGAGGGCGAATATGTTGGAGATTTGCCTGACGATGTGCCGGAGAAATATACTTTCAGCAGCCTTATGAAGGATTTGCCCACAATGGACTGGAACGGCATCGTGGCCTCTCTGAAAGAGCGCGAGGTCATCCTTAATCTCCCCCGCTTTGAGACTTCCAGCAGCTTCGAGCTCAACAGCGTTCTCCAGGCCCTTGGCATAACCCGCGCATTCTCAGGAGACGCCCAGTTTGACCGCATGTTTGCCGATGAATCCGTCCGCGCCGCCATCAGCCGCGTAATCCAAAAAGCCCGCATCAAGGTAATCGAAGGCGGTACGGAAGCCGCCGCAGTCACTGTGGTAGGAATGAAAAACACATCGGCCCCCATCGGCGAAGATGAGCCCGTCAGGTTCATCTGCAACCACCCCTTCGCCTACCTCATCGCGGAAAAGACCTCCGGAGCCATCCTCTTCATGGGTGCGTTCAAGGGAAACTAGGTTCAGGGGCAGTTCATTACCGTTTATTGGCCGATTACACAAAGTACCGTACCCTCGCAGGGGCACGGCACTTTGCATAAAACGCTATGTGTCAAGCATTTAGCTCCGCTGCGTTTTTCCAAATAATCCCACTGTCACGGCGCCACCAGGTGAGCTGGCGCTTGGCGTAGTGACGGGTGTTCACCTGGATGCGGCGGATGGCCTCTTCACGGTCTGTGACGCCGTCAAAATAGTCGAACATTTCCTTGTAGCCAACAGTCTGGAGGGCGGGAAGGTCACGGTATGGGAGCATACGGCGGGCCTCGGCCTCAAGACCTCGGCGCATCATCTGAAGCACTCTCTGGTTGATGCGCTCATAAAGCTCTTCCCTGGGCCTTTCAAGGCCGATTTTAACAATCTCGAAGTCCCTTTCCTTGAAGCTTCTTGTTTTGAAGGAAGAGAAGGGCTGACCTGTGTACATACTCACCTCCAGGGCCCTTATGACACGCTGACCGTTTGAAAGGTCCAGTTCCTCATAGGAGACCGGGTCCAGTTCCTTGAGCTGGGCGGCAAGGGACTCCACGCCGTCCTCACGGAGGCACTCCATAAGGTGCTGGCGCAGCTGCAGCGGGACCTCCGGGAAATCGTCCAGGCCATAGCAGAAGGCATCTATATACATCATTGAGCCCCCGCACATCACAAGGGTTTCGTGCCCTTGGTCAAACAACTTGTTTACAAGGGCCAGGGCATCGGCCTCATATATTCCGGCGGTGTAATTACGCGTGATGGGAATGCAGCGGGTGAAATAGTGCTTCACGGTGGCCATATCCCTTCTGGAGGGCGCCGCCGTGCCTATGCACAGTTCCTTATATATTTGCCGGGAATCGCAGTTGATGACGGGTGAGCCTACTTCCAGGGCACGTTTTATGGCGTAGGCACTTTTACCAACGCCCGTGGGGCCCAGTATTATCTCAACCCTGCGCGGCACTACTCCTCACCCTCGTCAAAGATTTCCTTGCCGTCTTCGTCGTCATCCTCCTCATCCTCTTCATCCTCATCCTCAAAGTCATCATCGTCGTCCTCCGGTTCTTCCCCGGGGAGATAACGCTGGCGCTCAGGGAGGTCCTCATAGGCCACGTAACCGTTTTCAAACTCTATGGGATTGGGACCCTTGGACTCCTTGAGGACAAGGCCCGTGACGCGCTCACCCTCCGCTTCACCCTCTACGGTGAGGATGACGCTCTTTTTGTTGGTGACGTCATAGAAATACACCATGCTGTCCGTACCGGCCTTGACGGTGTCTTCAAGCGTTACGCGGTCTACGGTGCCGCTGCCAAGGTCGAAGAGGCCGTAGCGGGCAACTACGCCGCCCGTCACGTCCAGGGCCTTGAACATGATTATCTGATCCTGGGCGAACTCCAGGTCACTGCGAAGCTGCTTATGGATGTCGTACAGCGTTGTAGCGCCGTTGACATGATACAGGCGATAAAAGCCTTTAATACCCGCAAGGGTAACGCGAATCTTGAAAACCATACCCAAATATACTGCTTTTTCCTTGTTTAATTGCAATTTTTATCGAAATATATTATTTTCGTTGTTGTGGAAATTCAGGATTCATATAAGTCCATAGCCGCGCCGTCGGAGGGCCTTTTCAAGGACAACGGGTCCCGGTTCATCGCCTTTGCCTACCCCGTGGAGACGGAGGACGAGGTGAAGGAGATTGTGGCTGGGCTCCGCAAGGAGTACCACGACGCCCGGCATCACTGCTACGCATACCGTATCGGCCTTAAAGGAGACGTTTGGAGGGCTTCAGATGACGGAGAGCCTTCCGGAAGCGCCGGCAGACCCATCCTTGGGCAGATAGATTCCCTTGGGCTAAGCGACATACTGGTTGTGGTGGTGCGCTATTTCGGCGGCATCAAACTGGGTATCCCCGGCCTCATCCGCGCCTACAAGACTTCTACGGCCGATGCCCTCTCCTCCGCCACCGTGGTTCCAAAGATTGCGGGACGGAACTACAGGATTTCCTTTGACTATATGAATATGAACGCCGTGATGAAGGTCCTTAAGGACCTGGACCTTCCCCAGAGCGGTCAGGACTTTGGGGAGAAGTGTTCCCTTGTCACACGCGTACGCCTTGCCCAGGATGAGAGTTTTAAGGAAAGGCTCTCCGATGTAGCAGAATTGAAAGAAATATAGGTTTTCACAATAATAATCCGTAACTTTGAAAACCATAATTAATACAGATCATAACCTAAATAATATGTCCAAGAAAGTTCACGTTTTCAACGCCGGCCCCTGCCTTCTTCCGCAGGTTGCCATTGACAATGCAATTGAGGCCCTGAAGGATTTCAGCGGCACCGGAATCAGCCTCATCTCCATCTCCCACCGCACCAAGGAGTGGGATGCCGTAATGGATGAGACCCGCGCCCTCTGGAAGGAGCTCCTCCATATCCCGGATACCCATGAGGTGGTTTTCCTTGGCGGCGGTGCCTCCCTGCAGTTCCTCTATGTGGCCATGAACTACCTTGAGAAGAAGGCCGCATACCTGGACACCGGTGTATGGGCCCACAAAGCCCTTGTAGAGGCCCAGGGCATTGGAGAGGCCTATGCCATTGCCTGCTCCAAGGACAAGAACTACACCTATATCCCCAAGGGATTTGAGGTCCCCGCAGACCTTGATTACCTCCACATCACCACCAACAACACCATCTACGGTACGGAGATTAAAGAGGACCTTGACGTTCCCTGCCCGCTTATTGCCGATATGTCATCCGACATCATGTCCCGCCCGGTAGACGTGAGTAAGTATGACCTTATCTACGGCGGCGCCCAGAAGAACGTGGGTCCTGCAGGCGTCATCTTTGCCATTATCAGGAAGGATTCCCTGGGCCGCGTAACCCGCCACATTCCCACAATGCTGGATTACCGCACCCACATTGACAAACTCTCAATGTTCAACACCCCGCCCGTTTTCAACATCTTCGTGATGAAGGAAACCCTCAAATGGATTAAGTCCATGGGCGGCGTAGAGGCCATCCAGAAGATCAATCAGAAGAAGGCCGATCTTCTATACAATGAGATTGACCGCAACAGCCTCTTTGTGGGCACTGCAGCCAAGGAGGACCGTTCCCTCATGAACGTATGCTTTGTGCCTTCAGAAGGCCACGAGGACATCTTCGATCCCTTCTTTGCCTTTGCCAAGGAACGCGGCATGGTGGGCATCAAGGGCCACCGCAGCGTAGGCGGTTTCCGCGCCTCCCTGTACAACGCCTGCACCGTGGAAGACGTCCAGGCACTTGTAGACTGCATGCAGGAATTTGAAAAACTTCATAAGTAATGAAAATTTTACTCGCAACCCAGAAACCCTTTGCAGCGGCAGCTGTAAAAGGCATTGAAGATATCCTTAAGGCCGCAGGCCATGAGGTTGTAAAACTTGAAAAGTACCCTGAGCAGAAGGATCTTGTGGCTGCAGTCGCAGACGCCGAGGCCCTTATCATCCGTTCAGACAAAGTGACCGCAGAGGTACTTAACGCCGCTCCCAAACTGAAGATCGTGGTGCGCGCAGGCGCCGGATTTGACAACGTGGACCTTGAGGCCGCAACCGCCCATGGCGTGGTTGTGATGAACACCCCAGGCCAGAACTCAAATGCCGTTGCAGAGCTTGCCCTTGGCCTTATGATCTTCATGGCCCGCACTCACTTCACTCCCGCAACGGGTTCAGAGCTCCAGGGCAAGCGCCTTGGCGTGCAGGCCTACGGCAACGTGGGCCGTCTGGTTGGCCAGAAGGCAAAGGCGCTAGGGATGGAAATATCGGCCCTGGACCCCTTCCTCACGGATGAGCAGATCATCGCCGGCGGAGCCCAGCCCGTCCATTCCGTGGAGGAGCTCTATGCATCGGCCGATTACCTATCAATCCATATCCCGGCCCTTCCTTCCACAATTAAGAGCATCGGCTATGACCTTATAATGCGTATGCCCAAGGGCGCTACCCTTGTGAACACCGCCCGTAAGGAGGTAATCGATGAAGATGGCCTGTTCCAGGCACTTTTAGAGCGCGAGGACCTCAAATATGTCACGGACGTAATGCCGGACAACTACGACCGCCTCACCAAGAACTTCGGCTACCGCGTCTTTGCAACTCCCAAGAAAATGGGTGCCCAGACCGCCGAGGCAAATGTCAACGCCGGCCTTGCCGCCGCCCGCCAGATTGTGGACTTCTTTGCAACCGGCAACCGTAAATTCCAAGTAAACAAATAATATGGTACGTGTAAAACCCTTTGCGGCAATACGCCCGCCCAAGAACCTGGTCACTGAAGTAGCGGCTCCGCCCTACGATGTCCTTAACTCCGAGGAAGCCCTCGCAATGGCCGGAGAAAAGAGCCTCCTGCATATCACAAAGCCGGAAATTGACTTCAATCCCATCGCCGGAGAGCACGAGCAGCGCACCTATGACAAAGCCGTGGAGAATTTCAAGGCCTGGAAGGAGCGCGGCTGGCTGGTCCGTGAAGACAAGGAGAAATACTATGTGTATGCCCAGACCATGGGAAAACGTACCCAGTACGGTCTTGTCCTCTGCGCCCACACGGACGACTACGCCCAGGGCATCATCAAGAAGCATGAACTCACCCGCAAGGACAAGGAAGACGACCGTATGGTCCACGTCCGCATCCAGAACGCCAACATCGAGCCCGTGTTCTTCGCCTACAAGGACAACGATGAACTCAACAAGATTGTGGCCGACGCTGCAGCCGGTAAGCCCGAATACAAGTTCGTGGACGAGAACAAGTTCACCCACACATTCTGGGTAATTTCGGACGACGCAATTATCAAGCGCATCACTGAAATCTTCACCAATGAAATAGACGCCTTCTATGTGGCCGATGGTCACCACCGTACCGCCGCTGCCGCACGCGTAGGCGCAGAGAAAAAAGCTCAGAATCCTCACCACACGGGAAATGAGGAGTACAACTACTTCATGGCCGTTTGCTTCCCTCAAAGTCACCTCGCAATCATTGATTATAACCGTGTGGTGAAGGACCTGAACGGTCTCACGGAGGAAGAGTTCCTGAAGGCCCTGGAAGCGGACTTCGACGTTGCCGTTGCCACCAAGCCCCGCTGCGGGCGTCCGGCAAAGCCGTATGCCCCTATCGGCCTTCATAACTTCTCCATGTATCTTGGAGACAAGTGGTACAGCCTCACGGCAAAGCCCGGAAGGTACAATGACGCAGATCCAATCGGCGTTCTTGACGTTACCATCCTTTCCAACCTTGTGCTTGACAAGATCCTTGGCATCAAGGACCTCCGCACCGACAAGAGGATAGACTTCGTGGGCGGTATCCGCGGCCTTGGAGAACTTTCACGCCGCGTAGACTCCGGAGAAATGAAGGTGGCCTTTGCGCTGTATCCCGTTTCAATGGACCAGCTCATAAATATTGCCGATACCGGCAACATCATGCCTCCCAAGACCACCTGGTTCGAGCCCAAGCTCCGCAGCGGCCTTGCAATCCACTCACTGGACTAGTGCCCAGAGAACAACCCCGACGCTCACAGAAACGTTGAGCGAATGCTTAGTGCCCATCTGGGGAATTTCCAAAGAAAAGTTGGCGGCGTCTACAACTTCCTGTTGTACGCCGTCAACTTCGTTTCCAAAGACAAGGGCGTACTTGGTGCCGGGCTCACGGTGGAAAGCATCCAGTTTGACGGAGTTCACGGTCTGCTCCACGGCAATGACGGTGTAGCCATCGGCCTGAAGGCGGTGGACCAGGTCCACGGCATCATCCACGTGCTCCGACGGCACAACTTCCTCTGCGCCAAGGGCTACCTTCCTAAGTTCTGCCGATGGCGGCATGGGGCATATTCCGCAAAGATAGACTTTATCCACGCCGAAGGCATCCGAGGTACGGAAGGCGCTGCCCACATTATGAGCGCTACGGACGTTGTCCAGCACCAGCACAATGCCGCTGGAAGGCCTTGTGGTGCGATATTGATCGGCCGATATCCGACCCAGTTCCCTGTTAAGAAGTTTTCTGTCTTTCACGGAAGCAAAGTTAAAGTTTTTCCCAATAATTATGACTATATTTGTAGACCAATAACAAAAACCACATGAAAAAAGACATACAACTTTTTGAGCTAATCAAGAAGGAGCAGGAGCGTCAGTCCGCTGGGCTTGAACTCATTGCGTCTGAAAACTATGTAACCGACGAAGTCCTTTCTGCTATGGGCTCCGTTTGCACCAACAAATACGCAGAAGGCTACCCCGGCAAGCGCTACTACGGCGGCTGCGAGGTAGTGGACAAGATAGAGCAGCTTGCAATTGACCGTGTGAAGGCCCTCTATGACGCAGAATACGCCAATGTCCAGCCCCATTCCGGTGCGCAGGCAAACATGGCCGTAACCATGGCCATCCTGAAACCCGGTGACACCTTCATGGGCCTGGATCTGTCCATGGGCGGCCACCTCACACACGGCAGCCCCGTAAACGCCAGCGGCATCCTCTACCACCCCGTGGCATACGGCCTTAACCCTGAAACCGGCCGCGTAGACTACGACGAAATGGAGCGGAAGGCCCTTGAGTGCAAGCCAAAGCTCATAATCGGCGGAGCATCGGCCTATTCCCGCGAATGGGACTACGAGCGCATGAGAAAGATTGCCGACAAAGTGGGCGCCATCCTCTGGATTGACATGGCCCATACCGCCGGCCTCATTGCCGCAGGTCTCCTCAAGAACCCCGTAAAATACGCCCACATAGTCACTTCCACCACCCACAAGACCCTCCGCGGCCCCCGCGGCGGCATCATCCTCATGGGTAAGGACTTTGAAAATCCCTGGGGCCTCACAACTCCAAAGGGAGAGGTGAAGATGATGAGCGCAATCCTGAACTCAGCCGTATTCCCCGGCATCCAGGGAGGCCCGCTGGAGCACGTCATCGCCGCCAAGGCAGTGGCCTTCTGGGAGGCAGCACAGCCGGAATACGTGGAGTACCAGAAACAGGTAATCGCAAATGCTGCCGCCATGTGCCGGGAGTTTATCGGCAGGGGCTACAAGATCATCTCCGGCGGCACGGATAACCACCTCATGCTCATTGACTTAAGGGGTAAGTTTGAGAATCTTACCGGCCGCGTGGCGGAAAAAGAACTTGTCAGGGCCGATATTACCGTGAACAAGAACATGGTTCCCTTCGACACCCGCAGCGCCTTTGCAACCAGCGGCCTCCGCGTAGGCACCCCCGCAGTCACTTCCCGCGGCTTTGAGGAGAAGGACATGAAAACAATCGTGGACCTGATTGACACCGTTCTCCAGAGCGCATCGGACCACTTTGACGCCATCACTGCCAAGGAGCCCACGGAGCAGCAGACCGCAGAGCGCATAGCCCACAAGATGGTCCTTGACGAGGTCCGCCGCAAGGTGAACATGATGACCGCCGGCCGTCCACTTAACCGTTACTAGACTTAATGAAATTAAAATACCTGCTGATATTCACGCTGGCTTTTGCCATCAGCGCCTGCGCGCCATCGCCCAAGACTGAAGACAATAAGCCTGAAGAAAGTGAAAAGCCCGCGGATGAACCCGGTGAAGACCCTGGCGAAGATCCTGGTGAGGAGCCTGGTGACAATCCTGGAGAAGAGCCGTCCGCAATCCGTTATACCAAAGTTACAGAAGCCCTGGAAGACTGGGCCGGAGAGTATATTATCACCGCAGAGACATCTGAAGGCATCTTTGTGATGGGAGAATGGGGAGACGACTCCTACGGCACCTCATACGCAGTCCCTGTAGGCGGCCCGGACAACAAGAAGGATTTCAGTGCCGATCTCTCAGAGGACGGCACTTTCCCGGCAGAAATCATGGATCCCTACAAGGTCACCATACTCCATAAAGACAGCTTCTATACCATCTTTTTCAGCGGATTCGGATACCTTGGCGTGGAGGAAAATGCCAACCAGTTATGGAAAAGCAGCACCGCGGAAGGCGACGCCTACCTCTGGGACCCAGATTACGAGGATGACGAGATGTGTCTCTGGAACGTGGAGCAGTATGGCCGATGCATTGAGTACAATGCCTCGCGTTCCCGTTTCTCCACCTATGAGTACAGCCAGGAATCCATTACTCTGTACAGAAGGAGCGAGTCCAGTGGAACTGTGATTGGCCCGGGAGAGGAAGATGAGAAGGAATTGAGCGTTGAGATAACAACCGGAGAGGCATCGCCCAAAACGGCCTACATGGCAACTCTCAACGGCTCCTTCCTGAACGCCAACGCTTCCATCCGTGAAGCCGGCTTTGAATGGGGCACCACGGAAGACCTTGGAAACACCCTCCAGGCATCCTACGTAGCCGCGTCCTTCAAGGAGGACCTCATGGACCTCACGCCCAGCACTATCTACTGGTACAGGGCATATGTAGTACTTCAGGATGGAAATAATATCAAGTACTTCTATGGAAGCACCCGCAGCTTTGAGACCCTGGCTCCAGCAGCGCCACCTTCCGGTGCGCCCGTGTGGACTGAGCTCCCCGTGATGTACCCGGAACGTGACAGGGATTACCTTGTAAATGCCAACGACAAAACGCAGTACTATTCCTGGCATTACACAGACCTTGACGGTCCCGGTGGCGGCAAAGCCCGCAACTACACCACCTGCTACAGCTCAAAATATCACTGTCCCATCTGGGTGGCCGCACCAAGGCACAGCATGTATTCCCAGAAGAACGTAGACAGGACCGACGCCTACAAACAAGATCCCAAGATGCCATCAGACATCCAGTACAAGTCCAAATCCACCGGTGGCGGATGCAACAAGGGACACATGCTGGGATCGGCCGAGCGCCTTGCCTCGGACCTTACAAACAGGCAGGTCTTCTATTATTCCAACATAGCCCCGCAGCTGAGCAGCGGTTTCAACACCGGCGGTGGTGGTTGGAATACCGTAGAAGACTGGGTAGACGACCAGGTTTGCCAAGACACCCTGTTTGAGGTTATAGGCACGTACTTCGAAAAATATGAAAGCAAGGGATGGGGATATACAGTAGAACCTGCCACAATAAGCTTCGGCGGAAGGGATGACGTAGTGCGTCCCACCATGTTCTACTATGTGCTTCTCCGCACCAGGGACGGTAATACCGGAAAGGTTATCACAAGCTGCACTCCAGATGAACTTCAGTGCGTAGCAGTGGTACGTCCCCATACCAACGACCTTAAATCGGCCATAGACAAGCTCAAGGGCTCAGGAAAGTATTCTACCGGCAAGCGTTATGTTTACGAGGAAGACCTCATGAGCGTGAAGGATCTGGAACAGCTCACCGGCCTCACTTTCTTCCCCAACGTTCCAAATGCGCCAAAGGCCACCTATGACCCTGATGACTGGAATGTAACCGCCTCAAACAAGTAACAATATGAAAGGTCTCGTGAAAAAGTTCCCCGTTATCCTGGCCGTATGGATTGCCGCCGCATCCTGCACCCAGGCGCAGCAGCCCCAGAGCCAGGAATCCGTGAAAGTGGTCACCTGGAGAGCCGCTGAGGTTACAAACACATCGGCAGTTCTTTCGGGCCGATATTCCGGAGTCACCACTGAGGTCCGCGACCACGGTTTTTACTGGGGAACTTCGGAATCCTCCATGACAGAGCAGCTTGGCCTAAACAGCAGTTCTGACCAGACTGCCGATTTCACCGCCACCCTTTCCAGCCTGGAGCCTGGAAAGACGTACTTCTTCAAAGCCTATGTGACGGTCATGGACAGTGCCAGCGGCAAATATGTAGATGTTGAAGGCGGTGTGCAGTCCTTCACCACAACCGGAGGAGACACCCCTGGTCCCGGTCCCGGCTCCGGCGATAATTCCCAGCCTGTTTCCGGCCTGCAGTACCTTGGCGGCTATGAGATTCCCGCCATAAGCCTACTGAGGACAGATGCCAGCAGCGGCTCCGGTAAGGAGAAATTCGGCAGCACAAAGTACTACAACTACCTTACCACCAACGAGGACCAGATGGTGGTTACGCATACATATTCCTACAGCGGTAGGCAGTACCGCAATTACACCATCCTTGTGGACAAAACCAAGAAAGCATCCCTCTGGAACGCCTTTGTGATGCACAAGGATGCCTATCCCGACAACGGACTGGGACGCACAGGTAATTTCTCCAGCAACTGGGACCCCGGCGTTCCCTCGTCCTGGCAGCAGGAGTCATCCTCCAACGGCTACAGCCGCGGGCATTTGGTTGCTTCCAACTATAGGCAGGCCTGCACGGATGCCAACAAGCAGACATTCTATGCTACCAACCAGGCCCTCCAGCAGCAGAACGGTTTCAACGGTGCAATATGGGAAAAACTGGAGCAGAAGGTGGTTTCATCGGCCCCTTCAGGAAGGGACACCCTGTATGTGACCGTGGGTCTTCTCTTCGAGGACGGTGTTGCTCTTCCAAGTTTCTCAGTTCCCTGCCCCAGCCACTTCTACAAGCTCCTGATGAAGTGCAGCTTTGACTCTTCCGGCAACATGACTGCCGCAAAGGGCTGCGCCTACCTCTTTGAGAATGTGGCCCACAGCACATCAGACTATGATAACGCCAAATACCGCACGTCCATTGATGCCATAGAGCAGCGCACCGGCTTCAACTTCTTTGCCAACGTTCCCGCAGAGTTCCAAGACACCGCAGAAAGCAGCTCAAAATCCATCTGGTAGCCTAATACAGGACTTTATTCAGGAAGAGGGCGTTTCCGGGGACGGATTCGCCCGCTTCGCTTCTAGTACCCTTCTCTATGAGTTCTGCTATCCATTCAGGCCGATGCTTACCCCGGCCCACCTCTATCAGCGACCCTACCGTAGCCCGGACCATATTCCTCAGGAACCTGTCTGCCGCAATGCGGAAGTACCAGTAGGAGGGTTCAGAGGCAGGAGGCACAGGTGCGGGGGCTTGTGCACCCCCGCACAAGGGTAGGGGGAGGGGCCCGCTGCCGCAGGCAGTGGGAGGGGCCGGAGTGGAGCGAAGCGGAACGGAGTCCCCCGCACCTGTGCCTCCTGCCTCTGAACCCATGACCTGGAGATGTGACGGGGTGTAGGGTTTCCAGAAGGCGTCGAAGACGGTGCAGATGGAGGTTTTGTTGTCTGTGCCGGTTTTTTCAAAGCAGGAAAAGTCGTGGGTGCCAAGAAGGAACTGACAGGCCTCGTTCATTGCGTCAAAATCCAGTTCCGGGTAGCCGCACTGCCAGCTCCAGGGGGCCACGAAAGGGTCTTTCTGCCTGTGAATGAAGTAGGTATATTCACGGCGGCGGGCGCCGAACCTGGCGTGGAAATCATCGGGCACCGGAATGACCTCATGAACCACTACAGAACGGGGCAGAATGGCATTTAATTTGTAGATAAAATCTGATGTCTCAAATGGCAGAGGGCCGCCAAAATCAAAGTGGGCAATGTAGCCCACGGCGTTAACGGCGGTGTCTGTGCGGCCGGCGCCAGTAACGGCAACAGGGCCGCCCAGAAGGCGGGAAAGAGCCCCCTCAAGGGCTGCCTGCACAGAAGGAGCGGAGGGCTGGATTTGCCAGCCGCAGAAATCGGCCCCGTTATATGAGAGACAGATTGAATAACGCATATGCAAATGTAACAAAATATATGGAATCAGTAAACATTCGTGAATTAAACGAAAGGATTCAGAAAGAGAGCGAGTTTGTAGATATGCTCACTCTGGAGATGGGAAAGGTGATCGTGGGTCAGAAACATCTTGTGGAGAACCTTCTTATCGGCCTCCTGAGCGGTGGCCACATCCTCCTGGAAGGCGTCCCCGGCCTTGCCAAAACCCTTGCAATCAACACCTTGTCACAGGCGGTAGACGCCAAATTCAACCGTATCCAGTTCACCCCAGACCTTCTGCCCGCAGACGTTATCGGCACCCTCATCTATTCCCAGAAGAATGAGAGCTTTGAGGTTCACAAGGGCCCGGTCTTCGCCAATTTTGTACTGGCCGATGAAATCAACCGTTCCCCGGCAAAGGTCCAGAGCGCCCTTCTGGAAGCCATGCAGGAGCACCAGGTCACTATCGGCGAACAGACCTTCAAGCTGCCTGAACCCTTCCTTGTGATGGCCACCCAGAACCCCATCGAGCAGGAGGGCACCTATCCCCTCCCAGAGGCCCAGGTAGACCGTTTCATGCTCAAGGTTGTGGTCTCCTACCCCCAGAAGGAGGAAGAGCGCCTCATCATCCGCATGAACAACACCGGAGAGTTCCCCAAGGCTCAGGCCGTGGTAAAGCCGGAAGACATCATCCGCGCCCGTCAGGTTGTGCGTGACGTGTATATGGATGAAAAGATTGAGCGCTACATCGTGGACATCGTGTACGCCACCCGTACCCCCGGAGCATACGGCCTCAAGGACCTTGAAGGCCTCATTTCTTACGGTGCATCGCCCCGTGCCTCCATTTCACTTGCCGCCGCTTCAAAGGCCTATGCCTTCATAAAGAGGCGCGGCTATGTGATTCCGGAAGACGTGAGGGCCGTGTGCAATGAGGTGCTCAGACACCGTATCGGCCTTACTTATGAGGCCGAGGCCGAAAACGTTACCCCGGAGCAGATCATAGAGAAGGTTCTTAACGCGGTTATAGTTCCTTAATGACACCAGAAGAACTCATAAAGAAGGTCCGCAAAATAGAGATCAGGACAAAGGCGCTGAGCCACCAGATCTTTGCCGGAGAGTACCACTCTGCCTTCAAGGGGCGTGGTATGGCCTTCAGCGAAGTAAGGGAGTACAGCTACGGAGACGATGTCCGCTCCATGGACTGGAACGTGACGGCACGTATGAGCGCGCCCTACGTGAAAGTGTTTGAGGAGGAGCGTGAACTCACCGTGGTCCTGATGGTGGACGTGTCCCGGAGCGGCCTTTTTGGAACGGCGGTAAAGACAAAGCGTGAGCAGATTGCGGAAATTGCCGCAACCCTTGCCTTCAGCGCCATCCTCAACAACGACAAAGTGGGCTGCATCCTGTTCAGCGACCGCGTGGAGAAGTTCATCCCGCCGGCAAAGGGCCGCACCCATTTCCTTAGAATCATCCGTGAAATTCTGGAGTATGAGCCCCAGAACAACGGCACCGACATAGGGGAAGCCCTCCGCTACCTTACCGGCGCCATCAAAAAAAAGTGCACAGCCTTCATCCTCAGTGATATGCTGGATGTAAAGGCCGATGGAACTCCCCGCTACGAGGACGCCCTCAAAGTAGCCGTGAACCGCCACGACATCTCCGTCATAAGGGTCACCGACCCCCGTGAGAAGGTGCTCCCCAACGTTGGCCTTGTACACGCCAAGGACGCGGAATCCGGCGTGTCCCGCTGGATCAACACCGGCTCCAGAGCCACCCGTGAGGCATATTCCAAGTGGTTCAGCACCGCAACGCTTGGGGCCGATAAACTCTTCATCCGTTACAAGGTTGGCCACGTGGACATAAGCACGGACCAGGACTTTGTAAAAGGACTCATTACACTGTTTCAAGGAAAATGAAGTTTTTTCTCCTCATATTAAGTTTGCTTGTTCCTTTTGCCGCAGGGGCCCAGGAAGCCTTTGTGGAACAGGTTCAGAAGAGGGATTCCATCCTCATCGCAGACCAGATCCGCTACGGCGTGGTTCTGGAGAACGTAACTGAAGGCACTGCCCTTGCCCTTCCGCAGCTTAAGATGGAAGATGAGGATAATTCCCCCCTTGTGATTGTAAGGGAATGGCAACTGGATTCAACAAGGGTTTCAAAGAAAAAGGAAACTCCTGCAAGATATGATATAAAGGCATATCTCACCCTTGCATCCTTCATGGGCGGCACAATTGAACTTCCGGACATCCCGGTGCTCCTGGACCAGGACACCCTTGTTTTCAAAGCCGCAGAACCTCTTGAGATAAAGGAACTTCCCGTGGATATGGAATCCTTCCAGCCCAATGACATAAAGCCCCAGATAAAGTTCCCTTATACTTTCAAGGAAGTCTTTCCATGGGTAGCCGGAGGTCTCCTTCTTGCAGGAGCCATAGCCGCCCTTGTATACTGGCTTGTGAAGCGCCGCAAGAAGCTTGAGGAAGAGGCTCTCAATGCAGAACCCGCCCACATCAGGGCCCTCCGTAAACTGGACTCTTTCCGCGGAGACAAATTCTGGAAACCGGAGCATCAGAAGGCATTCTATTCCGGCGTAACGGACACCCTCAGGGAATATATGGCCGCCCGCTATGGTGTGGACGCCATGGAATCCACCACCGCCGAGATTTTTGAGGACCTCAAGAAAACAGATCTCTCAAAAGAGCTTTATATTGACCTCAAAGACCTCTTTGAGCGGTCAGACTTTGTGAAATTTGCCAAATTCACGGCAACCGACGAGGAAAATGCCCAGGTGCTTCCCCTTGCCGTGAGGTTTGTAACCACAACATATCAGCAGGAGATTGCCGATCAGGTCGGCAATGACGGAGAAACCGTCAATGAGAATAAATAATGTTTTTTGAGTATCCATATCTTCTTTGGCTGCTTGCCATTCCGGTTCTTCTTCTGGGCCGGTACCTTTACGTGGAGCTGAAGGACCGGGAGCCCCATATGAGGGTCTCCAGCCTCAGTCAGTGGACCGCCGGAGGAAGGAGTGTCCTTGAATGGATAAGGCACATCCCATTTGTCCTTCAGGAAGCGGCGCTTGTGCTGCTTGTTATTGCCATAGCCCGTCCGCGCTCATCCACCCAGGTGGAAAAAGTGGACACAGAGGGCATTGACATAGTGTTTGCAATGGACGTCTCAACGTCCATGCTGGCCAGGGATTTCACCCCGGACCGCCTGAGCGCAGCCAAGGACATTGCAATAGAATTCATATCCCAGAGGCCCACGGACCGTATGGGAATAGTGGTATTTGCCGGAGAGAGCTACACCCAGTGCCCGCTCACAACGGACAGGGCCACCCTCATAAACCTCATGAAGGAGGTCCAGACAGACCTAATTGAGGACGGCACCGCCATAGGAAACGGCCTTGCTACCGCCGTGGCCAGAATGAAGGATTCAGACGCCAAAAGCCGCGTCATCATCCTCCTCACTGACGGCGTGAACAACATGGGAGAGATAGACCCTTCCATGGCATCGGAGATTGCCAAGACCTATGGTATAAGGGTTTACACAATTGGCGTTGGCGCCAACGGCACTGCCCCCTACCCCGTCCAGACACCATGGGGCGTGGAACTCCGCAACATCCCCGTGGAGATTGACGAGCCCCTCCTCCAAAGCATCGCAGACGGCACCGGAGGCAAGTATTTCCGCGCAACTGACAACACCAAGCTGGCAGAGATATATGCGGAGATCGGCCAGATGGAAAAGACCAGGACCACCGTGGATTCATTCCCAGTTTACAAGGATCTGTATCATAGTTACGCATTGGCGGCCTTTATCTGCCTTCTGGCAGGGCTACTGATTGCCATATTATTAAGGAGGCTGCCGTAATGTTACTATTTGCCAATTATAAGTTTTTGTACCTTCTCATCCTTATCCCGCTCATCCTGGTGGGATACGGAATCTTCAGGTACCTCAGGGGACGGAGGGTGAAAGCCCTTGGAGATGAAGCCCTTGTGAAGGAGCTCATGCCATCGGCCTCACGCGCAAAAGGCTGGATCAGGATATCCTTCTTCTGCCTTGGCCTCATGTTCCTCATTATCGGCCTTGCAAGGCCCCAGACCGGTGCCAGGCTGGCAGAGAAAAAGACTAAGGGCGCGGAGATACTGGTTGCCATGGACGTTTCCAATTCCATGCTTGCGCAGGATTATTCCCCCAACAGGCTGGAAAGGGCCAAGCTTGCCATAGCGCGCCTGACGGATAAGCTCCAGCAGGACCGTATCGGCCTTGTAATCTTTGCCGGAACGTCATTTGTTCAGCTGCCCGTTACCACGGATTATATCAGCGCCAAGATGTTCCTTGGATCCATTGACACGGGTTCCATTCCAGTTCAGGGAACGGCAATTGGAGATGCTATCCATCTATGTATCAAGAGTTTCAGCGCGCAGAGCGAAAAAAGCCGCGTGATTGTGGTCATTTCGGACGGTGAGAACCATGAGGATGACCCCGTTGCCGCGGCAAAGGAAGCAGCCGATCTTGGAATAAAGGTCTATACAATTGGTGTAGGCTCCGCCGAAGGCCAGCCCATCCCTACGGCCGATGGCCTGATGAAGGACAGGGACGGAAACATAGTTGTAACAAAGCTGGATGAGGAGACTCTCCGCAAGGTGGCATCGGCCGGAGGCGGCGCGTACATTCACGCCGGGACAGAGGAATTCGGCCTCAATCCCATCATTGACGACATCCGCCGTATGGAGGACGAGGAGTTTGGAAGCGTGGTGTTTGAGGAGTACGACGAGCAGTATATGTACTTCCTTGGCCTGGCGCTGCTGTGCTTTGTAATCCAGATGGTTACGGGGTCACGCAAACCCCGCCGCAAACTGTTTGAGGTATGAGAAAGTTAGTGCTTGTAATATTGCTCACGATGGCGTCTGTAAGCGTCTGGGGCCAGAAAGCGGACCTCAGGAAGGGCAACCGTGAGTTCCGTAAAGGAGAGTATGGGGAGGCCGATATAAGCTACCGCAAGGGCCTTCTCAAAGACACTTCCTCCGTTGCGGCCAAATACAACCTGGCAAACAACCTTTACCGCCAGGAGAACTATGACGAAGCCGCCAAAATGCTGGATGGCATTGAGAATCCCGATGCCGCCGCATGCTTCAACCGCGGGGACGTGGCAATAGCAAAGGAGGACTGGAAAACGGCCGTAGACTCCTTCAAGGAATGCCTCCTGCAGGATCCCGGAGACCTTAAGGCAAAGGAGAATTACATCTATGCCCGTAACAAACTGATGGAGCAGCAGCAACAGGAGCAGCAGCAGAACCAGGATCAGAATAAGGATAATCAGGACCAGAATAAGGACCAGGACCAAAATCAGGATCAGCAGCAGCAAGATCAGCAGCAGGACCAGGATAAGAAGGATAAGAAGGATCAGCAACAACAACAGCAGCAGCAACAACAGGAATTATCGGCCCAGCAGGCCCAGCAGCTGCTCCAGGCCATACAGGAAAAGGAAAAGCAGACTCAGGAGAAGGTAGATGAGAAAAAGGCCGCAGCCCTGAAGTCAAGGCAGAAGGAAAAGAATTGGTAGGATGAAAAGGATAGTAAGCATAATAGCCGCTGCCCTCGTGGCCATTGCCGCGTGGGCGCAGCCGTCAATACGCGTTGAAGTTCACAATATAGTAGAGCTTCAGGAAAGGTTCAACGTAGGCTTTGTGGTGGAGGGAGAGAACTCCCCTTCTGAATTCCAGTGGGAAGCAGGAGACGATTTCACCGTGGTGTGGGGCCCCCAGAAGGGTTCTTCCACAAGCATCCAGATCATTAACGGCAAAACCACCCGCACCTCCCAGACCACCTATACCTATATCCTTCAGGCGCGTAAGACCGGAACCTTCACGCTGCCTCCGGCAACTGCCCGCATAAAGGGCACCCAGATTCAGTCTAAGGCCGTTCAGATACAGGTTGTGGGAAGCGGAAGCAGCTCCCAGCAGGGCCAGTCCCAGCAGACGCCCGGTCAGGCCGGGCGTGACGATAGTCAGCAGGCCTCACGCGGAGATTCCGACATATTCATGAGACTGTCCCTCAGCCGCAATTCAGTGGTTGTTGGAGAGCCCGTCACGGCTACGCTCAAAATTTACCACAGGGCCAACCTCGCAGGCTTTGAAAACGCAAAGTTCCCTTCCTTCAAGGGCTTCTGGAGCCAGGAAGTGGAGGCACCTTCAAACATAGAGTTCCAGCGTGAACAAGTGGACGGCGTGATGTACAACAGCGCGGTTCTTCGCCGCTGGATAATAATCCCCCAGAAGTCCGGAGAGCAGCCAATTGAGCCCGCAGAGGTGGTGTGTCTGGTGAATGTCCGCCGGCCCCGCAGTTCCGGCTCCCCGTTTGACGATTTCTTTGGGACAGGCTATGTCACCACCCGCCAGAGAGTCACAACTCCGGCGCGGTCGCTGCATGTATCGGCCCTGCCGGCCGGTGCCCCGGCTAGTTTTTCGGGCGGCGTTGGGCAGTTCAAGGTGAGCGCCCGCGTGAGCAAGGATTCCCTCAAGACCCACGACGCTGCATCCCTCATCGTGACCGTGAGCGGAAAGGGTAACATCGCCCTTGTGGAGGCTCCAAAGATTGCCTTCCCGCCGGATTTTGAGGTCTACGACGTAAAGACAAGCGTGAACACGGATAAGAGCGGAACTTCCGGCTCCAAGACCTTCGAGTTCCCGTTCATTCCAAGGAGTCCCGGAGACTTTGTGATGGGCCCCGTACAGTTCTCTTACTACGATGTCAACGCCAGGAGGTATGAGACCGTCTCATCGGCCGCACTGCCCATTTCCGTAGCCCGTTCCGCAACTTCCGTGGCGCCGGAAAGCACCGGAGGAAATACTCTGGTGGTGGACCGCAAGGGTGTCAAGAACCTTGGTGAGGACATCCGTTTCATTCGCACAAAGACGGATTTATCGGCCGATAACGGCTTCCTGGTATACTCAAAGGCCTGGTGGGGAATCCTTGTGTTCCTGCTTCTTGCCGGCTGCGGCTTCTGGCTTGGCTTCCGTAAGGTTGCCGCCCGCAGGGCCGACGTAGTGGGTTCCCGTAACCGTAAGGCCACAAAGCAGGCGATGAAGCGCCTTGCCCAGGCGCACGACTTCCTTGGGAAGGACCTCTACACGGCCTTCTACGAGGAACTTCACCGCTCACTGCTTGGCTTTGTTGGCGACAAACTTGCCATGGATATGGCCGATCAAAACAAGGAGAACATAGCGGAAGCCCTTGTTTCCGGCGGCGTGGCCCAGAGCGTGGCCGATGACTTTACCGGCCTTCTTGCCGCCTGTGAGGAAGCCCGCTACTCCCCCAGCGCCGGCCACGATGCAATGAATAAACATTACGAGCAGGCCGTCTCCCTTATCACGGCCATAGATTCTTCCATGAAGAAAAAACCTTCTTCAGGGGCAGGCGCCGCCGTTATAGCACTCCTGCTACTCATTCCGTTCGGAGCTCAGGCCGCCGAGTCCTACCCTGATTCCCTCTGGCGCTCCGGCGTAGAAGCATATACCGCAGGAGACTACGGCAAGGCCCTTCAGGACCTTGAAGACGTCCGCGCAACAGGCCTTCAGTCCAAGGAACTGTACTACAACCTTGGAAACGCCCATTTCAAGAGCGGGGAAATTGCCCCGGCTATCCTGTGGTACGAAAGGGCCCTGAGGCTTGACCCTTCAGATGCCGATGTAAGGTACAATCTTGAATACGCCCGCGCCCTCACCCAGGACCGCATAGACGAGGTTCCGGAGATTTTCTTCGAGCAGTGGGGCCGCGCCATCTGCTACCTGCTGCCGTCTAATGCCTGGGCTGTGATCGGCCTTGTGAGCTTTGCGCTAATGGTTGCATGCGTGCTGCTTTTCCTCCTTGGAAGCACTCAGGGAAGGCGTAAACTTGGCTTCTTTGTGGGTATTGCGTTCCTTCTTGTAGCGCTTCTTGGCTGGGATTTTGCCCAGTGGCAGCGCACCGAAGCCCTCCGCCAGGACCAGGCCATTGTGATGAGGCCCGTGACCTCCGTCAAGAGTTCCCCCGCTGCTGAAGGCGCCAAGGACCTCTTCATCCTCCACGAAGGCACCCGCGTCCGCATCCTTGACAACGTTGGCGGATTCTCCAATGTGGAACTCGCCGACGGCCGCCAGGGCTGGCTTCCCTCACCCGATGTGGAAGTGATCTAGCCCCGTCATCAACGGACCAGACCGTCATCCCCGGCCCATATCTATTATGTCATCCCCGGCCCTGACCGGGGATCTAAGCTCTCCGTGGGCGAGGCTGGCGCCACCAGGGCAACCATTTACACGTTTTAAGCAGTTTTTGTGCATTTCGTTGCCCATTTGGTCAACGAACAACACGTTTTCGGCCCTTTTTGTGCGTTTCATTGCCCGGAAGGCCGCTTGTACTTCCGGAAGTCCTTTGCCCGGAGGAATTGATTAACAAGGTGGGCCGATATTCCAAGCGCATCTGCTATTGACTCCGGAGAAAGGCCGTATTTGTCTGACATAACTACGCAGAGACGACCCTTGTCTATGCCGTCCAGACTTGACAGTGTCTTGCCCTCAAACTCTGTCCTCAAGACAGAGCCAACAATTTCATTAATCTCCCGTCTGTCAAACTCAATCTCCTCACCCATCGTTCTGGATATGTTTACAAATGATTCGTACTCCTTGACAAGCCTGGTCTGATAATCCTTTGGCCCCTTGAACAGTTTCCTGACAAGGCTTTGATCCACAAATGAGACAGGGAGAAGACCAAGGACGGGATGGAACTGCCAATGGCCTGGGATATCGGCACGTGTTCCCGTCCATCGCATCAATTCCCTTGCCGACATGTCTTTTGCCTTTTTCCCATCCAGAAGGCTGCCTAGTATGGAATAATGGAGGTAGGTGCTGCACCATGGCCAGCCGCCGGGTACGGCAAACAGTTTCTCATAATGGTTTCTGGCAATATACAGGATGAGCGAGCGCATCTGGTCTTTATCCTTAACCGGCTCCAGTCTGAAACTGTATTCTTCCGGCAGCGGCCTGTATCCATCGGTCTCAAGCATCTTGTTCAATTTGCGCTTGAGGTAGCCGAAAGCAGCCAGTGCGGCCTCCCCGGTGCCGCTCATTATGATATGGATGTGGTTCGGCATCAGCGTGAAATCATATATTACAATGGAGTATTTCAGTGAAATCAGGCCGATGAGAACCATCCCATAAGCATATTGTGCTATGGTATTGAAAATGTTTCCCTCCTTCCATCCGTCTGTGCAGAAGTGATAGTATCCTTTACCTAATGTGCGGTATTCTTCCCGCGATTTTCTATATGTTTTCATATTGCAAAGGTGAAAAAAGTAATCCGTTTCAAACGTGTTGAAACGGATAATTTGCAAAATGGCCACAGAACGTATTACGGCCGCGTTTTTATTTGTAAAACTTTTTAAGAAGCCGCATTTTTTGCACAAAGATGTGCACTTCCGGATAAGGTCATCGGCCCCCGAAGCCGCAGTAGTCGGCGTAGACGTCGCGGACTACGTCGTCCCAACTCAGGTAGAGGTCGCGGCGGGCGGCGGCGCTGACACGGGCGTAAGCGGCGTCATCGGCCATGATGTCCATAATGGTGCGGGCATAGTTTTCTTCCCCCGGGGCCGATACATACCCGTTCACTCCGGGCGTAACCGTGGCCGCAGTCCTGGCGCCCTCCAGAAACACCGTGGGAGTGCCCTGGCAGGCAGCTTCAATCTGGACGAGGGAGTTGGCATCGTAGAGCGAGGGAAACAGGAAAAGCTTGGCACGGGAGTAGAGTTTTTCAAGCATCGGCCTGTCTGTGAGGCCGCACATCACAACTTCTTCCGTGAGGCCTTCAGCGGCTACAACATCAGCAAGGGCTTCCTCGTCCTGGCCCCGGCCGGCAAAGAGCATACGGAAGTTCCTGAGCCCCATTGCCTTGGCCTTTGCAAGGGCCCTTACCGTGAAGTCTATATTCTTTATGAAGTTGATGCGGCCCACAAAGAGAAAAACGGTGGCATCTTGCGGGATTCCGAACGTGCGGTTCACCTCTGCCGCCGCTTCTTCCGGATTATCAACCGGCATATGGTCGGTTGCGTTGAGACGTACCTTACAGGGTGCTGTAAGGCCATATTCGGCCTGATACAACTCCTTGATTCCGGCGTTTACGGCCCAGCACTCGTCGCAAGCATTGAAAACCCGCATAATGCTGTCCAAAGCAACGTTTACGGCCGGTTTGAACTTGAGCGGTTTCTCAAAATCCTGCTTGTACTGACTGTGGAGAGTTGCCACAACAGGCAGCCTGTGAATCTTTCCATACAGCACTCCGGCAAGTCCCACGGAGAACGGCGAATGAATATGGACAAGGTCTATCCCGCTCTTTATGAGGCGGGCTTCAAACAGCGGATCCAGCGCGGGCGTGGGGACGTCGTAGTCATTATTGATGAGCGGGAAAGAGTTGCAGCGGACCACCTTGTAGGGCAGTTTCTCATCATCTTCTTTACTGTAGCCACGTGTTTCCGGGCAGAAGACCACAACATCACAATACTTTGTGAGCCTGCGGGCGTAATTGTCAACCACCTTTATGACACCGTCAACCATCGGGTACCAGGTGTCAATGAAAAGACCAACTTTTTTCATACCGCAAAGATACTGCTTTTTACCGGGTCTGGCGCCACCTTCCGGGCAATGAAATGCACAAAAACGGTCGAAAACGTGTTGTTCGTTGACCAAATGGGCAACGAAATGCACAAAAACGGCTTAAAACGTGTAAATGGTTGCCCTAGGGGGTACCAACCACGCCCAGGGCGGGGCAAACTGCACCAAAGGCGGGGCAAACTGCACACTGATTGCGGTCATTGCGCACAGAATCTTCTTGTTACTTTCCAATTATTTACGTATATTTGTATCCCGGTTAGCTCTTAATCGGGATTTTTTATGTCCAAATACTTACAGGATGCGAGCCTCCGATATGCAGGCTTGCAGGATGGTACAAGTATATATCAGCTGCACTCAAGGCAGCTTTCAAACAGGTATTTCATTCTAAGCAGTGACGGGACCCGAAGGCTGATGGCCTTCCCTGAAGTCGTTGGCTACGATTCCTACCTGTCAATGCTTCCCGCCACCGTCGCCGCCCTCCGCCATTTGTTTCAACAAGGCCAGGGCGGCGATGATGTAGATATACTCACAATCCTCAGAGGCGGCCTCAACTACCCCATTGAGGAAGCCTGCTACCGCTGCGGCATAAGGGTGAGGGACATCCACTTCCTCTCCTGCGAAAGGATCATTGAAGACCATATCATTACCGGTCTTGAAATCAAATACGAGAAACTCCGCGTAAAGAAGGACTGCACCCTTGTGATTGGAGACATAATTGCCACCGGAGACACCCTGAAACTGTGCCTGGACCAGGTTGTAGACCGTTTCAGGCGCCGCGGCGGAAGCATCCGGAAGATTGTCTTTTTCACAATCGGAGGCACCCGGGCCATAGAGCTCATGGAAGCCAAAAGGGAGGAAATCCGGAAGATTTTCCCGGAATTCGAGGGCTTTGAATGCTTCTTCTACGAGGGCATCTTCACGGTGTATACCAGCCCTGGAGCAACCGGCATCAACGTCCCCGACATAGACTTTGGATGGAAAGGCGGAGCCGTTGCCCCGGAGTTCAGAAGATTTGTCCTGGACCACCCCTACTCCATCCTTGAAAAGTGCATAATCTACGACGGAGGAGCGCGCCGATATGAGATTCCCGTCCACTTCCGGGAGGCCCTGGAATACTGGGAAGGCATCTGGGGAAGGGCCGATTTAATTAATCCCGCCGCCCTGGTTGGAGAAAAACTGGGCTACGACGCCCCGCTTAGCTTCAAGGCGTGGCTTGAGCTGAACCATTTCAAGGACCTCAAAGACAGCTCTCTGGAGCAGCTTTGGGCCGATGAAAAGGCCCTCCTTGAGAACGCCGCCGCCCTGTCCCTTGAGACAATTGCCGGGCAGCGCATAAATGCAATCAACACAATACTACAGCAATATGAATAAGAAAACAGGAGCAGACATCGACTACACTAACAAGCCGGTGGACAAACAGGGTCGCAAGAGCAACCTGAGTATGTTTATGGTAATGCTGGGCTTCACTTTCTTCAGCGCCAGCATGTGGGTTGGACAGCAGCTGGCCGCAGGCCTTGACTGGTGGGACTTCATCTGGGCCCTCCTCCTTGGCGGCCTTATCCTTGCGGCCTATACCGGCGCCCTTGGCTGGATTGGCGCAGAGAGCGGCCTATCGCTGGATATGCTCTCCAGAAGGAGCTTCGGCACAAAGGGCAGCTGGCTTCCAAGCGCCATGATCAGTTTCACCCAGACCGGGTGGTTCGGCGTGGGCCTTGCGATGTTTGCAATTCCCGTAGCTAAGGAACTCCTGGGCCTTGAGGTCACCCCCGACAGCATGCCCTGGCAGGGATACCTCCTGGTTGCCATTGCCGGTATCCTCATGACCGCAAGTGCATATTTCGGCATCAAGAGCCTTACCATAGTGAGTTACATTGCCGTTCCTGCAGTGGCCATCCTTGGTACAGTGGCAATGATCCTGGCTATCCGGCACGGAGACGCAGGCCTTGTGGAGCAGTTCGCAAAGGGCTCAAAGGACCTTGGAATCATAGCCGGAGCCGGACTGGTTGTGGGTAGCTTCGTGTCCGGAGGCACGGCAACACCAAACTTCACCCGCTTTGCAAAGAGCGGAAAGGTGGGACTCATAATCACCGTGATCGCATTCTTCCTTGGAAACAGCCTCATGTTCCTCTTTGGTGCCGTCTCAAGCATATACGTGGGCGGAAATGACATCTTTGAGGTGATGCTCAACCTCAACCTCTTCTACCTCGCCGTGCTGGTTCTTGGTCTCAACATCTGGACCACCAATGACAACGCGCTTTACACCGCAGGTCTTGGCCTTTCCAATATCTTCGGCCTCAGCAAGAAGACCATGGTCATCATCTCCGGTATCATCGGCACTGTTGCCGCCGTATGGCTTTACTGGAACTTCTGCGGCTGGCTCAACGTTCTTAACTGCACCCTGCCGCCGGTTGGCATCATCCTCATCCTCCACTATTTCGCAAATCGCGGAAAGGAAGTCCCGGAAAAGCAGGTGGACTGGAGCGCTATAGCAGGCGTTGTGTGCGGCGCCGTGGTGGCCAACCTCGTCCACTGGGGATTCGCCTCCATCAACGGTATGGCGGTTGCCGCCCTGTGCTGGGGAATCGGACGGCTTATCAAGAAATAAACTCCTGTTGCGCCTGAACGGAATTTTTAGTATCTTTGCAGGTTAATAAAAGAATATATAACAAAGTACTAAGATATGCTATTCCATCTTCTTCAAGCAGACACCCTGGAGGCCCTTGCAGATGCCATCAATCAGGCAGCAGATGCTCCTGTGGCCGCAGAGCCCCAGCAGATGTCAGAGAGCCTTTTCTCAATGTTCACAATGGGCGGTCCCCTCATGTGGGTCCTCCTTGCCCTCAGTATCCTTGCCATCTATCTTATAGGCCGTAAATGGTGGGTCATCAAAAATGCATCTAAGATTGATCCCCACTTCATGAAGGACATCAGGGATTATATCACAGACGGCAAAACCAAGAGCGCCGTTACCCTCTGCCGTAAATATGACAACCCCGTGGCACGTATGGTGGAGACCGGCATCAACCGTATGGGCAGGCCCATGGCCGATATCCAGAGCGCCATCGAGAATATCGGCAACGTAGAGGTTGCTCGCCTTGAGAAGGGCCTTCCCCTCCTTGCTACAATAGCCGGCGGCGCCCCTATGATAGGTTTCCTTGGCACCGTTATGGGTATGGTCCAGGCCTTCTTCAATATGTCAAAGGCCGGAAACAACATTGACATCACCCTCCTCAGCGGCGGTATCTACACCGCAATGCTCACTACCGTGGGCGGCCTTATTGTGGGTATCATCGCATACTTCGGCTACAACTGGCTCACCGGAAAGGTAAGTGACCTTGTGTACCAGATGGAAAGCTCCACCATGGAGTTCATAGACATCGTGATCAACGAACCCTCAGCATCTGAGAAGTAATGGCACTGAAGAGAAACACAAAGGTAGACGCGCAGTTCTCGGTATCCAGTATGACTGATATCGTGTTCCTGCTTCTTATCTTCTTCCTTGTGACCTCTACGCTCATCAATCCCAACGCCCTCAAGCTTCTCCTCCCTAAATCAACCGGACAGGTGAACGCAAAGGCAACGGTGAGCGTGAGCATCAAGGACTGGGGAGACGACACCTATACCTACCACATCAACGGAGACCAGGAGCCTACGCTTTTCCAGGATGTGGAGGATGAGCTTATCGGCCTTCTTTCCGCAGAGGAAGACCCTACCTTCTCCATCTACAGTGACCAGACAGTCCCCGTTGGAGAGGTAGTCCAGGTGATGAATATAGCAAAGAGGAACCACTACAAGGTAATCCTGGCAACGCAACCGGAATAGCACTATGCAGCCATACCAGCGCACACAGAAAAAGAGCGAGAAAAACGCCAACGTGACCGGCATCCTGGTTACGCTGGGCGTGCATGCCGCCGCGCTGGTGCTTTGCCTTACAAGCGGCCTCACATACCTTGATCCCCCGCCGCCGGAGCGCACCTCCCTTGTGATAGAGTTCGAGGAAGAGGAAGAGATGGTAAAGCCCGTCCAGACACGCGTTGGCAGGCAGCCCCAGGCCGAGGAAGTGGACCTTCAAAAGGAAGTGGAACTGGTCCAGAAAGCGGAATCACCACACGTGAATCCCGTTCCAAACGTAACGCCGGCCACAAAGCCGGATCCCGTTGGAGACGTGGAGGTTCCCACTCCAAAGCAGGAGGAAGAGCCCAAACTGGATCCCAGGGCCACGTTCCCAGGAATGGGCAAGAAGGACAACAACGCAACTACGCCACACAGCGCCTCAGAGGCCTCCGAAGGCTTCAAGGCCGGCCAGCCTGACGGCAACACCAAGGAAGGAAAGGTAGAAGGATCGGCCAACGCCCACCTTCAGGGACGCTCAGTGGTTGGATCTCTGCCAAAACCCTCCTACGGCATCCAGGCCGAAGGAATTGTGGTTGTCCAGATCAAGGTGGACCAGTACGGAAACGTAACGGAAGCCATCCCCGGCGCGGAAGGCACCACCGTAACAAACAAGGAGCTTTGGAACGCGGCGCGTAATGCCGCCATGAAGGCTCATTTTAACATGAAAGCTGATGCTCCGGCCCTCCAGACCGGCACCATCACATATATTTTCAAACTTAAGTAACGACGTGAGTCGTAAAGTAGTGTATTATGGAAGACAATAAAAGAGGCAAGAGGCCTCGCATTTCAAAAGCAGATTATTCTACAAGCCGCAGTTTCTCTGACGGGGACCGTCCCGCAAGAAGAAACGGTGCCCCCCAGCAGGGTGAGCGCCGTGGTGCAGGACGTAACTCGGAGCGTACCCCTTACGGAGAGCGCCGTGAAGGTGGCCGCCCCGAAAGAAGCTCCTACGGTGAGCGCAGGGGAACATCGGCCCGCAGCGGCTATTCAAAACCCGGAAGTTCCCGCAACGGCTCCGGATATGGCAAGCCCTTCAAGAAGAGGGACGGCGCCAAGGAAGGCATGGACGCCATGCTTCGCCGTAAGCCTCAGGTAAACGGCCATTACAGTGACAACGACAGCGCTCCCACCGAAATAAAGGAAGTGGTGCGCCTTAACAAATTCATCGCCAATTCCGGCGTCTGCTCCCGCAGGGAGGCCGATACAATGATCCAGAGCGGCGTTGTAACCGTGAACGGAGAGGTTGTGACGGAACTTGGCACCAAGGTGAATGTCCTCACGGACGACGTCCGCTTCAACGGACAGCGCCTCAAGGGTGAAGAGAAGGTCTATATCGTGATGAACAAGCCCAAGGGCTATGTCACCACCGCCAGTGACCCTCACGCGGAGAAAACCGTGATGGATCTTCTGAAGGGCTGCCCCACCAGGGTATTCCCCGTTGGCCGTCTGGACAAGAACACCACCGGCGTCCTCATGTTCACCAACGACGGAGAGATGGCGGAGCAGCTCACCCACCCCTCCTACAACAAGAAGAAGATCTACCAGGTGGTCCTGGACTCCCCCCTCAAGGAAGAGGACAAGGAGAAGCTCCTGGAAGGCGTAGAGCTCAGTGACGGCGTAACAAAGGCCGATGAACTTGAGTACATCGACGCCCACGACCACCGCCAGCTTGGCATTGAGATCCACTCCGGAAAGAACAGGATCGTACGCCGTATGTTCGAGGCCCTGGGCTACGAAGTCCGCGCCCTTGACCGCGTGTACTTTGCCGGCCTCACCAAGAAAGGCCTCAAGAAGAGCGACTGGCGTTACCTCACGGAAGGAGAGGTGAACATCCTCAAAATGGGAGCATACGTATAATGGCACACAGGGCAGGATTCGTAAATATTATCGGCAATCCCAACGTGGGTAAATCCACGCTGATGAACGTCCTTGTGGGAGAAAAGCTCTCAATTGTGACGGCAAAGGCCCAGACCACCCGTCACCGCATCATGGGTATCGTCTCCGGAGAAGACTTTCAGATTGTCTACAGTGACACCCCCGGCATCCTCAAGCCCAATTATCGGCTTCAGGAAAACATGCTCTCCTTTGTGGACACCGCCATAGGGGATGCCGATATAATCCTCTACGTTACGGACACCGTTGAGAAGGCCGATAAAAACGACGCCTACATTGAAAAACTCTCCAAGGTGGACTGCCCCGTGGTGGTTGTGCTCAATAAGATTGATCTCTCCACCCAGGAGAAGGTTGTGGAGCTCATGCAGTGGTGGAAGGAAAGGCTTCCCAAGGCGGAGGTAATCCCTGCATCGGCCCAGGAAAAATTCAACCTTGAGAGCATTATGGAGGCCGTTTCATCACGGCTTCCGGAAGCTCCCGCCTGGTTTGACAAGGACCAGTTCACGGACAAGAATCTCCGCTTCTTTGCATCGGAGATCATCCGTGAGAAGATCTTCCTCAACTACTCGGAAGAGATTCCGTATAGCTGCCAGGTAGAGATAGAGTCCTTCCACGAGGGCGAGGAACGTTATGAGATAAGCGCCGTAATCTATGTGATGAGGGAGTCCCAGAAGGGCATCATCATAGGGAAGAAAGGCGCCATGCTCAAGAAAGTGGGCACCGAGGCCCGCATAGACATGGAGGACTTCTTCCAGAAGAAGGTATTCCTTTCAACTTTTGTAAAAGTGGACCCGGACTGGAGGGAGGACCGCAAGGAACTCCGCCGGTTTGGATATGAATTTTAAGCTTAACCTATGGCAGACGATTGGGACGACATCAAAAACGCACCTGAAGACGAAGACGAGGAACTTGGAGAAGACGCTGCCGCGTCCGGGAAATTCGACCGCCTCCTCAGCGGAGACAGCCGCAAGTACAAACTCTCCGGAATGTTCAAGGAATGGTACCTGGACTACGCTTCATATACCATCCTGGACAGGGCCGTGCCGCACATCGTAGACGGCTTCAAGCCAGTTCAGAGGCGCGTTCTGCACACTATGGCCACAATGGATGACGGCAGATACACAAAGGTTGCCAACATTGTGGGCCAGGCCATGCAGTACCATCCTCACGGAGACGCCTCCATCCTTGGCGCCCTTGTGACGCTGGGCCAGAAAGGCCTTCTCATAGACTGCCAGGGTAACTGGGGTAACATACTCACCGGAGACTCAAATGCAGCACCCCGTTACATTGAGGCCCGCCTCTCAAAGTTTGCAAAGGAAGTTGTCTTTGATCCCAAGGTAACCCCCTGGATGACTTCCTACGACGGCCGCAACCAGGAACCCACTGAGCTTCCGGTACGCTTCCCGCTCCTGCTGGCTCAGGGCACTGAGGGCATTGCCGCCGGCCTCAGTTCCAAGATCCTGCCCCACAATTTCAATGAACTCATAGATGCCTCAATTGCAATTTTGAAGGGACAGCCCTTTGAGATTCTCCCGGACTTCCCTACGGGAGGCATTGCCGACTGCTCAAAGTACAACAAGGGAAAGCGCGGAGGTATGGTGAAGGTGCGCGCCCGCATCAACAAGGTGGACAAGAGCACCATCACCATCACTGAAATCCCCTACGGAAAAACCTCCCAGGGCATCATAGACAGCATCATCAAGGCCAAGGAGAAGAAGAAGATCAACATCAAGAAGATTGACGATATGACCACGGACAAAGTGGAGATTATCATCCATCTTCCGGCCGATGTCTCTCCGGACAAGACCATAGATGCCCTCTACGCCTTCACGGAGTGCGAGACCAAGATTTCTCCCAACGCCTGCGTCATCCGTGAGAACAAGCCTGTATTCCTCACCGTGAACGAGATTCTGGAATATGACACTTATCACACCAGGGATATTTTGAAGGCCGAGCTTGAGGTAAAGCTTGGAGAGCTTGAGAACGACTGGCACTACAGCTCCCTGGAGCGCATCTTCTTTGAAAACCGCATCTACAAGGTGCTGGAACAGAACCAGATGAGCTGGGAGGAGCAGCTGCAGGACATCCTGTCCCAGATGCTCCAATATCAGGACCTTCTGCATCGGCCCATAGTGATGGAAGACATCCTGAAGCTGGTTGAAAAGCCCGTGCGCAAGATCTCAAAGTTTGACACCAAGGCCCTGGACGAGAAGATTTATGCCATTGAGGATCAAATGGCGCAGGTGAAGGACCACCTGGAGCATATCACGGAGTTCACCATCGACTGGTTCCGTAACCTCAAGAAAAAGTACGGCGCCGCCTGGCCCCGTCTCACTGAGATTTCTTCCCTTGAGAACATCACAGTCACTAAGGTTGTCTCCAACAACGCCAAACTCTATGCAAACCTGGAGGAGGGATTCGTTGGTATCGGCCTTAAGAGGGACGAGGGTGAATACGTGTGCGAATGCTCGGATCTCTCAGAGATCATAGTTATCGGCCGGGATGGCAAATTCCGCGTCACAAAGGTGCAGGACAAGGCTTTCTTTGGAAAGGACCTCCTTTATGCCGGCGTTTTCAACCGCGGGGATGAGCGTACCATCTACAACGTTATTTACCGTGACGGCAAGGGACCGGCCCATTACGCCAAGCGCTTTGCCATCACCTCCGTCACCCGTGACAAGGATTACGACATAACAACCGGCGCACCTGAATCCAAGATCCTCTGGTTCACCGTAAACCATAACGGTGAGGCAGAGACCGTGAAGATCAATCTCCGTCCCAAGAAGGGCCTCAAGAAAACCCAGCTGGAGTGGGATTTCTCCGCTCTGGCCATCAAGGGACGTGCTTCCCGCGGCAATCTTGTGACCAAGAACGCCATTGCACGTATCCAGCTTAAGTCCAAGGGCGTAACCACCCTGGAAGGCAAGGATATATGGTATGACCCCGATATCCAGCGCCTCAATGAGGACGGCCGCGGAGACCACCTTGGCAAGTTCTCCGGCGAAGACCGCGTACTGGCTATATTTGCCGATGGTTCCTACTACACCACAACATATGATTTGGTGAACAAGTACCAGGGAGATGTAATCCGCATTGAGAAACTGGATACTTCCAAGGTTTACACCGTGGTTTATTGGGACAATGCCGCCAAAGCATTTTACGTAAAGCGCTTCAGCTTTACGGAGAGTAACAACTCCCCCGTGCTGTTCATCTCAGATGCCCGCGGCTCCAAATTGGTGGACATTTCATCTGACGCCTATCCTCAACTGGTTCTCACCTTCGGCGGCAAGTTCGCTCACAGGGAGCCTGAAACCGTGGACGTTGCGGAGTTCATTGCCAAGAAGGGCATTGCGGCCAAGGGCAAGAAGTGCTCACCGTATGACCTCAAGGCCGTGGAATTTGGGGAGCCGCTGGAAAAGGATGAGCCGGAAGCCCCCGGAGAAGCCATCGCAGAGCCCTTTGACGGGGATGATGATATGGCCGATGATGCCGTGGCTGATGAAGCCGTGGACCAGGTCCAGCCCAATGCTCCGGAAGACGTTCCCGCCACCCCGGCTGCTCCTGCGGCCCCTGAGGCCCCCGAAGCCCCGGCTGATGACGCATCAGACACCGGCGCCGTTGACTTTGACGACTGGGAACCCACACTGTTCTAGCGCCGTGGGCTGGCTTTCAGCCCCTTCGGCCGCCGCGTGATACAAAAATAGCCGATTTTGTTCCTCCAGCCGGTCTCAAGACCGCCGCGTGACACAAAATCGGCCTTTTTTGTTTCCCCAGCTGGCCTAAACACTATTGCTTGAAGTCTTTTGCCCGCAAAAACTGGTTCACAATATGCAATGAGATTCCAAGAGTACCGGCTATATGCTCCGGAGATACATTGTATTGGCTGTTAAGAGTAACGGTAAGGCGTCCAAGTTCCGCCCCGTCCAACCGGGAAACCGGCTTTCCGTGATAGTTCCTTTGTAAGAGGCTAGAGACAATGACTTCAACATCTTGCTCCTGATACTCAATCTCCTCATCAATGGAATGTGCAATCTTGGCAAATGATTCATAATCCTTCACAAGGCGTGTCGTATAGTCTTTAGGCGTCTTGAATAATTTCCTTACAAGCCTCTTATTCACAAAGGAAGAGGGAAGCAATCCCAGCACGGGATGAAACTGCCAGTCTGGGGGAAGCTCTGTTTTACTGCCGGTCCATCTTATTATTTCCCGGACGGTCATATCCTTGACCCTCTTCCCCTCTATAAACTTGCCCAGCAGAGAATACGTCAGATAACTGCTGCACCAGGGATAACCACCGGGAACTGCCATCAGTTTCTCATAATGGTTTCTGTCCAGGTAGAGAATATTGGCACGCATTTGATCTTCGTTCTTTATAGGTATCAGTTTAAAGCCATAATCCTCCGGAAGCGGTTTGTAGCCATCCGACACAAGACGTATATTCAACTTTCGCTTCAGATACAAAAACGCCTCCACGGCATCATTGCCAGTTCCGCTTAGGATGATATGAATATGGTTTGGCATCAAGGAAAAGTCATATATTTCCAAAGAGAACCGGATACATATTAATCCCATTAAGACCATTCCATAAGCAAACTGGGCCACATTATTAAAAATATTGCCGTCTTTCCAGCCATCTGTGCAGAGGTGATAATACCCCTTCCCCATTTCCCGGTATTCGTTCCGGTCTTTTCTAAATTTCTCCATATCGCAAAGATGAGAAAAGTTATCGGTTTCAAACGTCGTAACACGAATGAAACGGATAAAAGGCATTCTGGCCGTGTATGAGCGGCATCTTTTATATGGATTTTTGCCCACTTTTGCACGAAAATCCGCTTTTTTGTGTATTTTTGCTATATGCTGATTGCTCTAGAAGGCTTCATGGGAAGCGGAAAAACCACTGTGGGGCGCATTCTTTCGGATGCGCTGGGCTGCCCGTGCATAGATCTGGATGAGGTCATTGCCCGTAAAGCCAGCCGCAGCATCCCGGCAATTTTTGAGGCCGATGGAGAAGCCGCCTTCCGCCGCCTTGAAAAGAAGGCATTGGAAGAAGCCATCTCAAAATATGGTGAGTCTACAGCCGTTTTGGCTTTAGGCGGCGGCACGGTAACGGTACCCGGAGCTGTGAATCTGTTGCAGGAAAAGACGCTCTGCATATACCTTAAAGCATCTTTGGAGACACTCCAGGCACGGCTTGAAGGCCAAAAGGCCGGCCGCCCGCTTGCGGGAGAAGGCCTTGAGGAGCGCCTGGCCACCCGCGAGCCACTTTATGAAGCCGCCGCCCACATAACAATTGATACAGATGCTCTGTCCCCGGACCAGATTGCCGATGAAATAATCATTGACTGCCTATAGGCCTGCTGGGGAAACAAAAAAGGCCGATTTTGTGTCACGCGGCGGTCTTGAGACCGGCTGGAGGAACAAAAAGGGCCATTTTTGTGTCACGCGGCGGCCGGAATGGCAAAAAAACAGGCCCCTTCCGTCTATTTCAAGTGCCGGATAGTGCGTGAAGGGAGTGAAATCTTCTTCTTGAATGTGGTTTTACCCTTGTAATAGAAGAGGTTTAGGGTGGTGCCGTCATTGTCAAAGTAGATTGAGCGGATGTACGGCTGGGTATTGCGGTTGGTGCAGACAGGCTCGCACCATACCAGGGTGTATTCACCTCCGGAAACGGTGCAGATGACAGTGTAGCCGCGGATGTCAAATATAGCAGCAGACCGCCCTGAGCCCTTTTCCTTGCGGGCTTTCTTGCAGGCTTCCACAATGGATGACTCCGGGTCCAATTTTCCAAACACCAATTTTGCGGCCGATGTCCGTGCGTTGGGATTCTTTTGAAGCCACCACTGGATGGAGTCGTCGGTGAGGATATCGGCCTTGGAGATTTGAATGAGATTTGGATTCTCACGAAGGCGTGCAACCAGCCACGCTACCTCTGCCGATATATTAACCCCCTCTATCATTTCCGGGCTCTGGCCCTCTATGCGGGTGCCGTCCCCTTTCCCATAAAAGAGCGCCTGATGCACTAGGTCTTCTTCCGGGAGGTACAGCGCCTCCACGTATTCATCCGTGCCGCCGCGGTAAGCAAAGTGGATGTATTGCCGCTTGCCTCCAAACGGGGAAATGATTTCCATGGGGGTGACAAGGGACGGTGTGGCCGATGACATTGTGTACACAGGTATCACGCGGGTATCTTCAAGCGTGCCGTCCGGGGAGAGGACGCGGAAGGTAAGGTCCGGATCCAGTGCCAGGACGTGCTCCACGCCATCCTTTTTCCAGCCGATTGCATCAAAGGCATTTCCGGCAACTGCCATTGCGGCATCCGGGGAAATGGTGCTCACGTTGGCTGCAATGTATTCTGCCATCAGGACTGAGTCCTTAAGATGCAGGACCTTGGGGGCATAGACGGAATTAGGGTACTTCTTAAGGAATTTATCGGCAGCCTTGATGGAGAACTTCCTGACGGTTTTTCCGTAAAGCGATGTTTCCGCTTTGGTCTGGGCGCCAAGGCTCAGCGGGAGTACCAGCAGGGCGGCGGCTATGATTATTTTAAGAGTCTTCATACTTGCAAATATACAACTTATTCCTGAAACGCCCCTTGCAATTATAAAGCGGATTCGCTATCTTTGTAAGACTATGGCCTTATCAGACAAACAGTGGACACTGAAACCGGCGGCCGATCCCGAAAAATCGGCCCGTCTGGCGGCGGAACTTGGCATTGACCGGGTTCTGGCGGAACTGCTTGTCCAAAGGGGCGTTGAAACCTTCGAACAAGCCCGCAGTTTCTTCCGCCCCAGTCTGGAAGAGCTCCATGATCCCTTCCTCATGAAAGACATGGACAAGGCCGTGGAAAGGCTTCATCAGGCCATTGTGGGCCAGGAACACATCCTTGTTTACGGAGACTATGACGTAGACGGCACCACCGCCGTGGCTCAGTTGTATTCATTTGTGAAGCAGTTCACCTCCAAGGTGGATTTCTATATCCCGGACCGTTATGACGAGGGCTACGGCCTTTCATACAAAGCCCTTGACTGGGCCGGGGACAACGGCGTGGACCTTGTGATTACGCTTGACTGCGGCATCAAGGCCATTGAAAAGGTGGAATACGCAAGGGCCAAGGACATTGATGTAATCATCTGCGACCACCACCTTCCGGAAAACGAACTCCCGGGTGCTGTGGCCATCCTGGACCCCAAGCGTGAAGACTGCAATTATCCCTTCGACGACCTATGCGGCTGCGGAGTTGGCTTCAAACTGGCCCAAGGGTATGTTCAGAAATACAATCTGGATCCCGCAATCCTGGAACCGCTGCTGGACCTTCAGGTGGTGTCCATCGCATCGGACCTTGTGTCCATGACCGGAGAGAACCGCATCCTGGCGCATTTCGGCCTTAAACGCCTCAATGAGAATCCACGCAAGGGCCTTCTGGCAATGATAAACCTTGCCCAGCTTGAGCCCGGGCACATCTCAATAGATGACATTGTTTTCAAGATCGGCCCGCGTATCAATGCTGCAGGCCGAATGGAAAGCGGCCGCCTTGCCGTAGAACTTCTCACCGCCACGGATGACCGCACGGCCTTCCGCATCGGGGAACAGATTAACGACAACAACAACGAGCGTAAGTCCATAGACCGCGAAATCACCCAGGAAGCCCTTCTGATGGTGCAAAATGGTACGGCACTGGAAACGGAGAACGTGACAATCGTCTATAACCCCACCTGGAACAAGGGAGTTGTGGGAATTGTGGCATCACGCCTTGTGGAAGCCTATTACAAGCCCACTGTGGTTCTCACCAAGAGCAACGGCTTTGTAACCGGCAGTGCTCGCAGCGTTCAGGGCTTTGACCTCTATTCATCCATTGAAAGCTGCGCAGACCTTCTGGAGAACTTCGGCGGCCACGTATATGCGGCGGGCCTTACCATGAAGGAAGAGAACCTGGAGGAGTTCTGCCGCCGTATGAACAAGTTTGTGGCCGGGAACATCACCCGTGAGGAACTAACCCCCGTGGTGGAAATTGACACCAGCCTCAACTTCTCACAGATTACCCCCAAATTCACCCGCATCCTCAAGCAGTTCCAGCCATTCGGCCCCGGCAACAGCAATCCAGTGTTCCTTACGGAAGACGTATATGATGCCGGTAATGGCCGCAAGGTGGGAGCCGGCGGAGTGCACCTTAAGCTGGACCTCATGCAGGAGAGTCAGCCCTACAGGCAAATTGCGGCTATCGGCTTCAATATGGCCCAGTTCTATGACCACATAAAGGCCGGAAATGCAATAGATATCTGCTATTCAATAGTGGAGAATTTCTACCGCGGCTCTTCCACGGTGCAGCTACGGCTTAAGGATATCCGGGAGAGGGACGAACTCATATAATATATCCCACTTCCTTGAAGCGGTAGTAGCGGATGGGTTTACCCGGAGTTTCCAGATCCCAAATCATAAGGCGTCCGTCTTCCGAGACGCCTTTTATTTTGCCCGTATACTCCCTTTCCTCAATATAGTCATGGTAGCGGGCGTTCACGTCCAGATTGAAAAGGCGGCGGGAATAGTGTGAAAAAAGGGACTGACGTTTGTCCTGGTCCTGAAGATACGGGAGCCATCCATCAATAAGGGCAAGCACTTTTTCAAGGCATTCCTCCAGCGGGTGTTCCTCGCCGGTCAGGCTCCAGAGGGATGTGGCATTTGCCAGCTGGGGAAACTCCCGCTGATTAATATTAAGGCCGATGCCAATGACAGATGCGGCAAGACCATTCCCTGTGAGCGCATTCTCAATGAGGATTCCGCATATCTTGTTCTTCCCCACATAAACATCATTGGGCCATTTCACCTTGCACCAAATGGCGTGGCTTTGAAGGAAATCCACCACGGCAACGGAAATGACGTAATTGAGCCAGAAGGCATCCTTGGCCGGAAGTGGCGGAAGTCCGCCCTCCCCGTATTTGAGGACTATGCTGAACGTGAGATTCTTGCCGGGCTCAGTGAACCAGGTATTGCCTCGTTGCCCCCTGCCGGCCGTTTGCTCACGCGCCGCCAGCACGGTGCCGCTCTCGAGCTCCGGCAGACGCCTCAGCGCCTCCGAATTTGTGGAATCTATTGTATCCAGCCAGATAACGTTCATTATTCAATCATTCAGTCCATGGCCAGCTGGGGAAACAAAAAAGGCCGATTTTGTGTCACGCGGCGGTCTTGAGACCAGCTGGAGGAACAAAATGGGCCATTTTTGCATCACGCGGCGGCCAGGAAGGCGGCAGAGTGGAAAAAGCGCCTACAGCGCGGCCATGTTGCGGGGATTGTGGATGTCCTTGCCCTCCACGGTGTAGAGGTAATCCAGGAGGCCGGCGTAGTGCTCCTCAACCTTGCCGCGGACTATCTTCATGGTGGAATTCATCATCTTGTTGGCAATGGTGAATTCTTCATCGCACACGCCGATTGCGGAAGGAAGCCAGCGCTCAGGGAACATGCCCTCATGCTTGCCGCCTTTCTTGTAGGAATCAACGTCGGCCTGGATGAGATCCAGCATGAAGCGCTTGCCTTCATCGGAGGCGGGGTCCAGACCGTGCTTTGTGGCAGCTTCTGACAGTGCGGCCTTATCCGGAACCACAAGGGCTACGCAGAAGGGCTTCTGGTCATTGTGAAGCACGCATGCATTTACCCACTTGGATGTTTCTGTTAGGTTGTCCTCGAAGCCTTCCGGGGAGTACTTTTCACCGTCTGAGGATATGAGGAGGCTCTTGAAGCGGCCAACGACATACAGGAACTCAGGGTCTTCAGGGCATATGTAACCCATATCTCCGGTGTGGAGCCAGCCGTCAATGATTGTATCGGCAGTGGCCTTTGGATTCTTCCAATAACCGGCCATCACGTTCTCACCGCGGATGACAATTTCTCCACGTGTGCCATGAGGGACTTCCTTGCCTTCTGCGTCCAGAATAACGCAGTCCATGGGACGGACAATACGGCCGGAGGAACCGAAGCGGGCATGACCGGCGGAGTTTGCGCAGATGATGGGCGTTGCCTCCGTGAGGCCGTAACCCTGGAACATGGGCATACCCACGGCGCAGAAGAAGCGCTGGAGTTCAATGTCAAGGAGTGCGCCGCCGCCAACGAAGAACAGCATGCGGCCGCCAAAGCTTTCACGAACCTGCTTGAAGAGGATTTTGTCAAAGAGTTTCACAAGGGGCCAGCGGAGGCAGCTGAGTCCGGTACCGCGGTTATAATACTCCTTGTTGTATGCAATGGCATTACGTACTGCAAAATTGAAGAGTTTCTCCACAAACGGGCCTTTCTTCTTGATGCCGCTCTCAATGTTTTTCTTGAAATTACGGGCCAGGGCGGGCACGGAAAGCATCACGTGAGGACGCACCTCAGATATAGCTACAGGCACGTTACGCAGCGTTGCAAGGGCATTTTTGCCGATAGGGACAAAGCCGATGGAGCCGCCGTAGGACATCATGGTGTACATACCAGCCACATGGGCGAAGCAGTGGTCAAGGGGCAGGATGATGAGCATGGTGGCGCCTTCATGGATGCTGATGACGGAACGTCCCTGCTCCACGTTTGCGGTATAGTTGCGGTGCGTAAGGAGGATACCCTTAGGGTCTGCGGTGGTACCGGAAGTGTATGAGATATTGGCGTAGTCGTCAGGGCCGATTGACTTGTAGCGGACCTCGAATTCCGCCCTGTGGGCCTTCAGGAACTCATCACCCATCTTCTGAATCTCAGAGATACGGATTTCCTTGGGCTCAAGTTTGTCATAGTCAAAGGCGGTGTCATCGAACACAATCACCTTTTCCACACCGGGGCACTCCGGAAGGACGGCGCGGATGCGGGGAAGGTGGTTTCCGGACACCAGGATCCATTTGGATTCAGAGTGGTTGATACGGAAAACAAGATCCTTTCCCTCTCCAAGGTTTACGGAAAGCGGGACGTCCGTGGCACCGGCATACATTGCGCCAAGTTCTGCCAGGATCCACATTGCACGGCTCTCTGAGAGAAGGGCTATCTTGTCTCCCTTCTTGAGGCCCAGCGACATAAGACCTGCGCCAATACGGTATGCCTCCTTGCGGGTCTCCTCCTGGGTAAGTTCCTTCCAGGTGCCGTTCACCTTCTCACGAAGGTAGGTGTGGTTGGGATATTTGTGAGAGTAATGCTCTACAAAATCAATGATGGTTATTCTTTCTGCCATAAGTTTAGGTTATTTGTCTGACGGAAACAGGCCGTAAAGCTCTGCGTCAATCTTATCAGTGATGTACTGGAAATCCTCAGGGTTGCTCTCGAACTTGATATTGTCCACATCCACAATAAGAAGGCGGGACTTGTAATCCTTGATCCAGTCCTCATAACGCTGGTTGAGGCCCGTAATGTAGTCTATACGGATTGAGCGCTCATACTCACGGCCTCTCTTCTGGATTTGGGCGATGAGGTTGGGGATGCTGGAACGGAGGTAGATCATAAGGTCCGGCGGGTTCACCAGTGACATCATGAGGTCAAAGAGGTCACTGTAGTTCTCGAAGTCACGGGTGGTCATAAGACCCATGGCGTGGAGGTTGGGCGCAAAGATGCGGGCGTCCTCATATATGGTGCGGTCCTGGATTATGACCTCCTTGTGCTTGGAGATTTCCACAACATCCTGGAAACGTTTGTTGAGGAAATAGATCTGGAGGTTGAAGGACCAGCGCTCCATATCCTCATAGAAATCGGCCAGATATGGATTGAAATCCACTGATTCAAACTTGGGCGTCCAGCCGTAATGCGCGGCCAGCATCTTTGTAAGGGTGGTTTTACCACTGCCGATATTTCCGGCGATAGCGATATGCATATATACTAGTTTTAATTATTATCTCTTTAGGATTCTTCGCTGCGCTCAGAATGACAATATGACCTAAAACAATCCATACAGTTCTGCGTCTATGCGGTCCGTGATCTGGGCAAAATCTTCCGGACGATTGAGGAAGTCCATGTTGTCCGCTTCAATTATAATGAGCCTGCCCTTGTACTCCGATATCCATTTCTCATACCTCTGGTTAAGGCCTGCGAGGTACTCGATTGAGATGGACTGCTCATAGTCCCTTCCCCTCTTCTGAATCTGGGAAACCAGATGCTCTATGCTGGAGCGGAGATAGATCATAAGGTCCGGCTCATGTACAACCTCCATCATGACGTTATAGGTGTCCATGTATGTGTTGTAGTCACGCTCTGAGAGGTTCCCCTGAGCGTAATTGTTGGCCACAAAGATATGGACGCCCTCAAACAGGGTGCGGTCCTGGATAATTACATCCTTGGACTTCCTGATGTCCATTATGTCATGGAGACGCTGCTGGAGGAAGTACATTTCCAGGGCGAAGGACCAGCGCTTTATGTCCTTGTAATAGTCTTCCAGATAGGGGTTGTAGGTTACTGACTCGAATTTTGGCGTCCAGCCGTAATGGTGGGCCAAAAGTGTTGTAAGCGTGGTTTTGCCTGCGCCTATGTTTCCTGCTATACCTATATGCATGGGAAGACGGTCGTTACATTATTACAAAGATGCAAAATCTTTGTTAAATTTGCAATTGAAAATTAGAGGCCGATGCTACACACAAGAATATTTACCTTCAATCCCCTTGAAACAAACTGCATAGTCCTTTGGCAGGACGGGGAGAAAAACTGCGTGGTGGTGGACCCCGGAATGTCCTCCCCTGAGGGCTGCCGGGAACTGACGGATTTTTTAAAGGCACTGGGAATCACCCCTCAGGCCATCCTCCTTACCCACGGACATTTTGACCACGTGTGGGGCGTGGAGAAGCTATGCGCCGCCTTCCCGGGCCTCAAAGTCTATGAGCACCCGGAAGACAAGGATATCATGGAAAGGATGACTTCCGGCAGGTTTGCCGAGGGCTTCAACTTCCTCCATCACGACTTCCCCACCATTGATGTGGCTGGCGGAGACATCCTCACAATTGCCGGCATCACTTTCAATGTGATCCACACCCCTGGCCACAGCCCTGGAAGCGTCTGCTACTACATAAAGGAAGATAATCTCCTCCTTTGCGGAGACACCCTGTTTGCGGGGAGTATCGGCCGCACGGACCTTGCCGGCGGTGATTACGACGTCCTCATGGATTCCCTCCTTCACAAGGTGATGGTCCTTCCCGGGGAAACGGATGCCATCCCGGGGCACGGGCAGCCCACGACAATCGGCCGGGAAGGAATGACAAATCCCTTCCTTGAGCCTTTCAACGACCCTTTACCTGAAGAAAATTAAATGAGGCCTTCCGGAATGGTGAGGGTAATGACCTTCCCTTCCGGATCCATGGAAACTACAAGCTCCTCATGAAGTGGCAGAAGCACCTCTCCATGGGGAGTTTCCACGTATATACAGAGATTGCCGGGGATGTCCTCATGGCCGGTTACGGTGCCTACAGGGGTACCATCGGCCTTTTTCACAGTCCAGCCGGTGAGGTCTCCCTCTTCCTCCTCCTCAAAATAATCGGCATAGACGGAGGCGCCGGCAAGTTCATCAGCGTCCTTCAGATTATGGACGCCAGTGACGTGGACAATTGCGCGGTTATTGCCGCGACGCGTAAACGATTCAAAATAAAAGGGAACCGGCAGTCCATCGAATTCGATGAATACCGGTTCCTGAAGGTCAATATCCTCCGGGGAGACGTCAAAGAAACTGAGAAGCAGCCCTCCGTCTGTCCCGTTGGATTTTAGAACCTGCGCAATTTTAAGCATTAAGCCTCTGCTGCGGGTTCCTCTGCGGGTGCGGCCTCTGCGGCTTCCTCTGCAGCCTTTTCAGCGGCAGCGGCCTCAGCGGCGGCCTTCTTTTCGGCGATAGCCTTTGCACGGGCCTCGTTCACCTGAGCCTCAGCGGCCTTTGCAGCCTTTGCAGCAGCAATTGCCTCATTCTTGAGACCGGTCTTCTTGGCGGCAACCTTCTCATCCTTCTGAGCCTTCCAGGCGGCGAATTTTTCGTCGGCCTGAGCCTGGGTGAGAGCACCCTTTGCAACACCCTCTGCAAGGTGCTTGCGAAGGAGGACACCCTCATAGGAGAGGATACGGCGGGTAACCAGTGTGGGCTGGGCACCTACCTTGAGCCAAGCAAGGGCCTTGTCACCGTCAAGGACGATGGTAGCGGGGTTGGTGTTGGGGTTGTATGAGCCAAGGAGCTCGATGAACTTACCGTCGCGCGGTGCGCGGGAATCTGCCACTACAATGTGGAAGAATGCGAAATTCTTCTTACCGTGGCGCTGGAGTCTGATCTTAACAGCCATTGTGAATCTGTTGATTTAAAAATTAATAATGCGTATTTCCCCCAACTCGTGAGGGACCGCAAAGGTAAGAATAATTTTTGGGCTTTGAAAATATTTTTGGGCCGATGAAACGTTTTCCCTTAACTTTGCATCTAATTACCGTATGAAAAAGATATTGATATTTATGGCTGCCGCCATTCTCACCGCCGGCAGTTTCAGTGCAAAGGCCCAGGGAAGGACAGACGTCAACCTCTATATGGGCTTTATGAATGCCACTTATACATCCCTTGACCAGGACAGGTCCGTGACCAGACACAATGATCTGTACTCCATATATGAGCCATATTATACCGTAAGTTCAGGCCCCTCACTCACGGTGGACGTAAACCGCCGTATCCTCCCCTGGCTGGGTGCCGGGCTCCAGGCCAACTACTCCTATATGAGCGGTGAAAAGAAGTATAATATCGGCAATGCCCCAAAGAAGGAATTCAGCCAGACTATGCTGGCTTTCCTCCCGCAGGTGAAGTTCTTCATCCCCAGCCCCATGCACTTCCGCCTATACGCAAAGGCTGCCGCAGGCATAAACCTCAACCTTGGAGAGGCTATTGTGGGTGAGCCCATCTCCTTTGCCTGGGATATTGTTCCCATAGGCTTTGAATGGGGCGGCCAGTTCATCTACGGCACTGCAGAGTTCTGCGCAGGTAACGTCATTACCGGCGCAAGGGTAGGTGTTGGATTCAGATTCTAGAAGATTATGAAAAAGATTGTCATAATAGCCGCAGCCCTCGCTTGCCTTGCAGGCTGCTCAAAACATTACAGTCCCAACGGATATGAGATTGTGGGAGGTGCAGAGTATTACTCAAACCAGCCCACCAAAGAATATATGATGGCCATCGTGGACGACATGGTTACGGATGTCCTGGAAGAGCTTGAAACCGCATTCAAGGTGGAAGGACTTGGCAATCCCACCAGCATCCGCTTTGACATAAGCGCCGGATCCATCATGAATGAGGGCACTGTCTGGAAGGTAACGGGCCAGGAAAGGGCGCTGAAGGGCATGAGTATCAAAAACATCGGCTCAGATACCTGGGAAATGGCTTTCGAAGGCCCTTACACCCTTCTTGGAGAAACTTATCCCGTAAACTTCATCATGAAGGCAAAGCGCGGCTCTCTCATTACAGGAAATCACTATAACTGGGGTATAACCCTCAGCGGAAACCGAACTGAAAGGGAGGGATACTCCTGCACATATGCCACGGTCAACACTGTCCTTTATATGTGCACCCAGGACAACACCGTGGGCTGGAACTACCTTGAAGGCACTTATTCCCTTACGGTTATCCTGAACCAGCAGCCCATAGACCTTTGGGCCATGGAGTTCAAAGGCAATCTCCGGGACACCGAATTTTCCCGCGGAATATAAATTTTTTGAAAAAAATTGTTGGGAATTCAAAAAAAGAACTTATCTTTGCAGTCCCAAATAATTGCGGATGTGGTGAAATGGTAGACACGCCACTTTGAGGGGGTGGTGGGCATTAGCCCGTGTAAGTTCGACTCTTATCATCCGCACGGAAAAAAGACCAGTTGAAAAGCCGGTCTTTTTTCATTTATTCACTATCTGGTCAAACTTTGTGAGGCGGGCTGTGATGTAGTCTTTGACGCGCTTCACTTCCCCGGAGTAGGAGCCTTCAATGCGGGGATTCTGGTGCACCCACTCGTTCATGATGGGCCAGCGCTTGAAATTGAGCTGCTGGGACTCCTCCAGGAGCGCGGCTGTTTTGTCTACGTAGGCGTTAAGGTCCCCGAGGGGGCCCTTACTCTGAGCCCATATGGCCTTCAGGCGTGTGCGGGCCGCAGGATCCTCCTTCACAATGCGGGTTACCATACTCCTTACAGCATCCGAGGGGACGGAGCCCTTGGTGCAGTAGATGTAGTCGTTGATGTTATTGATGGGATAGGTGCGGCCGTCGTTCTCAAAGGAAAGGTCATAGTCCCAAATGGGGCCCGTGAACAGCACTCCGCTCCCGGCATCCTTGTACATATATGTGCTCCAGTACGTGTCAGTATTGCCGCAGAACTCTCCCAAAATGAAGTTCTTGAGGAAGGAATCAACGTCCAGATACTTCCTGTAGCCGTTTGTGGCATCCTTGAAATTGGATCCGAAAAGGGCCGATTCCATCTGGCCGAAGTAGTTCTGGATGAAGGTCCTCTGGGCCGATGTAATCTTATCGGCATCAGGATAATGGACAGTGACGGGGATTCCTCTGGAAGAGTTGAAATTCACATCCTCCGTATAGTTGTACGCGTCAATCTCTATAAGGTATCCGCCCTTTGCGGGGACTCTCTGACCATCCACCTCAACCTGGTCGCATAGCTGGTAGCAGCCCTCGTACTCCCCGTTCAGGATAACGTCTACGGGGGTGCAGAAAGGGGTGTAGGCCATACCAACCCTGCGGCTCACTTCAAAGGCCAGGATGTTACGCATGAGGGTTTTGTCACCGTAGTTGTTGATGAGGGTCCAGGTGCGGTCTTTGGCGGGGGCGCCAAGGGGGCTCTGTTTATCGGCAAACTTTATCTTGTACGGCTTCTTGGGGAAATCCCAACTGGCGTTGCCGCGGCCCCTGATTTCAGTTTCCGCAGCAGAAAGAAGGCTCTTTCCGGCCTCCGAGACTATGTACACGTTGGACTTGATGTACACTTCCTTGGAGGTGATGTCCTTTGCTCCGGCGGTGTTTATTACTATGGTGGGAAGGTTGGTGAGCTGGTACAACTGGGTATCGTTTCCGTGACCCTCCCAGCCGTAGAATTCCAGTTCTGAAAGGTTGCAGCGGGCATCATGGGGACCCACATAGCGGACATACCTTACTCCGCGGGAGAAGTTGATGTCAATGTACGACATCTGGCGCGCTATTCCCTTCTGCTTTATGATTGCAAGGGGAAGGGCGTCTGAGAAATCCGGCTCATTTGCACCTTCTATGAGGGCAAGTTCCACGCGGCCCTCCTGGGAGATGCGCGGGGAATAGCCAACCTTTGTGATGACGTGAGTTGTTCCAAGGTCAAGGCCCACCCAGGTGCGGCTGCGGTCATAAGAGGCAAAGAAGGTGTCGTAGTTTCCGTCAAAGACGTTTTCACGGGTATTGACGGTTGTACTGGACTGGCCGGTATCATAATTTACGCTCAGGGATGTGCCGATAACCGTGCCGCTTAGCTTTCCCTCTTCCCCGGGGACTTCTGGTTCGTCCGGCTCATCCGGCTCATCCGGTTCATCCGGGGTATCCGGTTTGTCAGGTGTGCCCGGTGTATCCGTCGTGCCCGGCTTGTCTGGCTTAGGGTCCTCCTTCTTGGGCTCTTCCGGCTTGGGCGGAATGATGCTTTCAGGCTGGCAGCACCAGAGAAAAAGGACAGACAGTATGAGCCACAGTTTTTTCACGGCACAAAGATAGTGATTAAATCAATATGTCCTCTACCTTGAGCTTTGGCACAAAATGGGCTCCGCCCTTGCGGTAATAGTCAAGGGAGTCTCCGGGCTTTGCGTCTGTGAAGAAAATGCTCTCTGAGGGCTTTCCAAGGCCGATAACAGCAATTGGCTGGAGCGGAAGGTCAAGGGCCTCGCGAAGGTCATCGGCCCGGAAATTCAGGATGAAGATGCCCCCGAAGCCGGCCTCGACGGCCTTGAGGAGAATGCTCTGCGCGGCAATTCCAAGGTCAATGTCCACCACCTTCCCTTCCGGCGCCGTTGAGCACACCACAATATAGGCCGATGGCTCCTCCCCCGGATGCGGCAGATGCTCCTCCGGAAGCGCCGCACCAAGTTTCACAAGGGGGTGGACCCTGGCAGCCTCCTCACTGCACACAAGGCGGTAGCGGAGCGGCTGGGCGTTCATCCCGGAGCCAACCCAGCGGGTCACTTCAAGGAGCCTCAGGAGGTCCTCGCGGGTTATCGGCCTTGAAGCGTCATATCCGCGGTAACTGCGGTTCTTTTTGAGGAGAGACTCCAGGGACGGATGCGGCTTCACGGCCTTGGGCCTTCCCTCCCGTATCTCCTGTTCCCTTTTTTCCAAGTAATTGTCTGCCATAGGGTACAAAGATACAAAAATTCCCCGTTACAGCCTTCCCCCAGCTATTGGTACTGGCCACGTACGTTTAATGCCGATTATGCTCCTGGTGAGTACCTTCCGGTACTGTA
>JAEESO010000007.1 GCA_016286385.1 Bacteroidales bacterium | reverse complement strand
CCTTATAATACAAGTCGATTGCTTTTTCATAATACTGATCCCTTAGTGTTGTTCGATAAATAAACATTGTTAACTCGTGTTTGCGAGTCAACTTTTTTCAGGGAAAGACAAGCTGGGGACACAAAAACGGCCATTTTTGTTCCGCGGGACGGTCTGGAGAGCAGCTGGAGACACAAAAAGGGCCATTGTTGTTCCGCGGGGCGGCCGGACAACAGATCAGAGCCTGGAATTACGGAATTATTTGAGAAGTTTCAACCCTATCCTTTTACGCTCCAGGTCCACATTCAGGACCTGGACTTTTATTTGCTGGTGCAGCTTCAGGACCTTGGAGGGCACGGCCATTCCCCTCTCTCCCATGTTGGAAGCGTGGATGAGGCCGTTTTCGTGAAGGCCGATATCCACAAACGCCCCGAAGGCGGTAAGGTTGGTCACAATGCCGGGAAGTTCCATCCCAATCTTGAGGTCCTCTATGTCTCGGATGTCATCCGCAAATGAGAATTCCTGGGCAGTTTCACGGGGATCCCTGCCGGGCTTTTTGAGTTCCTGAATAATGTCGTTGACGGTGGGAAGGCCGAAGTCTTTCTCCACAAAGTCCTGGGCATTCAGTTTTGAGCAAAGATCCTCATTGCCAACAAGTTCCTTGGTTGTGACCTGAAGGCTCCGGGCCATCTTGTCCACAATGTGATAGGACTCAGGGTGCACGGCGGAATTGTCCAGAGGATTCTCTGCTCCGTGAATACGGAGGAAACCGGCGCACTGCTGGTAGACTTTGGCGCCAAGGCGTGGAACTTTCAGGAGTTCTTCACGTGAACGGAAATCCCCGTTAGATGCCCTGTAGTCCACAATTGCCTTGGAAAGGGCTGGGCCAATTCCGCTCACGTATCTGAGCAGCCAGGGGCTAGCCGTGTTAAGGTTCACGCCAACGGAGTTCACGCAGCTTTCCACCGTGGCGTCCAGTTTCTCATGCAGGAGATTCTGGTCTACGTCGTGCTGATACTGTCCAACGCCAAGGGATTTGGGGTCTATCTTCACAAGTTCAGAAAGAGGATCCATAAGCCTGCGGCCGATAGATACAGCCCCGCGCACCGTAACGTCATATTGCGGGAATTCCTCCCGGCCCACATCCGATGCGGAATACACGGAGGCGCCGTCTTCACTCACGGAGAACACGCGGATGCTCTCCGGGAGGCCTACCTTACGGATGAAATCCTCTGTTTCACGGCCTGCAGTGCCGTTGCCTATGGCAATGACCTCGATGTCATACTTCTCAACGAGGTCCGCCACCTTGGTTATTGCCTCAATCTTTTTGGGAACAGGAGGATGGGGGTAGATAACGTCGTGGCAAAGGAGATTGCCCTGGGCATCCAGGCACACAACCTTGCAGCCGGTACGGAAACCGGGGTCTATTGCCATTACGCGCTTCTGGCCCACGGGGGGTGCCAGAAGAAGTTGCCTAAGGTTCTCCCCAAATACCTGCACGGACTCTATATCGGCCTTTTCCTTGGCCTCGTTTAGGATTTCCGTGGTGATGGAAGGGTCAAGAAGGCGCTTGAAGCCGTCGTCTACGGCCATCCGGATCTGCTCACCGCTTTCGCGTGAGGGGTAGCCGTGCTCCTGGCAGAAGTCATAGTAGATTTTATTGCCGCATTTCTCCGGATCTGCGTCTATGCTTACGCGAAGGAAGCCCTCTCCCTGAGCCCTGAGCATAGCCAGAAGGTTGTGGGAAGGGATTTTTGAGATGGGCTGCGAGAATTTGAAATAGCTGCGGTACTTTGCTGCCTCAGGGTCCTCCTGGCCTTTTTTTGTTACGGCCGATTCCACTCTTCTTGTGCGGTAAATGCCGCGGAGAGTCTCCCTGAAGGAAGCGGTTTCACTGATTCGTTCCGCCATAATGTCTCGGGCGCCGCCAAGGGCTGCTTCTGCATCCTTGATGTCCCCTTTGACGAACTTCCTGGCATCGGCCTCAGGGTTACGGGACTTGCCGCTCCAAAGAAGATTGGCAAGGGGTTCCAGACCGGCGGCGATTGCCATAGTTGCGCGGGTCTTTCTCTTGGGACGGAACGGGAGGTATATGTCTTCAAGGCGGGGAGAACTCACGCAATCCTCAATTTCCTTCTCTAGTTCCGGGGTAAGTTTGCCCGCTTCCTTTATGGTCTTCAGGATCAGTTCCTTGCGCTTTTCCATTTCGGAAAAAACATCGGCCCAGTGCTTAACCTCAGCAACTTCAATGTCAGTGAGGCCGCCGGTGCGCTCCTTACGGTAACGGCTGATAAAGGGCACGGTGCAGCCGTCTTCAAACAGTTCTGCGCAGTTCAGGACCTGCCAGGGCTGAACGCCAAGAAGTCCCGCTATGTGGTTTACATATATATCTTTCATAAGTGATACGAATATAGTGATTTTCCTCTGCCCGGGCAAAAAAAAAGCGGGCAGTTTGCTCTGTCCGCTCATAAAACAAAAGAGTTCAGGTTAGAACGCGTACCTTACGCTGAAGGCGGGATAGTACATTGCCGTGTTGGACATGAAGTGGTATCCCGGCCGCCGCCCGGCCACGTTTTTAACAGGATTAAATCAGTAAGTGTTTACGCTGGAATCTGTTGAAATAGTGGACCCTTTATATTCACGGTTCAATTCTTCCCGCACCTCACCGTAGGTATAACGCATTTTGCCACAGCGTTGGCACTTTTCCCAGTCACGGTATGGCCTTATGCGGTACAGGACTCCGTACCGATGGTTTCTCCAGGTGGTCTCGACTTCCTCGTGTGTCTTTTTGTCGGTGTCATAGCTGTACTTATTGCCATATTCATCCTGACCCCAGTGATGGGTCCAGGTTTTCCATGAGCGCACAACCTCACTGCCAAGGTATTCTGGCCGGACCTCGTCACGCCTGTCCTGATACTCTTCCAGCCATTCCCTGTGGCTGAAGACATAGGTATCTATATACTTGCACTGAGGGCAGCGGTACTCTACGGTTCTGGCTACCATCTCGAAAGAGCCCACAAGGCCGATGAGGGGCAGCATAATGGGCAGTGCTATAATAAGGCCCCAGTTCATAATCATAAGAGCTATGAGCCATATATAACAGCAGGCAAGCGCAATGACTGTAAAACTGATATTGACAAAAGTGTTTCCCAGAGGTTTGAACGGCCACGGACGCTGCAGAAGAATCATAAGGACAAAGAATGGCAGAAGAGGAGTTGCCAGATTGTACACCAGCCACCCAAGGAGGACAAAAGGTATCAGCAGCCAGATTACAAAGTCAAGATTGCGCCCCCGTGTAAGCGCCGGATAGTAAAAACAGTTGAAGGAATTGTAAATAGTGTCCTCTGTGAGGCAGGAAAGTTTATCGGCCACAAATCTCCATAGAGGGACATATCTGAGCCAAGGACGGGCGCCGTGCCTGAATTCATATTCAACTCCTGTGACTGCGCCGTTCTCAAGAGTGAGGACGGGCCTCATGTACTGGGCCTTCTTTTTGTCCTTGACCATGTTGATGCAGTAAACCCACACGTTGAATGTGGCTTTACAGTTATTTTTGCCGATATTCCGGACCATCTGCGCCGGAGTGTTCAGAGAAGCCTCCACCGTAGCAAGGTCCTTTCCCATGACAAGTTCCTCAAACCCTGCCTTGGTCCTGACAGACCGGCGGGAACCATTGACACAATACTTCCAGTGACCGTCGTTCATGACCTCTTTTATCACAAGGTCCTTGCGGCGGCTCAGTCTGAACACGCCAAGGTCATTCTCTATAAGAAGGATATCCTTTTCTTTGCTGTCCACCCCCTTGTAGGTGAATGTCGCACCGGCCTTGAACTTTATTGTGGAATCCTTTTTGGCCGTCTGAAACCGCTCTTTGTCGGCCAGAATAAACTCATGGCTGAAATCCGACATCTTCATCCAGCCGCGGTCTCCGTCAGGATGTTCCACCCATAGGGCGAAATCATCTTCCACAAAGCCCAGTACCTTCATATTGGAGCCTTTTGCAACAAGTTTCCGCGGGGGGATATCGGCCGATTTTTTGCCGCTGAAATCCGTCATGACGTCACGGCTGTCGCTGAAATACATATAGGCCTGTGCGAGTGTGGTCATATTCCACTCTGATGGCAGCGGATCCTTTGGCTCCCCTACAGAGGTAAATGCGTATAATGCAGCGGCCGTGACAACAATGGCCAGAGAATAATACAGTATGTTTTTTTTGTAGCGCATGCTACAAATATAACTGATTTCCTGCACTTTTCAAATCCGGTCTCAGACAAACTCTAGTCCTGTGAAAAGTCTTTGAGGGATTCCCTGTAGGCATTGAAGATCTTGGATTTGGACAGGAAACCAAGGTATTTCCTGTCATCATCCACAACGGGAAGGTTCCAGGCGCCGGTTTTTTCAAACTTACGCATTACGGCCTCCATGGAATCCTGCGGATAAACGTATTCAGGGGCAGTTTTGAGGTAATTGAAAACGTGACGCTGCTCATATAGCTCCGGGCGGAACATGTCCTTACGGATATCTCCAAGCGTAACGTAGCCCTGGAACCGGCCGCGTGCATCAACTACCGGGAAAAGCGAACGTTCACTGGAAGAAACGGCCTCCACAAGTTTTCCAAGGGTATAATCCATCCTGACTGGGAGGAAATCCTTCTCCAGAAGGTCATCCATCCTGAGGAGGGTGAGGACGGCTTTATCGGCCTCATGGGTAAGGAGCTCTCCGGAAGCTGCTATACGCTTTGTGTAGATTGAATATTTCTCAAAGATACGCGTTGTACCATATGCTACGGCCGATGTAATGATTAGAGGCACCAACAGCTCATACCCACCGGAAATCTCTGCGATGAGGAAGATAGCGGTTAGCGGCGCCTGCATTACGCCCGCCATGAGGCCAGCCATACCCACAAGCACAAAATTGGCAACGGGAACGGCACCGGGGGCAATCAGGTTAAGGACATCGGCCACAACAAACCCCACAAGCGCGCCCACAAAAAGCGTAGGGCCGAATGTTCCTCCCACTCCCCCGCCGGCGTTTGTGAAAGTCATAGAGAACACCTTGAGGAACGCTACCAGAAGGAAAAACAGCGGCACTCCCCAGCCAAATCTCATAAGAACGCCCATTGGCGTACCATTTCCAATTGCAGGATCCAGCCCGTTAAGGAGCGGTCCCAGGAAGTTGTAGCCTTCTCCGTGAAGCGGCGGGAAAAGGAAGATGAGAAGCCCCAGCGCCACGGAACTCACCAGCCACTTGAGGTAAGGGTTCTTAAAGCGTGACAGGCGGTCTTCCATCCCAAGGGTAGTGTGTATGAAATACAGGGAGAAAAGGCCGCAGAGCATGCCCAGAAGCAGGTAGAACGGCACATTTCCCATCCGGAAGTCCACAATTGTTGCAGCAAACGGGCTCACCCTTCCAAGGCACAGATAGCTTACCAGCGTGGCCGATATGGAGCTCAGAAGAAGCGGCAGTATCCCAGACATGGAGAGGTTGAAAAGGAGGATCTCCAGAGTGAACAGCACGCCGGCAAGCGGGGCGTTGAAGATGCCCGCAACGGCTCCGGCAGCGCCACATCCAAGGAGAAGGGTCATGCCGCGGTAGGACATTCCGGTGTATCGGCCCAGATTTGAGCCTATTGCAGCGCCGGTATATACAATTGGGGCCTCGGCACCCACAGAACCGCCAAACCCGATGGTAAGGGCGCTGGTTACAAGGGACGACCAGATGTTGTGGCGCTTTATCTTGGATTCATTCTTTGAAACGGCCTGCAGAACCTTTGTCACCCCATGGCCGATATTATCCCTCACCAGATACTTCACAATAAGAAGGCTGAGGAGCATGCCAACGCCCGGAAGCACCAGATAAGGAAGGCGGCTACCCGGCATTATCCCGGAGGAGAGCCAGCCCTGGATTGCGTGGATGGAGACCTTGAGCGCCACTGCGGCCAAACCGCAAAGAAGGCCTGTCACCACCGACAAGCCAAGCAGCGCCGTACTCTCAGGCACCTTACGCAAAAGGGCCCTCAGAGGGGCCCATATAAACTTATTCATCATCTGCGCCGGAAGAATACTGGGCGATGTTGTCATCTGGAAGGGTTTCTCCGGAATCTTCAGGTGAATCCGGTGCGCCGCCGGCCACTGCCTCCGTTTCTGCATCTTCCTCTCCTTCAAGCCAGCGGGCTACATCCTCAAGGTCATCCGTCTTGACGTTGATCTTTACAAGGTATATAGCATCTGAGGTTTCTACCGTGACGGCATAGAAACTGGTGCCGTCCGGCTTGGGGTATTTGACAAGGTCATTCAGGTAGTCACTGAAGCCCTTGGGATATTTCTCTTGAAAAGCGGCAGCCAGATCCGGATGCAATGCATTCATCTTCTCAAAGCTTACTACGTGTCTCTTCTTAATGTCTGCCATAATTACTTCTTCTTAGGTTTGGGTTTTCCGCCTGCAATATTAGGCTTTTGTTTTGAACCTTGCAAGGGCTTTTCGCTTTTTTTTGAAGAATTTTTAAAGAAATATGATTTTTGCCTCATTTTGCGCTCCTGGTCACGCTCCACAAACACCGGTTTCATGTCCCTGGGGTCTATTCCGCTGTAGAACATAACGGACGATGTGGTCATTGGTGTAGGGGTGAAATCCTGCACCTGGTCCATCCAGATACCCTTCAGTGCGGGATGGTTGGCAAGGCACTCCATGTCCTTGAGAGTGCACCCCGGGTGTGATGATATAAAATAAGGTACAAGGCCCACATGAGTCCCGGCGTCACGGTTTATCTTGTCAAATTCCTTGCGGAGGCGCTCGAAGAGCCTGAACGTGGGTTTGGCCATCTTTTGGAGAACATGGTCCTCAGTGTGCTCCGGGGCCACTTTTAACCTGCCTGAAGTATGGTCCAGGACAAGGGTTTTGAGATATGGTTTTGAGCTGTTGTCCACAAAACCGTCCTCTGTAAGGAAGAGGTCGTAGCGGATACCGCTGCCGATATAGCTGTGCCTGATGCCCTTGGTGGAGTCTATCTTCTTATAGAGTTCCATCAGGCGGGTGTGGTCACAGTCAAGGTTGGGGCACCGCGCCGGGAAAAGGCAGCTGCGGCGCTTGCATTTGTCGCAGATCTCCAGGTTTTTGCCATGCATTCCATACATGTTGGCCGTAGGAGCCCCTACGTCCGATATATTACCTGCAAAATCCGGAAGATTATTCAGTTCCTTCACTTCCTTAAGGATGGAAGCCTCGCTGCGGCTTTGGATGAACTTTCCCTGATGAGCGGCAATTGTGCAGAAGTTACAGCCTCCAAAACAGCCTCTGTGGGTATTTACGGAGAACTTTATCATATCGTACGCAGGAATGCGCTTGCCCTTGTACCTGGGATGTGGCAGTTTTGTGAACGGAAGGTCCCAGAATGAATCCATCTCCTCCTGCGTTGCCGGCGGATATGGCGGATTGATCTGTACATACCCGTCCCCTACCGGCTCCAGGATGGTATCCGGATGCATCATGTTGGCGTGCGTCTCTATCCAGTGGAAATTTTCCGCAAAAGCCCTCTTATCCTTCTGGCACTCCTCAAAACTATGTAGCACCAGGATGCCGGACCGGGCACTTACGCCAGAATCCGTGGCCACCCTCGGCCGCGTAAGAGGGAGGGGCCCATCCGCAGGATGGGAGGGGTCGCGAAGCGACGATTCGGGCGTGAGTGCCCAGTCCGGCACCTTACCGTCTACATAGAAGGCTATCTGCGGAATCTGCTGCATCTTATGGCGAGGCCAGCCCTTTTCTATGCCTTTTGTGAGCTCCAGCATAGGGCGCTCCCCCATGCCGTAGCAGAGGTAATCGGCCCCGGAAGTGACCAGGACGGAGGGCATGAGGCAGTCTTTCCAGTAGTCGTAGTGAGTAAGGCGCCTAAGGGATGCCTCAATGCCGCCAATGACCACGGGAATGTCAGGATACAGTTCCTTGAGGATTTTGGTGTACACAGTTACTGCGTAATCCGGGCGGGCGCCGGCCTTGCCGTCAGGGGTGTAGGCGTCGTCGTGGCGAAGGCGCTTGGAGGCCGTGTAATGGTTTACCATTGAGTCCATGGCGCCGGAATTAAGGCCGAAGTACAGCCTGGGGCGGCCGAGTTTACGGAAATCACGGAGATCGTCCCTCCAGTTGGGCTGAGGCACCACTGCAACGCGGTAGCCCCATTTCTGGAGCCACCTTGCAATCACGGCCGTCCCAAAGGAGGGGTGGTCTATGAATGCGTCTCCGGAAAAAAGGATAATGTCAATGTAATCCCATCCAAGGGCCTCCACCTCCTTTACGGACGTGGGAAACATATATGATTGTGATTCCTCTGCCATAAGTGATGCAAATATAATCAAGAAATCACTATCTTTGCAATATGAAAAGAATAATTTACCTTCTTGCAGCCGTTATCGGCCTTTGTTTTACATCATCCTGTGGGAAAGATTTCTTTGACCAGGTGCTTCTTGAGGGCAACTGGGGGCTCATCCGCTATGAGATGGTTACCAGCGTAAATGGAGTAGTAGAAGAGGATATTGTCACTCCCTTGGACCCGTTCAATCCCAAAACTCAGATGGACACCCAACTGGCCATCCGAAACATATCCGGCAACCAGTATGAATTCTCTGAGTATATCTGGGACAATTACAGCGCATCTTGGAAGCTTTCCATCAAAAATGTTTACATTGTCAGAAACGATGTCCTGTTTATGGTACAGAGTGGCAGGGAGATGGAATACGGTCATTTCTCGATATCGGCCAGTACCCTCACAATAGAAACCATTGACATCCATGAAGACCTGCTTCCATCCGGCGCAATCCAGACTTCCACGGTGTCAAAATCCACTTACAGAAGGCTGTCGGAATTTCTGTAAAGCCGATTTTTTTCCTACACAAAAATGCCCCTGGAAATATCCCAGGGGCATTTTTTGTATTCAACTTATCCACCACGGCATCATAAGTTCCTGATAATGAATCAACTGCCGAGAGACAATCCATTCACGCCATTTCTTGTCAGTCAGGTCTATCGGCCATACATTTGCGCCGCAATATCTGTATGTCGTGGACATGATCGGTCAACGTAACAGTTGCGCTTCCAAAGGGGCCGGGATCTTTCTACGGTCCCTTTTATTCTACATACAGGAGAAGGCCCTTGAGGTATTCGCCTTCCGGATGATAGATGTTCACGGAGTGATCCCCGGGCTGGTTCAGGCGGTCAAGGATGCGGACGCTACGGCCTGTTTCCGCGGCGGCGGAGAAAACGGCCAGGGCAAAGGCCTCTTTGTCCACCACCTGCGAGCAGCTGAAGGTGAATACGAAGCCGCCCGGAGCCACCTTGGAAATTGCGGCGGCATTGAGCCTCTGATATGCCCTGAGGGCGTTTTTGAGAGCTCCCCTGTGCTTTGCGAATGCCGGAGGATCCACTATCATGAGGTCATACGAGCCATCAGGTACGTTCTTTACAAAGTCTATTGCATCGGCACAATATGAAGTGTGCTGCTCCGGGGTGAAGCCGTTGAGTTCCACGTTACGGTCCACCATGGCCATGGCGCGGGCGCTGCTGTCCACGGAATCGACGTGCTTCGCTCCGCCGGCAAGGGCGTATATGGAAAAACCACCAGTGTAGCAGAAAAGGTTAAGCACATTGCGGCCGCGGGCAAGTGCGCCTACACGGGCACGGTTCTCTCTCTGGTCAAGGAAGAAGCCTGTCTTCTGGCCTTCGTTCCAGTTCACAAGGAATTTGTTGCCATTTTCAAGGACTACGGATTCATCGGCATCAAAACCGGGGGCTTTCCACAGATAGCCGTCAATGAGTTCCAGACCGGCCTTGAAGGGCGCGGTACCGGAACTTTTGTCATAAACAGCTTTCAAGCTGTCTCCGTAAACCTCCCGGAGGGCATCGGCAATAGCGTTTTTGGCGCGGAACATGCCAACTGAATGGGCCTGAAGCACGCAAACGCCGTCATAATAGTCTAGAATAAGGCCTGGAAGACCGTCCCCTTCCCCATGCACCAGCCTGTAACAGTTGGTCTGGGCCGATCCTGCAAGTCCCATTGCCTCACGAAGTCTGAGTGCCCTGGAGAGCATCAGCGTCCAGAAATCCGGCTTAATAGGGTCCTCGTCAAAACTCAGGATCCTTACAGCAATGGAGCCAATCTGATAATGGCCGCATGCAAGCTGTTTGCCATCGGCCCCAACTACGCTCACTAGGTCTCCTTCTGCGGGATGCCCCACAATCTGGGCTATGGCCCCGGAGAATACCCAGGGATGGTAACGCAGGATGGATTCCTCCCTGCGGGGTTTCAGAATGATTCTATCCATTGTCTTGACGGTATCTTTCCGGATGAAGCTCTTCATCCGAGAGTGGATTCTTTTCTGATTTAAGCAGTTTCATGTACATCTCACGGCACACCCAGGCATCTGTGGCGGCATAACGAAGCTGGCTTTCCGAGAGGCGATCCGCTTCCCAGTTTGAAAGCTGCTGGGCCTTGGAAATCTTGACCCCAAGGATAATGGCGGTCATCTTCTTGACGGATTTGTCGCGGATACCATACTCCCAAACCTTTGATTGGAGGTCCAGGAAACCGCCCGGTTTGAAAGATGCGTATTTCTGGAGGCCGCGGACATCGTCTATGGTTGCGGCGCCAACCTTAATGATTGCGGGATTTGCAAGGATAGCGGCCAGACGGCGCGGAATGCCGGTTTTCTGGACACGGAAAAGATAGGCCCTGGTGGCACCTGAAAGCTGAAGGAGAGCAGTTCCGTTGGAATGCTGGTCCTGAGTAAAAGTGGGACGGGTCTCAGTGTCAAAACCAAGCACTTTCTGGCGTCTCAGATAGCGGAGAGCGGCATAGAAGGTATCGTTCAGGGAGTCCACCAGCACAATTTCCCCGGGAAAGGAAACAAGTTCAAGCTTTGCTATTTCTTCCGGGCTAATTGATATGGGGAACATACTCTGACTGGACATATTGGGCGCTTAGGGGCACTTTCTGAAGCCCTCCTTCAAGGGATTCCTCTGTGACGAAGTACCTTACGGAAGGCCGATGGATCCTGTGCGTGAAAAGATTCTCTTCACGTAAAAGGGCATAGACGGCATCAACGATGCATGCACCGGGATCAAGGATCTGGAAATTCTGGGGAAGCATTGCGGAGAATGCATCTTCCTCCTCCGTTGCAGCACGGCGGATGATGGGGATCTCTGACCAGAGCGGGGCGGGATCCTTGCCGTAACCGTCCAGGATAAGTGCATCCATCTTGTGGCCTGTGAGCCTGTATTGCCTCAGGACGCTGCGGAATTCCGTGCATATATCAAGGGCGGGATCCGGGGTGATGGAAATAACGCTTCCCTCAAGGCCCATCTCATCAAACACGCTCTCATATACTTTTGAGTCCCTGACAGGTTCTGAAGCCCAAACGGCAATATTTTTGGCTCCGCCACGGACGGCAGCCTTCAGGCTCTCATGTACAGGAGACATAAGACGGCATGTACCGCCCTTAAGCTGCTGGAGAGTATCTACGTCAAACATTCCGTAGCGGGCATGAAGGGCCGATGTAAACACTATGATCTTTGCCTGCGAAAGGCTGTCCCATGCAAAGAGGGCGCCCCTCACGGCAGTCTCACGGAGGCTGTCAATACCAACTGAATCCGTGAGGAAACTGGCATAGGGCTCATTGTAGGCATCCATTATCACATCAAAGGTTTCACCTGCAAAATCCGGCAGGGAATCCCTGTGGGCGCGACCGTCAATGTTATCCCTTCTGTCCACGCTCTGGAAACGGCGGGAAAGGTAGATGCCTTCCGAGCGTTCACCAAACAGGGCAATGCGGCCATTTACGCCAACGTGCCCTGCACGGGCGGCAAGGCGGCCAAGACCGGATGAATCACTGGCCACAGTATATACAAGGGGTACCGCAGGACGAGGCTCTGGGCCTTTTTCCCGGCAGGATATGGCAAAGGCGGCCACAAGGGCTGCTACAAGTATTGCTTTTCTTTCCATCATTAGGTGCAAATTTACTAAAAAATCCTTATTTTTGTAAAAATACGTTTAAGATGAAGAAGATTCTAAGCCTAGCACTTTTGGCTCTATGCCTCAACACCTTCGCGCAGAGGGCACCCAGCCCCGTGAAGGCAAAGGATTACCAGTTCACCACCGTTAAGGAGAATCCAGTCACGTCCATCAAGAACCAGTACCGCAGCGGCACCTGCTGGTGCTTCAGCACCATATCTTTCCTTGAAAGTGAGATTATCAAGGCAAAGAACCTGAAGGATCCCGCCCTGTATCCTGACTTCTCGGAGATGTTCGTGGTAAGGAAGGCCTACTATGACCGTTCCATCAAATATGTCCGTATGGATGGCAAACTCAATTATGCCGCTGGCTCAGACTTCGGAGATGTCCTGGAAGTCGCTAAAACCTATGGACTCATTAATCAGTCCGATTATTCCGGCTTCCAGTACGGCTATGACAAACCCGTTCAGGCAGAGCTTGACGCAGTCCTCAAGGGTTACGTAGACGCAGTGGTCAAGAACCCCAACAAGAAACTCACCAAGGTATGGCCCAAGGGCGTTGAAGGCATCCTGGACGCATATATGGGAGAGATTCCTGAAGATAAGGTTATCAAGGGAGATGCCCTTGGAATCAAGCTTGAAGACTATATCGGCTTCACTTCCTACACCCATCATCCCTTCTATACCGCCTTTGCAATGGAGGTTGAAGACAACTGGCGCTGCACTCCCTCTTGGAACGTTCCGCTTGATGAATTCATGGCCATCATTGACAACGCCGTGGATAAAGGCTACACCGTAGCATGGGGCGGAGATGTCTCAGAGCCCGGTTTCACCCGTGACGGCCTTGCAATCCTCATTGACATGGAGGCCCTTGCAACTTCCGGCTCAGACCAGGAGCGCTGGGTTGGAAAGGCAGATGAAAAGCCCGCAGAGAAAGCCTCAATAAAGGAAATTGAGGTAACCCAGGAACTACGTCAGGATTACTACGACGAAAAAACTTCCACCGACGACCACGGCATGCATCTCTACGGCACCGCCAAGGACCAGAACGGCACCAAGTATTACATCATCAAGAACTCCTGGGGAGAAACCGGTGAATACAAGGGCATCTGGTACATGTCGGAGAACTATCTAAAGGGCAAAACCCTCAATATCCTAGTCAATAAGAACGCCGTTCCCAAGGATATCCTCAAAAAGATCGGCCTCAAATAAATGAGCATCAAAAAGCACATTCCCAACACTATCACCCTGATGAATCTCCTATGCGGAGTTATCGGGGTGATGGCCGCTATAGTGGGAAGGACAGACCTGGCCTTTCTCCTTATGCTTGCCGCCGCCTTATTCGATTTCTGCGACGGCCTTGCCGCAAGGCTTCTGAAGGCATACTCCCCAATAGGCAAGGAACTGGACTCACTGTGTGATATGGTGAGCTTCGGGGTACTTCCATCGGTAATGCTTGTGTATGCATCGGTGAATTCCAGCCTTTCACCCCAATGGCTGTGCTACATACCCGTTTTCCTTGCCCTCATGAGCGCCCTCAGGCTTGCAAAGTTCAACGTGGATGAGCGCCAGAGCACGGATTTCATAGGAGTTGCCACTCCTACATCGGCCATTATGAGCGGCGCGCTGTGCTACAGCGGAATTGCCCTTCCGGTGTGGTTCATTCCGGCTTTCTCTGTGGTGATGGGCCTTCTCCTTGTGAGTGAGATCCCCATGTTCTCCATCAAGATAGCAAAGGGCCATAAACTCCTGGACGCCAAGCATATAGTACTCATCATCCTGGTGCTTGCATCCATAGCCGTAACGGCCATCCTCCGCCTTAACTGGAGCATAGCAGTGCTGCTTGTGTTCAGCTCCTACATTGTGGAAAATCTTATCATATGGATAGCGAAACCAAAAAGCTGACTCCCCTGAAATTCCTTCCGGACAGGCAGGACACTCCCTGGGGCAGCATAGAATATAAACTGGCCGATCTAGGATTCATTGACTCTATGGCCAGCGAAGGCTGGCTGGGAGGGAATACTCTTTCCGACATAATGCAAACATATCTGGAAAGGGTATCCGGAGAAACTTCCTTTGACTGGTATGGAACGCAGTTTCCCGTGCTCATCAAGAGAATGCATGTAAAGGGCCGCACTCCCATTCACCTCAACCCAGATGATGAATCGGCCGAGCAACGCTACGACGCCTTTGGAAAAACGGCCCTGTGGTATGTTGAGGATGCCGGAAAAGACGCCGCACTCTACCTTGGATTCAAGAAAGCCGTTGGTGCAGAGCAGTTATACCAGGCAAGCCTTGACGGCAGTGTGGACAGCCTTCTTCATAAGGTTAAGCCCGGCAAGGGAGAATTCTACCTCATCACCCCGGGAACCGTTTACGCTGCAAAGGATGTTACTATTCTGGAAATATCCGAGGCATCGGAGCTGAGTTTCAATCTGGAGACAGATCTGGAAGAAGCCTTTGACCTTATAGACCTTGGAGCCTGGAGCAATCCCCTTCCAAGGCCTGAAGGAAGCCTAATAGTGTCTCTCCCCCAGTTCACAGCAAACCGCATTCCCCTTTCCCAGGCTCTCAAAAGCCACCGGGACCTTGACGACACCTTCCTCCTTTACATCACCCTTGAAGGAGAGGCAATAATTGAGGCCGATAACAATAACTATAAGGCCAAGAAGGGTGAACTTGTTATGGTTCCGGCAGAAGTTACGGACTTTGCCCTCCTTCCCGCCGCACCAGGAACAGTTATCCTTGAAGTGAGGATGGACCCCAGGCCGGATGATGATATTGTATCTGAACCTGTAGATGATGGACGTCAGGATTGACAAATACCTTTGGGCAATAAGGGTGTTCAAAACCCGCACTGAAGCCACAGAGGCCTGTAGTGGCGGCAAGGTGAAGATTGGCGGAGTAAACGCCAAGCCTTCAAAGGATGTCCGTCCTGGAGATATCATTAGTGTAAGGAAAGGGGCGGTAAACTACACCTTCAGGGTAATTGACGGCCTGGATAAACGCGTTGGAGCCAAACTGGTTCCGGATTATGCAGAAAACCTTACCCCCGAAGAAGAACTCCAGAAGCTTCGCGCTCCCGTAGAGACCTTCTTTGTTACCAGGGACCGCGGTGCCGGCCGTCCCACCAAGAAGGACCGCAGGGATATTGAACAGCTTTGGGACACTCTTGATTTCTAGCGTCCGCAGATATCCTTGAAATCGCATCTGGAACAGATGTTCCTGTCTTCCGTGCGGCTCCATGGAATATCAAGATTGGCAATATCAGACAGCATAGTCTCAAGCTTTGCTGTCATTTCTTTTGTCACTTCAGGATCCTCAGGCATTTCCGGGAGATTCCCGGTGTACATATGACGAATTGAGTAGATGGAATCCACCAGTTGTTTTCCGGCAAGGGAACGCTCCTGATGGCAGAGCAAATTATAGATGAACAGCTGCATGGCAATCTTTGGACCACCGTCCCCATCCTCCACCTTACCTGTCTTGTAGTCCACAACGCGCACTTCTCCTTCCCTGTAACTATCCAGCCTGTCTATGTAACCGTGGAACTTGAATCCGCCAAAACTGCCATACAGATGCTTTTCAAGGCCGATAATCCTGAACCCTTCAGTTCCGTCAGAAGCAGCAAGGAGGGCAGCATCATGCCCAAGGGTAGACAGCACGTAGTCCAGGATTACTTCCTCCAGGACAAGGTTTCGGCCAGTCACCTCTATGGAATGCATCTCATCCAGCACCTTCTGCCGGATAAGCGCCTTAAGGCCCTTCACGTCCTTCCTGAAGGATTCTATCATTTCCCTGGTTATGACAGGAGCTCTGCCGTAGAGATCCTCCATGACATGATGGAAGACGTTACCAAGCATCCGTGAATCAAGGGATTCTGCAACTTCATCGTCAGTTTTAAGCCCCTTCACGGCCTGGTAGTAGAACTTTGCCGGGCATTCCGCATAATTATTGATTGCCGATGCCGACAAAAGTTTTTCCCTGATGGCATCCACATCTTCCTGAGTCTTTACTAACTCTTCCTCCGGCCTTGGGGCCTCCATGGGAGGGGCGGCGGTTAGCCTTTCCAGTTTCACGCCAAAATGATACTCAAGCTGCTTGATATACCTGCTCTCCTCCCCGGACTTAAGGCCTTCAGTACGGCTGTCATACACAAGCCACACATGCTCCGGGCGCTGAATCATCCTATAGAAATAATAGGCCCACACGGCATCCTGGGACTCATACGTAGGCAGGCCGAAGCCTTTGCGGAGTTCCGGCGGAATGAATGAGGAACTGACGCTGTGCCTTGGGAACATGCCTTCATTGGCGCTCAGGACCACAAGATACTTGAAGTCCAGGGCACGGGTTTCAAGGGGCCCCATGATCTGAAGGCCCTTCAGAGGCTCTCCCCTGAACGGCACGGAAATGCCCTGAAGAAGCCTTTGCATAACCCTCATATGCGTAGCGGGAAGCACATCAAGGTCTGTCCCTTTCAAGATATTCAACTCAGTATGGCAGCGCTTTGCAAAATCCAGTTCAAGAAGCATCTGGGATTTTCCGGTAAGGGTGCGCCCAACAAGGCCGATAACCTCAGAGAAATACTCCTCCGTGCGGTGGTTCTGCATGGCCGATGCCACCGTGACATCTTCAATCACCGGACGGAAGATGACATCAAGCACAGGGCAGCCCTGAAGGTCCTTCAGAGGGATATAGTATTTTGCTGCCGCTTTCACGGCTTCCACCTTACTTATCTCATCCTCTCCAAGAAGTTCACGGAAAAGGCCCGAGGCAAACACTTCCCTCACTGCGGCATGGTAGAAATACCAGCCGTCCGGCCGCTTCCTCAGCCTCAGCTGCATTGAACCCAGGGCATCCAGAAGCGTATACACGGCACTTCCCGACATGGGATATCCCATGGTCACATTGATAGAGTCAAATGACGGAGGGATGGAATTCAGAAGCGGAAGAAGAAGGGACTCGTCAGGAAGCACAAAAGCAGTCTCTACGCTGTCACCGGAAGTCTGACCAAGTATCCATGGGGCAAGCTTTGCCTGCCCTACGGAAGACGGGACGTCAACCACGGTAATACTTGGCACCGCCAAGCCGGCCGAATCTGTCTCAAATGCCTGAGGGAACTCCTCCACGTTCTTTTTCATGAAGAAAGAGGACTTGTTGTCCCTGTCCCTGATCATTGAGCTCACATAATCCCAGCAGAAATCGGCCAGACGTGCATCCCGCATTCTCCTCAGGAGCAGCTTCTCACACTCATTGAGAGCATTCAGACCCACAAAGACATACTTCTGAGTGTCCGGAAAAACAGGCTCCAGGAGGTCCTTGACCGATGCTCCATCCTTAAGCCCTGAAGCCACCGAACGGTATACCATCCCCTCATAGGCCATGCCTTTCTCCCTGAGGCGTTTCCCAAAACTCTCATATAGCGGGAAGAGAATGTTCCAGAGTTTTACGAACTTTCCCTTCACTCCCCTTTCAAGCTGCCTTGAGTCTTTGAAATGAGACAGGAAATGCACAATTGCCTCTTCCTGATTCTCCGTAAGATACTCATATGTATCCTGGATCTCCTTGAAATCGGAGACATTACGGAAGAGCCCGCGGGCATCTACAAGGTATTTGTCAATGTCGTCAAAGTCACTGAGGATAACGTCTCCCCAAAACATGAACTCATCAAGAGGCTCCGCCTCCGGATTAAGGGCCTTGTAGCAGTCATACAGTTCCAGAAGCAGGTGAAGCTTATCTGTGGCGTGGACATCATATACCCTGTAGAAGAAATCGTTGATGGTATACATCTGAGGCGCCAGAAGAGGCCTTTCCCTAACCAGGCCTCCAAGGTATTTACGGAAAAACACCAGGGAACGGCGGTTAGGGAAAACAAAGCAGGTTTGCTCTATATGATGGCCTTCATAGTAGTGTAAGGCCACCTGCCTGAGGAACGGATCCACTATTACTTTATAACGTAGGCGTAAGGCATGCGGGCCATTGGCTTACCGGGCTGGGCGGAAAGGACTGAACTGACCTCCGCGCTCATGCCCTCAAAGGGAGTACCGGCAAGGATTGAAGGCTCAGTATTACTCTGACCAAGGCTCTCCATGAGCTGCTCCGCAAAGGTAAGAGGTGCAGGGAATGCTGCAATGCGGGCATCGTCGGGGGCAATTCCGGCAAGTGTTGCCGCATATGCAATGGCGTCCTGAAGAGTGCCGATTTCATCCACCAGACCTATTTCAAGGGCGTCAGAACCCATCCATACGCGGCCCTGGGCAATGGCGTCTACGGCCGAGGGTGCCATCTTACGGCCATCGGCCACAAGATTCACAAAGCTCTCGTAGATATCCTCCACGCTTGCCTGCTGATAATCAAGTTCCGCTTTGTCGAAGGGGCGCATGAGGCTATACATGTCCGAGTGCTTGTTTGAGCCCACGAACTCAAAGTTTACGCCAACTTTCTTTGTAACCTTGGAGAATTCCGGAATCATGGAGAATACGCCGATTGAGCCTGTAATTGTATTTGCATCGGCATAAATCTTCTCGCAGCCGTTGGAAATCCAGTATCCGCCGGAAGCGGCATAGTTGCCGAATGAGGCTACAAGGGGCTTATGAGCCTGAAGGCTGTCAAGGGCGGTCCTGATCTTTACAGATGCAGCCACGCTGCCGCCGGGAGAGTTCACGCGAAGGACCACGGCCTTGATGGCGTCATCTTTTGCCACTTTGTTTATCTCACGCACAAAACGGTCTCCGGCAATTTCCATAAGATCGTCACCGTCAACTATTTCGCCATCGGCATAAATGATGGCCACATTGGGCCTGAGGGTGGGTTTTACCTTGGCAATGGCGTAATCCGCAAAAGGAATGAGCTTAAGCTTTTCCTCAGACTCTACACCCGCAAGGGTGCAAAGCTTCTCTACAAGCTCCGAGCGCGTCATAAGGCCGTCTACAAGGCCTGCGGCAAGGAAATCTTCAGGTTCTGCAAGTGCAAGGTTATCCACAAGGGCGTTGAATTTTTCAGGGGAAATCTCCCTGGCATCAGAAATGGCGGCGGTAATAACCCTCCAAGCAGAATTGATCATGACCTGGTTCTGCTCACGGTTCTCAGGGGAAGCGCTGCTGCGGATGAACATCTCACCCGCGCTCTTATACTTTCCGTGACGGATGAGTTGGACGTTCACGCCAAGCTTGTCAAGGATGTCCTTCACAAACATCATCTGTGAAGACAAGCCGATAAGCTGATAGCTGAAGCCGTGGTAAGATGAGAGATAAATCTTGTCTGCCACCGTTGAGATGTAGTATGAGCCGTTTGCCGGAGACTCCAGCCATGCAATGACAGGCTTTCCGCTGCGGCGGAATTCAGAGAGCGCACGGCGGAATTCCTCTGCGTCAGACAATCCCATGGTTGCGCCTTCCGGGCGAAGCAGAATGTACTTTACACCGGGATCTGCGGCAGCGGCTTCAATGCCCCTAATTGCATCCAGAAGGCCGATTTGTGCATCCGGCATCTGCATGCCTGCCATGGAAAATGAAGGGACCGGATTCTCCTGGGTCTGTTCCGTGATGACGAATTTGGACATATCCACATCCAGCACGCCCTCCTTGGGAAGAGGAGTGCCGGAGCCGCCGGCAATGGCGCCGGCAAACATTATGATCATGAGGAAGAAGGCAAGGATCCTGAGCACGATGAGTGCGCAGATCACCGCCAGCATGGTTTTTACAAATTCTTTCATATCCTGTTACTTAACTAATTGCGTTGCGGCGTTCCAGTCCAGATTCTCCTTATAGAACTTATCCAGGACTTCAGAGCCCTTGGGAGGAAGATACATTGACAGACCGGAATAGGTGTTGTCCTTTATGGGAATGCTGAAGAAATAGTCTGTATGGTCCTTGTATACTATAACTTTTCCAAGAGCCTCATCCAGTACGGCGAGGTCCTCTGCGGAAGCCCCGGCCTTTGCCACGATATCCCTGAGGTCGTAGAAAAAATGCCTGTCCATACGATAATAAATCTGTACTTTACCTGCGTTAACGGCATTTATCTTTTCACGGTATTTCTCGAAAATATCCCGGCATGCATCCGCAAGTCCGTCAAGATGCTCAGTATCTACCACCGATATTGTAGCATATGCCGATGAGGAGGATGTGGTGCCGTCCGGCTTCTTATACTGGTAGAAATAGTCCTTGCACACCTGCACCGGGTCCGGTTCTTCCTGAAGGAGGCGGGACGCGATGAGTTTGTAATCAAAGCCGTCGGCGAGAATCTCCGTTGGAGAGAAGCCAATGATACTGGCCTTATCCCTGAGCTCATACGCTACCTCCACACAGCCCATCAGGCAGGCATCCAGCAGGATATAATCCATGTGGCACGGAATGGCGTCACGGAATGCCCTCAGTTCCATCTCAACGGGAGTGGGGTCATCGTCCTGGCCGATTGACTTTACGGCAGGATATTCCGGGATGGGAGGGAACTTCTCCCCTATTATGCTGCGGCGGCCCCTCAGTGAAAAGGTTTGGGCAGTTGCTCCGTGAGCGGCCTCATATGCTTCAGGATCCTTATAATAGCCATCCGGGAGATAACCGGTGCCATGGGAAGACAGCACTATGCCGTAATGGCTTCCCGGAAATTCATCTACAACGGTCTGTAGGGCATCCTTAAGGGTGCTTTCTCCAAACAGGGGGGTAAATCCGCCCCACTTTTTAAGGGTGTCCCTCTTCACATTCCCGTCCTTATCACGATACGCCCTGTACATTACGCAAGGAGTTTCAGCGGTCTTGCTGTAACCGATACGGGAAATAATGACAAGAACGTTACCGGAAGCATATTTTCCCACGGGGATTTCGCTGGCCTCCAGTTCATCCAGGTCTGTCTTCAGATAGCCTGAAAGGGAATTCCTGCCGCCGGAGATCATTATCATGACGTTGCGGTCTATGACGGGAGAAACGCGGCCCTTTGTATCAGGGCCAGACGGCGTGGCTTCCTTTCCGGAAGAGTCTATGTCAAAATACGGATCCTTGGCGCAGGAGGGTGCCAGTGCCATAAGGACAAGGAGCAAAAGGACTCCGGGTATTTTGAGTAAATACTTCATTGTATCATACAAAGTTAGTGATTTTTTTATATATTTGTGCAAAACGTACAACCTATGCGTATGAAACATATTGTTAGAATGATGATTGTTATAGGAGCCGCCGCCCTTGCCGGCGCATGTTCGGGCCCCGGCCAGAAAGCCCAGAATGATTTCAAGTACACCATAGATTCATTCGCAGACCTGAAGGTCATGCGGTACCAGATTCCTGGATGGGAGAATCTCTCGCTGCAGCAGAAAGAGTATGCATTCCATCTTGCAGAGGCCGCAAAATACGGCCGTGACATACTCTGGGACCAGAACTGCAAGGACAACCTCAGGGTTCGTCACGCCATTGAGGCCATCCTTGAAACCAATGTGGAGGACAGCCCTGAGTGGCAGGACTTCCTGGTATATGCCAAGAGGGTATTCTTCTCTAACGGCATTCACCACCATTATGCGGAAGACAAGTTTTTCCCGGCCTGCCCAAAGGAGTACTTTGCATCCCTTCTGAAAGAAGCCGGCATTGATGATCCGGAGCTTCTGGACATCATCTATGACCCCGCAATCTATCCCCAGAGGCGTTCTACAGAAACTTCCGGAGACATTGTGAAGTTATCGGCCGTAAACTTCTATGACAATGTCACCCGAGCAGAGGTTGAGAAATATTACGCCGGAATAGTAGACCCCTCAGACCCTCACCCCATCTCCTACGGTCTCAACACCAAGGTGGTGAAGGGTAAGGACGGCGTTATCCGCGAACTACCCTGGAAGATAGGCGGCATCTACTCCCCTGCCATTGAAAAGATATGTGAGGAACTGTCCAAGGCCCGCGAGGTTGCGGAAAACGACATCCAGAAACGCGCGCTCGGTCTCCTTATTGAATATTATAACACCGGAGATCTCCGTAAATGGGACGAATTCAACATCGAATGGGTAAAGGATACCATCGGCACAGTGGACTTCATCAACGGTTTCATTGAGGATTACAATGACCCTCTTGGCCGCAAGGCATCCTGGGAGGGCTACGTGAACATCAAGGACTTTGAGGCATCCCGCCGCACGGAAACCCTCAGCGCAAATGCCCAGTGGTTCGAGGATCACTCCCCCGTAGATCCCCGTTTCCGCAAGGAGAAGGTGAAGGGGGTATCGGCCAAGGTCATCAACGCAGTATGCCTTGCCGGAGACAGTTATCCTTCAACACCTATCGGCATAAATCTTCCTAATGCCGACTGGATCCGCAAGGAGCACGGCTCCAAGAGCGTAACCATCGCAAACATCACCCACACCTATGATTATGCGGCCCAGGAGCTGCCCGCAAGCACCCTCAAGGAGTTCGCATACAACGACAAGGAGATTGAGATGGAGAAAAAGTGGGGCACCATTGCAAGTGAAATCCATACAGACCTCCATGAGTGCCTGGGCCATGGCTCCGGCCAGCTCCTTCCCGGTGTGAGCACCACCGCCATGGGAGAATATGCCTCGGCCCTTGAAGAAGCCCGCGCAGACCTTTTTGGCCTATACTACACCGCAGACCCCAAGATGGTGGAACTTGGCATTATGCCGGATCCGGAGGCATATAAGGCAGAGTACGCAAATTACATCCGCAACGGCCTCATGGTCCAGTTCACCCGCGTGGAACTCGGGCGCCCCAACACAGAAGCCCATATGCAAAACCGTAAACTTGTGGCGGAATGGTGCCTTGAGAAGGGTGCCAAGGACAAGGTCATCGAGAAAAAGGTCCGAAATGGCAAAACCTACTTTGTAGTCAACGACTACGTAAAACTCCGCGCCCTGTTTGCGGAGCTCCTTGGAGAAATCCAGAGAATCAAGAGCGAAGGAGACTATGAGGCCGGCAAGGCTCTCATAGAGACTTACGCAGTGAATATTGACCCGGAACTCCACAAGGAGGTCCTGGAGCGCTACAAGGCCCTGAATCTCAAGCCTTACGGAGGCTTTATCAATCCTGAAATCCAGATAGTCTACGGAGAGGACGGATCAGTCAAGGATTACGTCCCCGTGTATACCGACGACTACCTTGGCCAGATGCTCCTCTACGGCAAGAAATACGGTACGCTGTGATTCTTCAGGAATACAGGAATTACCTTATGATAGAGCGTAGGATGTCACCTAACACGGTGGCATCCTATTGTCACGATGTAAAGTCTTTCCTCCAGCACTCAGGGCTTGATCTAAAGAGAATAACATCCACAGACATAGAGAATTATCTTGGATCAATTGATGTATCAAAGAGGAGTTCCGCAAGGATACTGAGTTCTCTCAGGAACTTCTTTGACTGGTGCGTGCAGGAGGGAGAGGTAAAAGAGAATCCCGCGGCGCTTGTAGACTCCCCTAAACTTGGAAAATACCTTCCCGCGGTTCTAAGCGTTGAGGAAGTATCGGCCATAATGGATTCAGTAGACCTAAAGGCACCTTCCGGCAAGCGGGACCGCGCCATCCTTGAGGTACTTTACGGCTGTGGGCTGCGCGTCTCGGAAGCTGCGGCTCTGCGCATTTCCAGAATTAACTTTGAGGACGGATTTGTGGATGTGATTGGCAAAGGAGACAAGCAGCGCCTGGTTCCGCTTGGAGAAATGGCGGCCGATGCAATCAAGGCATACCTTAAGGAAAGGCCTCTTCCCTATTCCAGGGCTCAGGAAGACATTCTTTTTCTCAATAAGTTTGGAAAATCCCTAAGCCGCGTTTCTATCTTCAACCTTGTAAAAAAGCAGGCCATAATTGCCGGAATCCATAAGGAAATCTCCCCTCACACATTCCGTCACTCCTTTGCCACCCATCTCATAGAAAACGGGGCCGATTTAAGGATTGTCCAGGAAATGCTGGGACACGAATCAATCCTCACTACGGAAATTTACACCCACATAGACTCATCAACCTGGCACAAAGCCGTCCTGGAGCATCATCCACGCCGATAAAACAAGAAAACCGGCCTTCAAGACTGAGCCTGGAGTGCCGGTTTCTTGACGTGTACTAAAACCTAAACCTACTATATAGATGCAGGAAAAAATAAAACGTTGCAAAAAAAATGAAAATTTTTGCAACGTTTTTTGAAAAATTATTCCTCCACCGGTTTTTGTGGCTCCGGAGATACCGGTTTAGGCTTTGTATTGAGGGCGCTCATTGCCCTTTGCACGCCAATGGTGGAGAAATCCTTGCACCCCTGAATAATTCTGGCCGCAAGGTCCGGAACCGCTTTCTTTTCTTCCTCCGACAGCTCTCCAAGGACATAGTCTATCTGGCAGCCGTGAGAAAACTGGTTGCCAATCCCAACACGGATCCTGGTCCATTTGTCTGTTTCAAGACATTCAGTGATGTTTTCAAGGCCGTTGTGACCGCCTGAAGAGCCGTTGGCCCTCATGCGGATGGATCCGAACGGAAGATTGATGTCATCCGATATCACTATCAGATTCTCAAGTGGCAGATTAAGCTGCTGCATCCAGTAGCGTACCGCCTTTCCGCTCAGATTCATATAGGTGGAGGGCTTCAGGAGCACAAACCACCTGCCTTTGAAAGACACCTCCGCCACGGAACCGTAGCGGTCTGTCCTGAAAAGGACATTGGATGCCTGAGCCCAGGCATCCAATACCATAAATCCCATGTTGTGACGGGTATTGGCGTATTCTGCGCCAATATTCCCCAGACCGACAACGAGATACTCCATTTACCTAGAGAACTACTCCTGAGCTGCCTTGGCTGCTTCCTGAGCGGCCTGCTGCATAGCACGGGTGGTCTTGACGGAGCAGATGATGGTGTTCTTGTCAGAGACAATCTGGAGACCCTCAAACTTGAGGTCACCGGCAACCATCCTCTTGTCAAGCTCCAGCGGAGTCACATCGATGTCAAGCTGGTCAGGGAGGTTCTTCATGAGACCGCAAACCTTGAGGCTGCGAGCGCTCTGAACGAACTTACCACCGGCCTGCACACCCTTGGGGTGACCGGTAATTGAGAGGGGAACGCTGATCACGATGGGCTTGCTCTCATCAACTGCGAGGAAGTCTACGTGGAGGCAGTTGTCCTCTACCGGGTGCCACTGATACTCATGAGCCACTGCGGTGTAGGTTTTACCGCCCAGGTTGAGGTCTACGATGTAAGAAGCGGGAGTGTGGGTAAGACCCTTGAGCTCTTTCTCGTTTACAGTGAAAAGGATGTTGTCCTTGATACCCTCACCATAGAGGTTGCAGGGAACCAGACCCTGACGGCGGAAGGCCTTCATGACGGCCTTGTTGCCCTTCTGGCGAACTTCGCCATTAAGAGTGAAATGTTTCATCTTTTTAATTTAAAAATGTGTTACTCAGTGCTCTTTTTCAAGCACCCCATTGCACCAAAAAACCTTTGCGGCTTTTTTAAGCGCGCAAAGGTAATAATAATTTTTGTATTTACAAAAAAATCAGAAGCTTGTGGCAATGCCAAGGAAGTCATCGGCCTTGAGGGCTGCACCTCCGATGAGACCACCGTCGATATCCTTCTCCGCGAAGAGTTCCTTTGCATTTGAAGGCTTGCAGGAGCCGCCGTAGAGGATGGTCATGTCATCGGCCACCTGCGCGCCGAATTTTTCCTCGATGACGCTGCGGATGCAGGCGTGGATTTCCTCGGCCTGTGCTGCAGTGGCGGTTTTGCCTGTGCCGATCGCCCATACGGGCTCGTAGGCAATCACCACATTTGCCATATCTTCTGCGGTGAAGTTATAGAGGACGTTCTTGGTCTGGGCAGTGACAACTTCAAAGTGCTTGCCGGCCTCACGCTCATCAAGGTTCTCACCTACGCAGAGGATAACCTTAAGACCTGCCTCAAGGGCGAGCTTAGTCTTTACGACAAGCTTTTCGTCGGTCTCTCCGTAATACTGGCGGCGCTCACTGTGACCAAGGATGGTGTATTCACAGCCGATTGAAGTAAGCATATTGACTGCTACCTCACCGGTATATGCACCCTTCTCATGGTCTGCGCAGTTCTGGGCGCTGAGTTTTACCTTGGAGCCCTTAAGGGCATCTTTGACAAGTGCAAGATGGGTGAAAGGAGGAGCAACGACAAGCTCTACGTTTGCAGGAAGATTCTTTGCAGCTGCAACAACTGCCTTTGCAAGTTCAACACCTTCGGGAACGGTGGTATTCATTTTCCAGTTCCCTGCTACGATATACTTTCTCATATAAAACTATTAAAAGATGCCCGGTCTGGCCGGGCATGACGTTATTATTTAACTGACATTACTGCGGAAGCGATTGAATTGAGCTTCACGTCTACTGAATCTGCGCGGGAGGCAAGGATGCAGGGAACCTTGGTTCCTACCAGGAAACCGGCCTGGCGTACGCCCACGGCAAGTTTGGAGTTGGTTTTCCAGAATACGTTTGCACTCTCTATGTTGGGGAAGAGCAGGCAGTCTGCGTCTCCGGCAACGGGAGAAGTGAGTTTCTTGATCTGGACTGATTCCTCATCAATGGCAACGTCAAGGGCAAGAGGGCCGTCGCCGATGGCCTTGATCTGGCCGCGGTCGCACATCTTTGCAAGCATTGCACCCTCAATGCAGGCGGGCATAGAATCCAGCATCTGCTCAGAGGCAGCGATAAAGGCGATCTTAGGCATTGCAATGCCGAATGAACGGGCCACGCCGGTAACGAAGCCTGCCATCTTCACCTTCTGGCGGAAATCCGGAGCGGGTATAACGGCCATATCGGTGATGAAGATGAGCTTGTGGTAATTGGGATTCTCGATTACGCCAACGTGGGAAAGAAGGCCCTTGGGAGGAAGGAGGCCGACTTCCTTGTTGAGGATGGCGCGGAGGAATTTATCCGTGGAGCAAAGGCCCTTCATAAGGACATCTCCCTCACCGTCATGGACCATGCGGACAGCCTCTGCAACAGCCTTGAGCTCATCCTTGATGTCCACTATCTCAAACTTTGCAATGTCAATCCTGCATTCATCGCACACCTTTGCAATAAGGTCCCTGTCACCAACCAGAGTCACTTTTACAAAACCCTGGTCGGAAGCAAGCGAAGCGGCTTCGATGGTATGTGAATCTACACCCCATGCGGCAATCATTTTCTTGCAGATACCCTTTGCCTTAAGCTCTGCGAAAAGTTCGTTGAAATTCTTTATCATAGTTTTTATTCCTGATTATCAAGTACAAGATGCATGGTATCACGTGCAATCACAAGTTCCTCGTTGGTGCAGATGAGGGCAGCCTTCACCTTGGAATCTTCCGTAGAGATGATGGCATCCTCTCCCCATGCGACGTTTGCTTCGTAGTCTACCTTGAGGCCAAGGTGGGAGAAGTTCTCAAGCACGCGGCGGCGAAGGCGTGAGTTGTGCTCCCCGATGCCACCTGTGAAGACAATCAGGTCCACGCCGTTCATGGCAGCTACATATGAGCCGATATTCTTTATGATGTCATAGGTGTACTTCTTGAGTACGAGCTTTGCCTTGGGATCACCGTTATTTGCAAGCTCATCAAGCTCACGGGCGTCTGATGTGACGGTGGAAATGCCCAGGAATCCGGACTTGCGGTTGAGGATGGTGGTCATTTCATCCGGATCCACGCCAAGTTTCTTCTCAAGATAGAGCACTGCATTGGCGTCAATGTTACCCACGCGGGTGCCCATGATCATACCTTCAAGCGGGGTGAAACCCATGGAGGTATCCACGCACTTGCCGTTCTGGATGGCGCAGATTGAACTGCCGGCGCCAAGGTGGCATGTGATGATCTTGGAGTTATTGATGTCCAGGCCGCAGAGTTTTGCACCTACGCCTGCAACAAACTGATGGGATGTGCCGTGGGCGCCGTAACGGCGTACGCGGTATTTCTCATAATACTCATAGGGCAGACCATACATATAAGCGTATGACGGCATGGTCTGGTGGAATGCTGTATCGAAGGTTACAACCTGAGGGACCGTAGGAAGTGCATCCTGCATGGCCCTGATACCCAGAAGGTGGGCGGGGTTGTGAAGTGGGGCGAAATCTGCGCAGAATTCAATCTTTGAGAGGACGTCGTCGTTGACAAGGACTGAACCTGAGAAGAAATCACCGCCCTGCACTATACGGTGACCTACGGCCTCAATGTCCTCAAGGGACTTCAGAACGCCGGTCTTAGGATCTATGAGGGCAGCGAGGATGAGCTGCATACCCACTTTGTGGTCCGGAATGGGAATGTCCGTGACAATTTTATCCTTACCGGCGGGAGCGTACTGCAGGATACCGGCGGGAAGGCCGATTTTCTCTGCGATACCTTTGGCAATGACATCAAAGACGTCGTCGCTCTTCATGTCCAGAAGCTGATACTTGATGGAAGAGCTGCCGCAGTTGATAACTAGAATGATCATATGTTTATTGTGGTTTAGTTTTATTTTCACTATATCCATGCAAATATACGAAATAATTGCTAATTTCGCATATGGCTGAGGCGAAAAGCATAGAGGCGCTGTCGGTAATGTTCACAGCGGGAGTGGCAGTGGGGGCGGTTGTTTCCCAGAACTCGCCGTGGATCCTTCCTGCAATCCTCCTTCCAATAGTCTCAGTCCCCGTTTTCTGCGGCCCGGCGCTTCGCCGCATCAAGGCCGGTCCTCCCATCCTCCTGCTTGCTTTCCTCTCTCTTGGAGTATTCGTATCGGCATCGGCCATTCCATTTCATGGAGAAGGCTCTTTCCTGGAGGGCATAGCCCTGGAATCGGCCCTTAAGTTGAAGGCTCTCATTTCCCGCATCCCTTTCAAGGCCGATGTAACCTCTCCCCTTCTCACGGCCCTTCTCACAGGAGATAAAAGCGGCCTCAGCCGGGAAACCGTCCAGGCGTTCAGGGGTAGCGGGGCATCCCATATCCTGGCCCTCTCAGGGCTGCATATGGGCATACTGTACCTTATATTTGACAAGCTCACCCTGCCCCTTGGCAAATCCCGGGCGGCAAAATGGGCCAGGGCAATCATCGTGGTTACTGCTGCCGCCTGGTTCACGATCATGACCGGAGCCGGACCGTCAATAGTCAGGGCATTCCTCTTTATTCTTATTGGAGAGATATGCACCCTCTCCGGAAGGCGCCGGAAGCCTTCCAGGGTGCTGTGCCTTGCACTTCTTATCCAGCTCGTGATCAATCCCGGCGTCATACGGAGCCTTGGATTCCAGCTCTCATACCTTGCCATGGCTGGAATTGTGCTCCTTTACCCGGTCCTTGAAAAGTGGTACCCTGAAGGCTCCAGATTCAACCCCATACGGAGAATCTGGCAGATGGCCGCCATCGCAATCTCCTGCCAACTCTTCACCGGCCCCCTTGCCTGGATCAAGTTCGGCACTTTCCCCAGGCACTTCCTCCTTACCAACCTAATGGCCATACCTATAGTGACTGTGCTCATGTGGGTTGCCGTCATAACCATAGCCCTCTCCGGCCTTGGATGGTGTCCGGGCATGCTTATAACAATAACAGACGGCCTGAGCCGCCTGCTTGTATGGGTTTTAACCGTAATCAGTTCCTGAGCCGGAATCCCGGAGACATCCATTCTTTCGTATCACCGTTTTCATCGGCATAAGTAAGATATCCTTCAAGCCGGGAATCCCCAAGAATTATCTCCTGAGCCTTCTCAAGCCCAACCACCATGCACCAGGTGGCTATGGCATCGGACTCTGCTGAACTCACCTTGGATACTACCGTTGCACTTAGAAGACTGTGCTCTACGGGGTATCCGGTGACAGGATTGATGGTGTGGGAGTACTTCTTCCCGTCACGGACAAAGAATTTGCGGTAGTTGCCTGAAGTAGTGATTCCGGCAGGTTTCCCCTCCGATGTCCAGACATCCTTAAGCTCTTCCCCAGAAGGACGGTCTACTCCAACAGCCCAAGGCTCACCTGAGGGATTGAGGCCGTCGCACCAGATTTCTCCGATGTCAACAAGCATGTCCTTCACACCAAGACTATAGAGATAGCGGGCAATCACATCTGAGGTATAGCCCTGCGCAATTGCATTGTAATTGAGTTTGGGATTACCCATGGATGCGGGATCCAAAGTGCCGTCAGGGGCAATTGGAAGCTCTTTAGGGAGATTTTTCTGGCCGATTTTTCCAAGGAGCGCGGAGATTTCCTCATCCGTTGGGAAAGAACTGCTGCGGAAGCCGAATCCCCAGGAATCGAAAAGAGGGCCGGCGGCACAGTCCACGGCGCCCCCGGAGCGTTCCCACATGTTGTATCCAATGCCGTACATCTCAATGAAAAGGTCATTGGGCCTGATAACTTCTCCGGCATTGAAACGTGACAGGAGGGACTCCTTGTTATACCCGGAAAGGGAGTAATCAATATTTGAGAGGATTGCATCCACACTGTCCCTTATCTGGTCCACAGGCACATCGACCCCGTTTATATTGAACTTTACGGAGTAATTCACAGACTGGGCAACGCCCGTAATCTGGACATATCGGCCACGTTCACCGCAGGAGATTATGGCCAGCATGGCACCCAGTATGGACAGGACTTTTCTCAAATTATATAGCATGATATTTGCGCAATATTACAAAAAAATCACGATATTTGCGTCAATTATATTGAGACAATGAGAAAAACCATACTATTCACCGTTATCCTTTCCGGCATCCTTTCCCTTCCCGCCTGCAAGAAAACAGAAGCAACAGACAACACTCCCTCCCTACAGGGTCTCACCATCAATGAGGCCGTCCCTTACGTAGCCGTGGGAGATGAGCTGGTTTTCCATGCCGCAACATCTCAGATATCAGCGTCAAAGGGCTCAATGCCCAAGGTCATCGGCCTGTACTGGCAGGTGAATTCGGCAAAGAAGGATACCCTTTCAAGGGATATAAAGACAGAGAATCCTGAATTCAAGTACCGCATAGACTCCCTTGGAAACTACCAGGTCGCATGCTATGCCTTTGCAAACGGTTTTTATAACTCAAGCATCGTAACCTCCTTCAAGGCCATTGACCCTATCGATGCCCTATCTGGCACGGGTTCCGCTCCAACCGCAACTATCGGCGGAAAGGAGTGGTCGGCATTCAATATGCATGATGCGGATTTTGGCTTCTCCTACAAGAACTCCAGCGTGGTAGACACCGTATTCGGCAAGTTCTACACATGGGATGAAGCCCAGACCATCTGCCCTGACGGCTGGCACCTTCCCACCGCTGCAGAATGGGATGCCCTTGGAACAGACGCCGGAGAGCTAATGGCTCCTGCAAAGTTCCTTGACAACCGCATGTGGGAACCAGCCATCGGCCAGGACATCACCAACGCAACCGGTTTCAACGCAATGCCCGTGGGTTATCTTGACACTACTGCAAGTACGGACAGATTCCGTCGCTACGGAGAGATGGCAGCTTTCTGGACGGCATCAGACTCCGCCTCAGGTGAAGATATGGCCCAGTTCCGCTACATCCTCTATGACAACCCTGAAATAATGAAGGGCAACGGAAGCAAAACCTCCCTTGCCCTCAGCGTAAGATGTGTGAAGAATTAACGTAAATCCGTTATCACAGAATTCTCAGGAAGCGACGTCACATCAAAAGTGAAGTCGCTTTTTCCTTTCTGCTCACCATAGATTATGCCCTTGAGGACAAAACGCGCCTTTACGTCATCGTCAACGTCATAGACAACGTCCAGGCTGTCCCTGGAGCCGCCTTTCACGTGAAGCGCATTCCCATAGCCGCGGTAGGAACTGATAAGGAGAGCGGGATTTGTGAGGATGTTATCCTGCTCCGCACTTTCTATTACTACCTCCCCTGCCGAAGGGTCATAGGTCCAGCGGGTTACGCCGTCACAAACTATGGTGAGGCCAAGGCCATCCAGCCTGTAGGCATTGTCCTCTACAAGGACATCCCCTTCCGTGACCTTGGAAAAGGCTCCGCCGTCCTTTGAAAGGTTGTACTCATAGTGGAAACTGACCCTCTTTCCTGCCGCACGGTCAAGCTGAGGGATGCTTACCCCCTGTGCGTTAGAAAGCGCACAGACTAATAGGGATATGGCTGTAAGAACAAGGCGTCTCATTGCTGTTGCATGAAATGTGCAAGTTTTTCTTCAAGTTCTGCGATGTCCTTCACAAGAACCTCACGCGGCTTGGCCCCGTTCTGCGGGCCCACGATGCCGGCGGCTTCAAGCTGGTCCATCACTCTACCTGCTTTTGCATATCCCATGCCAAGACGGCGCTGAAGGTCTGAAGTAGAGCCTCTTTGATTGATTACTATCATACGGGCGGCTTCCTCAAAGCGCTCATCAAGCTGCTTCATGTCCACCATTCCACCGTCTGAGCCGTCACTTCCGTCTGCGGCGGGAGGTTCCGGCAGATAGTACGGCGTATTATAACTCTTCTGGAAGCCTATCTGCTCCCCAACTGCATTGGTAAGATCCACAATCTCATCGTTGGAGATGAATGCGCACTGTACACGCTCCATCTCTACGCCGCTGTAAAGGAGCATGTCTCCGCGGCCAATCAGCTTGTCTGCTCCTGGCTGGTCCAGGATGGTGGCGGAATCTATGCGGGAGGTAACCCTGAAGGCTATTCTCATGGGGAAGTTGGCCTTGATAAGGCCGGTAATCACATCTACAGTAGGACGCTGTGTAGCCAGGATCACATGAAGACCTGCGGCACGTCCCTTCTGGGCAAGACGGATGACGGAAGTAGTGATGGAGCGCGCCAGGGCCTTGGATTCAGGTCCGGCACCAACAGACATCGTAAGGTCTGCGTACTCATCTATCACCGTTACTATGTAAGGAAGGAAGTGATGTCCTTCATCGGCCCTGAGGTGATGCTCCTTCCATTTGTTGTTATAGAGCTTGATATTGTTCACAAGGCCCTTGGAGAGCAGTTCATAGCGGGAATCCATCTCTACGCACAGGGACTGGAGCACCGCAGCCGCGTCTTTGGCGTTTTTCACAATGGCATGGTCCTTCTCATCCTGCTCGCTGCCGGCATTGGGCAACACGGCAAGATAGTGGTGCAGCAGGCTTGCGTAGGAGGAGAATTCCACCATCTTGGGGTCCACAAACACAAACTTGAGCTCCGAGGGATGCTTGGAGTACAGAAGCGATGCCACAATTACGTTCAGGCCCACGGACTTACCCTGCTTGGTGGCACCGGCAACCAGGAGGTGCGGGGCATCGGCCAGGTCAAAGACCTTCACCTGCTGGGAAATGGTGTAGCCTATTGCAACGGGGAGTTCCGCCTTGGATTCACGGAACGCTGCGTCGTTGAGCAGTGACTTCAGGGGCACAATGGAGGCTTTGTCATTGGCAACCTCAATGCCAACTGAATCCGATAGAGTGGTGATACGGACGCCCTTTGCATTAAGGGATATGCCGATATCTTCCTGGAGCTGCTTGATGGCCGCAATCTTCACGCCCGGAGCCGGATAAACCTTATAGAGGGTTACCGTAGGGCCTACGATGGCAGTGACGTCACGCACCTGGATGCGGTAACTTGCAAGGGTTGCGCGGATTTTATTGTTGTTGCGGCTGAGTTCGTCCTGGGACACCTCATGGCGGCCATACAGATGGTCTCCAAGGATATTGAGGGAAGGGACCTTGTACTTTGGAAGGCCATCCGGCGGGTCCAGACGGTTGTCAATGGGCTTCAGGGGTTCTTTCACCTCCTGTTCAAGGGTGTCGTCCGTAACCACGTTAATGCCGTTCTCCTCCCCTGTTGAGGCTTCACCGGCATTTCCGTCATTGCCAACTTTCCCGTCATTGCCGGCCTGACCGGCAATCTCTTCCGGATTCTTCTTTTTGAAAAGTGGCCTACGTGGCTTTTTCTCCTTCTCAGGTTCCGAGGGGGCCGATGTATCAGAGGTCACAAAACCGGCCGCAGTCACAGGCGCAACCTGTACCTGAGGTTCTTCCACGGGTTCTTCGTCCGGATTCCTTTCCGGCTTCTTGCCCATCATGAAATCTGCAAAGCGGCTGCTCATGCAATATAGCCAGATGCCAAGAAGTACAAGGAGGATGGGAATAGTTATAAACTCACCTAGTTTTGCAACGGAGAAGCCCACTACAGCCTGCGCTGCCCTACCTCCAAGACCGCCTCCAAAGAGGGTATCCCAGCCCGCAAGCATGCCGGTCAAGGCCAGTATCCATGATAGGAGAAAACTCAGGGTGAGCATGCCGTAGAACCATTTACGGAGACTCATATTGATTCCCGGCTTCACCAGCTTTACGCTCCAGGCAAAGAAGAAAGCCACAATGCAGAATGCGGCAAGGCCGAAACTATCCGTCACAAGGAACTTCCCAAGTGAAAAACCTGTCTCTGCAGCGGCATTGGCGACCTGCGTGCCTGCAGGGGCCGATGCCACGCTCTGGTCCTGCTTCCAGGTGAAGACATAGGAAGTGACGGAAACGGTCAGGATAACGGTAAAAAGCAGCACGAGGGCTATCCCCGCAAGGCGGATGCCCTCCCGCTTCCTTTCACTCATGCGGTCCAGGTATTTAGTGAACAGTCCCATTATTTCTTACCCTTTTTGCGGAAGCCGCGGTTGAATTTCTGGGGTTTGCCATAACCCAGGTTCATTCCTGGACGGGAGAATGACACGCCCTCGGAGATCTTGCTCAGTTCAAGGCTTTCAGGGACCTTTACGCGGCCTCCTGACAGACGCTCGATATCCTGGAAGATGGTAGCGTCGGAGACTGTATCCTTGTTCCAGATAAGGTACTGCTGCCTCATATAGATGGCAAGGCAGCGGAGCATCTCAGTTTTCTCTTCCCCTTCAGGTTCAGATGCTATTAGGTCCAGGATGCTCTCTATGTTACGTCCGTAATGACGGGCCCTGATGGGCTTTGTGTTGAGGGGGATAGGGTCCGGACGGCTGCTGATTACATCTGGCTCCGGCATGGGGAACGGAGAATCAATGTCAAGGTCATAGCCGGCGATGATATAAAGATGGTCCCAAAGCTTCTGGAGCCAGTTTTCCTGCTGGTGGACCTGGGGATTAAGGCTTTCCATGACCTTTACCACGGCCGCTGCCTGTTCGCTGCGCTTTGCACGGTCCGGGATGTCCTTCAGCTGCTCTACCATCTTGAGGACAAGCCTTCCGTACTCCGGCATTGCAAGTTTCTCTACTTCAGTGTTGTAATATAGTTTGACGCTGTTCTCGCTCGCTTCCATATAGATTCTCTTTTTAATCAGCTACAAAGTTAATTAAATTATCGTCCAAATACCAAAGGTATCCGTCAACTTTTTCAAATCCCATGCGGCGGTAAAGGTTAACGTACCGGCGCACCTGGGAGAGGTATTTTGACTCCTCCTTTCCAAACTTGAAATCCACTATGTCCACCTTGCCGCCGGGATGGATAACCACTCTGTCGGGCCGATACTCCCCCTCTCCAGGTACAAGGACGGATTCTTCGGATCTGACTTTCACCTCCGGGGAGAACCATCCCCTGTCACTGACGGAGGAAATTCTGGCCTCAAGGAAACTGAGAGCCTCATCCCTGCTGCTTGAGGGCAATTCGCCGGACAGGACTGCGGCATCAACGGCAGCCGGAAGGTCATGGGCCACTACAACCCTTGAAAGGATGCCGTGAAGGACATTGCCCCTAATTCTGCGGCTGGCTTCAGGGCCATAAGACCCATCCTCCCCAAAGTAATCGGCTGCTTCCGGAGAGAACTTAAGGCGGTCTCCGCTGCTTGCAGGAAATGACGGATAACCGGTTTCAATGACACTGGAGGCACTTTCCTCTCTCTTTATGGTGGAGAAGTCCCGTAGCTCTCCTCGGCTTAAGACCTGGCCCTCAGTAAAAAGATAGAGGACCTGGGACAGATTCTTGGGCTCAGACATATTAGCGGGCGGATTTGCCGCAATCACCTTAAGTCCGTAAATGGGCCTTGTCAGGGCCACATAGAATATGTTTATGTTGTCTATGGTCTGTCTGCGGCGTTCCTCCTCATAATTGGACCTGAACAGTGTATCGGCCGTGGAATCAGTAAGGTCTACATAATAATTTCCATCGGCCCTGCCCTCAAGCGGAGTTCCCTCCGTCTCCGGGCTGCACCAGTAGGACGAATGCTTATACAGGTTCACCTTTTCCGCGAACGGGAAAATCACATAGGGAAATTCCAGGCCTTTGGACTTATGGACCGTCATTATGCGCACGGAGTCTCCTGACTGCGGGGATGCAATCTTGGGATCCGCCCCGGCCCAGGCCCGCAGGAAGGCGGAAAGGTTGTTGCCGTTCTGGCTCACCCAGTCCTGAAGGTAATCCATGAAGGACTGGATGTAAGGGATTTCCGCCTTGAAAACATCCGGTTTTGCGGCCGATATATCCCTAAGGAGGGATTCGGCAAGGTCTGTGAGGGAATGGTAGCGCTCCGGAATGTTTATACCAAGGGAAGAGGCCAGGAAGCCGGCCACGGACGGCTTTTCTTCATCATGGGGGGTATCCACAAGGGATAGTTGAGACACAAGGCGCCTTACAGTGGCCGATGCTTTCACGTACAGGGAATCATCTGAGACCACGGGGATATTCCTTGCCACCAGTTCAGAGGCAATGGCCGCGCCGTCATCGTTTCCCCGCACCAGGATGGCTATATCGGCCCATTTTGCATGAGCATTCCTGAGGGTCTCTAGCGTTGAGAATATCTCCCCCATTTCATCATCCGTAAACACTACGTCAACGCTGCCCGGGGAAGGGTCATGAAACCTGGGGATCTGCTCTACATCGGCATAAAGGTCCTGAACGCCAAGCTGCCCTGCCGCAAATTCAAAAAACTCGTTGTTGAAATTGACAATCTCCCTGCAGGTGCGCCAGTTTTCCTTCAGAGGATTAATGTTGGGATTTGAGAATTCCTGCTCAAGGCGTGTTCCAAGGAGGTCCCAGTCGCTTCCTCTCCAGCGGTAGATGCTTTGCTTTACGTCTCCCACCACCAGGGAATCATGGCCTTCGTCGATGCTCCCATGAAGCAGAGGACGGAAATTATCCCACTGGACGTCGGAAGTGTCCTGGAACTCATCAAGGAGGAAATCTTCAAACCTCACGCCCAGTTTCTCATATATGAAAGGCGTGTCTGTACCGTCTATGATGTTCCTGAGGATGGTGTTGGAATCATCTATGGAAATGACGTTTTTCTCCTTCTGGATATCCTGGAAGGCATCGGCCAGCTCAGAAGCCATCCCAAGGGAATAAATCTGCCTGGAGATAAGGTCGGCCGTGCGGAACACCCTGTATGGTGCATCAAAAAGGCCGATAAACTCTTCCAGAGGGCCTTCCAGCATGCCCCGGACCATGGGCATGAACTTTCCGGCGTTTGCCTTGCTGAACCACTCGTCAGGGTTCAGAGCCTTGCGTGTAAAAGCATCCGTGGGCTTCTTTATCTCCTTTCCTGCATCCTTGTAATTATAGATGACGGTGAGGAACTTCCTGTTGAAATCGTCCGTTGTGAGGCCGCAGGCTGCCACCATGTCAATTACCTTCCGGGCCGATTCCCTTACACGCGTCTCCCAGGCACCTTTCACTTCACGGCAGGCCTTCCCTACCTCCTGGAGTTTGTCTCGTGAGAAGAGACGGCGCTTTTCTTCCTGGAGTTTTCCAAGGCTGGCGGCCATATCCCTGAGCCTTCCCTCTATTGAAAACCAGCCCTTCTGCTGAAGGTCCCATTTTGCACTTTCAGTGAGCCAGTCAAGGACGGCTTCGTCTTCCTCTGATATGCTGTCAAGTACCCTGTCCACGCTCTCTTGAACCAGTTCATCACGGTCCAGCTGAACCTGATAGGAGGAGAACTGGCCTATCTCCCTTGAAAAAGCGCGGAGAGTCTGCTGGAAAAAGCGGTCTATGGTAGAGACTGCAAAGGCGGAATAATCATGAAGGATGCCCGAGAGCTGAGACTGGGCACGTTTCTGAAGGGATGTCTTATCAAGGCCTGTTTCCTTTGTGAGGTAATCCAGATACTTTGACTCATCCGGAGCCTTGGACAGGGTATGGAGTTCCTTCAGTATGCGGCGCTTCATCTCGTCCGTAGCCTTATTGGTAAAAGTCACAGCCAGGACATGCCTGTATGCATCCGGCTGATTGCTCATGACAATCAGTCTTATGTACTCTTTTGCCAGATTGTATGTTTTGCCGGAACCCGCCGACGCCTTGAGAATCTTCAGCATACCTTACAAATATACTAAAAATCTCCGTCAGTTCATTCCTCTTTCTTTCTTTATAGCCTCATACGCCTCCTGTACCTGACGGAACTTCTCTGCAGCTGCTTTCTGGACGTCAGGACCAAGGGTTGCAACCTTGTCCGGGTGGTTCTTCATGGCCATCTTGCGGTATGCGGTACGAACTTCATCGTCAGTGGCACTTGGAGTAATCCCAAGCACGGTATAGGCGGAATTGGTGTCCTTGTAGAACATGGCAATGACGGAATTAATATCCGCCCCATTAAGGCCGATAGTGGCTCCTATCGCCTCCAGAACGCCCTTTTCGCTCTTTGCAAAGTCTCCGTCCGCAATGGCGATCTGGACCAGGTAGTGGAATAGCTGGAGCCTCTGGGAATAGTTCATGTAGGTGGCTATCTGGGGACCCACCTCATAGATATTCACCTGACGGGCATTCAGGCCCTCAAGGATTCTCATCGCTTCCGGGACTGCCTGTGGCCCGAAATTCCGCTGGATGAAGTCCCTGACGGTATCAAGTTCCTTCTGGTGGACCTTTCCGTCGGCCCTTATCACGGCCGATGAGAGTACAAGAAGGCTCACAAGGAAACTGTTCCGCTGCTCAGACGCAGAGTAAGCCCTCCTGGTTGCGGACTCTCCCTGCTGGAACGGGATTTCCGCCCGGCCTTCAAAAAGTGATCCAAAAATATATCCTATAAGCCCTCCGATGGGCCCTAGCGTCACCCATCCAAGTATTCCTGTAATCCACTTGAAAATACCCATATCATAGATGTTTCCCGCCTTGCTTCAAATATCGGTCCTATTATCAGCAACTGACATAATGGCATTATCGTGCACTAAAAAAGGACGCAATTTCCGCGATGGTCGGAGGCCGAAGGCCGACAAGGGGGTGTTTGAGGGGGCGGAGCCCCTTCAATCAATGTTGAAAACAGGAGTGCACCAAAAAAGGACGCAATTTCTTGCGTCCTTTTTTGGTGCACTCTTAGGGACTCGAACCCTAGACCCGCTGATTAAGAGTCAGCTGCTCTACCAGCTGAGCTAAGAGTGCTGGTGTATGTCTTGTGACCCGTTCGGGGCTCGAACCCGAGACCCCAACATTAAAAGTGTTGTGCTCTACCAACTGAGCTAACGAGTCCTCCGTCCCAAATCGGGATTGCAAAGGTAGTAACTTTTTTTGAATCCGCAATAAAATTTTTAAAAATTTTTACGCGGAATATTCTTTGATGTGCTGCTCCTGCGAGAGGCGGCATACAAGAAGCTTGTCCTTTGACTCTGCAACTATGTAACCATCAAGGCCCTCCACCACCACGGTCTTCTCAGAGGCAACGTGTACAAGGCAGTTAGAGCAGTCGAAAAGACGCACATCCTGACCCACGGCGGCATTGCCGTCTTCATCGGCCTTAAGATGTGTCATGACGGAGCCCCAGCTGCCAAGATCGGACCAGGCAAGGTCCTCCGCAATCACGAAGATGCGGGGGCTTTTCTCCATCACGGCATAGTCTATGGAGATTTTCTCACAGGTGTGGAAAAGGCGGCGGAGATCCTCCTGTTCCTTATCCGTGAAGAAAGAAGGGGCCAGTTCATCCATCACTCCGGCAATCTGGGGAGCGTAGTTACGAAGTTCCGTGACAATGGTGTTCACGTTCCACACGAAGATGCCGGCGTTCCAGAAATAGTGACCGTCTTCAAGATAGCCTATGGCTGTATCAAGATCCGGTTTTTCCTTGAATTCACTCACTTTCACCAGCTGGCCGCGGAGGGCTTCTGCGGCATGGATGTAGCCGTAGCCAGTTTCCGGACGGGTGGGTGCAATGCCAACGGTGACAATGGCGTCACGCTCCTGCGTAAACTCCAGGGCTTTGGCAATGGTGTGCGCGAACTCCTCAGTGCGCAGGACCAGGGCATCTGCGGGAGTAACTACAATATTGGCATCAGGGTCCTTGCGCTGGATTTTCCAGGAAGCGTAAGCTATGCAGGGGGCGGTGTTGCGGCCCTCGGGTTCTGCAAGGATCTGGTCCTGAGGGATGGCGGGAAGCTGCTCCTTCACAAGATCCACATACTTCTCTCCGGTTACCACCCAGAAGTTCTCCGGGCGGCAAAGCGGGGCAAAACGGTCTACGGTAAGTTGGATCAGTGAGCGTCCAACGCCAAGAATATCAATAAACTGTTTAGGTACATCCGGTGTGGAGAGGGGCCAAAGCCTGCTGCCAATTCCACCGGCCATAATAACTACGTGTGTGTTCATAACACGCAAATATAGTAAAAAAAGCGTATCTTTGGATTATGATTCCACAGCCGATTGAAAATATAGAGAGTTTTGAAAGCCCTCTGGGTGAAGTGAAAGCGGGATTTCCCTCCCCCGCCGACGATTTCCGTGAGAAACTGGACCTTGTGAAACTCCTTGTGAGGCACAATGCCTCCACGTTCTTCTTCCGGATAGACGGTGTTTCCATGGTGGATGCCGATATGGACGAGGGCGACATAATCATCGTGGACCGCGCGGTGGAGCCCTACAATGACTGCAAGGCGGTGTGTTTCATAGACGGAGAATATACCGTAAAGCGCGTTGAAATCGGCCCTCAGGGCGCCACCCTTGTCCCATGCAATGAACACAACCGCAAATTCAAGCCCATTCCGGTGGGCCCGGACAACGATTTCCTTATCTGGGGCGTAGTGACCTGGGTTATCAAGAAAGCATAGAGGATGTACGCCCTTGCCGACTGCAACAATTTTTTCGCTTCCTGCGAAAGGGTTTTCCGTCCTGAACTGAACGGGAAGCCCGTTATTGTGCTGTCAAACAACGACGGCTGCGCCATAGCCCGCAGCAACGAGGCCAAGGCCCTTGGCATCAAGATGGGAGATCCTTATTTCAAGATAAAACCCATCATAGAGCGCAACAACGTTGCGGTTTTCTCCTCCAACTTTGCGCTGTACGGGGATATGTCGGCCCGCGTACAGGAAGTCCTGAGAGGCTTTGCACCGTCGGTGGAAGTGTACTCCATAGATGAGGCCTTCCTTGACCTGACGGGCATGGAGGCCGATTTTGACGCCCTCGCAAAGACCATTTCAAGGGAGTGCCGGCGCCTCACCGCCATACCTGTCTCAGTGGGCATCTCCCCTACCAAGACCCTTGCGAAGATTGCCTCCAAACTATGCAAGAAATACCCCAAACTCCAGGGCGGATGCTTCATGTATCGGCCTCAGGACATAGAAAAAGTGCTCCGGACTTTCCCTGTGGAAGACGTATGGGGAATCGGCCGCCGCAGCTTTAAAAAACTGGCCGATATGGGCGTCAAAACCGCCTGGGATTATTGTCAGCTGCAGGAAACAACCGTCCGTAAACTCTTCAACCTCCCCGGATTCCGCACCTGGAAGGAGCTCATGGGCATCCCCTGCATAGAGTTCGAGGACATGATAGAGCCCAAGCAGAGTATCTGCATCTCCCGCAGTTTTGCCCACGAGGTGACAACCCTTCAGGAATTCACGGAGCAGATAGCAACCTTTGCCTCACGCGCCACGGCAAAACTCCGCGCCCAGAACACCCTGGCAACGGAAATGGCCGTCTTTGCAATGACCAACCGCTTCAAGGAGAGCCTCCCCCAGACAAGCGGCGGCCTGTACACGGTTTTTCCGGACGGGGCGGCCGACTACCGTACCATCGTCACGTCGGCCATAAAGACGGCAAGGAGCCTCTTCCGGCCTGGTTTCGGCTACAAGAAAGCCGGAGTTGTGTTCACAAAGATTATCCCCGCGGAGGGGGCATCGGCCTCCATCTGGGCCGATACCGATACGATGGAGCGAGACGAAAACCTCTCCAAGGTCCTTGACACCATTCACAAGAGTTTTGGCAACGGGGCCCTTCTCTGGGGCGCCCAGGGAGACGGGCAGTTCCATATGGCCCAGGAGCACCGCTCCCCCCACTACACCACACTCTGGAGCGATATTCCCAAGGTAACCGTAAAGTAAAAGCCGTGGAGCTAAATGATTGAAGATAAGTGTATTACACAAATTAGGGTGCGCAAAAACGCGCACCCTAATTTGCATAACTTATTGAATGTTAGCCGTTTAACGCCACGGGCTAATCCGGTTTATATTCCAGCAGATCCCCTGGCTGGCAGTCCAGGGCCTTGCAGAGGGCATCCATGGTGGACAGCCTCACGGCCTTGGCCTTGCCGGTCTTGAGGATGGAGAGGTTGGCGGGGGTAATGCCAATCTTCTCTGCCAGCTCACCGGAAGACATCTTCCGGCGGGCCAGCATGACATCTATATTAGTGATGATGGGCATTACTCCTCCTTCTCTGGCTGAGCCTGCTCTTCCGGCTTACCCTTCAGGTATGAGGGAAGTTCCATACCGGCCATCTTGAAGAGGTCCTGGAGCGGAGGTACGGACTGCATCATACCGGAGATGAAGTTGGAAGTGGCGGTTTTTCCGTTGGCATTTGAGCCGGTATCCCATACGGTTACCTTGTCAATGTTGATGCCCTTGACGGCCTCTACCTGGGTCTTGACAAGTTCAGGGAGTTTATCGGCAATCATCATGAGGACAGCCTTCTGGGCGTCACCTTCAGCGGCTCCAACCAGGTTGCGGAAACCTTCGGCCTGCTTATTGAGGACTTCCTGGATACCGCGTGCCTGCGCGTCCATCCTTGCGAAGATAGCGTCTGCTTCACCCTTTGCCTTGCGGCGGATCTGCTCTGCTTCGGCCTCGGCCTCGATGATCTTCTTCTGCTTGTCAATCTCTGCGGCAACCACGATGTTTGCCTTCTGGGTAGCCTCTTCACGTTCTGCACGTGCAAGTTCAGCGTCACGCTCACTCTGATAGGCTTCCTCCAGGGCCTTTGCGGCCTGAACCTTTTCTGCGGCCACTGCAAGGCGGTCTGCCTCAGCGGTCTTCTGACGGCGGAGGGCGTCGGAATTTGCGATCTCTATACGGGCGTTGTTCTCACCCTTCACGGCATCTGCGTCTGCGGCGGCAACGTTCACACGGGTGTCTTTATCGGCATTTGCCTTACCGGTTTCACCGTAACGGTTCTGCTCTGCGACGCTCTTCTTTGCGTCGTTGATGGCCTTTGCGGCGGCTTCCTTACCGAGGGCCTCGATGTAGCCGGATTCGTCACGGATATCGGTGACGTTCACGTTGATGAGTTTAAGGCCGATCTTACGGAGCTCTGCCTCCACGTTTGCGGAGACGCTTGCAAGGAATTTGTCCCTATCGGCGTTGATTTCCTCGATGTCCATGGTTGCAATAACAAGACGGAGCTGACCGAAGAGGATATCCGTAGCGATGCTCTGGATGCTGTCTGTGGAGAGGCCAAGGAGACGCTCTGCGGCGTTTGTCATGACCTCCTGCTCCGTGGAGATACCAACGGTGAAGCGGCAGGGAACGTCTACGCGGATATTCTGCTTGGAAAGGGCGTTGGTGAGGTTGCACTCGATGGAGATAGGCTTGAGGTCCAGATATGCATAATCCTGGAACACGGGCCAGATGAATGCTGCGCCACCGTGTACGCAACGGGCCGATGAAGAGCGGCCGGTTTTACCGTAAATTACCAGAATCTTGTCTGAGGGGCAGCGCCTGTAGCGCCTGAGGATAGCGGCCAGCGTCACGAAGAGCACGGCCACAAGGATGAGGATAAGGGTAAGTGTAGGCATAATTTATACGGTATAAGTGTTAATGTCTTCTACAAGGAGGGTGTTGGAATCAATTACATCCACAACGCGGATGGGAGTTCCTGTCTTGAGGGCCGATTCTCCCTCATAAACGGCGTCATACTCACGGACTGCTCCGGAGATGGTAATCTGGACCTTTCCCTTTCCTGCGCGTGCGCCAGGAATAGTAAGGTAAACAGTGCCTTCCGCTCCTGCGGCAGATTTTTCAAGGTTGATGTTGCCGCTTTGCTGCATGCTTGCAAGCCATTTGAAAAGGTACATCACGCCGGCAACAAGGGCTACGCCGATAATCACCGACACCAGGATGAGCACCGGCCAGGAGGAGATGGAGGGCTGCAGGAGGATTGCACTCCAGCCAAAGCCCAGGATAAAGTTCACGAAGTTGCGGAAGCTGTACAGGCTGGCGCCGTCCATTGACATATCGGCATCACCGTCAATGTCAAAGTCTGCGCTGGCGTCTGCGTCTGCGCCCACAAAAGTGAGGATACTTTGAATGATGAAAATCAGGGTAGCGGCAAGTGTTGCCACCCAGAGGATCTTCATAACCGGGGTAAGACCGGCCCACCATAATGTGATCATTGTGCAAAAGATTTTGGTTTCTTTTGCAAAGATAATAATTAATTATTGAATTGCAATAAAAAATTGTAAAAAATTAATAATTGACGCGCATCTCACTGATACTCAATCACTTATAAATAATCGGGTGCACCTGCAGGTGCACCCGACTTTGGACAATAGGCTGATTATCAGAAGGTTAGTAGCCAAAGATTTCCGTCAAGGGCACTATCTGGACGGGGCCAAGGGTCTTCAGGTAGGCCATATCCATGTCCCTGGTATCCCCCAGGATGGCGTAGTTGTAGGTGCGGCCGGCAATCCATTTGGCGTGGGTGGCCTTCAGATCTTCCATAGTGAGAGCACCCACTTTCTCGAAGATAAGCTTCTCACGGGGCTCAGTCAGACCAAGCTCCTGGGCCTGGAGGTAGCTGTAGAGAACCTGCTCCCCTATCAATCGCTGGGTGCGGAGCTTTCCAAGTATTGCAGCCTTTGCGATTTCAAGGTTCTCGGGGGCTTCCGGCAGGGTTTCGATTATTTCCTCAAAGCCCTCCACAGCCTTGCGGAGTTTGTCGTTCTGGGAGGCTATGTAGGCGCGGAAGGAGTAGGTATCGGCCTTGAAGGCGGGCTCTGAGAGCCAGGCGCCGGCGCCGTAAGCCAGAGCGCGGGACTCTCTCATCTCCTGGAACACGATGGCATTCATGCCGCCGCCGTAATACTCGTTGAAAAGATCAATGTAAGGAGCCTCATCCAGGGAGAAGCCTTCCCCGCGGTCCGAGTACTGCACGTAGTTGAACTGGCGGGAATCGTAATGGCTCACATAAACCTTTGCAGAGGGCGTGAGGCGCTTTGCGGGATGAGTCTTCTCCAGTGGCTCAAGCTCATCCGTGGGATGATACTTTGAGAGCATCTCCTTCACCTCATCGAGCGATGCCGGACCATAATATAATATGGTATGCTGCTTTTCAAGGAGCTCTTCCAGGGATTCAAGGACGTCTTCAGATTCCAGGGCCGATACAGCCGCGTTAGTAAGAGTTCCGGCCTTGATATACTCTGGACCGTAGGTGAGATAATTCTGAAGAGCGCTGCTGCAGGCCCTCTGGTTCTTCTTTGAGTCTTCGCGGGAGCGGAGGATATCGGCCTTGAGCTCAGAGAGGATATCTTCATCAGGTTGCACGTTACGGAGCTGATACTCCAGCGCTTCAAGGGCGGCGGGCAGATTCTCTGAAAGGCCTGTAAGGGATATTGCGGTGGTGTTTCCGCCCACACGGGGAGTAGCGCTACAGGCAAGGCCGTAGAGCTTCATGGCAAAGTCCTCTGCGGTGTATTTGTCAGAGCCAAGATATGAGAAATAATCGGCGGCTATGGATAGTACCGGGTCATTGTCCGATCCGCGGTCGTAACGGAAAGCAAGGGAGGCAATGTCATTCCTCTCGTTTTTCTTGTACAGGAGCCTGAGGCCGTCAAAATCGGCCACGGTCATATCCTTCTCATAGTCCACGAAGACTGGCTCAATGGGAGCGGGCTCACTGGCTGCAATCTCTGCGAGGAAGGCGCTCTGCTTGTCCCTGTTGGTGTAGATGGGGGTAATCTTGGGGGCGTCTATCTTCTTTATGCTCTTATCCTCTCCAAGGTGCTTGAAAACAACAGCATAGCCGTCCTCAGGGAGATATTTATTGGCCCAGGCCACAACGTCCTCCTTTGAAACCTTACTCATCCTGTCAAGTTTTCCGGCCTCCCATTTCCAGGAAGTTCCGTTTATGAAGGAATTCATAAAGAGCGTTGTGCGGTAGCGGTTGGAGGTAAGGCCCTCCATGGCCGATAATTTATAGTTTGCCTTCACGGCCTCAAGAAGCTCCTCTGAGAACTCACCCCTACGGAGTTTATCTACCTCCCCAAGGAGGAGATCAAGCACGTTCTGAAGGCTCTGGCCTTCCTTAGGCATGCCCTCGGCAAGCAGCAGTCCCCAGTCTGAGCGGTTGTAATTAAAGAATCCGCCACCCAGGATGGCCTGGGACTGAAGGAGGTTGCGGTCTACAAGGCCGGCATTACCGTTGTACAGGATGTCTCCTGCAATCTCAGAGATCTCGCTCTCAGGGAAAGACTCTCCGGGAGTGCGCCAGCCAAGCATGACAAACTCTGCGTCATAGCCATACACGTCCTTAACCTTGGGCTCAATGATGGGATCTTCCGGAGCAATGCTGCGCTCAGGGAGTGCGGGATTTGGTTTCCACTGACCAAAATACTTCTTGATGGTCTTTACCATCTGATCCGGGTCAAAGTCTCCGGAGAGGCAGATGGCAACGTTATTGGGAACATAATAGGTATCTTTCTGATGACGGATGGCTCTCAGGGAAGGATTCTTAAGGTGATCCTGCGTGCCGATAACGGTCTGGGTGCCATATGGATGATGGACAAAGAGCATACTGTCAAGGGCGTCGATGGCTTTTTCGCCGTCATCCGTAAGGCCCATGTTCTTTTCCTCGTAGACAGCCTCAAGTTCCGTATGGAAACCGCGGAAGACGCAGTTCATGAAGCGATCGGCCTGAATGCGCGCCCAGTTCTCTATCTGGTTTGAAGGGATCTCCTCAACGTAGCAGGTTACATCGTTGGACGTAAATGCATTGGAACCTTCAGAGCCTATTATTGACATCAGCTTGTCATACTCATTGGGAATGGCAATCTTTGAGGCCTCCAGGCTCACGGAGTCTATCTGGTGGTACAGGGCTTCCCGATCGGCCGGATCCGTAAGGGTACGGTATACGTCATAGAGCGAATCTATCTGGGCCAGAAGCGGTTTTTCCGCCTCGTAGTCCTGGGTACCGAACTGTTCCGTGCCCTTGAACATCATGTGCTCAAGGTAATGGGCAAGGCCGGTGTTGTCTGCGGGATCGTCCTTTCCGCCGGCATGGACGGCTATGTATGTCTGAATGCGGGGTTCATCCTTATTCACGGACATATAGATCTTCAGTCCGTTGTCAAGGGTGCAGATCTTTGCGCCCAGGGGGTCTCCTTTCACGGTTTCATAGCGGGGGCCGCAGGCAATGACCGAAATTGCCAGAATGGATAGTAGAATCAGTTTCTTCATTTGGAATCATTGTTTAACAAACAAAAGTACAAAAAAATCTGTATCTTTGTAGGTTATATCATTTTTACTTATGAAGAATTTTGTAGAGGAGCTCAAATGGCGCGGCATGATCCAGGATATCATGCCCGGAACGGAAGAGAAACTTATGGAAGGCCCCCAGGCGGCTTATGTAGGAATTGACCCCACGGCCGATTCCCTGCATATCGGCCACCTTGTGAGCGTAATGATACTGAAGCATTTCCAAAACTGCGGCCACAAGCCCTACGCCCTGGTTGGCGGCGCCACCGGTATGATCGGTGACCCCTCCATGAAAAGCGCGGAGAGAAACCTCCTGGACGAGGAAACCCTCCGTCACAATGTAGAAGGCATCAAGGCCCAGCTATCACGTTTCCTGGATTTTGACTCGGATGCATCCAACAAGGCGGAACTTGTGAACAACTATGACTGGATGAAGGACTACACCTTCATCAATTTCATCCGTGACATAGGAAAGCACATCACCGTAAACTATATGATGGCTAAGGACAGCGTCAAAAAGCGCCTGTCCCGTGATTCCTCAGAGGGTATGTCCTTCACGGAATTCTCCTACCAGCTTATGCAGGGCTACGATTTCTACTGGCTGTGGAAGAACAAGGGCTGCATCCTCCAGCTTGGCGGAAGTGACCAATGGGGCAACATCACCACCGGTACGGAACTCATCCGCCGCATGGACGGCGGCCAGGCCTTCGCCCTCACCTGCCCCCTTATCCGCAAGGCCGACGGAACAAAGTTCGGAAAAACGGAGAAGGGCAACATCTGGCTGGATCCTGAGCGTACCTCCCCGTATGAATTCTACCAGTTCTGGCTCAATGTGGCCGATAACGACGCAGAAAGCTACATCAAGATTTTCACCATGCTGGACCGTGAGACCATAGAGAGCCTCATCGCCCGCCACAGGGAGAACCCCGGCGCGCGTGAACTCCAGAAGGTCCTTGCAGAGGAAGTAACCCGTATGTGCCACGGTCAGGAAGCCCTGGATAACGCAATTGAAGCATCCCGTATGCTCTTCAGCGGCAACTCCGAGGCCCTCCGTAAACTGGACGAGAGAACCTTCCTCTCCGTCTTTGGAGATGTCCCCTCATTTGACCTTCCCAAGGCCGATCTCCCCGTGAACATCATGGACCTCCTTGCCGTCAAGACAGCCATCCTTCCCTCCAAGGGAGAGGCCCGCAAGATGATCCAGGGCGGAGGAATCGCAATCAACAAGGACAAAGTAACGGATATCGCCGCAGAGGTCACTGAGGCCGATATTGTGAACGGTCACTACATCCTTGCCCAGAAGGGAAAGAAGAACTACTTCATCATCAACATCAAGTAGGTATGGAAAAACCCGCAAGCACAAGGCAGCTTAAAGTTGCCAGAGAATTGCAGAAGGACCTTGCCGAGCTTATTCGCAGCAAGGGTATGGCCGCATTCGGCGGCGCCATGGTAACGGTAAGCGAAGTCCGCGTAAGCCCTGACCTTTCCGTGGCCAAGGTCTTCGTGAGCATATTCCCCTCTGAGAAACAGGGTCCTGTAATGCAGATCCTTCAGGATGGCAACAAAGCTCTCCGTGGAGAACTGGGGCATCTTGTAGCCAAACAGTTCAGGATTGTCCCGGAACTCATCTTCATCCTGGACACCACCCTGGACTACGCAGAGCATATAGAGGAACTGCTTAAAAAGTGAAGCTTCCTCTCATATTTGCCATCCGGTACCTTTTTTCCCGGAAAAGCCATAACGTGATCAACATGATCTCCGGCATTGGCGTGGCAGGTATGGCAATAGGCACTGCAGCTCTCGTAATCATTCTCTCGGTTTTCAACGGCTTCAATTCCCTTGTTGGACAGTCCCTGGAGGCGTCAGACCCTGATTTCGTGATAAGGCCCGCCTCCGGGAAATTTTTTGTCCCGGACAGCGCGGTCTTTGCCCCCATCCTTGAGGACAGCCGCATCCTTAGGCTTTCCAGCGTGCTTGAGGAGCAGGTGTTCCTCTCCTATGAAGGCCGCCAGAGCCTTGCAAGGGTGAAAGGCATTGATGAGGCCGCACAGGAAGAATCTCCCCTGAAGGAAAGCATCATTGACGGAGCCTGGATTTTCCACCGCGGTGCAATGTCCGCAGCGGTTGCAGGGGCTGCCCTGGCGCATAGCATCGGCCTCAATCCACGTTTTGTGACACCCTTTGAGATCTACTATCCATCCCGCAAGGAAAACATCTCACTCGCAAATCCGCAGGCGTCGCTCCGGAAGGTTAAAGCCCTTACCGGAGGCGTCATTTCCGTCAATTCGGAGATTGATTCCAAACTCATGCTGGTCCCTATCGAGGCCATGAGGGAGCTTCTGGAGCTTGAAACGGAGGTCTCCTCCCTTGAGATTTGGGTTGCTCCAGGGTACGGAGAATCCCTTGAAAAGGAGCTCCAGTCCATGATCGGCCCGGAGCTTAAGGTCCTCAACCGTTTCCGTCAGGAAGAATCCATATACAAGATGATGAGGTATGAAAAGCTTGCTATTTTCCTCATACTCATCTTTGTGGTTATCATAATCGCGTTCAACATCTACAGCTCCCTCAGGATGCTCATAATTGAGAAAGAGGCCGATATGGGCACTCTTCGCGCTATGGGCGCACCGGACGGAATGATACGCCGGGTCTTCCTTCTGGAAGGCTGGATGGTGTCCCTGCTCGGGATGGTTATCGGCCTGATCATCGGAGTATGTGTGGTCCTTGCACAGCAGCGCTTTGGAATAATTGCAATGCCCGGAAATTTTGTTGTGGATGCATATCCCGTATCACTTAAGATCACGGATCTTCTGTGGATTGCTGCAGGAGTATCTGTGATTGGTTATCTAATGGCATTTTTACCATCAAGAAAGATATGAAAAAACTACTGCTTTCAATCTCTCTTATTACCTGCCTTCAAATAGTTGCAGCTGCAGGTAATCCCCCTTCGCGCCATTCGGTGCGCGTTGGCTGGGGAGATATGCTCTTTGAGACACTGGTCTTCCACGCCAGCGCCCCAGGCACCTTTGATTCAGCCACCCTACCGGCCGGATTCCGCTCTACAGGCAAATTCGGCCACGGATACACCGGCCACATCTTTGCAGATTACATGTATTCTTTTACGGATGTTGTCAGCGCCGGAGTCCAGACAGACTTTGAGGGAATATTCTGGAAAGAAGGCGTAAGGGATGCTTCGGGTCAGATTATCGGGGATCCCACCAGGGTGAATAACTACAACCTGTGCATCCTCCCTTCCGTTAGGTTCACATACTTCCGCTCAGAGTTGGTTGATATCTATTCCGGACTGTCGTTTGGACTTCTGATGGCTTTTGACAACCAGAAGCAGTTTGAGGCGGCCCCCGCCTTCAACCTCAACCTGGTTGGCGTGAGAGTTGGAAAGGGGCACTGGAACGGCACCGCTGAAATCGGCATGCTGAATGCCTTTAAAAGCGCCAACGACGTTTATATGTTTGCCTCCAGGCTGTTCTCTGTGGGCGTAAATTATATCTGGTAAGAAGATGAAACGAATCCCTGTTATACTACTTGGCATCGGCATTTTATGGGCCTGCCATCATCCGGATATAGAGTACGTGGACTTTGACACCTTCCACGTAACTTCCACAAAATGTACCGACATCCTCATGCAGGACGGGTCACTGAACCCTGATATCCTGTTTCTCGAAGATGATGATGAGCCTGACACCAAGGTTGCCAAAACTTCCGGTGTAGAGATTGCCCGTAACCTCATCGGCACAATGAACAGCAATACGCTGGTTCACATTGCCGGTACCTACAAGGGGCATGACGTAGACGGCTCTCCCCTCACCCTTTCAGGAAAAATCCTCCTTCCACAAAAAGGAGAGATCAAGAATATGATCCTGGTGAGCCACTTCACCATCGGCTCAAATCCCGAGTGCCCCTCCGAGGCCTTCCCGCTTGAGGGAATCCTTGCCGCCAAGGGCTACGCGGTTGTCATTGCCGATTACATCGGCTTCGGCGTCACCAAGGACCGCATCCACCCCTACATGCACGTGAAGAGCACCGCAAGGGCAGTTGTGGACATGGGCCTTGCCGTGAAGCCGTACCTTGAGCATATCGGCCGCAAACCCCTCAGTGACAAGGTTATCCTCTTTGGATATTCCCAGGGCGGTTCCACCACGGTGGGCGTAATGAGGATGATCCAGGAGGAATGCTGGGACACTCTCCCCATCAAGAAGGTGTATGCCGGCGCAGGCCCATATGACCTTGCCTCCACCTATGACGTTTCTGTGGAAGAAGACCTTACGGGCATTCCCTGCGCCATTCCCATGATTGTCCAGGGAGTCAATTACGGAGAGAATCTTGGTCTCGAGATGCAGGACTTCTTCAAGCCAAACCTCCTTGCAAACTACAAGGAATGGATCAATTCCAAGAATTTCACGGTCCAGCAGATCAACAGATTCATCGGCGCCAAGAGCCTCAGGGACATCATGACCGATGAAGGCCGTGACAAGCGCAATCCCAAAACTGCGAAACTCTACAGGTCCCTGATGTTCAACTCCGTGCTGGACTTCACCCCCAAGGCGCCCATGTTCATGTTCCACAGCCGTGAGGACAAAACCGTGCCTTTCATCAATTCCGTAAAGGCCGAGACCTATTTCAAAGGCCAGAATGTGACCTATGACTTTGGTAACTATGGCGCCCATGGCGCAGGCTTTGTCCGTTTCCTGTTCACCGTTAATAAAGAACTGTAATGAGATACTTTAATTTACTGATAATTGCCGCCGCAGGACTCATCCTTACCGCCTGCCCCGCCAAACATATGCAACTGTCAGGATTTGACATCCAGGTCTCAAATGTCCATTCCACCAAGGCTAAGGTGGTCATTGTGCCTTCAAATCCCAACGCCTACTACTGCTACGGCAAACTGGACAACGTAAATCTTACCGATTACTTCAATAAGACCGATCAGGAAAACGCCGCATTTCAGGTGGACTTCTCCAAAGAGCGCTGGGAACTCATCTGCGAGGAAGAAGGCTATGAGGTCCCCTTCGAGCAGATTTTCTGCTACCAGGGCACACAGGAGATTGATTACACGTACCTTATTCCGGACGCGGACCATAAGATTGTAGTATTCCAGGTAGACCCCAAGGCAAAGGAGTTTATCGGAACGCCGGTCTCAAAGGTATTCCACACCAATCCCCTGGTAATGTCGGACCTCACCTTCAAGATCGGCCTTGACAAGGATATGATTACCATCACCCCCTCAAGCCGTGACAGCTACTGCTTTGACTATAACCTTAAGGAAGACATCCTTGACGAATATGCCGATACAGAGTACTATTTCAGGAATCTCGTCAACATGTGGGAAGATTATGGGCTGATTGAGGGACGCCAGGTACGCGGCCCCGCATCAATCAAGTTCTCATCCTCAGATCCCGCTATCCGGGAGGGAGCAAGGTACTCATTTGCAATAAGCGGTTACGAGGATTTTGAAATCAATACCGCCGTAACCACTTTTGACTTTATCTATCACAAGGATATCCCCTGTGAAATTGTTAAGGAAGAGCAGTAAGGTTTCTCCTACTCTTCAGGCGCAAACATAGGATCCCATGCCGGCAGAAGGACCGGCTTCTGAGACATCATCGAGAGTACGTCCCCGGGGACGTACTTTTTTTCTACCACAAGGCGGAACATGTAGTTATCGAACCATTCGTCCGTCATGATGATATTACCCTTGTAGCCGCTGGCCTCTCCCCAGCTGTTTTCCACCATCCATTTGACAGGCTTTCCGTCCTTGATATCCACGGCAATGAGGGTCATGGCGTGGGTGGAGCCGCTGGCGTGAGTAAGGATCCGGTCACACTTATCCATGCCGTAATTCACGCCAAGGAGGGACTGGTAGTCGAAGTTTTCAATATCGGCCACACCTTTGTTCCTGTCCAGGAATTTCCCTACGTCACAGGAGAAATAGAGTGCGGTGTTGTCCTTGATGGAGGCGATGGCCATTTCCTTGATGCGGTCCATGGGGAGGTTCACGTAGACCCAGTTCTGTCCGTCATAGACGTGGCGGTCATAGTCTATCTCGTACACCTTGCCGTACTCCAGGGTGGGATTGTTCATCACCATCACGTAGTTGTTCTCAAGGTCCTGTCCAAGATACTGCCGATAGAATTCCTGCGGGGTGTAGGTTTTGCCGTCTTTTCTCCAGGTAAATTCCTTGGGAGGGACGCCAAGGCAGAGGGCAAGGACGCGGTAAACATCCTTCAGGATGCTCAGCTTGAGGGCCTGGACATCCTTATCCTTTGCTGCGCGGAGTTTGAGGCCGCCTTCCCTGAGGATAAGGCTTAACTGGGTGCGCATGGCCGATGTATTGTTGGCCGAATAAGACTCAGGCATAGCCTCAGAGGGCACAACGCCGTACTTCATGATAAGGTTGCTCACACCCGTGAACTGGCCGCCGTCACCAATGGGATGGGAGAACAGCCAGTCTACCTTGCGGTCTTCCATGGTAAGCTTACGGGTATCTATGACGCCCTGGAGGAAAAGATTTGACTTTTCCAGCTGGTCATAGAAGAAGAGGTAATTCTGTGAGAATGTGAATTCATCCAGATTGTGACGGGCAATCATCTGGGCCCTAAGGACATTGAGGCCGGTGAAAAGCCAGCACCTTCCGGAAGATTTCTGGTCCGTGCGGCCCTTGGTCTTGACTTCATCCGAGAAGTCAGTGTCAGGCATCACGGATTTATCGGCCGATGCTGCCAGCACCGCCATAGACGTGTTGTTGAGGGCGTTTCTGATGGCTTTGTCGGCGGCATTGCCTTCGAATGAGGCGTTAAGGTCTTTCAAGATATCGGCCGAAATGCCTCCGGCCTTGTTTTGGGCCAATGCCGCTATGGAAAGCAGCATCAGCGCTAAAGCAAAGGTCTTTTTCATATTACTTAATTACTCCAAGTTCTTTTCCTACTTTGATGAATGCCGATATTGCCTTGTCAAGGTGCTCCTTCTCATGAGCAGCGCTGAGCTGGACGCGGATACGGGCCTGGCCCTTGGGCACTACGGGATAGTAGAAACCGGTGACAAAGATGCCTTCCTTAGCCATTGCTGCGGCGAATTTCTGGGACAGAGGGGCGTCGTAGAGCATTACGGCGCAGATTGCGCTCTGGGTGGGTTTGATGTCGAAGCCTGCGGCAAGCATCTTCTCACGGAAATACACCACGTTCTGCATAAGTTTGTCATGAAGGGCGTTGCTTTCCTTGAGGATCTTGAAGGTTTCAATTCCTGCGCCGGCAATCATGGGCGGGATGGAATTTGAGAACAGGTAAGGGCGGCTGCGCTGCCTGAGCATATCTATGATTTCCTTTCGGCCGGTTGTAAAGCCTCCCACTGCGCCACCGAAGGCCTTTCCAAGTGTGCCGGTGAAGATGTCTATGCGGCCGTAGCAGTTAAACTGCTCTGCAACTCCGTGGCCGGTGGGGCCAACAACGCCGGCGCTGTGGCTTTCGTCCACCATCACAAGGGCGTCGTATTTCTCAGCTAGGTCGCAGATCTTGTCCATAGGGGCAACGTTGCCGTCCATTGAGAACACACCGTCTGTGACTATGATCCTGTGGCGGCAGGCCTGCGCTTCCTGGAGCTTGGCTTCAAGATCCTGCATATCGGCATTGGCATAACGGAAACGCTGGGCCTTGCAAAGACGCACGCCGTCAATGATTGAAGCGTGGTTGAGGGAGTCTGAGATTATGGCGTCCTCAGGGCCGAAGAGGGGCTCGAAAACGCCGCCGTTTGCGTCGAAGCAGGCTGCGTAGAGGATAGTGTCCTCCGTCCTGAAATACTCTGAGACTGCCTTCTCAAGCTCCTTGTGGATGTCCTGGGTGCCGCAGATGAAACGTACGGAAGACATGCCGTAGCCGCGGCTGTCCATGGCTTTTTTGGCGGCCTCCGCGAGGCGGGGGTTATCGGCCAGGCCAAGATAGTTGTTGGCGCAGAAATTGAGCGCCTTGCTGCCGTCCTGAAGAGTGATTTCTGCGCTCTGGGGGCTGGCTATATTCCTTTCATTCTTGTAAAGTCCTGCATCCTTGATGGCCTGAAGCTCATCCTGAAGGTATTTTTGAAATTTTCCGTACATGATGATTAAGTGGTTTTATGCTTTCAAATTTAACTCTTTTATGTTGAAAATCCACCAAAATTGAATAAATTTGTACAATCTTTAAGCAGAATATGAAAAACGTACTTGTCATAGGCTCAACCGGCCAGATTGGCTCAGAGCTCACAATGAAGATAAGGAGGGAAATCCCCGGTTCAACGGTAGTTGCAGGCTATATCCCGGGCGCAGAGCCCAAGGGCGTGCTCCTTGAAAGCGGCCCGTCTGAGATTGCCGATGTCCGTGACGCCGCCGGCCTTGCCGCCATTGTGGACAAGTACCATATAGACACCATCTACAACCTTGCGGCGCTGCTTTCCGCCGTCGCAGAAAGAAAGCCACTCCTTGCCTGGGACATCCAGATGAACGGCCTTCTGAATATCCTTGAGATTGCCCGTGAGAAGGGCTGCGCGGTGTTTACGCCATCTTCCATCGGCTCCTTCGGCCCTGAAACGCCTCATGTAGGTACTCCACAGGACACTATCCAGCGTCCCCGTTCAATGTACGGCGTCACCAAGGTTGCTACGGAGCTCCTCTCGGATTATTATTTCCATAAATATGGCGTAGACACACGTTCCGTGCGTTTCCCGGGCCTTATCTCTTATACCACACTTCCCGGAGGCGGCACCACGGACTATGCCGTGGAGGTATATTATTCGGCCGTAAAGGGAGAGGAATTCGTTTGCCCCATCGCTCCCGGCACCTTCATGGACATGATGTACATGCCGGATGCCCTTCACGCCGCCATCCAGCTTATGGAAGCAGATCCAACGCGCCTTAAACACCGCAATTCCTTCAACATTGCGTCCATGAGCTTTGAGCCGGAGCAGCTCTTTGCAAAGATCCGTGAGTACATCCCCGGCCTCAAGGTGCGCTATGAGGTAGACCCCGTACGCCAGGCAATCGCCACGTCCTGGCCAGATTCCATGGACGATTCCTGCGCCCGTGAGGAATGGGACTGGAAACCCACCTTCACCCTGGATCAGATGACGGTGGACATGATAGAGAATCTACGCAAGCGGCTTCTTTAGTCTCATTATCAGATATTTTGCTTATCTTTGTGGTTATGAAAAAGATGAATATCCCCCTCATTGCCACATTGCTTGGCCTGTCACTGATTGTGTGCCCCCTCCTTTATATATATGTAGGGCCCGCACTGGACGATCTCCAACTATCCACCTTCAAGACCCTTGGCATCATTGCCGGATGCAGTGCGCTGTACTGCTTCGTGGTAGGTGAACTCACCGGAAACAATTCCCAGATGGACAAAATCTGGAGCATTCTGCCCGCTGTTTACACCTGGGTAATTGCCGCCAACGGCGGTTTCAGCGCCCGTCTTATAGTGATGGCAGTCCTTGCCACCCTCTGGGGAGCCCGCCTCACCTTCAATTTTGCCCGTAAAGGCGCATACAGATGGAAATTCTGGGAAGGAGAAGAGGATTACCGCTGGGGTGTTCTCCGTGAGGGGCCGTTCTTCAACGGCAACCGCTGGGGCTGGATGCTCTTTGACCTGTTCTTCATCTCCGTATACCAGAACGCCCTGGTCCTTATGACCACCTTCCCCGCCCTGGTAAGCATGAATTCCACCGTTCCCTTCGGCGTTGTAGATATCATAGCGGCAGTGCTGATGCTTGGATTCATAGCCTGGGAAGCCGTGGCCGATGAACAGCAGTGGGTGTTCCAGACCACCAAATGGGGCATGATCAATAGCGGCAAGAAACTTGAAGAGCTCCCGGAGCCCTACAACCTTGGTTTCAACACCCAGGGTCTATGGGGTGTAAGCCGCCATCCAAACTACCTTGGGGAACAGTCCATCTGGATCTGCTTCTACGTGTTCTCCATCGGCGCCGGTATAGGCATTTTCAACTGGAGTATCATAGGCTGCCTTCTTCTTGTAGTCCTGTTCCTTGGCAGTTCTTCACTCGCAGAAGAGATCAGTGGCGGCAAGTATCCGGAGTATGAAGCATACTGCAACCAGGTGTCCAGATTCATTCCTGGCAAACGTTTTCACAAGTAATATTTCTGATTGAAATTTTCAAAATACTCAAAAGTTACGGATTGTAAGTTTTTGCTTACAATCCACTTTTAATTTGAAACACGTTATATTATTTCGAAGGGTTTCGATATTCTTTAACACATTGATAATCAATATAGAAATACTATCTAACAATTTACCATATTTCGGACAGTTTCGGAGAACGCCAAATTATTTTCTTGCTGATTATCAACACTTTAGATATATTTTGAAAAAATTTTGTAAAAAATCTTTTGAAAAAATTTGCAAATCCAAAAATTTGCAGTACCTTTGTATCCGGATTGAGGAAGCGAGGTTCTCTCAGTGGAATCAATCTATTGGTTATTAGTTTTAGTGTTATTAATTATGTGGTTAGTAGAGCGTCCGCCTGTGAAGGCCGACGTTTCTTTTTTTATTTCCCTTTAGTTCTCACAGTAATGTGAAAGCAGTTCTGCTTACGTTCGTACTTGATGTAGCAGAGGCCCTCATTGTGGATATCACGAAGAACCTGGCCGAGGACGGCGCGAAGATACTCCGGAGGGACGTCCTCATACGGACGGCCGCGGAGTTCCTCAACCTTAACATATCGCCAATAGGACAGGTCAAATGTGGTGCCGTAGCGGTGCGTGGAGTTCTCAGAGGCGTTTGTATTACGTTTCCGAAGGGCTGCTACATCGGCCTCCGTACGCAGGACGGAAGTGATTACCAGCTTGTTGGGATTAAGGCCGTGGGACGCCAGGGAATCCTGGAAATTACGGCCGATAACATCCAACAGATCCTTGGCCGATGGCACCAGATACGGGATGGAATGGGTAAGCTCCCGGATCTCGTAGAGTTCACAGTCCTCCAGAAGAACCAGTTTGTCCTTCATCTTTTCCGCCTCTTCCCTGTCCTTCACGGGCGGCACGCCTATGGCCTGGGCCACGTTTAGCTGGACATCATTCATGTCATTGAATTCACGGGCGTATTTCACATCATAGATGCGCACAGGGTGATTCTCAATGGGCCCAAGAGCCAGCCAGCGCTTTTCGCGGACGCAGCTGCGGACATTGAAAAATGCATATAGGACAAGGCCGGAAAGTACCACCGAACCTGCAAGGAGAACTACTGACTTAGGTTTCATAGCACAAAGTTAGCGTTTTCTGCGGAAATTTTTTATCTTTGTAAGTTAATATATAACTTAAACCTATGTCCGAAGACAAAAAACAGGCGGCAAGAATCCAAACTTCAATTCTTAACCCGCTGGAGAAGAAAGTACTGGTGTGGCTGGCACAGCGTATGCCCTCTTGGGTTACCTCAGACATGCTCACATTCGTGGGCTTTCTGGGCGCCATCGTAATGGCCACGGGTTACGCCCTTGCAAACCTTAACTTGAACTGGCTGTGGCTTTCCTGCCTGGGCCTTGTGATCAACTGGTTCGGAGATTCCCTGGACGGTTCCCTGGCACGCGTAAGGAACACCCAGCGCAAAACCTACGGCTTCTACATTGACCACAACGTAGATGTTATCAATGAAACCATAATGTTTGTGGGAGTGGGCCTCAGTCCCCTTGTGAACATGAGCTTTGCAATGTTTGCCCTGGTGGCTTATTTCATGCTCAGTATCTACGTTTACATAGATTGCCACCTCAAAGGTGAAATGCGCCTCACATACGCCGGAATGGGTCCCACGGAGTTCCGCCTCATCCTTATCATCGTAAACATCTGCTTCATCTACATCCCCTGGCTCTCACAGTGGAAAAAGCCCATCACCATCTTCCACAACGACTTCCAGGTGGGCCTGTTCGATTACATTGCCGTAGCTGCGGCACTTGCAATCTTTGCAGCTTATATAGTAAGTTTCTTCAAGGACCTCAAGTATTTCAACCAGCAGGATCCAATTAAGAAGGACTAGAGCAAGATGCAGGTCATAACTCCAGAAGACGCCGTAAAACTCTCCCCGGTTTTCAAAGGAAAAGCGGGGAAGATTCTTTTCAGGCTGGCCCTCAAATTCACGGGCATTGACCACGTGAATGAACTCCACGACTACGTGTGGAAGCAAGGGACCAAACCGGGGCCGGACTTTGCAAAAGGCATTCTGGATTATGCCCAGGTGGATTTCGCCGTGGGTAATCCCGAACGCCTTGAAAGCCTTCCGGAAGGTGCCTTCATAGTGATAGCAAATCACGTTTACGGCCATCTTGACGGGATATGCCTGGTAGACCTCATAGGCCACAAACGTCCCGGAGCAAAGGCCATGGTAAATGAGTTCCTGAGTTGGATCAAGGGCCTGGAGCCCAATTTCATCTCAGTGAATCCCACCACCACAAAAAGGGAAACCACATCCACCAGCATAAACGGAGTAAAGAGCGCCCTCCTACAGATAAAAAGCGGAGAGCCACTCATCCTTTTCCCTTCCGGTGCCGTGGCCGATCTAAAACCCCGCGAAGGCTGGATTATCCGTGAAAGGGAGTGGCAGGATGCCGCCATAAGACTTATCCGCAAGGCCGGCGTTCCTATAGTGCCCATAAGGTTTGCCGACCGTAATTCCATGTTCTACTACCTTCTTGGCCTCATCCACTACAAACTGCGCTTCACACGCCTCTTCCATGAGGTTTTCAACAAGAAGGGCAGCCACCCGCGCGTGATTATCGGCCCCACAATAAGCGTTGAAGCCCAGAAAGCCATCCCGGAGGATCAGTTCAAACAATTCCTCCGTGACAGCGTATACTCTATCCCCGTCCCCCATAACTTCATAAACAGAAGCCAATTATGGAAATAGTACTCATCACCGGCGGCAGCAGTGGAATTGGCGCGGAAACGGCAAAGGTTTTGGCCAATGCAGGCATGAAAGTCTATGCCGGCTCAAGGCGCGGAACGGCCACAGAGGCCCATCCCGGCATAGTTCCCATAAAACTGGACGTCAATGACGCCGCCACCCTCAAGGCAGCTGTTGATCAGATACTTGAGGCCGATGGCCGGCTAGATGCCGTCATCTGCAACGCAGGAAACGGCATCTATGGCCCGGTAGAGTACACCACGGAGGAAGACGCCAGGGCTCAGTTCGAGACCTGCTACTTTGGTGCCCTCAAGACCATCCAGGCCTGCCTTCCCGTGTTCCGTAAGCAGGGCCACGGGCGCATCATCACGGTTACGTCCGTAATGGCCGTGCTCCAGCTCCCCTTCCAGGTCTTCTATTCATCGGCCAAAGCGGCAATGCTTTCACTTACAGAAGGCCTCAGGATGGAACTCAAAGGCACAGGCATCCAATGCTGCAGCATCCTCCCCGGAGACGTTGCAACCGGATTCACCCAGGCCAGGAAAGTCAATGCCTCAGAAGGCACTCCGTATGATGAAAGCCTGAGGAAAAACCTCCGCAAGATTGAGAAGGATGAGCTTGGCGGCATGAAGCCGGAGGTAATAGCAAAGGCTATCCTTAAGCAACTCAAACGCAAAAAGATGGCAGTAAGGGTAATCCCCCGCCTGGATTACAAGGCCGTGGGCCTTCTGGCACGGATTCTGCCCGAAAGCTGGAAACTCTCTCTCATAAACGCCCTGTATTCTTGATAAAGAGGCTTCTGATATCACTCATAGTGCTTCTGGCTGCATTTAACGCAGCCGGACAGTCTACGCGTGTAAGAGGCGGAGTATATGATGCAGAAACCGGAGAGCCTCTCCCTTTTGTGGGAATCTACTTTGACGGCACTACCATCGGCATAACCTCCGATTTGGACGGGCGGTTCAGCATAGAGACGCGCTCCCCTGACGCCAAGGTCCTTACGGCGCAGCTTCTTGGATACGAGCCCCTTTCAATAGAGGTGAACAAGGGCGCCTTCTCTGAGATAAACTTCCACCTTCTCCCGGACAAGCGCCAGCTGGACGCAGCAATAGTGAAGCCCGACGACCGCTATATCAAGTCAGTCCTCAAAAAGCTGGACCAGTCCCTTGCAAAGAATGACCCGGACGCCGGCCCTGACTGGAGTTCCCACCTCTACTCCAAGATAGAGTTCGATGTAACCAACATGGAGGATTTCCTGAAGCTCAAGGTCCTGGACAAGAACGTGGGCTTCATAAGGGAGTATGCCGATACATCGGCCATAACTGGCAAGCCCTTCATCCCCGTGATGATATCGGAAAACGTCTCTGACGTATACCACTCGGAGAATCCGTCCTGGATAAGGGAAGTCATGCGCGCAAGCCGTATTTCCGGCCTGGAAGAGGACAACGTAGTGCGCCAGTTCACGGGCTCCTACCTCCTCAAGACCAACTTCTACAAGCCTTCAATTGGCGTTTTCAACCTGGAAATCCCCAACCCTGCAGCAGCGTCCTCCCATATATTCTACAACTATTTCCTTGTTGACAGCCTGCAGGTAGAAGGCCGAAAAACGTACGTCCTACGCTTCCATCCCAAGAGCCTTGTCACATCCCCCACACTTGACGGAGAGATGCAGTTTGATGCCGAGGATTTTGGCATAAGGAGCGTCCACGCCCAGCTCTCACCTTCCTCCAACGTAAACTGGATCCGTCACATCAACTTTGAGATCGTGAACCGCCGCCTCCCCAGCGGTCACTGGTTCTACGATGAAGAGCACCTGTTCATTGATTTCTCCATCAGCGTCAGCGATAAATCCAAGCTGGTCTCCTTCCTTGCCAACCGCAACATGAAATATGAGGTGCCGGAAATCGGCCCCATAACAGACCATGACGCTCTCACATCCACGGAAGCTGTGGTGATGAGGGACGTCACCGGCGGGGATGAGGAGTATTGGGCCGATGCCCGCCCGTACGAGCTCACTGAAAGGGAGCAGGGCATTTATGAGATGGTGGAAACCTTCCAGGGCACGAACCTTTACAAGGGCACGTACGGGGTTGCAAGGACCCTTGTGAACAACTATGTGGAAGTAAAGCCCTGGAAATTTGAGTTTGGCCGATGGGCCCGCACAGTCTCCTACACCGGTCAGGAAGGCTTCCGGCTCCAGCTTGGGGGCCGCACTCTCAAGGAATGGAATGAGAAACTCCGCCTTGGAGGATACGTAGCCTACGGATTCGGAGACAAGGGAGTAAAGGGCGAAGCCACCCTTGAATGGATGCTTGGAAGGGAGAAGACACGCAAGCTCTTTGTCACCGCCACCTATGACTACAAGCAGTTTGGCAGCGGTTCAGGAGTGTTTTCAGTTCCCAACGTCTTCTCTTCCATCCTGGCCAAAGACATCGGCAGCAAGCGCAATATGGTCCGGAGCCTGGATATCCACTACGACCACGAATTCTGCCGTGAGATTAACTCCGTCCTCCAACTTACCCAGTCCCGCATCTGGGGCAACGACATTGTGAAATACATAAGGAGGGAGGATGGCCAGATCCAGGACAGCTACTCAACCAACGAGGTCCATGGGCAGCTCCGCTTCTCCTTTGACGAGAGAGTAAGCCGCGGCTACTTCCTAAAGCACTACCTCTTCACCAAATACCCCGTCATAACACTCGATGTCTACGGCGGTATCCCGGGCATAACCGAAGGAGACATAGGATACATCAAGACAGAGGCCCAGATAACCTGGAAAGTGCCTTCCACGGCCGTGGGATTTGGAAAATTCATGCTGCAGGGCGGTGCCATCTGGGGATCGGTCCCCTATACCCTCCTCAAACTCCACGAGGGCAACCAGTCGTATTTCCTGGATAAATCGGCCTTCTCATGTATGGACTTCTTCGAGTTTGCGTCGGACCGCTGGCTCACCGGTTATTACGTTCACAATTTCAACGGATTCTTCCTTGGAAAGATTCCTCTCCTCAAAAAACTTGACCTCAGGGAAGTTGTGACCGCCCGTTTTGCATGGGGAACTCTAACTGAGGCCAACGACCGCAACCACGGAATGTTCATAGTGCCGGACAACATGAAACTCCAGACACTGGAAGTCCCCTACGTGGAACTTGGCGTGGGCATCTCAAACATCTTCCGCATCCTACGCGTAGACGCATACTGGAGGGTGACACACCCCCGCGAAGACGGAAAGAACTTTACAGTTAATATAGGACTGGATGTAGAATTCTAGTATGAAATCAGGTATTACAATTCACGAACTGAAGATTGAGGGCTACACGGAGCCTGTAGACATCAGCGGATACATTCTGGACCGCTATGTATATGCCTTCCTGTCGGAAGGAGAGGCCCTGGCCGATATTGACGGGATGAACTACCTAATAGGCCCAGGGCAGCTTATCATAGTCCCTGAAAGCAAGAGGATCCTTCTCAAGCACTACAACTGCTGCCACGGCTATATGGGGTCATTCTCAATGAGTTTCCTCAAGGACGCCTCCTATCCGGTCCTCCGTGCCTCCAAACCCCATCTTCAGAGTTTCTGGTTTGACGACGCAGTGTTCATGGCAAATCTGTTCAGGCGCATGCTCACGGCCATGGAAGACAAGGATTACGCATTTCTGCAGAGTGCCATAGATATGATCCTGTGTCAGGTAAGGCCAAGCGGTAAAGTTGCGGCCATACCGGAGAAGTTCCTACAGATGGTCTTTGAAGGAAGGAACGCCCAGTTCTCCGTGAGTGAATACGCTGCTGAGCTGAACGTTACACCAAACTATCTCAACAAAACCGTCAAGCAGCACACTCACCGTACCGCAATAGACTGGATAGAGATTGCGCGCATAAATATGGCCAAGATGCTTCTGAAAGACCCAACAGTACCTGTTGGAGACATAGCCGGGCGCGTTGGCGTACCAGACCAGTCCTATTTTGCCAGATTCTTCAAGAAAAAGACGGGATTCACCCCTTCCGAGTTCCGTAACCAGTAACGGTAAGGACTTTCCCCTCAACTTTGAAACGGACATCCTTCCCTTCAAAGGGGAAGGCGTATTCCCTGTCAGGGCTGTCCTGATAAGCGGGGCGCGGGTCCAGTGACAGGACCTCCTCAAGAGCCTTCCTCTGCCTTTGATCAAGGGGCAGGTTCTCAGGAATAATCACATCCAGGGCCCTCTGAGGGGCATCTTGGGCAAAGCCAGACAGCGCTTCAGGACGGGAATCGGCGTAGCTTACATAGGGTTTGATATCATAGATAGGGGTGCCGTCCATAAGGTCTGCTCCCCTTACCCGGATTTCACAGCCAGAGATTTTCTCAATTTCAACGCAGGAAAGGCCGATTGGATTTGGCCTGTACGGGGACCGCGTGGCCCAGACGCCAACGGCGGTGTTTCCGCCAAGGCGCGGCGGACGGACGGTTGGCTGCCACTCCCCTTTTGCTTCCTTATTCGCAGAGAAGCCCCAGATGAGCCAGATGTGGCTGAATCCTTCAAGGCCGCGGAGAGCTTCCTGGACCTTGTATTTGTCGGTGAAGACTATCTTACCACTAAGGCTTTCAGCCAGTGAACTCTGGCGGGGAATCCCGAATTTGGAACCGAATGAGCCCCTGTAATACGCAACCGGCTCAAGAGTGAGCTTACCTTCCATGGCTAATTCATATATCGGCCATGACAGCGGCAATAGCGGAGGCCGCTGCCGCAAGGGCATGGATCGTTGGGGGCAACGTGAGGGATGGCAAGTCCCAGCGGATAGCCGTCAGAGGACATCTCCCCGGCATAACCATCCGTTATTGTGGGCTCCGGCATATTCCAGCGGGGGTAATCGGCCTCCTGAGGCTCCTGCAGCCTTTCCTCATTGTCCTTCCAGGCATCTCTGTCGGCCAAGCATTCCCCAGTTTCCTTTGCGCTATGTCCTGCAAGGCACCACTTGGGAAGGGAGTCGGCATAATCAGATACTATGTTGCAGAATGATTCCAGGGCATTCCTGTCCAGCGTCCCGAAGAGCGGGCTGTCGAAGATGGGGTCAAAGAGCTCCGGACGTGGGCCTGAGGTGAACTGTGACTCCATCCAGGTGTCATGCACGGCCTTCACCAGGTCAAAGCCCTCATAGCCTATGCGCTTATACATCTGCTCCAGGCGCATTCCCTCAAGGGTTTGAAGGCCGATAGTAAAGTAAGGGGCACCGGAACCGGCCTTGTAGGCATCCCAGTTACCAAGATGAGCGAAGTCTCCTTTGAAGGAATCCAGGCGGGTCATCAGTTCATCAACATCGGGGACGCACGGGCTGCATACGTAGTCTCCCCACTTATCCGTATAACGGTACATCTTTATGATGGGGGTAGTGCTCAGAATCTTTGAAAGACGCTTTGCACTGCCCCCTATGTAAAGGTTGTACCATTCCATCAGGCAGTCCACAAACAGTTCTGTGGGCATGACGCCATAGAGGTTCAGGAAGCCAAGGGCAGCCCTTTCCAGTTTGAACTGACCGTTGCGCTCCAGCACATGGATTACTTTATCCACCTCCGGAGCAACAATGTCATACATCTCACGGCTTAGCCAAACCTTGTGGAAATGCTCATCGGAATCGTCAAACTGAACCAGCCCGGTAACCTCAAGGAGAGACGGGTAATCGGCAAAATCCTGATATTGCACTTTCTCAGGGCCCTGCTTTACAAGGTCCCTCAGAAGCCTCACGTCCCTTTCCATAAGGTGGGCCATCCATTCACGCGGCTCCCCAGTGATGTAGCTGTGAAGCTCATCCACCAGCTGGGATTTACGGAAACGGGCACTGAGCTCCTTTCCAAGGATATTTCCAAGGTCCTGGAGCTCAGGCTTCTGGAAGCCACTCAGAATTGTATGCAGACTACGTTCCTCCACTTATGCGTCCTGATACTTTAGGATGGGGTTACGGGCAGCTGCGGTTTCATCTGGGCGTGAGATGGGTGTGCAGTGGGGGGCGCTGTGAAGGATCTCGGGATCCTCCGCAGCCTCCGCTGCAATTTTTCTCATAACCTCAATGAAAGCGTCTATGGTTTCCTTGCTCTCCGTTTCAGTGGGCTCAATCATGAGGGCCTGGTGGAAAAGCAGCGGGAAATAGATGGTGGGAGCGTGGAAGCCGTAATCCAGAAGGCGCTTTGCAACGTCCAGGGTGGTGGCTCCGGGAACGCCCTCACGGGCCCCGTCATTCACAAGCCCGTCAAACACGAATTCGTGCTTGCACACGCCCTCGATGGGGAGTTTGTAGACATCCTTGAGGCTTTCCTTGATGTAGTTGGCACTGAGGACAGCATACTGTCCCACCTTCCTGATATGATCCTTGCCAAGGGCCAGGATGTATGCGTAAGCACGGAGGATTACTCCAAAGTTTCCGTGGAAACCGGACACCCTCAGATCCGGGATACAGTCTTCCAGATGCTTTGCTACGCCAACGGGACCGCTGCCGGGACCGCCGCCGCCATGAGGTGTGGAGAAAGTCTTGTGAAGATTGAGGTGCATGATGTCAAAGCCCATGTCTCCGGGACGCACAACTCCCATCAGGGGGTTCATGTTGGCTCCGTCGTAGTACAGGAGGCCGCCGCAGCCGTGAACAAGTGATGCAATCTCCTCGATCTGGGTCTCAAACAGGCCCAGGGTATTGGGATTTGTCAACATGATGCCGGCGATATCAGGGCCAAGAAGGGGCTTCAGGGCCTCCACGTCAATGCGTCCGTTCTCAAGGGACTTCACCTCAACCACCTCCAGGCCACATACCGCGGCCGATGCAGGGTTGGTGCCATGGGCGCTGTCCGGGACAATGACCTTGGTGCGGCCAAGGTCACCCCTCATCATATGGTACTGGCGCATTATCATGAGGCCGGTGAGTTCACCGTGTGCTCCGGCGCAGGGATCGAAGGTGAAGGTGTACATGCCGGTTATGGCAGCAAGGGCCTTGTTCATCTCCTGGTACACCTTGAAGGCGCCTTTGGTAAGGCCGGCGTGCATGAGGGGATGAAGCCCGGCAAAGCCCTGAAGGGCAGAGACTTCCTCGTTGATCTTGGGATTGTACTTCATGGTACAGGATCCAAGCGGATAGAAGCCGGTGTCCACGCCGAAGTTCATCTGGGAGAGGTTTGTATAGTGACGGACAACGTCAGGTTCACTTACCTCAGGCAGTTCCAGGGCCGATTCACGCCTTAGTGCAGCGGGAAGTTCAGCGCCCGAAGGGAAGGAGTTGGCCGGGAGGGAAAAGCCGCATCGGCCTTCCTTTGAAAGTTCGAAAATGAGTTTGTCGTAGTACTTCATAGCCTAGCCCTCCTTTATTACGCTTACAAGGCGGTCGATCTCCGCTTTGCCGTGTTTTTCGGTCACACAGAAAGTCACATAGCCCTCTTCCGTGTCAAGGGCGGCAAAGAAGCCCGCTTCCTCCAGTCTCTTCTGCATAAGGCCGGGGAATTCCTTTGGCTTTAGGACAAACTCCTTGAGGAAGGGTTTTGAGGGGAATACCTCGTCAAACTTTCCTGTTTTCAGAAGTTCCGCGTAGAGGTAATGGGCTCCGTCACTGGAGAGCCTGTTCACCTCACGGAGGCCTTCAGGGCCCATCAGGGACAGGTAGATTGTTACCCACAGGGCCATCAGGGACTCGTTGGAGCAGATGTTGGAAGTTGCCTTCTCACGCTTGATGTGCTGCTCGCGGGCCTGGAGGGTAAGGACAAATACCCTCCTGCCTTCCTTGTCCGTGGTCTGGCCCACAATACGGCCGGGCATCTTACGCATATAGTCCTTCTTCACTGCCATGAAGCCCACGTAAGGGCCGCCGTAGCACAGCGGCAGGCCAAGGGACTGGCCGTCGCCTACGGCAATATCGGCCCCCCACTCACCCGGAGTCTTCACTACGGCAAGGACCGATGGATCGCAGTACTCAACCATCAACGCCTTTGCAGCGTGGATTGCATCGGCAAAACCGGAGTGGTCCTCAACAATGCCATAACGGTTTACGGAAGGCAGGATTACACCGGCAACATCCTCAGTAAGGGCCCCCTGAAGGGCTTTCAGGGATGTTTCTCCCTCCGGAGCGTCAACAAGGCCGATTGTAACGCCGTGGAATTTGGCGTAGGTCTCAACCACCTTTATGACATGGGGAAGAAGAGCCTTGGAAAGGAGGACGGTGTTTTTCTTGCGGGTGCAGGATACGCACATCTTCATGGCCTCGGCGGCGGCGGTGGGGCCGTCGTACATGGAAGCGTTGGAGACGTCCATTCCAGTGAGGGCGCACATCATGCTCTGGTACTCGAATATGTAGCGGAGCGTGCCCTGGGAAATCTCGCACTGGTAAGGGGTATAGGCCGTTAGGAACTCACTTCTCTGGGTGAGATACGGTATTACGGAAGGGGTGTAATGGTCATAGGCGCCCTGGCCCACAAACACCTTGAGACGGGCGTTCTGGGCTTCAAGGGAAGCGAACCATTCCCTTATTTCTTGCTCGGACATAGCATCCGGCAGGGCATAAGGGCCTTTTTTCAGAAATTTTGCGGGGACATCGGCATAGAGGTCTGCAAGAGTGTTGACTCCCGCCTTCTCCAGCATTGCCCTCACGTCCGCGTCCGTATGCGGAAGGTAAGGAAGTGATGCCATATTATTCTCCTATGAGAGCCTTGTATCCTGCGGCGTCAAGAAGTGAGTCAAGCTCTGAGGGGTCACTCATCTCAACCTTGATGATCCAGCTGGCGTATGCGTCCTCGTTCACTTTCTCCGGGGCGTCTTCCAGTTCCTCGTTCACCTCCACCACAACGCCGGAAACAGGGCTGATAAGGTCTGAGGAGGCCTTTACGCTCTCAAGGGCGCCGAATTCCTCACCCGCTGAAACTTCGTCGTCCACTGAAGGCATATCAACGTAAGTGATATCACCCATTTCCTTCTGGGCAAAATCTGAAACGCCGATAACAGCGATATTGCCTTCTACCTTTACCCATTCGTGTGACTCTGAATACTTGAGTCCTTCAAGAATCTTTGACATAGCTTGTATTACTTTTTATAATTTGTCTGATAAAAACGTTTCTTAATTACCTTTCCTGGGAAAACTTTCTTGCGGATACGTACGGAAAGGGGGGTATCCAGGGCCGATACTTCCTTCCTCACAAGGGCGAAGCAGATGCTCTTGTCAAGGGAAATTGAGTGGTAGCCGGTGGTGACCACGCCAACCTCCGTCCCGTCTTCCAGTTCTACGGGATAACCGGCACGGGGAATGGCCTTGTCAAATATCTCTATCCCAACCAGTTTCTTCTCAAGGTTTCCGGCTTTCTGGTCCAGGAGGGCTTCCTTGCCTATGAAGTCCTTCTCATACTTGCAGAACATCCCGAGGCCCGCCATAACAGGGCTGATTTCAGGAGAGAGTTCATCTCCGTACAGCGGAAGACCCGCCTCAAAACGGAGGGTGTCACGGCAGCCAAGGCCGCAGGGCTGGACGCCTGCCTTGAGTAGCCTATCCCAGATCTCGATGGTATTTTCTATGGTTGTATAGAGTTCAAATCCGTCTTCTCCGGTGTAGCCGGTGCGGCTGAGGATAAGGCGTTTCCCCTTGTAATCCACATCACAGAAGGTGTAGAATCCAAGACTGGCCGCTTCCTTATAGCCAAGGACATCGATGACGGTTTTCTCTGCCTCAGGGCCCTGAACGGCAATCTGGCCCCATACCGGGGACTCATTGCTGACAGTGCAATTGAAGCCTTTCACCTGCTCCTTTATCCAGGCAAAGTCCTTGTCAATGTTGGCGGCGTTCACAACAAGAAGGAAGTGGTCCTTCTCAAATTCACGGTACACAAGGAGATCGTCCACGGTGCCGCCGTTTTCATAGCACATCATTCCATATAGAACCTTTCCGGGCTCGAAGCCGCGGATTTCATTGGTGAAGATGTGGTTCACGAAGGCCTCAGCATCCGGGCCTTCCACAAAGATCTCCCCCATATGGGAGACATCGAACATACCCACGTGCTGCCTTACGGCAAGGTGCTCCTGCACAATTCCGGCATACTGGATGGGCATAATGAAGCCTGCAAAGGGACTCATCTTGGCTCCAAGGGCAACGTGAGAGCCGTACAGGCAGGTTTTCAATTCTGACATATCAGGTTATAAAGTTTAGTGTTGGTTTCAAAATTTACTCTCATATCCTCCGGGGTTACGCCCTTTGAGGCCGATATTTCACCGCAGATATCTACGGCAACTACATCCATCTCACGGGCTGCCAGCCTGAGGATTTCCTCTACCTCATCAAGGCTATACTCCCCCTGCGTCCAGTCAGTGCGGGCCCACTGAGGCGCCATCACGTCCTTGTCAAGGGATATGTAAAGCCGCTCTCCCCTTCTCTCTTCCAGCCACGGCACATAATCTCCGCCTTCCGGTCCTACCCAGAGGACATCCCTGAGCAGCGGATTCTCCTCCCTCATTGCCTTTACCCAGCTTCCGCAACTGAGGACTCCGCCAAATGCGGGCTCCTGGTTATCCGGGTGGTTGTCCAGGAGCAGGAGGTGGAAAGGCTGCGTTTCCCGCAGCGCCAAAAGGTGCGTCATATAGTGGTAATCACCGCTGTCTATCCACCTTAGCCCCGGCAAAGCCGCCGGCAACATCTTTCCTATTGCAAGCGCCGCTTCAGGGTCACAGTAACAGGACGTCCCCTCCAACTCCTTGAGTTTCAGCACCTGCACCCGTGACCCATTTTCCTCCACCCACGGGAGGAATCCCTGCGCCTCATATGCGCCGCTGAAATCACAGATGAGAGTGCCTTCTTTCATCTTTCAAATATAGCAAATTATTACGATATTTCCATATTGAGTCCAAAACAATGCCTTCTCTCTTTCCTGGTGGAGGCTAACTACAGTTCTATCAAGCGCTTATGAGAACATATGGGGACAGGGTATTTTTTATTTCACCCTCATAAACATCTGAATATAAACTATTTATCCCAAGTGAGGCGTTTTTCATCATTTTGATATTTCTGTTGAATAACACTACATTCGCGATATGGATATCATTACACCTAAAGTCGTTAATATACACGACGTCAAAATAGACCAAGAATACATGCAATGGCTGGGTGAAATCAAAGCCCGGTATCGCAACACCCAAATCAAGGCTGCCGTCAAGGTCAATGCAGAGCAACTGTTGTTCAACTGGCAGTTGGGGCGCGATCTTGTGATGCGCAAGGCGGAAGAAAAATGGGGCTCCGGCATTGTTGAGCAGGTCAGTCTTGATCTTCAGGCCGCATTTCCCGAATCCAAAGGATTCAGTACCACAAATCTATGGTATATGAAGCAGTGGTATCAGTTCTATGCGGGGGCGATTCCAAAACTCCAACAATCTGATGGATATTTTCAATTTCCTGAGAGTCAATCAGGTATAAAACTCCAACAACTTGTTGGAGAACTACAACACGCAGAAGATTCCCAAGACCACGGAATGACCTTACCGGGAATGTTTATGCTCGTCCCATGGGGGCATCACATCCTAATACTGTCCAAATGCAAGAATATCGAAGAAGCTATCTTCTACATTGCTAAAACCATCTCCGGCAACTGGAGCAGAAGCACCCTGGAGAACTGTCTTAAGTCGGACCTTTATCATACTTCAGGCGGTGCCATCACCAATTATGCTGAGAAACTTCCGTCTCCCCAAAGTGAACTTGCCCAGGCTATAACCAAAGACACCTACGACTTCGGCTTCCTGTCCCTCGATGAAGGGTATAAAGAAGAAGCCTTGGAAACCGAATTGGAAAAGCACCTTACCCGCTTTTTACTGGAACTCGGGAGCGGATTCGCGTACCTGGGCAGACAAAAACAGATTATCGTAGCAGGTAAAACCAGAACGCTGGATATGCTCTTTTTCCATATACCCCTTAACTGCTTCATTGTAGTCGAACTCAAGGCTGTTCCTTTTCAGCCGGAGTTTGCCGGTAAACTAAACTTCTATGTCAGCGCCGTAGACAACCTTATTAAAACACCGGCTCAGAACCCAACTATCGGTCTTCTGATTTGCAGCAACAAGGATGAAACAGAAGTTCAATACGCATTCAGGGGCGTCCAGACGCCGATGGGAGTGGCCTCGTATGACAATGTCCAAGTGAAAAAGATCCAGGAGCAGTTGCCTTCTATAGAAGAGCTGAAAAAACGTATCAAGTTGCTGGAAGAAGAGTTAAACCTTACTTCACATTCCCAATACTGAGTTGCTGTGCAATGAGGGGAAGAAGCTGGTCATCGGCCGGAAGCCAATTGACAGAGTGGAGTTCATCGGCTCCAAGCCAGCGGGCGGCTTCGTGTTCGTTGAGATGGAGCGCCTCCGTGAGGAGGGAACACATATAGCAGTGCATAGTGAGATGGAACTGGGGATAGTCCCATTCTATGGTTGTAAGATATTTGTCAATGCTGATTTCCGTATCCAGTTCCTCACGGATCTCCCTCACAAGGGCCTCCTCAGGGCTCTCTCCTTCCTCAACCTTACCGCCGGGCAGTTCCCACCAGTCCTTCCAGTCTCCATAGCCCCGCTGGGTAGCAAATATCCTGTCACCCTTACGTATGATTGCCGCTACAACTTCAATCCTTTTCATACAGGCAAATATACGGCAAAAATTCCGTATCTACCCGATAAAAAAGAGAAGTTTCTAATCCAGAATGCCCCGCTTACTCATTTCAGTAGAGAACGCTGCGGCATTATGCACATCGAACTTTGCATACAGCCGCTTGCGGTACCAGAGGACGGTATTTACGCCCAGATTCACAGCATCGGCAATCTCCTTGGTGCTCTTGCCTTCCACCAGGAGGCGGGCAATTGCCTTTTCCTGCTCATTAAGGAGCGGCTTTGAATCCTGCTCTGCAGGCCAAAGCCCCTCTATGGTTTCTTCCAGAACGGCCGATGTCTCTGTGAGTTCCTGCTTGGTAAGCCTGAGCCGACGGACCAGAAGCGTTCCGCCAATAGATAGAAGGAGAACCAGGAAAGCGCCGATGGCCAGCATCCGCGCATTGCGGTAAAGTTCCTCGTGCGCGGCGTTCATAATGGCCAGTGAGTCTTTCAAGGCAAGTGGCTCCTCCATCGAATGCTCATTATAGTATTCGTAAGCTGCGGTGACTTCCTCCAAAGCGCGGTTTGTTTTCCCTATGGACTGATAATAAGTCCCCAGTCCAAGGCGGGTTCCGGCAACAATCAGGGAATCTTGTGCTTCAGTGCCTAACTGCAAGGCCTTTTCAAACTCAGGACGTGCCTTTTCCGGTTCTCCGGCATCCATCCAGATGAAACCGGAATTCTGGTGGAGTATGGCCGAACTCTCCAGCCAGCCATGTTTCACAAAAATCTCGTCGGCCAGAGCATAATACTCAAATGTCCTGGTCAGAGAATCCTGTTCGGCATACAGGTTGCCCAGGGAACCGTAGAGCCGGGAACGATCATCATCTATTCTGGCCTCGTCATCCCCGGCAGCGCTTTTCATATCTATTGCCTTTAATGCCTTGCCGTAATAGACTGCAGCACTGTCATATTGTTCCTGTGCGCGGAAATGATCTCCCAAGCGAATTGCTCCCTGATACACACCGTTCCCGCTATTAAAACGGTACCCCAGATTCATAAAGATGCGGGCATAGTACTGCGAGCGAGCCGGGTCGATGGTAGAATAGCCTCTGGACAACTGATCGACGCAAATGGCGTACTCGTTCACTTCCTCACGGCTGGCTTTTTCCACGCGGGACCACGGCCATTTGGCGACAATGCGTTCCAGCGAGTCAAGATTCACACCCCGATAGTCCCGGTAGCCGGAAGCAGCCACTGGAATCAGCATAAGTGCAAGCAGAAGAATTCTTTTCATACTCGCAAAGGTAGTGATTATTTCTGAGCCGCGTCAAGTTGGCCTTGCAGTTGCTTCTTCAGCGCATCGACGGGATTGTTCGAACTCCGGGGATCCGGAACATTCTTTGCGGTGGGCTTGTCAGTGAAATAGGTCACCTCAAAGGGCGTCATATTGATTTCCTGCCCTTTTCCGTTAGTACCGACTTGTGTAGCACGGTAAAAGAAACCATATTCTTTGTCAAAGTAATAGGTAGTTGTCGCCTTCCCTCCTGCCTCCTCTTCATAGAGTTCGGCAATCAAGCAGGAGCGGCCGATGAAAGTGCCTTCCTTGGCTTTGTGCAGGTCAACTCCTTCCGGTAAATCCACGACAACCGGATATTTCTTCCGGAGCAAATAACGGATTTCGCTGTTCAGTGACTGGTTATCGAATGCGTGCTCCCAATCCACTTTGCCACCCTTGTAGATGGTCTCGTTGTAGCCTTCGGCTGTGGCCTCATAGACACTTGTCTTTAGAATGACGCCCCTGAGCGTGTACTGGAGGTACACCTTGTCACCGATGCGGGTAATCAGATAGGTCTCATCCAGATCCTGAGCCGGCCTTGACGGCGTAGCATATTTGTGCTGCACATAGACCAAGGAGAAGTCGTGGTTATACCAGGGGTCAGGTTCGGGCGCTGTTCGTTCCTCAACCACTTCCTCCACTTCTTCCTGATAGCGTGCCTGGTCTGCTTCCGCCCGTGCCTGGTCTTCGGCCTTCTCAAGGGATTCCAAGGCTCCGGAATCAAAAGACTGCTGCCGCCCTCCTGTAAACTTGCAGGAAACGAGCAGCAGTACCGGAATAATCAGTAAAAGACGTTTCATTGAGAAAGGTTACTCTTTGACCTTTTCAAGATTAATCGTATCTCCGTTAGGAGCAGCGTTCATAATTTTGAGATTGTCTCCTTCGGCGTAGTACTGGGTCTTGTACTCCTTGCTGGAATCATTGATGTCTTTCATCGTGAGAGTTCCCTCGCCTTTCAATGCATTCCCTGTCGCTGTGTTAGTAAAGGTGTAGGTGCCACGATAGGTCACATCGCCGGATGCATCATAGCCGCTTCCGCCTTCCATCCAATTCCATACAACGTGATACTCTACCTCGTTTCCATTGACGAAAGTGACGGTTGTTTCTGTGGTTTCGCCTGCGTAATCCCTGAACTTGTAGTATTTGGAATTGGACAGTTTGGTCGCCTGGCTATTGTCTCCGCCATTCCCGTTGCTGTTTTCATTACCGTTCCCATTACCGTTCCCATTACCGTTCCCATTACCGTTCCCATTACCGTCACCATTCTCGGAACTGTTTTCAGTCCCATCAGTTTTAGTTGTAGAGGTGGGGAAGCAACTGACCATTGTTGCTATAGCAATAGCGGTCAAAAAAATTGAAAGAATCTTTTTCATATCAGTGTTCGTTTTAAGATTGGCAATTTACACTTATTACTCGTCAATGAAGTATTCAGTAACAATAATGGCGAAGCCGCAGTAATTGCCGGGATACTCCTTCTTGAACTTTTCATCCTGCCTTGCGTGTCTTACGGTAAGAGAGTACCATAGTCCGTCATGCTTAAACACGCAACTCCAGTCGGCCAGAGGCTTAGAACTCGTACACTTGTAGGGTTCAGTGATCTCAGCGCCCAGCTTGGTGTCACCATAAGAGCCTCTCTTATAAACCTTGCCGTCTGATGCAGCTGCTTTGGCGGCATTGTAAGCAGTGGCCAGGAATTCATCCAATTGCTGGATGGTGATGTCGGTGGATGCTGTGCCGGTGTAGAAATAAGCTGCGTCTTTCATCGGACGGCTCTCAGAGCGGACAGGAGTCTGTAGCTCACTTACTTCCTTGGCGCAGGCAGGGACGAGTTTCGAAGACTCAAGACCGGCGAAAGCGAACTTGTCGCCGATGTCCATTTTCTTGCCGGCTTCGGTTTTAGTGGCGGCTTTGGGATCTTCGCTCTTTCCTTTGTTACTGTTGGAATTGTTGCCACAGGATGCTGCAGCCAGCACGGCTGCGCATAGGAATAAAACGGTAATTTTTTTCATAATTTGGATGTTTGATGTTTTCGTCGTGCTATAGGATTTTCTGCTCTATGGCCTTATAGAGAAGTTCCGCCATATTGTGGACCTTGAACTTCATATGAAGCCGCTTCCGATACCACATCACGGTGGACGGTTTCAGGCTCATAGAATGGGCAATTCTGTTGGTAGACTGGCCGGCGGCAATGAGTTGCAGGATGGCGACTTCCTTGTCCGTCAGGGAGATTTTGTCAGTGGCTTCGTCGTGTTCCATAAGGCGATTACATAAAAACCACTACAAAAATATACAAAATAATACCGAAAAACACCACACGTTTATGTGGAAATGCCTCTAAAACACATAAAAAGCATCTTTTTCTCCACCTTCCAGTACTGAGCACGTACATTTAATGCCAAAAGTGTACGCCATGAGTACCAAAAAGTACTGAGCACGTACGTTTAATGCCGAAAGTGTACGTCTTGAGTACCCCAAAGGGCAGAGCACATGGTTTTGCACCGGGACTTCTGGAAATCAAAAAGAATCACTACCTTTGCAGCGTTATGGCAGAATCGAACTTCATAGACTACGTGCGCATTTTCTGCGCAAGCGGGCACGGCGGAGCCGGAAGCGCCCACCTCCACAGGGCAAAATACGTCCCCAAGGGCGGCCCTGACGGCGGAGACGGCGGCCGCGGCGGCCACATCATCCTGAGGGTGAATCCCCAGCTCTGGACGCTCATCCACCTTAGGTACCGCAAGGTTGTCCGCGCGGACAACGGCGGCAACGGCGCCGAGGCCCTCAAAAGGGGCAAGAACGGGGCCGATATCGTGCTGGAAGTACCCCAGGGCGTAGTTGTGAAGGATGCGGAAACAGAAGAAGTAATCACGGAACTCGTCGAACCCGGCCAGGAGTACATCCTCTGCCAGGGCGGCAAGGGCGGCTGGGGCAACGACCACTTCAAGAGCGCCACCAACCAGACCCCCCGCTACGCCCAGCCCGGTGAAGACGGGCAGGAAGGCTGGTTCATCCTGGAGCTGAAAGTCCTTGCCGACGTAGGCCTTGTGGGCTTCCCCAACGCCGGAAAATCCACCCTTCTTTCCGTCATAACATCGGCCAAACCAAAAATTGCAAACTACGCGTTCACAACCCTGGAGCCCAATCTGGGCATTGTGCGCTACTACGACGACCGCTCATTCGTGATGGCCGATATCCCCGGCATCATCGAGGGCGCCCACGAGGGAAAAGGCATCGGAATGCGCTTCCTCAGGCACATAGAGCGCAACTCTGTACTGCTATTCATGGTGGCGGCAGACGAGCCTGACGTAATGAAGGGTTATAAGATCCTTCTCAACGAACTTGAGGAATACAACCCCGAGCTTCTGGTGAAAGACCGCGTCCTTGCCATCACCAAGATGGATCTTATTGATGACAAGCAGAAGGCTAAGATTGAGAAGAAAATCCCTTCAGACCTCCCCCACGTATTCATCTCTTCCGTTGCCCACCTTGGCCTTGAAGAACTCAAAGAAGAACTCTGGAAAGCGCTCACCAAATGATTGATATCGTTCAGATAGACCAGGCTGCCACCCTGTGGATAAACAAACTTGACACCCCGGCCCTGTACCCTCTGTGGATGGGGCTCTCGGATGCCAGGATCTGGTTCCCGGCATATGCCCTGATAATGGGGTTCATCATCTGGAAGCTGGGGTGGAAAAAGGGTCTTCTGGTAAGCCTGTCCCTTATTCTTTGCGTTGTACTTACAGACCAGCTTTCCGGGCTTGTCAAAGACAGCGTTGCAAGGCTCAGGCCCTGTTTCAATACGTGGATGGTGGAGAACGGAGTACTTATTCCTTACGGCCAGGCCGGTGGCCTCTACGGCTTCTTTTCAAGCCATGCCGCCAATGTATTTGGCTTTGCCGCAGCCAGTTCTCTCGGGTTAAAACTAAATGGGAAACCCGTCCCTCCGTACACATGGGGCATTTTCATCTGGGCATCCCTTGTGAGCCTCAGCCGCATAATGATGGCCGCCCACTTCCTCGGAGATGTCCTAGTGGGAGTGGTGTTTGGCCTGAGTATAGGTGTAATCCTGGCTTACCTTGTGCGCCTGATTGTGGTTAAAGCGCGTCTATAACCTTTTCCATACGGGTTCCACGGGACCCCTTCACAAGCACGGTGCAGCCGCTGAGGGGGTTGGCGCGGAGCCAATCGGCCAGAGCGTCCGATGTATCGAACACCGGGATGCCCGTGCCTTCAGCCGCTTTCTTGAATTCAGAACCAACCAGGATGGCCTCCTGACCCTTCAGCCTGTCAACTATCTTCTTATGCTCTTTCTCGGAATCGGCCCCAAGCTCACGCATGTCTCCAAGGAGGGCCAGCTTACGGCCTTCGCAGAGCGCGAGGTTGTCAAGAGCCACCTTCATTGACGAAGGATTGGCGTTGTAGGCATCCACGATGAGGGTATTGCGTTCCGTCCTCACAAGCTGGGAACGGTTGTTTGACGGCACGTAGCTTTCAACGGCCTTGAATGCATCGGCCTCATGCACACCGAAGAACCAGCCGATCTTGAGGGCTGCCAGCACATTTGTGGCGTTGTAGGCACCCACAAGATGGGTTTCGAGCGTACGGCCATCCTCCCATTTCATCCTGAGGAAAGGATTGGAGGCCGATGAAGGCAGTACCTCTACGCCGTCCAGGCCATATGCGATGCAAGTCATCTCCCTGTCCCAGAGCATACCCTGGAGGACGGGGTCATCGGCATTGGCGAAAACAATGCCGTCTGTTTCCTTGAGGTAGTCATAGAGGAGGCCTTTTGCGTACATCACGCCCTCATAGCTTCCAAAACCCTCCAGATGGGCCTTTCCCACGTTAGTGATAAGGCCGTGGCTGGGCTGGGACACCGCCAGAAGCGGCTTGAGGTCATCGGGATGACTTGCACCCATCTCAATTACGGCAATCTCCGCATCCGGGCCGATTTTAAGAACGGACAGCGGCACTCCAATCTCATTGTTGAGGTTCCCTACGGTGGCTACAACCTTGTACTTTGCCGCCAGGACCGTGCTTATAAGTTCCTTGGTAGTGGTTTTTCCGTTGGTACCGGTAAGGCCGATTACTGGGATGCCCAACTGGCTGCGGTGATATGCCGCCAGGGCCTTCAGGGTCTCAAGGGTATCCTTGACCTTTATGAGGCGGGGGTCATTCTCCTTCAAGGAGTCATTGACCACGGCATAGCAAGCGCCGGCCTCGAGGGCCTGGAGCGCAAAGGCGTTTCCGTCAAAGTTTTCCCCCTTGAGGGCAAAGAAAAGCTGGTTTTCCTTTATGGTACGGGTGTCCGTATTAACGCCCGCCGATGCTTTGAAAATTGCGTATAGGTCTTTCATTATCTTCCTGTGCTGCCGAATCCGCCGGCGCCGCGCTCTGTAGGGTCAAGGGACTCCACTTCCTCCCATTCTGCCGTCTCATGACGGGCAATTACCATCTGGGCTATCCTTTCCCCGGGGACAATCTCAAAGGGCTCGTTGGAAAGGTTCACGAGGATAACCTTTATCTCTCCCCTGTAATCGGCATCAATGGTGCCCGGGGTATTCAGGACGGTGATTCCGTGCTTTGCCGCAAGGCCGCTGCGGGGCCTTACCTGGGCCTCATAACCAGCCGGAAGGGCAATGTAAAGCCCTGTTGGGACAAGTGCCCTTTCAAGAGGGCCGATTGTAACGGGAGATTCAAGATTTGCCCTCAGGTCTACCCCGGCGCTCTGCGGCGTAGCATATGACGGGCAGGGATGGCTGGATTTATTTACAATCCTGACTTTCATTTATTTAGGAGCTTTTATATACAGTACTATTGCAATTACCGCGTATATGTAGTTTGGCAGCCATATGGCTATTGACGGCGGAAGTGTATCCGTTGCCACGAACATCTCGCTGAACTGCTGGAAAAGGATGTAGGAGAAGCCGAGGGCTGTACCTGCAGCCAGGTTCAGGCCCATGCCTCCGCGCCTTTTCTTGGTACAGAGCGACACCGCGATGATGGTGAGGATTATGGAAGAGAGCGGCATGGCCATACGGTTGTTCTTCTCGATGAGGGCGGCCGATACAGATGCGTCACCCCTCATGGTCTGAGTCTTGATAAGCCTCTCAAGTTCTGCCTCGTTAAGACGAGTGATGGTGTACTTGTTAAGGAAGAAATCCTCCCTGGTAAGACTTAGGACGGTGTCCAGCTGTCGGCCTGAGCGGACGTGGTCTCCAAGGCCTTCATCGTAATCCCGGATGAACCAGTTGCGGAGTTTCCACCTTCCCGTAACGGTATCGAACTGGGCGCTCTCCGCGGTAATCTTTGAACGGAGATGCCCGTCTGAGAGATCCTCCAGGGTAAAGTTGTAAGCCGTGTTGTTATAGGCGCTGAAGGACTCCAGATACACAAAGTGGTCGTTCTCCAGCTTGTAGTGCATGTCGTGGCCGATCTTGACCTTCATGCGGGGGATGTACTTCTGCTCGAAATCCACCTTACGGCCCACCTGGTGAGGGATAACCCACATCCCAAGGCCCATGGAGAGGAACATGATGAATACGGCCGATACAAGGTACGGCACAATGAGGCGGTGGAAGGAGATGCCGCTTGATAGCATTGCCACAACCTCCGAGTCCTGGGTCATCTTGGAAGTGAAGAAGATTACGGTGAGGAACACGAACATGGGAGAATACATGTTCATGAAGTAAGGGATGAATCCAAGATAGTAATCCAGGAAGATTTCCTTCATGGGAGCGTCCTTGCGCACGAAATCCTCAATCTTCTCACTTACGTCGAAGATCACGATTATAATGGCAAGAAGCAGCAGTGCCATGAAGAATGTCACCAGGAACTTCTTGATTATGTACCAGTCCAGTTTCTTCAGTCCCCAGTTCATAAGCGCTGCGTAAGTTTAGGGAGAACTGCGTTTTTCCAGGCCGTGAAATCCCCTGCCTCAATGTGCTCACGGGCCTTTGTGACAAGGTCCAGATAGAAGGCAAGGTTATGTTCCGAGGCCACCATGGCGGCAAACATCTCCTTTGCAATAAACAGGTGATGTATGTATGCGCGGGTGTAGTAACTGTCTACAAATGAAGTGCCGCAGGGGTCCAGCGGGGTGAAATCGTCCGTCCACTTGGAATTGCGCATGTTCATTATGCCGTTCCATGTGAATAGCATTCCATTGCGGCCGTTACGGGTGGGCATTACGCAGTCAAACATGTCTATGCCGCGCGCTATGCCTTCAAGGATGTTTGCCGGGGTGCCTACGCCCATTAGGTAACGGGGTTTTCCTGCAGGAAGGAGCGGGCAGGTTATCTCCAGCATCTCATACATCTTCTCCGTGGGCTCCCCTACCGCAAGGCCGCCTACTGCGTAGCCGCCGCGGTTGGCGTTATCCAGAGTGAGGGCATGCTCCACGGCGCGTTTCCTTAGGTCCGGATACACGCAGCCCTGGATGATGGGGAACATAGTCTGGGAGTATCCGTAGAGGGGCTCCGTCTCATCAAAGTGCCTTGCAAAGCGCTCCAGCCAGCCCTGAGTGAGTTTCAGGGATTTTGCGGCATAGCGTTCATCGGCGTCTCCGGGGCAGCACTCGTCAAGGGCCATGATAATATCGGCCCCTATTATGCGCTGGGTATCAACATTGTTTTCCGGGGTGAATATGTGCTTGGAGCCGTCTATGTGGGAGGAAAACTTACAGCCTTCTTCCGTGAGCTTACGGATGGGGGCCAGGGAGAACACCTGGAAACCGCCGCTGTCCGTGAGGATGGGCCTGTCCCAATGCTCGAACTTATGCAGGCCGCCGGCTTTGCGGAGGGTGTCAAGACCCGGCCTCAGATAAAGGTGGTATGTGTTTCCAAGGATGATCTGGGCCTTGATATCGGCCTCTAAGTCCTTGTGATACACTCCCTTCACGGAGCCGACCGTGCCCACCGGCATGAAGATGGGAGTCCTTATTTCCCCGTGGTCCGTGGAAATGACTCCGGCCCTTGCGGCCGACTGAGTGTCCGTAGCCTGTAATTTAAATTCAAACATCTCTGCAAAAATACGGAAAATTTCGTACTTTTGTATGATGAACCTGTGACTAATAACAAATAATATAATCTATGAAATTTCAAATCAAGCCAATCCAGGTGAAGCTGGCAGTGCTCAACTTCATTGAATTTGCCGTTTGGGGAGCGTACCTCACTTCCCTGGGCCGTTATCTTGGTAACATCGGCCTCGGTCCCCAGATCAAGTGGTTCTTTGCAATGCAGGGAATCGTTTCCATCTTCATGCCCACCCTCATGGGTATCCTCGCAGACCGCAAGATGGAAGCCCAGAAGGTCCTGGCCCTGTGCCACGGTCTTGCCGGCATCTTCATGATTGGTGCGGGCGCTTACTGCATGATGGCGGGAAGCGTGGTGGAGTTCGCTCCCCTGTTTGTCCTGTACAGCCTCAGCGTGGCGTTCTTCATGCCCACAATCGCCCTTGTGAATTCCGTGGCTTACAATGCCCTGGCAGGTGAAGGGATGGATCCCGTGAAGGACTATCCGCCCATCCGTGTGTTTGGAACCATCGGCTTTATCTGCAGCATGCTCCTCACTAACTTCCTTTCCATTAAGGGAGTCCGTATGCAGGAAACCTTCACCCAGCTGCTCTCTTCCGGCATCCTGTCGCTTGTGATGTGCGCCTATTCACTCACAATGCCGTCATGCCCCGTGAACAAGGCAGGTGGCAAACAGTCCTTTGCAGAGGCATTCGGCCTTAAGGCCTTCACCCTTTTCAAGGACGGCCAGTTTGCCATCTTCTTCATATTCTCAATGCTACTGGGCGCTTCCTTACAGATCACTAACGGTTATGCCAATACCTTCCTTGGTTCCTTTGCCGCCAATCCGGCCTATGCCGACACCTTCGCCGTCAAGAACTCCAACGCACTCATAGCCATCTCACAGGCTTCAGAGACCCTCTGCATCCTCCTTATCCCCTTCTTCATGAAGAAGTTCGGCATCAAGAAGGTGATGCTCATATCAATGTTCGCCTGGGTGCTGCGCTTCGGCCTGTTCGGCCTTGGAAATCCCGCCATGCCCGGCGTACTGCTGTTCATCCTCAGCTGCATCGTGTACGGTATGGCATTTGACTTCTTCAACATCTCCGGTTCCCTCTACGTTGAGCAGAACGCCGCAGTGGACATCCGCTCCAGCGCACAGGGACTGTTCATGATGATGACCAACGGCTTCGGCGCAACTATCGGCACCCTTGCTGCCGGCGCCGTAGTGGATTCAGTGGGCGTGTTCGAGAACCCCGCCACCTGGCCCAACGCCTGGTACATCTTTGCAGGTTACGCCCTTGTGGTTGCCATCCTCTTCTGGATCCTGTTCAAAGATCCGCAGAAACAAACCGCTTAATCCCCTGTCACGTAAGTACCTAACACTCACTGATTTATAAATAGTCGGGTGCACCTGCAGGTGCACCCGACTTTCATTAAATGACTGTAAATTAGGGAATTACGTGCCAGGGCTATTTCCGGTATCCGGCAAGTTTTGCAATTAGAGGGGCAATCTCAGCGTTGTCCCTTACCTCACGGAATGCCTCGTGGCCTGCACCGGTGACGTATAGCCCCACGGGAGAACCGGAGTGTGAGCCGTAACTGAAACGGTAGCCGGCTGCACGGTCAAGGCATTTAACCGCCTCATCCACAATCTTGTAGTTCACAGAGTACAGATTCTCGGAAGAAAGGTTTCTGTTGCCGCCCTTGCCGAAGGTCTTGTTGTACACTTCCTTAAGTGCAGCCTCATCCTTTGAGGAAACGTCCACCTTGTCCCAAAGGCCAAGTTTATCGGCAAAAAATTCCTTAACATCTTCCCATGACGGGGTCTCATAGGGTTCTTCCTCGGGGAAGAATTCTTCACGGAACATATCTGTAATTACGGGAGCCGATGCTTTCTGGAAAGCAAGGCGCTCGGGGTGGGTCTCGTATTTTCCAGAGCCTATCATAAGGCCACCGGTCTCGTGGTCTGCAGTGATAACGATGAGGGTTTCTTTGGGGTGACGGTTAAGGAATTCCAGTGCAATATCCACGGAATAAGCCATATCAGTAAGTTCCTGGAAGGCCGTTGCCGCATCCGTTCCATGGCAGGCCCAGTCTATCATTCCTCCCTCAATCATCACAAAGAAGCCTTTCTTGCCAAAGTGCTTTTCAAGATATGCAATACCCGCTTTCACAAAATCAGAGAGCTGGGTGTCACCCTCCTTACGGTCAATTGCACAAGAAAGATTCTCCTGTTGCTTGCCGCTTAGGCACAGGACACGGCCGTCAATATCCTCAACGCCGTCAAATTCAGGCCCCCTCAGAATGGTAATTCCGGAATCTTCGGCCATTTTTTCATAATACTCAGGAGTGCGTTCCGTTCTCCTGTTCATAATGAAACCGGCGCCGGCTGCAAAGTCCACTGGGGCCGACATGAACTGGGTGGAGATATCCTCGTAATTCCCCCGGACGGAGGTGTGAGAGATAAAACAGGCCGGAGTGGCATGATTGATTCCCACGGTTGTGATGATTCCTGTACCGTAACCGGCTTCGCTGGCCCACTCCGTGATACAGGATACTGGATTGCCGTCCAGGTCCACGCCGACTGCGCTGTTGTATGTCTTTACGCCAGAGGCAAGCGCCGTGCCCCCTGCCGCAGAATCTGTCACCACCGAATTCCCGGATACGGTGGTAATGAAATTCCGGACGGGGAACTGGGTGAAATTGATTACATCTGGACCGTTTCCTGTTGCTTTGTTGTACTGCTCAGTAGCCATAACCTGGTTAATGCCCATGCCGTCACCAATGAAATAGAACACATATTTGACCTTGGGCTTTGAACTGCATCCAAGTGCAAGACAAGCAAAGAAAACTATTAAGGATAACTTTTTCATACGATTGTTTTATGCACCAACAAAGATACAAAAAAATCGGCCAATAAATTTGTATATTTGTACCCCGTAAAAAACATCAGATTATATGAAAAGATTTCTCCTTACAATTGCATCGCTTTTTGCCGTAACCGCACTATTTGCCCAGACCAACGAAGAAATCCTTGCCAGGATGGATGCGGAACTTGCCACCCTTGACAGCAATGGCTTCTCCATGGTTATGGAATTAAAGATTCCCATCCTGGGCTCTTATTCCACCAATATGTATACGCGTGGGGACAAGACCAAGGCCCTTGTGAATGTAAAGGGAGAAAAGAGCATCCTCTGGTCCGACTCTGTCACGGACTGGGAGTATGATGTCAATAAGAATGAAATCACCATAACCAATGCCAAGGCCTCTAAATCCAGCTCCGACGACAGTATGAGCGCACTCGAGGGTGTCACTGAAGGCTATGACGTCAAACTCAAGAAGGAAGATGACAGCGCCTGGTACTTCGTGTGCACCAAGTCCAAGACCAACACCAATAAGGACGACCCCAAAAAGATGGATTTGGCCGTTTCCAAGACCACTTTCCTTCCCGTCCGCACTTCAATCACCCAGCACGGTGTCACCGTCACCTTCAGAGATTTTGCAAAGGGCGTAGATGAGGCCGATGTAACCTTCGACCCTTCCCTCTACCCCAATGCCACGATAGTTGACAAAAGATAGTTTTTAGATATTTTTTTTCGGAGGCCGAAGGCCGACAAGGGGGTGTTTGAGGGGGCGCAGCCCCTTCAATAGTTATTAAACAAATATTACCTCCACAGAAAAAGGATCCCAAAACTTGGGATCCTTTTTCTGTGGAGGTGAGCGGATTCGAATTAAAAGCACGGGACCCTCCAGAAACCCTTGTTATAATGGTTTCTATTGCGTATCTTTGCAAGTGGGGTTTTTTGACTCCTACTGTTTTTGGGATATTTTTGGGATACGATTTAGAGTTCTGGAGGAACCGAAAGATGAAAATTAAACGCAATGCGGCATTCAAACTTTTCGCCTATGGAAAGAATAAGGACAAGTACCAAATCCGACTGAGAGTGACATTCAATAGCCAGCGAATTGATTTTGGCACAGGATGCCAGATTACTTCCCTGGACGCCTGGGATGAAGAGAAAGAGTTGGTACGTCCTGGCTACAAGGGGCCGAAGGGCGAAACGACCGCAACCATCAATGATGAACTTTGGAAATACAAGGACGTTATTGATATGGTATTCCAGTACTATGAAGTGAATGGTATAATTCCCACCCCGTCGGAAGTTCAGGCCTCATTCAAGGAACGTATGGCGGGAATTCTGCCCAAACGCCCTGAGCCTGAGCCGAAGAAAAATGTAATAAAGCCTAAAGAGCCAGATCTCTTCTCTGTCTTTGATGAGTTTACTAAAAAATGCGGCGAGAAAAACGCCTGGACGGAGGCTACCTTCGACAAAATGGCCGCCATACGGGCCGATCTTATGAGTTTCTGCCCAAAAGTAAAACTCTCCAAACTCGATGAAAATGTGCTCACAGGTTTCGTCGGCTACCTGCGCGATGAAAAGGTAGTTTATCCCGCGCGCACTAAAAAGGATAAGGAAGAGGACAAGAAAGAGAAGAAGCCAGTCCGCATCGGCCTCAATAACACCACTATAAGGAAGAAGCTTGAGTACCTCACTTGGTTCCTGCGCTGGGCCAGGGACAGCGGCTATGCGGTGAATCCGGCCTTCAAGACTTTCAAACCCACCCTGAAGCAGACGCAGAACAAAGTCATTTATCTCACTAAGGACGAACTTGCCAGAATTCGGGATCTGGATCTAAGCGGGACGCCGCGTCTGGAGCCTGTCCGTGACATCTTCCTCTTCTGCTGTCTAACAAGCCTCCGCCACTCCGATGCCGATAATCTCCGCAGGACCGATGTCAAAGGCGAACACATAGAAGTGACCACCATCAAAACCGGAGACAGTGTTTCCATCAAACTGAACAAAAACGCCCTGGCCATTCTGGAAAAATACAAGGATGTCCCATTTCCCGGCAACCGGGCCCTCCCCAGCTACACCAACCAGGCCATGAACCGCTCTCTAAAAGAACTGTGCCAACTTGCTGGTATAGATGAGCCCATCCGTATTACCACCTATAAAGGGAGCACTCGCAAGGATGAGGTTCACCCCAAGTGGGAGCTAGTAGGCACTCATACCGGCAGGCGTACTTTCATTGTGCACGCTCTCTCTATGGGAATATCCCCCAGTGTCGTCATGAAATGGACAGGGCACAGTGACTATAAGGCCATGAAGCCCTACATAGACATAGTGGATTCCGCCAAGGATGAGGCTATGGCCAAATTCGATAATTTGTTGTAATGCTTAGTGCGTTTTAGCCAGTGAAATTTTGCGAAATAGCGCGTTTTAAAACAATAATTTCTGCAAAATAGCGCGTTTTAACCGATGGTTTTTTGGTAAAATAGCGCGTTTTAAAGAATATTTCGTACCTTTGGAACAGTAAAAATATCGTTAAAGATGAAGAAGAAACAAGAAATCAGGCTGATAGACAAGAAGGTGCTGGAGTATGTACTCACCGAGCAACAGGAAGAGTTGGAGTTGGAGGATGAAGAGAAACTCTGCCACCGCAAGGAAGAGAAACGAGTGGACCTGAAGAGCACGCAGGCACAGTGTGTGATAGGCGTCAGACGTTGCGGCAAGTCAACGATGTGCTACCAGGCGCTACATGAAGCTGGCATCAAGTATGCATATGCGGACTTTGATGATGAACGCCTGGAAGGCATGGGCTCGGATCAACTGAACGATGTGCTGGAGGTGCTTTACAAGATTTACGGCGACTTCAATTGCCTGTTCTTGGACGAAATACAGAACGTTGATGGCTGGCATCTGTTCGTGAACCGTATGCTCAGAAAGAAAATGAAGGTGGTAATAACGGGTTCGAACGCAAAACTGCTGAGCGGCGAGTTGGCTACGCACCTTACTGGCAGAAACAAGGAGATTGCGCTGTACCCGTTCTCGTTTGCTGAATACTGCGAAATGAAAGGTGTGGACATGACACGGAAGACCACGAAGGCGGAGGCGTTCCGTAGGGCTGCCTTCGACGAGTATCTGAAGCAGGGCGGGTTCCCGGAACTGTTGATAATGGAAGACAGTCGTTCATACGTTAGCACGCTGGTGGAAAACATCCTGAAGCGTGACATCGAGCAGCGCTACCAGATTGCCTACAAGGCGGCATTTGAGAAGATGGCACACCACCTGTTGAACGTATCACCGGCAATTGTGGTTATCAAGGACTTGGCAGGGCTGTTCCACTTCAAGTCGGAGCATACGGCGCGCAACTACGTGAATTATCTGAAGGAGGCATATATGCTGATCGGAGTTCCAAAATACTCGCAGAAAAGCCGTGTGCGGTCGGTTCAGGAAAAGGTATATGCGGTAGATGTGGCAATGATGAGCGAACGTGAGAACGCGTTTGCAGGCGAGAACCTGGGACACAGGCTGGAGACCATAGTGCTAGGACAACTGGTACGCCACTGCAAAATGGAGGGGATGGATGTATACTACATGAACGAAAGGAACTGGGAATGCGATTTTGTACTGTGTAAGAACAACAAGGTGCTACAGGCGATACAGGTATCGTATGACATCTCGGCTCCGAAAACCAGGAAGCGTGAGATCAACGGCCTCTTGATGGCCGCAAAGGCGACCGGATGTCAAGACTTACTTCTACTGACAGATCACGATTTTGAAGAGATAGACACAGACGGATTACACATTTCAGTTCGTCCGGTATATGACTGGAGTGTTAGTCTATGATAGACGACACCAACTTACCGGTTTCCAGAAGAGTACTGCCGCCACCTCCTCCGAGATGACGGCAGTACTTGTCAGCATATTCTACCCTAAGTTCTGGGCAGTCTCCCACACTCCTCCACGGTCTTGTGCCCTACAACAATGTTCTCAAGGACGCCATTCTTATATGGAGTCCGCAAAGACATAACACGAGCGCCGTAATTTGTGACCGTTAATGTAATGTCCCCGGAATGAAGTGTATAAACATCGGCCTTCTGCCCGCAGGAGAAGAGCGAGATCACCAACACTGTTAGAATAGACGCTTTATTCATTATTTAATACCGTATTTCCTCAAGATCTTAAGGATAGGTTTTTCAATTGAGCGGGCCCAGAGGTAATAGCCGTAGTCGCCGGGATGGATGCCGTCCACAGACCATTCGTGTGAACCGTCGTCACTTTCCGGCTGGATATAATAGACGTCACTGTAGCGTTTAACGGCAATCTTCATCAGGGAATCGGCCACGTGCTGGACCCCGGACTGATTGGCTTCGTGATGAGAGCAGAAGTTACGGTTCTCCCGTCTTATCGTTTGCTGGAATATCAGCGGCTTACCTGGATGTGCGGCCTGAAGCCGTTCAATGAACGGGAAAAGACGCTCCTTGATTGTTTTCACATTTGGATTGGAGAAGGTGTCAAAGACATAGGCATCGGCCTCCACATCGGCCAGGACATCTGCAAAATACGGCTGCATCTTGCAGTTGCCGCTACATCCAAGGGGGAGCATCTGGATGCCGGTGTGGCGGGTAAACTGGTCCGGATATGACATTCCTGCACGTGATGTAGAGATGCCCTGGGTAAAACTGGATCCGTATATGGCCACCCTATGACGGAAGGGAGGGTCAATTGCTTCCAAAACGCACCCTTCCTCTACGCCAATCTTCAAAGATGAAAGTTCACTATATATGGGAAGGTACAGAAGACACTCCTTCATTGAGTTTCCCGTATAACGGATAAGGCTGATTTCTTTTTCAGGATCATCCAGATTGACGCCACGGCTGATAGCCCAAACCCATTTGCCGTTCTTTTTAATATAGAGGTCATAACCGTGCTGGGCATGTCCCGTGGTAGAACTACTCCTATGTGAGAAGTTTCCGGTATGGCGAATATGGATAGATGGAGAATCCGTCCGGAAAGCAACCGCAAGCCCTGCCGGGCATCTCACCTGGAAGTTCTCATGGGAGGTAAATCCCTTATACACCACCGTATCCACCCTGTGATAGGGATTGGGCGTATTCATAAGTTTGCCGATAAGCGTCAGGTCGGAAGCTTCGGTAAACACATAGTCAGGGGCATCCTGAGCATGGATCCCAAGGGCGAAGCCCAATGACAATACTACAAGAACAAGTCTTTTCATAAGCTAAAAAACTAAAACACAACCGCCCCCTGGTGCAAGATGCACTGTAACGGTGTCTGATTCTATACTGATTGTTTCCTTTTTATAATCCTGTCCGTTGCGATGGGCGTTGACGCCGTCCTTCCATAGTGTGGCCGATGTTGCCGGGGCCGGCAGTTGGATGGTAATATCCCTGGCGGTCCAGTCTGTCATGGCAGCCACATACCACTTGGAGCCACTTCGTCGAGCCATCACCGCATATTCCCCGATGCGTCCATCGATGGCTATAGTCTCATCCCACACCGTTGGGATAGAGGCTATGAAGGATGTACATTCCGGCTCTTTCATATAGGCCGATGGAGAGTCGCACAACATAGTGAAAGGAGCGTCAAACACCACGTACTCAGCCAGCTGGCGGCAACGAGTGCCCTGGCTCATGGGCTCGCTGTTGACAGGGGTATAATGTCCCTTGGCAGCGTTCCGCATTGCCCCTTGCGTATAGTCTGCCGGACCGGCCACAAGACGGACGAAAGGAATGGTGACATCGTAGGTAACCTCATCCCAGTCGGCCTTGGCCCATTTCATGTTCTCAAGGCCGGCTACGCCTTCATGGTTAAGGACATTGGGCCATGTGCGGGTAAGGCCCGAAGGCTTGAAGGCGCCGTGAAAATCCACGAACTGGTGATATTTGGCCGCCGTACGCGCCGCCTTCTCATAAAACTGTACCATGGGCTGGTCGTCCCTGTCCATGAAATCGATTTTCCACCCCGCTATACCCATCTTTGAATAATGCTCACACACGGCTTCCATATCCTTGTTAAATGCCCAGTATCCAGCCCAGAGGACAAGCCTTACACCACGTTCGATGGCGTAATTGCTGAGCATCGGCAGGTCAATTTCCGGGACCACCTGGAACAAATCGGCCTTCTTGTTCACCGCCCAGCCTTCGTCCAGGATGACGTACTCAATGCCGTTTGCCGAAGCAAAGTCAATGTAATACTTATAGGTGTCGTTGTTTACCCCTGAAGGGAAATCCACGCCGGTGATGTTCCAGTCGTTCCACCAGTCCCAGGCCACCTTGCCAGGCCGCACCCAGGAGAAATCACCTTCGGCAGGTGCCGACAGTTTCCAGACAAGGTCATTATCTGCCAGGTCCTTGTCCTCCCGCGCAATAACAACTATTCTCCAGGGAAGGGGTTCTCCCTCCGAACATTTATATATATAGTCTTCGCGCGCAGTGACAATACCCTGCAGCATATTGTGACCTCCCTGCTGGATTTCCTTGGGATAAGGGGCAAATACACCTTGCAGGCCCTTGCCGTCATCCGGATTGGAAAGGTACATTCCCGGATAGTTCCGGAGGTCAGTTTCCGTAATGCAGAGTTTAACGCCACCGGAGCCGTTCACGGTAATGGGCAGAAAGGCAAGTCTGCCACTTTCCCATTCCGACAGGCCGATGAATGAATAAAGGTTCTCGAATGAACTGAAAAACTGGTCTCCGAGTTTCCTGCCGGGATTAACGTAGGGAACCCATGCCTTATGATCTCCGGGGAAGTTAAACGAAGCCTTCTCAGAAAGAAT